>JALWNK010000041.1 GCA_026995935.1 Deltaproteobacteria bacterium
CTTGCTCCCTGACATTTTCATGTCAGCAGGATGCCTCCGGCGGGGCGGTTCCCTAAAAAAATTAGCACATGCCAAACCGGACAGTTTATTTGCTATAAAACCGGACAACTCTATTTGTTGACAACAGCAATTTTGGTGTCTGAGTAGGTGCCACTTTTTTCCAAAAAAAGAAATTAGACATTAATCCCAAAAAGGCAAGATGGTCCTTGAAGTCGTCATCTTTGATAGACCTTTTGGGGTTGGTCCTTGACTTTTTGGGTGTTCCTTTTATTATTGGCTGACTACTGAATAGAAAGGGGGGATACCCTTGGCCATTGTCGTTGAAGTCCAGGACAACCTGGAGAAGGCGCTCAAGCTGCTCAAAAAGAAGATGCAACTTGACGGGCTTCAGCGTGAGCTTAAAAACAGGCGTTTTTACGAAAAACCAAGCGTAAAAAGGCGTAGAAAGGCTCAGGAAGCTGAACGCAGGCGCAGAAAGGCAAGCAGAAGAAGAAAAAGATACTAGGTCACGATTTTCATTTGATCCGAGGAAAAGGGATGGGCTACGTGGTCCATCCCTTATTCTTTTGCAATCTCTTTGTAGTTCTTTCTAAGATATTTTTCAGAAAATTCCCTCACCCTCTCAAGGGCGTCATCATAAAATTCCCCGGCCATCTTTTCCCCAAGAGTATTTCTCTCATGGATGTTTCCGCAAAGGGCATCAAATATGTGTCTGTTTGTTATATGATCTCGTGAAATGGCAGGCAGGAACTCCTCATATTTTTCCGTTCGAACAAGAAGACGGGCCTCTAGAAGGCGTTCTACCACATCATCCACCTCGGGGAGGGGATACTTTAGCTCGTCCGAGAGGATCTTGGCGGTAATGGCGCGCCCGTTATCAAAATATTCATAGGCAACAAAGAGGATGTCAATGGCAAGAGCGAGTTTTCCTAGGGGGTCAAGGGGTTTTACAAGGGGGTTTAGCCTCCTGAAATTTTGCACTGCGTGTGATGTTTCCGCACCTATGAGAAATATGATCCACCCCACATAGACCCAGAAAATGAAAAGGGGCAGGGTGGCAAAGGAACCATATATGGCATTGTATCTTGCCACTCCGATCTGCATTTTTACATACAGGGTCTGGGCGGCTATCCAGCCAACACCACCGATTATGCCACCAATGGTTGCAGGCCACCACTTCACAAAGGTGTTTGGCATGAACCTGTAAAGGATGGTGAAGGTCCCTATTATCATGAAAAAGGGAAGGAACTTGAAGATTATGGGAAGAAGCCATGAGACCTTGAGAAGAGAGGTCATCTTTTCAATGAAGGCCTTGCTCTGATTTGCCGTTATGGCCCAAAATGCAATGTTTATGGAAAGGGGCATAAGCACTATCAGCCCTATGTAATCTATGAGCTTTCTTCCAATATCCCTTGATTTTTTTGTCTCCCATATGGTGTTCATGGCCTCTTCTATATGGGTCATGAGGGTCACCACGGTGAGAAGAGACAAAAAGATACCCAGCCAGCCAAGGGCAGCGAAGTTTGTCTTGTCCACATAGTCGAATATCTTGTCTATGGCCAGTTTGAGGTGTCTTGTGGACTTGAGGTAGATTTTTGGAGCAGCCTCATTCAGCTCCGTGGTGTTAGCCCTTGTGGTATTTGAGTCTGTAAGCCCCTGGGCCTCTGAAAGGGCCTCCACCTCTGCAAGCATCCTGTATGCGGCCTGTTTGAGGTAGTTGTCGGCCCCAAGGCCTTTAACAAGGGCTGTACCCATGGCAAGAACCGGAACTATGGAAAGAATTACCATGTATGTGAGGGCACTTGCCCTTAGCTCAAGGCCATGTTTGCCAAATCCCGATATAACAAGGCAAAGGACCTTGAAGACGCCTCTAACAAAGGCCTCTATCCCCTCCTGTTCATCAGGGGGAACCTCTCTCCATACCCACTGTCTGAAGTTGTTTATCCATCCCATGGCACTTACCAGGTTTTGCAACAAAGGCCGGTGCAGAATTTTTGTGTTATCATACTCCTCATGTCTGTTTATAGTGACTTCGTGTTCAGAGGGCAAGAATCTTACACGGTTATTCAAGTGGTCATTCAAAGGGTCATTAAGGCAATCAAATGAAAACCGCTCGCTTTCTCCACTGCTCTGACTTGCATCTTGGCACCCCTTTTAAGGGGCTTAGAAGGACTGACGAGGAAGTGGCCCTTGCCCTTTCAGAATCCACTTACAGGGCCTTGGACAACCTGTTGGCAATTGCCATAGAGAAGGAAGTGGATTTCGTGCTTCTTTGTGGAGACCTTTTTGATCTTGAGGACAGGAATCTGAGGCCCCTTCTTCATTTGCAAAGGGGTTTCAGGCGCCTTTTCGAGCACGGAATAGGGGTATTTTTGATCTGTGGAAACCACGACCCCCTTGGAAGTATTTCAGAAATGGCAAGGTTTCCGGAAAACGTCCTGGTGTTTTCAGCAGATACCAGAAAATGGCACCTCAAAAAGATGAAAAGCGGGATGGAGGTTGCCCTTTGGGGAATGAGTTTTCTAAAAAGGGCGGAATACAGGAACCTGGCAAGGCTTGTTCCAGATTGTCCTGAAAACCTTTTAAGGATAGCTCTGCTCCACTGCACAGTGGGTTCCCAGGAGGGGCATGAGCCCTATGCCCCGTGCCAGCTTTCCGATCTTAGAAAGGCTCCCGTGGATTACTGGGCACTTGGCCATATTCACAAAAGGGCACATCTCCTGGATGAGCCCGTGGCCATCTACTCCGGGAATATCCAGGGCAGAAGTTTCAAGGAGACAGGGCCAAGGGGATGTTACCTTGTGGAGGTGGACGAGGACTTTCACATAAGGCCCTCCTTTGTTGAAACAGATGTCATAAGGTGGGAAGAGATCCAGTTGGATGTAACGGGTGTGCCAGACATCGCCTCTTTTCAGGAAATCCTTTACGAAGAAACCAGAAAGACCATAAATAAGGTCTCTCCACGCGGCCTTATCTGCAGGATCAGGCTATCGGGGATCTGTGAATTTTACGAAAGCATCTGTCAGCAAGAGGCCCTTGATGAAATTGTAGAGGAGCTGAACTCGGCCCTTTTTACTGACGGGTCCGTCCTTCTCATAGAGGGCATGGTCAACCAGGCAATACCTGCCTTGGACATGGAAAGGCGTAAAGAGGCAGGGGATCTTGCAGCCTTAGTATTAAGGGAGGCAGAAAGGCTTGATCTTGATAAAGACTTTCTTACTCGTCCAGGTGGTCCCCTTTCTCTCCTTTTTCAAAACAGGAGGTTTAAGAGGCTTGGCATTGGCCTAAAGGAAGACGAGTTGGAGGGCATTGTACGTCAGGCAAAGCATCTTTTGATCCACCTTTTGGATAATCCCCAAAAATGAGAATCAGGGAAATAGAAATAGAGGCCTTTGGGGCCATAAAAAATCTGCGCCTTGGCCCTGTTGGATCGGGGCTTACCGTCTTTCTGGGGGCAAACGAGGCGGGAAAGTCAACCATACTGGCCTTTATACGCACCATGTTCTTCGGGTTTCCTGACAGGAGGAAAAGGCAAAAAAGTTTTGAGCCTGCCGTACCCTGCACCTACGGCGGTAAAATCAGGCTCCAGTCAGACAGTGGAAAGATCATCACGGTTGAGCGTAAAAGGTACTTTGACGGCAAGAAGGGAAGGCCGGCAGTGACCCGTATCCTTGGAGACGAAGGTGAGCTGCTTTCCGAATCCGTTCTCCAGACACTTTTTGGAAGCATAAACAGGACTCTTTATGAAAACGTCTTTGGATTCAGCCTTGATGAGCTCCAGGGCCTTGAAAGCCTTGAGAGTACCGAGATAAAGGATGCCATTTACGGGGCAGGCTTTGGCACGGCTCTCCTTGCAGTACCCAAGGCCAGGAAGAAACTTGAACAGGAGCTAAAGGCCCTTTTTACGCCCTCTGGCAAGAAACAGGAGATTAACAGGCTGCTTAAGGAGGCTGAGGAGGTAAGGTCAAGGCTTTCCTCGGCAAAACGGGATATTGAGCACTACCAGGCCCTGAATCAGGCCATAAGTGAGGCAGACACGGGGATTTCAGAGATTGAGATTGCCATAAAGGAGACAGAGAAAGAACTTCAGAAACTAAGGCTCATACGCTCCTCCTGGGATGAATACCTTGGGCTTTGTGCTCTAAGGGAAAAGGTGAAGTCTACTGGTAAATCCTTGGGAGAAAGGCTGCCTTCAAGGCAGGATCTTTGGCAGGCAAACCAGCTATCAAAGAGGGCAAGGGCCATAGAAAAGGAGCTTTCAGAAAAAAAGGCAGAGCTGGAAGCCCTCCAGTTGAAAATGGATGAAAACAGGGCCGATCACAGGGTCCTTGAGAAGAAAAGGCAGATACAGGGGATTTTAGCCAAAAGGGCACATTTCGCCTCCCTTGAAAAGGAAATGGAAAAAAGGAGGCAGGAGCTTCAAGACCTTGGCCAGCAGGTGCTTTCAGGGCTCAAGGCTCTCGGAGAGGGCTGGAGCGAGGAGCGCCTTTTGGAAATAAATATTGGCTTTGGTGAAAGGGGAACACTTTCCCGCTTTGAGGAACAATTTCAAAGGATAGATCAGGAAGTTACCCTCCTTAAAAAGGAACAGAGGTTGAGGGAAGGTGATTTGGAGGAGCTAAAGGGGGAAAGGGAGCGAACAGCCAGTGAGGTTGCCAAGCTAGAAGAGGGTCTTTTGGTAAAAGATGAAAGGGAGTTAGAGCAGCTAAAGGACGTGACAGAGCGCCTTCAGATGCTTGTATCCCGCCTTAAAAGGATAGGCGAGAAAAAGAGGGATCTTTTAAGGCTAATTTTTTTAAAGGCAGAAGCCCTTAACATAAATAACGAGGCAGAGGATATCCTTTCCATTGATCTTGATGGTTTCTACAAGGAGGCAGTGGCAATTCAAGATGAGTTTACGGATGTTGTAAGGGCTATTGAGCTTCTTTCCAGGCAGTACAGTTACGCTCAAAACGGGCTTCGTCAGCTGGATGAGGCCATTAGCAGGCGGAAGAAGGCCATCTTATGCCTTGATGAGGAACTTGGGCCCATAAAAGAGAGCGTTTCTGAGATTTCATCCCTTGTTAAGGCCCTTTCTGGAAGCCTTCCTGTAAGAGCTCAGCTGGAATCTACCCTTTCTTCCCTTGGTGTTGAAAAAAAGAGGCTTCAGAAAGAATCAAGGCGTCTTTTTAAGGCAACAGTTCGTATAAAACGGCTTAAATATGTTGGTTATATTTGTTATCTAACTGGTCTTTTGGGCGTGCTTTTCTATCTCTTTTCTTCCAGTAACCCCGAAATTAGGGATGGTGCAGGCGTATTAGGCATGCTTTTTCTCCTTTCAGGCCCCCTTTTTCAGATTTATGCAAGCAGGAAGGACAGGCAGCTAAACGAAGAGAGAAAAGAGAAGGAAAGGTCCCTTGAGGAGTTAATCATGAGGAAAAAGTCCCTGGATGGAGAGCTCAAAAAGATGCAAGAGGATGTGAAAAGGCTATCACTGCTCTTAAACGTAGATGAGGGGGAGATCCAAGGAAGTTTCAATAAGGTCATAAAAAAAAGTGATTACTATCTTTCTAGGTGGGAGGAAAAAAGTGCCCTTACTAATGAAATAGAGCGCCTGGTCCAGGACAGAAATGAAAAGGAACAAGAAGTCTTGCGCATAAAAGGCGAAATGGGGGCACAGGAGAAAAGGCGCCAGGAACTAAAAGAGGGGTGGGAAAGGCTTAAGGCTGAGAAGGGTGTTGAGGCAGGGCCTGACATAGGCGAGCTTTCTTCTTCCATGAAGGACCTTCTTGAGCTTTGCAGCAAGGCCCTTGAGCTTAGGGAGGTAATTTCCAAGGAGGCAGAAACAGAGGATGCCATAGAGGTGGAGATGGACAGGGTGGTTCCTGCCATTTCATTAACCACAGATGACTCCCAAAAGGACTATGAAAAATCCCTTTTAAGGGTAAAAAAAAGGTTTCATCAGGAAGAAGAGCGGCTTGATGAGCTGAGGCTAAAGAAAAATCGTCTTGAAGAAATTGATGAGGCAATCAGACAATGCGAAAGGAAAAAAGAAAGGATAGATGAGGCCCTGGAAGGGGTCCTGGTGGAACGGAGAAGGCAGGAAGAGAAGTGGAAGGCCTTTTTAAGGGATGTGGGGCTACACGAGTATGACAGCCAGGGAATAAAGGCCATATCTGAGCTTTTTTCACGCATTGAAGATTTGAGAGGGCTTTTAGAAAAAAGGGATGCGGCAGGAGAGGAGATACAGAGGCTTTTTGGTGAAATAAGCCAGGCCCAAGGCCTGCTTAAGGGCCTTTTGCAGGATATTGGCAAACAAGAAGGCGAACTCGACTCCCTGGTTTCTGCCGTTGATCTTCTTTCAAGGCGTCTTGATGAAGAGTCGACAAAAGATGTGCGTTTCAGGTCGTTAAGCCAAAAGGCCCTTTTGCTAAAGGAGCAGATGGAAAAATTGAAAGGCGAGTTCAAAAAGATGGAAGGGGAGCTTGATGCCATTTTTGAAAGGTTTTCAGTTTCCAGCCTTGAAGGGCTTGAGGAGAAGTGTCAGCAGGCTGAGGGCCTATCAAATCTTAAAGAGGAATTTAACAGGAGCCTTCTTGAGCTTTCATCCAGGTTTGGCCTGCCCAAAAAGATGGAGGGGCTTTTAGGGCTCTTTTCCAGATGGTCCCTTCATGAGCTCGATGCATCAATTAATGAACTTACCAGAAAGGAGCAGGAGCTTTTAGAAAGGCGCGACAGCCTTTACAAAGAGCGGGCAGAGGCAAAAGAGGCCCTTAAGAGGCTTAAGGATTCCAGGGAGCACCAGGAGCTTCTTCAAAAATATGAAATGCTTCTTGCCAAAATAAAAGGGCTTTCTTCAAGATGGGCAGTTCTCAGTATTGCAAGGGAGCTCCTTGAAAGGGCAAGGGAGAGATTTGAACAGGAGAACCAGCCGGGGGTTCTTGCCGAGGCATCAAGACATTTTATGGAGATAACAGGCGGGAAATACGTGAAGATACTTCCTGACCCCCAGGAGGGCTTTGTGGTCCTTGACAAGGAGGGAAGGCGCATGGGGCCTCAGAGGCTTAGCCGCGGCACTGCGGAACAGCTTTACCTTTGTCTAAGATTTGGTGTAATCTCCACCTGCGAGCCAAAAGGCGAACGGATACCCGTTTTGATGGACGACATATTTGTAAACTTTGACCCTGAAAGGATGAAGCTTGCAGCAAGGGCCGTGGCAGAGCTTGCAAACAGCAGGCAGGTCCTTTTCTTTACCTGCCATCCGCACATAGCCTCTCTTCTTGAGAGTCAGGGGCAGGACGTGGAGCTTAAGGTTATGAAGGGGTAAGCAGGGCACAAAAACGTAGAAAGAAAAAAAAGAGATTTTCTATGGATAGCATGGACATAAATCGGTTACTTGAAATTGACAGACAGCTTATCTGGCATCCCTACACCCAGATGAAGGATTTTGAAAAAAGGCCCCTTCTCTTTGTTGACAGGTCAGAAGGTGTCTATCTCTTTGATGGAGAGGGAAAAAGATACTTTGACACCATATCCTCCTGGTGGTGCATAACCCATGGCCACAACCATCCCATTATTGCCAGGCGCATAAAGGATCAGCTTGAAAGGCTGGACCAGGTCCATTTTGCAGGGACCACCCACCAGGGACCAATCCATCTTGCAGAAAGGCTGAATGGGCTTTTGCCTGAAAGGCTCACAAAATTTTTCTTTTCCGACAACGGCTCCACCGCAGTTGAGGTTGCCCTTAAGATGTCCTTTCAGTATTGGAAGAATATTGGGGTTGAGAACAGGGAGCTTTTTGTCTCCCTTGAAGGCGGCTACCACGGCGACACCATTGGAACCATGAGCCTTGGAGGAGTTGCCGCCTTTGAAGGCCCCTTTTCAAGGCTCACCTTTGACTCCCTGAAGGTGCCGGCGCCTTACTGTTTCCGCTGCCCAGCCGGACAGGAAAAGTACCATCCAGAACATGGAAGAAGGTGCAATCTTGAGTGTTTTGATATCATGGAAGATAGGGTCCGCAAACAGGCGGAAAACATATGCGCCATAATCGTTGAGCCTCTTTTGATGGGGGCTGGAGGCATGATTGTTTACCCGGAAGAATATCTTGTGCGTTTAAGGGCACTTTGTGATGATATCCAGGCGCATCTAATATTTGACGAGGTGGCAACAGGCTTTGGAAGAACGGGCAGGATGTTCGCCTTTGAGCAGGCAGGGGTAACCCCGGATTTCCTTTGCCTTTCAAAGGGCATAACAGGAGGCACCCTTCCCCTGGCCGTAACGGTTACCTCCAGGGAGGTCTTTGACGCCTTTTATGATGACTACGTCTTGGGAAAGACCTTTTTTCACGGACACACCTTTACTGCAAATCCCATCTGCAGCGCTGCTGCACTTGGAAGCCTGGACGTATTTGAAGACGAAGGAGTTATTAAAAGGCTTCCCAAAAGGGTGGAGTTTCTTCAAAGGGAAAAGATGAGGCTTTTTGAAATCCCCATTGTGGGAGACGTACGCGGAATAGGCATGGTTGCGGCCTTTGAGCTTGTAAGAGACAAGGATAAAAGGACGCCCTTTGATTCAAGTATGCGGGTTGGCTGGCAGGTTTATCTTAAAGGACTTGAAAGAGGGCTTATATTGAGGCCCCTTTCAGATGTCATATATCTGTTTCTGCCCCTTTGTACAACAAGGGCCCAGATTGAGGAAATTCTATATGCCACATCAAAAACCATAAAAGAGGTGGCCTCTGGGCTTGGGATTGGAAGGTGACATGGCCCTTTCTGACCGTTTTGACTATGAATATTTCAGGGACACTCCCCTTAAGGAGCTCATGGACAAGGCCCTAGAGTTTAAGCTCAAAAACAGGGGTTGTGAGATGGGCCTTTGCACCATTACAAATGCCAAAAGTGGGAGGTGCAGCGAAGACTGTGCTTTTTGCGCACAAAGCGCACGTTTTCACACAGATGCCCCTGTTTATCCGCTTAAGAGTCTAGATGAGATACTCAAGGAGGCAGAGGATGCAAAAAGAAGCGGTGCCAAACGTTTTAGTATTGTCATAAGTGGAAAGGGGCCAGACAGGCCCCTTTTGGAACGTATTGCAAACTATATTTCCGCCATAAAAAGGGAGACAGGAATATCCACCTGTGCATCCCTTGGGGTCATGGACAAGGAGTGCGCTAGGATACTCAAAGAGGCGGGGCTAAAGAGGTATCACCACAACCTTGAGACTTCCAGCCGTTTTTTCCCGAAAATATGTACCACCCACACCTACGAGGAGCGGATTCAGACCATAAAAAGCGCTCTGGAAGTGGGCCTTGAGGTGTGTGCAGGAGGCATTATCGGCCTTGGTGAGAGCGAGAAGGACCGCTACCTCATGGCCAGAGACCTTGCACAGCTTGGCGTTCAATCCTGCCCGCTAAATATTCTTGTGCCAATTAAGGGAACGCCCCTTGAAAAAAGGCCAGTCCTCTCCATGACAGAGATACTAAGAACCGTTTCCATGTGGAGGATCATGCTTCCCTGGGCTGCCATCAGGCTTGCAGGAGGCAGGGAAAAGGTTTTGAAGGATATGCAGGCCCTTGCCTTTATGGCAGGGGCAGATGCCATGTTGATAGGTGGCTATCTCACTACCAGGGGCCGCTTCGTTGAGGAGGACATGGAAATGACAGCACATATCAAGGAAATATGGAAGGCCGCCCAACCCTTCTAACCCTGTTTCTTGCCTTTTTGCGCCTTGGGTGTACGGCCTTTGGAGGGCCTGCCATGGTGAGGTACATCAAGGACCTTTCCTGTAATAAAAACAGGTGGGTGGACCCTTTGGAGTTTGACCACGGAATCGCCCTGGTACAGACCATACCAGGGGCCACTGCCATGCAGGCAGCAGCCTATGCAGGGCTCAAGGCCAGGGGTGGTCCAGGGGCCATTGCCGCCTTTACAGGTTTCGCCATACCCGCCTTCCTTCTCATGATTTTTCTTTCCATTGGTTACAAGCGCGCCATGAACATATCCATGGTAGTATCTTGTTTTGCCGGCCTCAAGGTCATAGTGGTGGCCATTGTGGCAAATGCCACCCTGGGCTTTGGAAAAAAGATGATAAAACGCTGGCAAGACGTTTTACTCATGGCGGGGGCGGCTGCCTATCTCTTCTTCAAGGGAAGCCCTGTGGTGGTGATAGTAGCCTGCGCCTTTCTTGGAATTTTTCTTTACCAGGACATCACCGGCTCTTCCTCGAGGAAATTTACCCTCAAGGAGGCAATAGAGGCCCCTGGCGCAAGAGACATGCTTCTTTGGTCGGCCATTGTTGCAGTGGTTGCCCTTGTCATAATGGCCTTTTTATTTCTATTTGATCCTTTTTTGTTCAACCTTGGGGCCTTGATGATGAAGATAGATTTTTTTGCATACGGCGGTGGTTATGCATCCCTGCCTCTGATGCTTCATGAGATAGTGGAAAAACGCGCCTTTCTGGACAAGGCCGTTTTCATGGACGGAATAGCCCTTGGCCAGGTCACCCCCGGCCCCATTGTAATAACCTCTGCCTTTGTGGGCTATCTCCTAAGGGGCCTTACGGGAGCCCTTTTGTGCTCCTGGGCCATCTTTACTCCCTCGCTTTTCATGCTCATGGTGTCTGCACCCTTCTTTGAAGGCTTCAAGGATGCCACCATGTTCAAGCGGGCCATGACAGGGGTCCTTGCCTCCTTTGTGGGGTTGCTGCTGGCGGTTTTCCTGAGCTTTACCCTTGCAGTGAAATGGAACCTGGCCTCACTTCTAATAGGAGTGGGTGCCTTTTGCGCCCTTTACCGGAAGGTTGACATACTCTGGGTTGTGCTTGTTGCAGCCCTGGTTTCAGCACTTATTTTATAGTGGTCTTCTTTTAAGGTCTTTGGTGCGCCAATGTGTTTGTCATTGACTTCATTTTTGCCCTCTATTAAATTTCGTCAGGCTGATTTTCGTTGAAAAAGTGCGAGAGTGGCGGAATTGGTAGACGCGCTAGACTTAGGATCTAGTGGCCTCTGGCCGTGGGAGTTCGAGTCTCCCCTCTCGCACCACAAAACTTCTGCCTGCCAATGATTTTTTGTTGATCCTGGGTCTTGTCAAAGAGACGGCTTTTGGAAAATACGCCTGACTGTTTTGATACGGTTGGCAAAGGAAATCTGGTCAGTTTAAGGCCAATGAACAAGCGGGAGGCCATGCTGCTATTCAGGCCAGATAAATAAAAAATTCAGGAAAGGTTTTTAGGATTATGGAGGAAATGAAAGTTACCGTAGAAGATGTAAGTCCAGTACAGAAACGTCTCAAGGTGGAGATACCTGCTGAAAAGGTTGATGAGCGCATAAACCAGACAATTAACCGCTTGAAAAAGAGCGTGGCCATACCTGGTTTCAGAAAGGGCCGGGTGCCAAGGAGCATTATAGAAAGGGAATATGGCCCCCAAATAAAGTCCGAAGTGCTGCAAAGCCTTATTGAGGAAAGCATAGGGGATGCCATCAGGCAAAGCAAGGTTACCATGCTCCTTGAGCCCCAGCTTGATTCCTCCTCGGAGATAGAGCAGGGCAAGCCCTTTGAATACTCGGTGCTCATGGACATAGAGCCAGAAGTGGAGGTCCCTGATTTCCGGAAATTTGAGCTGGTGCGCCCCAAGGTGGAGGTGACAGACGAAGAGGTAGAGGAGCAGCTTGAGGCCCTCAGGAACCAGTTTGGAAGCGTTGAGGTGGTGGACGAGCAAAGGCCTCTCAGGGAGGGGGATATAGCCATAATTGATTACAGGGCCTTTGTGGGCGATGATGAGCTTGAGGAGCTTGCCAATGAAAACTACTTTGTTGAGGTGGGCAAGGGTAACTTCAACGAGACCTTTGAGAAGGGCCTTATTGGAATGGAAAAGGGGGAGGAACGGGAGATAGAGGTTTCCTATCCGGAAGATGCCCTTAACTCCCTTGTGGCTGGAAAGACCGTGAAATACAAGGTCACCCTGAAAGATATCCAGAAGCGCAACCTGCCAGAGCTTGATGATGACTTTGCACAGCGTTTCGGCATAGGGCTCAAAACAGTGGAGGACCTCAAAAACAAGCTAAGGGAGCAGATTTTGAAGGAAAAGGAGGAGGCTGCAGAAAGCGTGCTTCGTAACCAGCTCTTTGACAAACTCCTTGAGGGTGCTGACTTTCCTGTCCCTGAAAGGCTTGTTGAGAAGAAGCTTGATCAGATGATAGACAACATTGCAGGCCACATGCAGGAGCGGGGAGTGAACCTTGAGCAGGCAGGCATAGATGAGGAGCGCCTGAGGGAGAAGATGAGGGAGGATGCGGTTCGCCAGGTAAAGACAGAGCTCATCCTTGACAAGATAGCAGAAGAAGAAAAAATAGAAATTCCTACGGAAGAGCTGAAAAAATACAATGATTATGTCGATGAGCATTACAAGGAAATGAACGTGGACAAGGCACAGTTTCAGCAGGCGGTTTTTGAATCGGTCCTTCCAAAACTCAGGGCAAAGCAGACAATAGATTATTTGCTTGAAAATATGACCATAAAGGATGAGGAAGATTCCGGGCAGAAAAGTGCCAGTGAAGAAGGTGGTCAAAGGGAAAATAAAGACGAGCAAGCAAAGGAGTAAGGGGTTTATAACATGCCACTGGTCCCAATAGTAATAGAACAAAGTCCAAGAGGTGAGCGCGCCTTTGACATTTATTCAAGGCTCCTCAAAGAGCGGATTATTTTTCTCGGAGGTGCGGTAAATGACGAGGTGGCAAACCTCATCATAGCTCAGCTTCTGTTTCTTGAGGCAGAAGACCCCAACAGGGATATTACCCTTTACATCAACTCCCCAGGCGGGGTGGTGACAGCAGGGTTGGCCATTTACGACACCATGCAGTATATTAAGGCCGATGTAAGCACCCTTTGTCTGGGACAGGCCGCTTCCATGGGGGCCTTGCTCCTGGCAGCAGGTGCGCCAGGTAAAAGGTATGTGTTGCCAAACTCAAGAATCCTTATTCATCAGCCCATGGGCGGATTTCAGGGTCAGGCCACGGACATCGACATACACGCAAAGGAGATATTGAAGCTGAGACAGAGGCTCAATGAAATACTGGCCAGGCACACCGGTCAGCCCCTCAAGAAGATTCAGGCAGACACCGAAAGAGACTATTTCATGGGCAGCAAAGAGGCCCTTGAATATGGCTTGGTAGATGAAATCCTTGAGAAGAGGCCAGAAACCTCCAAGGAGGAATAGAAGGTTATGTCAGGAAAAAAAGACGATTTCGACAAGGTTGGAGACCTGAGCTGTTCGTTCTGCGGAAAGGGTCAGGGCGAGGTCAGAAAGCTCATTGCAGGTCCCAACGTATACATCTGTGACGAGTGTATCGACCTGTGTAATGACATTATTGCAGAGGACTATGACAGCGGAGACGAGGCAGGCTCAGGAAGCACTGCCATTTTAAAGCCCGCTGAGATAAAGGCCCTGCTTGACCAGTACGTCATTGGTCAGGAGCGAGCAAAGAAGATACTGTCTGTTGCAGTTCACAACCACTACAAGAGGATAGAGTCCAATGTGGCAATAGACGACGTGGAGCTTCAAAAGAGCAATATCATGCTCATTGGGCCAACCGGCAGCGGAAAGACGCTTCTTGCCCAGACCCTTGCCAAAATACTTAATGTGCCCTTTACCATAGCAGATGCCACCACCCTCACTGAGGCGGGTTATGTTGGTGAAGACGTGGAGAACATCATCCTGAATCTGCTTCAGGCAGCCGATTATGACGTTGAGCTGGCTAGCCGCGGAATCGTCTACATTGACGAGATAGATAAGATTGCAAGAAAGTCAGACAGCCCGTCCATAACAAGGGATGTGTCCGGGGAGGGCGTTCAGCAGGCCCTCTTAAAGATAATAGAGGGCACGCTCGCAAATGTTCCCCCAAAGGGCGGCAGGAAACACCCCCAGCAGGAGTTTGTGAAGATCGATACCACAAATATCCTCTTCATTGTTGGAGGCGCCTTTGTTGGGCTTGACTCCATCATAAAGACAAGGCTCGGGAAGTACTCCATTGGCTTCGGCGCTAATGTTCACGGTGCAAGGGAGCTTTCCTTGAGTGAAATCCTGAAACATCTGGAGCCTGAGGATCTCATAAAATATGGCCTTATCCCGGAGCTTGTGGGGCGTATCCCAGTGGTGGCAACTCTTGAAGAGCTTACGGAAGAGGACCTGGTGCGCATCCTTCAAGAGCCCAAGAACGCCCTTGTGCGTCAGTTCCAGAAGCTTTTTGCAATGGATAACATAGAGCTTCACTTCACAGATGGTGCGGTTCGGGCAGTTGCCCGCGAGGCTATAAAGCGCAAAACAGGGGCCCGTGGACTACGCGCCATCCTCGAGCGTGCAATGCTTGATGTCATGTACGATCTTCCCTCCAAGGATGATGTGAAGGAGTGTGTCATTAGTGAAGAGGTTATCTTGAACAAGGCCGAGCCAATACTTATATATGAAAATAAGACGGCCGAGGCCTCTTGATTAAAGAGGGAGCGGTCACAGAAGAAAAAAATTAAAGTATTTAAACACAGAGGTTTTATGGACAACAGAGACAAACTCCTGACACTTCCACTTCTCCCCCTCAGGGACATGGTGCTTTTTCCTCAGATGGTTGCCCCGCTTTTTATAGGGCGGGATAAGTCAGTTGAGGCAATAAAGAAGGCCATGGAGGACAATCAGGAGATATTCCTTTCTGCCCAGAAGGATGCCAAGGTGGACGAACCGGGCGGGAAGGACATCTATAAGGTTGGTACAATCGGTACGATTCTTCAGCTTCTTCGCCTTCCTGATGGGACGGTAAAGGCACTTATCGAGGGTAAGAAGCGCGCAGAGATCAAGGGTTTTATTTCTGATGAGAACTTTTTCCTGGTAGAGGTTCAAGCACTCGAAGAACCCAGGGTTGCAGGGCCTGAGGTGGATGCCCTTTGCAGGCTCACCATATCGGCCTTTGAGGAGTATTGTAAACTCAATAAAAAGGTTCCGCCCGAGGTGGCGGTTTCCATATCTTCCATTAAGGATCCTTCAAGGCTTGCCGACTCCATTGCTTCTCACGTGGCCCTAAAGGTGGCAGACAAGCAGGCTGTGCTTGAGGCACTTAACCCTGTTAAGCGTCTTGAGAAGCTCTACACCTTTATGTCCACCGAGACCCAGATTGCCAAGGTGGAACAGAGGATAAAAGAGCGTGTCAAGAAGCAGATGGAGAAGAATCAGAAGGATTACTATCTGAATGAACAGATAAGGGCGATCCAGAAGGAGATGGGCCAGAAGGATGAGGCCCAAAGCGAGCTCAAGGAGCTTGAGAAGAAGATCAAGCGAAAGAGGCTTCCCAAGGAGGCAGCAGCCAAGGTACGTCATGAGCTCAAGAAGCTCAAGCTCATGGCCCCAATGTCTGCAGAGGCAACGGTTGTCCGCAACTACATAGACTGGATCCTTGCACTTCCCTGGTATGAGCGTACAAAGGACAACAACGACATAGAAAGGGCCGAAGAGATACTGAACGAGGACCATTACGGCCTTGAAAAGCCCAAGGAGAGGATACTGGAATATCTTGCAGTAAAGAGCCTTTCCAAGAAGATGAAGGGGCCCATTCTTTGCCTTGTGGGGCCGCCCGGGGTTGGTAAGACCTCCCTTGCAAAATCCGTTGCAAGGGCCCTTAACCGCCATTTCGTAAGGCTTTCCCTTGGCGGTGTGAAGGATGAGGCTGAAATCCGTGGGCACAGGCGTACCTACATTGGAGCCCTGCCCGGCAAGATTATCCAGTCCATGAAGAAGGCCAAGGCCATCAACCCTGTATTCTGTCTGGATGAGGTGGACAAGATGAGCTCTGACTTCAGGGGGGATCCGGCATCGGCCCTTCTTGAGGTCCTTGATCCAGAGCAGAACTATGCCTTTAATGACCACTACCTGGACCTTGATTACGACCTTTCTTCCGTGATGTTTATTACAACGGCGAATGCCCTTCATACCATCCCGCTTCCGCTTCAGGACAGGATGGAGATTATAGAGCTTCCTGGATATACGGAAGAAGAGAAGGTGGAGATAGCAAGGCGCCATCTCATTCCCAGGCAGCTTGAGGCACACGGGCTTAAAAAAGAACAGTTCGAGATTTCACCAAAGGCCCTGGAGGACATCATTCACCTTTATACCAGGGAGGCTGGTGTCAGGAACCTGGAAAGGTGCATTGCTGCCCTTTGCAGAAAGGCGGCTCGGGAGATCACCAAATCCAAGGATAAGGCAAAGACCATAAAGGTCACCAGGACTTCCCTTGGAAAATACCTGGGTGTTCCAAAGTACAGGCATTCCCAAACTGAAGAGCAGGATCTAATTGGTGTTGCCAACGGTCTGGCCTGGACGGAAACCGGTGGAACCCTTCTTCAGATAGAGGTTGCGGTAATGCCAGGAAAGGGCAAGCTCACCATTACCGGCAAGCTCGGTGACGTAATGCAGGAGTCTGTGCAGGCGGCCATGAGTTACGTAAGGGCCAGGGCCCATCAGCTTGGGCTTCCCTGGGATTTCTACAAGATGGTGGATATCCATGTGCATGTGCCAGAGGGCGCAATACCCAAGGATGGACCATCAGCAGGGATTACCATAGCAACGGCCCTTGTATCTGCCCTTTTAAAGGTCCCTGTAAGGCATGATCTCGCCATGACAGGTGAGATTACTCTAAGGGGAAGGGTGCTGCCCATTGGAGGACTCAAGGAGAAGCTCCTTGCTGCAAGGCGCATGGATTTGAAGACCTGTATCATTCCCAGGGCCAACGAGAAGGATCTCAAAGAAATACAGCCAAAGATACTTAAATCCCTTGAAATCAAGTGCGTAGACCACATGGATGAGGTATTAAGCGGTGCACTTGTAACCGGAAAGGATATGAAGGATATCTTCTCTGAGTTGAAGGATATGGAGCCTCCAAACTGGTTTTCAAAGACGGAGGTTCAAGATGGAGCAGTGGCGCCGCATTAGAAGGGTTTTTTCATGAGGCTTAATACTCACGGCTTGTCATCCGAGGGATAGTCAAACACGAAATGCTCAGAGGGGAAGGTTGAGAAGCTGTGGGAAAATTGTGGTTTGCCATAAAGACTAAACCAAGAAAGGAATTCTACGCAAAGGGCAACTTCGAGAACCAGGATCTGGAGGTATTTCTTCCTGCAACCATCCGAATTGCAAGACACGCCAGAAAGGTCAAGGAGGTACTTTCTCCACTTTTCCCAGGCTACCTATTTTTGCATCTTGAGCCTTCTGAACGTAACTGGGTCACAATATCAAGTACCTACGGTGCCGTCGGGCCGGTAAGGTTCGGTGACTACTATCCGCCAGTTCCTGACTGGTTTATAGAGGAACTTAAGGCGCGCAGCGACGAATCCGGCGTTATTCAAGTGGGCATGAAGGAGAAATATGGCTTCGAACCTGGCGACAGGGTCAGACTGACAGGTCCAAGTCAGACCATTATAGAGGGCATACTTAAGGCAATTGATGGGAAAGATAGGGCCATAATTCTCATAGAGATGTTAAAACGGGAAGTGGCCACAAAGGTGCCCCTTTCGGCCCTCAGGGCAGCCTGATGTGGCCGTGCCTTGGTTCCCCTCCTATTCGTGCCACCTGGTAAACTCCTCAACATCTACACGGGTAGTCCTGAAATTGTTTACTGGGTCTGAACTGTCTTCATAGCCCACTGAGATTCCACAAACCATTTTGAAATCTTCAGGTACTTTTAATATTTCCTTTACCAAGGTTGGGTATTCCGCAAGGGAGGCCTGGATGCAGGTGGCAAGGCCCTTGTCCATACAGGCCAGGACAAAGGATTGTATGAAAATGCCCATGTCAACAAGAAAACCCGTGCCAAGGACCCTTGGCATAAACAGAAGGACACCGACGGGAGCGCCAAAGAATTCGTAGTTCCTGAACCATGCCTTCTTTCTGGCTTCTGCGTCTCCTCTTTCTATTCCTAGTGCAGAATAAAGGGCAAGTCCGCACCTAAAACGTCTTTCCTTGTATGGGTTTTTCCACACCTCAGGGTAGTAGTCCATGTCAGGAGGTTCCATGTAGCCCTCCTTCTTTGCCTTTAAAATAGCCTCGGTAATCCTCTGCTTGGTCTTCCCGGTCACTATTTCCACACGCCATGGCTGGCAGTTGGCACCAGACGGGGACCAGCGTGCAGTATCAAGTACCTCAAAGAGAATTTTCTTGTCTACTGGCTTATCTAGAAATTTTCTTACAGACTTCCTGTTCCTTATGGCATCGATGATATCCATGTGTCTAAGAAACACCCCTTAACTTTTTGAAGTGATTTTTTACACTATTTGTGCGAAACATACCATAAAAAATGTTAGAGTGCTAAACAGGCCAAAAACAGTACCAAGTTTTCTATTTACAATGAAGTGCTTTTTCTTTAATAACATCAATTAGAACTTCCAATTTAAAAGGGGGATACTCATGAAGAAGGCTGTAATAGTGTCATGGCTGTGCGTGTTATTGATGTTACCTACCTGTTGGGTCAGTGTCGCGCAGGCAGGCTATGAAAAACAGCAGGCCCTTATCGACCGGGCAACCATTACCTTCAAGAGCTTTGTTGCAGATCCAAATATGACATGGTTCCGGAATCACCTTTCTAGTGCCAAGGGTCTGCTGATAATCCCGCAGCTCTTGAAAGGCGCTTTCATATTTGGGGCAGAAGGCGGGACAGGTGTTCTTATTGCCAGGGATCAATACACAGGCAAGTGGAGTCAACCTGCCTTTTATACGGTAGGTTCCGTCTCCTTTGGTCTTCAGGCAGGTGCCCAGTCATCCCAAATAATACTTATGATAATGACAGACAGTGGCCTTGATGCCCTTCTTTCCACCTCCATCAAGCTGGGGGCGGATGTGAGCATTGCAGCAGGTCCTTACGGGGCGGGTGCAAAGGCAGAAACAGTTGATATTTTGGCCTTTTCAAAGACAAAGGGCATCTTCGGAGGTATAAGCATAGAAGGCGCCATTATCACGCCCAAGGATTCATGGAACATTGCCTACTACAGAAAAAATGTCAGACCGGTGGATATCATAATAAGACGTATGGTGTCAAATCCCTATTCAGAAAAGCTGATACAGGCCGTCAGCCAGGCTACTGTTGCTGCATCAGTAGCCAAATCTGCACCTCCAAAGTAGTTTTTCCTTCTTTGAACGATTTTAAAGGGAGGCAACCTTAAGTTGCCTCCTCCTGTTCAGAAAACCACTCGGTAAGGACCTCGGCAATCTTTAGGGCCTGTTTCTTGTTTGAGATATTGAACTTGCTCTGGGGCCTGAAATATCCTCCCTGTTTTTTATATCTTCTGATGGTGGCCTTTAATGGTCCGTATTCCCCTGTTTTTTTGTCCATCTCCTGAAAGAGAAAGAGAATCGTAGTCCAGCTTCCCCTGGTCAAAATCTCCTTTTTTATTTCCTTTACCAGTAATCTTCCCTGGTCGTCTTCATAATTTATGGAAATGTCATCAATGTTTTCAGCCAATGTGTTCCTCCAGTTTAATTCAGGTAAATTAAAAAATTGCCGTCTTGTCAGGCCCGAAGATATCCAATGAAAATCCATAGGCTTGACAAGGGGCTGGTGGGTTTCTTTACACTCCAACTGAAATTTATTCAATAAAAATGCTCACCTTTCTTGACTGAAAAGAGTAAGTGCTTATTCCTTAACTAAAGCGGTAGAAAAAAGAAAAGGGAGGGCTCAAAATGGCTGAAAAATGTATTGTTCCACAAGACTGGAAAGAATATTTTGATGAGCTTTACAAGAAGGTCAAGGACTTGGACGAGAAGGTGGAAATAGATATCGAGGCACCAAGTGTCTTTGAAGAAGAGGAGGCCAAGGGTATTCCTCTTTTGGGCCTAAGTTATGATCCAAAGGACAAGGTTTTCTCCATCATGTCTGAAAATCTTGAGCACCTTGTTCACAAACCCCAGGAAATATGCGTAGAGGAAGAAGACGGAGGGGTCAAACAAATAAGGCTGGTGGATGGCACTGGCACTGAACACTTTGTGAGGTTTTCCACACCTGTAAAATAATGAAATTTCAGGGCCGCCCATTAAAGCGGCCCTTTCCTCTTTTTACCAATAAGAATCCAGCATCTGGGTGGAGGATTCTGGTTGGAATCAAAATAACTGCTTTTCAGGAGCATTATCTCAAAGAAGGGTTCCACCGCCTCTACCACCTCCATTGCCTTGAGACGAGGCGGCCCCATGTCTGGCCTAAGATCATCAGCGTTTCCTATGAGGCTCAACCATGCACCCCCTTCGTTAAGATGCCCGGATATCCTTTTGGCAAATCTTCTTCTGTCTTGCAAGCTGTTGAAATGATGAAAACATCCGCGGTCAAAGGCCATGTCAAAGGGGTGGCCTGGGATCGCCTCTTTCATTATGTCCTTGAGCAGGAATTCAACCTCTATGCCCTGTTTTTGAGCCTTTTTAACCGCCTTTTCCATGGCCATAGGGACAATTTCCGTGGCAGTTACCCTTAGCCCGAACCCGGCAATGAAGATGGCATTATCTCCAGTTCCGCATCCAATTTCCAAGACCTTTGACCCAGGTGATACAAGTCCGGCCAAATATTCCTTGAGGTTTTTATCAGGCCTGCCTGTATCCCAGGGCGTGTTTCCGCTTCTGTATCTGGACTCGAAACAGTTAATGTCATCCCTTGCGGCCATATAAACCCCTTTTGATTGGTGTCTCAGAAGTAAGTATCTGTCTGGACAGAGTGTGGGCTGCCTGCATGGGAAGGGGAATCCTGAAAGGCCCCGGCAGCCTTGAAACCGTTTTTGCCGCTTCCTCAAGGCTGACTCCTGCAGCGGAGATAAAAAGCGGCCTTCTGCTGCTTCCCCTGAATATACATTTTACCACACCTGACTCATTGGAAGCCATAAAGCCGTTCTTGGCGATTCCTACCACGGCAATCCTTTCATTCAGGGTATAATAGAGGCGAGCTCCAAGGCCAGGGCGTCCATCAGGAAGCCAAACGTATGCGTCCACAAAGATGGTGGATACATGTTCTTCTATCTTTTTAAATACATCAAGGATGCATGGAAGTTCCCTTTTGTAGAAGTTTCCTGGCTCGTAGTGACAGATATTTTCCAGTATAGCAGTGTAGGACCTCAAGGCGGGCCAGGGTTTCGTGGAGGAGGAGATTATGCAGGCCACAGCTGCAAAATTGTCCAGATAAGAGACATCTACGAATGCAAAACAGTTGAAAGGTGCCATAAAAAGATTGGTGGAGATGGGGGGATTTGAACCCCCGACTTCCACGTTGCGAACGTGGCGCTCTCCCGACTGAGCTACATCCCCACAGAAACAATGGAAAGGTTATAAAAAGATTATAAAATATTAACAGATTCTTGTCAGGACTGAAACAGGGAACGTCTTATCCTTACGTTCATTATAAGCCCTGCGCCAATAAGTGTGGTTATGACCGATGAGCCGCCGTAGCTGATAAGTGGCAGAGGTATCCCTACCACTGGCAAAAGTCCCAGGACCATGCAAATGTTTATGAACATCTGCCAGAATATCATGGCGGTTATTCCAAAGGCCAGAAACGAGCCAAACCTGTCCCTGGTATTTTGGGCAATATTGAGGCAGCGCAGCAGGAAAATAAAATAGGCAGCTATCAACAGGAGGGCGCCTACAAAGCCCCATTCCTCTGACCAGATGGAAAATGCAAAGTCCGTGTGCACCTCTGGCAGGAAATTGAGCTGGGCCTGGGTTCCCTTCATGAATCCCTTGCCGAGGAGAAGGCCAGAACCAACTGCAATCTTGGACTGGATTACGTGCCACCCTGCTCCAAAGGGGTCGGCATCAGGGTTCAGGAAGATTTCCACCCTTTTTCTCTGATAGGGTTTCATGAGCTTCCACACCAGAGGAAAGGCACAAAGGCATGAGCCAAGGATGATAAGAAAGGAACCCAGTTTGAGCCTTGCAAACAGTACCATGGATCCAAAGATGATCAGGATGAGCAGTGCAGTCCCCAGGTCTGGCTGTTTGAAAATCAGGAAAAAAGGGACAGAGACCAACAGGGCTGGTTTCAAAAGATCCCTGAGACCAAAATGCTCCTTTTCCTGCTGGGCAAAGTAGGAGCTGATGACCACTGCCATCAAAAGCTTTGCTGGTTCAGAAGGTTGCAGATTGAAAAAGCCAAGTGATATCCATCTCTGGGAGCCGGAAACGGTTTTACCAACGAACATCACAAGGACCAGCAGTATTATGGTAAACACGTAGAGGTGGAGGGAATACTTGGAAAGCTCCTTGTAGTCAAAGGCCATGGCCCCTACCATGAAGCCACAGCCTATCAGGTACCACTGAAGCTGTTTCCACTGGAAGGGATACCCTGCAGCGGCACTGGCGCTCCACAAGTTTATGAATCCAAGGGTCATTATAAAAAATAGTGAAAGAAAAAATATGTAGTCGATTTCCTTAAGGATACGTTTGTTCAGCATGATTTCTTATAGTTTGCGTTGAATAATGGTAGCAGGCTTGGGAGATCTCAATTTAAGCCAGCGTTCTATGACTTCCTTTGCCACAGGCGCTGCTGCAGAGCCGCCATGGCCGCCATGCTCAATTATCACTGCCACGGCTATTTGCGGGTGATCTGCCGGTGCAATGGCTACAAAGAGCGCATGATCCCGGTATTTCCAGGCCATCTTTTCGCTCTCTCTACGTTTCTTTTGCTTTATGACCTGCGCAGTCCCTGTTTTACCTGCAACGTGGATACCCGGAATCAGGCAGGTTCGTGCGGTTCCATGTCTGTCCTCTGTTACGCCCACAAGTATCTTTCTTATACTGGAAAGAATGGCCGGACTAACTTGTACTCGTGATTCCGGGTCAGGAGGTTCATCCAGGATGTACTCAGGGCGGTATAGACGCCCTCCATTCCCAACCGCTGCAATCATCCTTGCAAGTTGAAGCGGGGTCACCAATAAAAAACCCTGGCCTATGGAATAGTTCAATGTCTCGCCCTTCTGCCATGGCTCCTTGAAGCGTCTGCGTTTCCATCTTCTGGTGGGTACAAAACCACTCTTTTCTCCAGGAAGTTCTATCCCCGTTTTCTTGCCGAAACCAAAATCAAAGGCGTATCTTGATATCTTGTCGATACCAAGTTTAAGCCCAACATTGTAGAAGTATACGTCGCACGACTGGACCAAGGCCTTGTAAAGCGATGTCTGACCATGTCCTCCCCTTTTCCAGCACCTGAATCTCCGCCTGCCAAGTTTCATTGAACCGTTACAAAAAAAAGTGGAATAGGGGGTTATGGCATGTTCACTCAGTCCGGCAGCGGCCATGACGATCTTGAAGGTGGAGCCTGGCGCATACTGTCCCTGTATGGCCTTGTTTACCAGCGGGGTAAGTACAGGGTCATTGAGCTGCTTCCATTCAGGGCGAGTAAGTCCCCGGGCAAAGATCCTCGGGTCGAACTTGGGGCTGCTTGCCATGGCGAGTATCTGCCCATTTCGGGGATCAAGTGCCACAAGGGCCCCGGATTTTCCAGAAAGGGCATCTTCGGCTGCAAGCTGAAGATCAAGGTTGATGCTGAGTTGAATGTCCTTTCCTGGCAAGGGCTTTTGAACCTTTAGTACCTTGACCATCCTGCCTTTGGCATCAACCTCTATCATTTTGTAACCACTTCTTCCTGCAAGCTTTCTTTCAAATTTGAGTTCAATGCCCGATTTACCCACCAGATCTCCTGGTACCGCATGGGGGAAGTTCCCGCTCTTTAATTGCTCCAGGCTCACTTCGCCCAGGTAGCCAAGGAGATGGGGGGCAATAGTGCCGTATGGATACTGACGTGCAGGAGCCACCTCTACCACCACGCCAGGGAGCCTGTAAAGGCGGGATTCTACCCTTGCAACTTCGTCCCATGACGCGTTTCTCTTTACAATAACGGGAAGGTAAGAGGGCTGGTCCTTTGAGCTTACAAGCCTCATCCTGATGTCTGTAGATGTTTCATCCAGAAGGGAAGAGAGTTTTGCTATGAGCCCCTCTACGTCTTTCACATCCTTTAATACCACGCCGATATTAAAGCTTGGTTCCACACCGGCAAGAAGCCTGCCCGAGCGATCAAGTATGTTGCCCCTGTAGGACTGGAGTCTTACATATTTGATACTGTTTTTTTGAGAAAGTTTTTTGAATTCCTCACCCCTGTAGATTTGTAAGTACCAGAGCCTTGCACAGATGAAGAAGAAGCAGAGCAGTAAAATAACAGAACACCAGGTGCAGAGCTGTTGTTTCTCCTGGCCTGGACCTGAGTCGAATCTCTTTAGGAGAAGCTTTGCATCCGGGGTTTTTATTTCTTGTTCATTTTTCATGTCTGAGTCTGGCCAGGATTTCATCAAGACCTCTAAGGCAATTTTCGCATACCCAGAATGTTGGGGGAGCAATGGCCATGTTCAGTATTGCCTGAACCATTTCCCAGGGCCATAAAAGCTCCGGGTTTCCGCTTCCTGCAAGAAGGATAAACACTATTTCCACCGATATAAACCCTGTCATTAGATAGGCCTGGAAATTGGACATCTCAAGAACATTGATCCGGACAAGATAGACCGTAAAGAAGGCCACCAAATAAGAAAGCGGGAACAGGAAGAAGGGCAGGGATGAAAAAAGTGAGGCCAAAAGTCCAGCCACCAACACGGAAATGCCTCCTCTGAATGGGTCAGTTCTCAGAGCCAACCAGCAGACAAGGGGCGGAACCGGATCAATATGTAGGAAAAGGGAATTGCAATGGATGCACCATGTGCTTTCAAACAAAAGGGAAATGTAGACAAGTATTATAAAAACCGCGACGGGTTTCATGTCATTTCTGTTTTAAAGGCGGTCTGACAAGTACCAGCACCTCCTCCGCCTGGTCTATGTTAGCGGTCGGTTCAACTCCTATGTATTGGAAAAGGTCCGACTTATCACCGGGACCAACCAGTTTCACCTTGCCCAGTAAAAGCCCTTTTGGAAATATGCCATCAAGTCCAGAGGTGATGATTATATCACCGGATTGTATATCAACGCCCTTTTTCACATAATCCAATATGCATCCCCGGGCGCCGTCCCCCTTGAGTATTCCTCTTGCCCTGTTTCTCTGTACAATGGCAGCAATACGGCTGTGGTAATCGGTCAGGAGCATGACCTTGCTGTAATGCATGCCGGGCTCTATCACCCTTCCCAAAAGCCCTCCCTGGCAAAGAACAGGCATATCCATGGCAATGCCGCTTGCCTTTCCTGCATCGATGGTTATCACGGCACGCCAGGGTGCGATGTCTGTTCCGACCACATGGGCCACAACACTCTTCCACGGATTTGATTCTTTGATTTCAAGAAGTTGTTTAAGTCTCCTGTTTTCGATTAGGGCCTCCCGGTAGGTGGTTATCTCGTCTTCCATCTCTGCAAGCTGGGCCTTAAGCACCTGGTTTTCTTCCTTGACATTTTGAAGGTCAACGTAGGACTCCCATAAACGCCTGATCTGCAGAAAGGGGGAGGAAAGGAGAGACTGAATTTGTCCATTGGCATCCCTCAGGAACATCTGGGCAGGCAAGATAATCCCCGTCTTGGTAACAAGGGCCAGAGTCAAGCCGCCAGCCAGCAACAGCATGATTATGATAAGAAGGGTTCTTTTGGATACCTTGGACTTTTTTGGTGACTTGTGCGGCAATTTTACAATGAATCAGGGATTAATTAATCATAATCTCTTTGAGAATGTCGATGTTGTCAAGGGTCTGTCCCGAGCCAAGGACAACAGAAGAAAGTGGATCATCCGCTATTATTATGGGAAGCCCTGTCTTTTCACGAAGCAGCTTGTCCAGATTTTTTAAAAGGGCTCCCCCGCCGGTGAGAACAATTCCCTTGTCAACTATATCTGCCGCAAGCTCTGGCGGTGTCTGTTCCAGGGCGATTTTCACGGTTTCGACAATGGTCTCCACCTGTTCAGAAGTGGCGGCCTGTATCTCTGATGCATCAATTTCAATGGTTTTGGGCACTCCAGACACGAGATCCCTGCCCTTTATCTCCATCTTTTTGTAAGGGGGTTCAGGCATAACATCGCCTATTTCGATCTTTATCTTTTCTGCGGTGTGCTCTCCAATAAGCAGGCTGTAGCGTCTTTTGATATGGTGCAGTATGGCGTCATCCATCCGGTCTCCAGCCACGCGCACAGACTTGCAAAACACTATCCCGGCCAGGGAGATAACGGCCACTTCAGTGGTACCCCCTCCAATGTCAACCACCATATTGGCCGTGGGCTCAGTTATTGGAAGACCAACACCTATGGCAGCTGCCATGGGTTCTTCTATGAGATAGACCTCCCTTGCACCGGCCGATTCTGCAGATTCCCTGACGGCCCTTTTTTCCACCTGTGTTATTCCTGATGGGACACTTATTATTATTCTTGGGCGGACAAGGGTGCGCCTGTTGTGTACCTTCCTTATAAAGTATCTCAGCATGGCCTCGGTGACCTCAAAGTCAGCTATGACTCCGTCCTTCATGGGTCTTATTGCCACTATGTTGCCAGGGGTCTTCCCAAGCATCATCTTGGCCTCTTTGCCGACTGCCAAGACTCTTGCAGACCTGGCATCCTTTTTGACTGCAACCACGGAAGGCTCCCTGAGAACTATGCCTTTACCCTTTACGTAAACAAGGGTATTGGCAGTACCAAGGTCAATGGCCAAATCGTTGGAAAGCCACCCGAAAAGGGCACCGAATACCATGAATTTTTCCTTCTTGATTCTGAAATTTTTTAACTCTCATACCTGTGCAGGCATAAAAAAAAGAGCAGCCAAAACCTAACAAAGAGGCTGTGAAAAAGCAAGGAAATATGGTCTTATTGTTCGGTATCATTTGTCATTTTCAGCACTCCCCTTGACATTACTGGTTGGTATTAGTAAAAATTTGAGGCTTCTTTTGGCAAGGAATATCACAGACAGAACTAAACATTAATATATCGAAGGAGTCGTTGAGTAATGAAACGTACTTTTCAGCCAAGCAACATTAAGAGAAAGCGGACGCACGGATTCAGAAAACGCATGAGCACCAAGGCGGGAAGGAAAGTGCTGGCAAGGCGCAGGGCAAAGGGACGTAAAAGATTGAGCGTTTAAACCGGTTGGCAGAGGGTTGAAAAAAGGGGGATTTACACTTTCCAAGGCAGAAAGGATTTCAGGCAGTAGGGAATTCGGCAGGATATTTAAGAGAGGAAAGAGAATAAAATTTCCAGAGTTTACACTGGTAGTGGCCCAAAACTACTTGCCTTTTTCCAGAATGGGGATAGGCGTGGGAAGGCGCTTTGGAAATGCTGTCAAGAGAAACAGGGCCAAGAGACTTTGCAGAGAACTGTTTAGATTAAACAAGTATCGGATCCCAAAGGGGATTGACATTGTCTTTCTTCCGCGCCAGGCAATTTTGGGCGCAAGATGGTATAAACTGCAAAAGAATATGGAGAAGGCAGGAAAAATAATTGAAAAGGGTATCAATACGGAGCCAGGCCGTTCCCAATCCCATTTTGTGGTTGGTAGTGGGAATAGTCAAGGCATATAAATTTTTCGTATCTCCAATTTTACCAGGTTCCTGCCGTTTTTACCCAACATGTTCCAGTTACTGCATTGAGGCCCTTCTGAAATATGGTCTAATTAAAGGCCTCTTTCTTTCTGCAAAACGAATACTCAAGTGTCATCCTTGGCACCCAGGCGGTTTTGATCCTCTCCCCTGATCAATTTTCTACCAAATTTGAGAGAAACAACGGAAGGAAAAATGGAAACTAGAGCTTTACTGGCCATCGTCTTATCAATTGCAGTGCTGGCTGGCTTTCAGTATTTCTTTGGCAACACGCTGCAGAGGCCCGTACCAGGTGCAAACGGAACAAACACCTCTTCAATCAATTCAACTGTTAAAGCCGAGACCAAGCCAGAACCATCCAAGACCCCGGAAAAGAAACCCGTGCTCCTGAAAAAACTTGTGGATCTTCCTCCACAAGGGGCCCAAAAGGGAAGGGACGTAGTGGTGGACACCCCACTATTCAAGGCAGTCATATCAGAAAACGGGGCAACCTTCAGCCATTTCGTACTTAAAAAATATAAACAAACCATAGAGAAAGACTCACCAGGTGTTGATCTTGTTAATGTATCTCCGCCACTTCTTCCCCTTGGCGTAAAGGTTTCAAGCGGCGCCGAGATCGATTTAAGGGCGCGTCTTTTCAAAACCGAAAAAACGAAAGTCCAAATCCATGACGGGCAGGGGCCTGAGACATTGAGTTTTGTTTGCCAGCTTGGAGGGAATGCCACATTGACAAAGGAATACATCTTTCGGCCCGAAAGCTACACCTTTGACCTTGTTATGAAGATTTCTGGTGCTGATGCAGGAAAATACACGGTTTTTCTGTACGACAAGCCCTATCAGCAATCGACTCGCTATGTCTTTTCAGGGCCATCTTACTATTCGCCTTCAAAGGGGCTGGAAGAGGTGAGTCTAAAAAAGCCGGGTGATATCCATACCTATAGCGGAGATCTGGACTGGCTAAGTTACGGGGACAATTACTTCATGACGGCCCTGATCCCAAATGGAGGCAAGGGGCCATGGAATGTCAAGATTGTGCTTCTTAACGAGGAAAAGCTTACGGAGAGCAGCCTTTCGGCACCGGTCCTAGGAAGTGCAGGGGATCAATCAATAACCATCGCAAAGATGAATGTCTACATGGGGCCAAAGGAGATAGAACGGCTCAAGAAGGTTGGTCATAACCTTTCAAAGGCCATAAACTTTGGATGGTTTGACCCCATTGCTAAACCGTTGCTCTACGTGCTCAACTTTATGTACAAGTACGTGCCAAACTATGGGGTGTGCATAATTCTCCTCACCATACTCATAAAGGTGCTTTTCTGGCCCCTTGCCCACAAAAGCGCCCAGTCCATGAAGACCATGCAGAAGCTCCAGCCCAAGCTTCAGAAGCTCAAGGAAAAGTATGGAGACGACAAGGAGCGCCTGAACAGGGAGTTGATGCAGCTCTACAAGACTTATAAGGTCAATCCCATGAGCGGGTGTTTGCCAATGCTGCTTCAGATTCCTGTCTTTTTTGCCCTGTACAAGGTACTTCTCCAGGCCATTGAGCTTAGGCATGCTCCATTTATGCTATGGATTAACGATCTGTCTGCGCCAGACAGGCTCATGATTCCAGGTGTCCATATACCCATGATTGATGGGATACCGGTCCTTACCTTACTCATGGGTGCCTCCATGTATCTTCAACAGAAGATGTCTCCATCTTCCCTGGATCCAACCCAGGCAAAGATGATGCAGCTTTTGCCCGTTGTGTTTACCTTCATGTTTATAAATTTCCCTTCGGGCCTGGTTCTTTACTGGCTGGTAAACAACATTCTTTCCATTGTCCAGCAGTACTACGTAAACAAGTTCACCGATTAAAAGAAAACGGAAGGTTGCGGAGATTGCAGATATGAATCAAACAAAGGTTGAAACAAGGGAATTTGAGGAAAAGACGGTTGACAAGGCCATAGAGGCCGCTTGTGAATATTTTGGGTGTTCCGAAGACGATCTTGAAGTTGAAATAATTACCAGGGGCTCCACTGGCCTGTTCGGGCTTGGAGGGAAAAAGGCCAAGATCAAGGCCTCGTTCCAGGTTCCTGTGGACAAAGAGCCCGAAAAGAAAGAATCCGGGGAGCAAATGGCTGAAAGAAAGGAAAATGAGCCTCCAGGAGATACCGAACCCGAAGAGGAAACCCAAACCATGTATGCTAAGAAGCCGGAAGAGGAAGAGGGAAGGGAAGTGCAGGAGCAGCTGCCAACGGAGGACGGGACCGAGGAAGAAAATGGATTAACCCGTGAAGTCGTAGAAAAACGCGTGGCTCTGGCCTGTGATATAACAAACGAGATATTGGAAAAGAGTGGACTTTCTGGACATGCAGACATCATGGAGCAGACTTCAAGGCCCTATGTAAATATTACAGGTGATGACATTTCCCTGATTATTGGCAAGGAAGGCCAGACCCTGGATGCCCTTGAATACCTTGTTAATCTCTGCCTAAGGAGAAGAGACCCTGACGTTAATTACAGGGTTGTATTGGAGGCTGGCGGTTACAGGGAAAGGCGCAAGAAGAGCCTGGCAGCCATGGCCGAAAGGCTTGCCATAAAGGTAAAGAGGACGGGAAGAGCGGTCAGCCTTCAGCCCATGCCTGCCAGGGAACGAAGGATTATCCACATGGCCTTGAAGCAGTTCAAGGGCGTAAAGACCCACAGCTCCGGGCAGGGCCCCTACAGGAAGGTAGTAATCACTCCGGTACGTAAAAAGAAATACCAAAGAAGGCAAAAGCCTGGGGATTAAGGCCTAAAATTTTTTCCGTTTCAAGGGAATTTTTTCACCTTTTTGTTACACCTCAGTGGTTAGCGGCCCCTTAATGCCTGAACAAAAATACAAGGTACGTCCCCGTATCGTGCCATGAAACTTTCTCATGATTCAGACACCATAGTTGCCATTGCAACCCCACTTGGGCCAGGGGGGATAGGCATAGTAAGGATTTCAGGTGACAAGAGCCTGGATATTTTGAGGTCCATATTCAGGCCGTCAAATCCAAGATGCCAGTTTCGCTCCCATGTCCTTTATTACGGATTCATTTTTGATCCGCAAACAAATGAGGAGATAGACGAGGCCCTATGCGTTTACATGAAGTCCCCAAAGACATACACCAGGGAAGACGTTACTGAGATCCAGTGTCACAGTGGACCTGCCATCCTCAACCAGATATTGGATCTTTGTCTGAGGCAGGGGGCAAGGCTTGCAAGCCCTGGGGAGTTTACCAAACGCGCCTATCTTGCAGGTAGAATAGACCTTGCCCAGGCAGAGGCCGTTGATGAATTGGTTAAGGCCCAGGCCACAGGCCTTAGCAGAATGAGTCTCAAGGGCCTTAAGGGGGCCCTGTCCCAGCAGGTTTCTTCCATAAAGGAGGAGCTTATTTACTGCATCTCCGCCCTGGAGGTGGCCATAGACTATCCGGAGGAAGAAGGCGAGATACTTGAGGAGGAAGATATTAGGACCAGGCTTGAAAGCCGCGTCATTGGACCTGTTTCAAGACTCATAAAGGCACATGAGATCAGTGCCATTCACCGATTCGGCGCAAAGGTGCTCCTTGTGGGAAGGCCAAATGCAGGTAAGTCCTCCCTTTTAAATGCCCTTAGCTGCGAAGAAAGGGCAATAGTTACAGAGGTGCCCGGCACGACCAGGGACATAATCGAAAAGCATATAGAGATATCTTCCATTCCTGTGATACTCATGGACACGGCTGGGATCAGGCAGAGTCCAGATCCCATTGAGGCCATGGGCATAGACAAGATCAGGCAGATAGCCGAGACAGCAGACCTTTTCCTGTGGCTAGTAGATCCTGTTCAAGGGTTGGGGCCAGAGGAAAAAGAGGTGGCTGCGCTCATAGAAAAAAAACACAAGGCACCGGTTATTGTGGTAATAAACAAGATGGACCTGATTGGGCCCTCAAGGAGGAAGGGCCTTAAAAGTGAGCTGTTTTCAAGGGTCAAGGGCCTTTTACCACAGGATAGGGAGGCAGAGGTGGTTGCCCTTTCTGCACTGACAGGAAAGGGACTGCCAGAGTTAGGAAGGACCATTTCACGTCTTCTTGTAAAGGATAAAGGGCCCCAGGAGGTGGACATTGCCCCTAATATCAGGCATAAGGAGGTACTAGGAAAGGTGCTTGATAGCCTCTTAAGGGCGAAAAAGGCCCTCTATGAGGGCCTGTCACCTGAGATAGTTGCCATTGATCTTAGGCAGGCCCTTGAACACCTTGGCGAGATAACCGGAGAGACAGTTACCGAAGACATCCTAGACAGGATATTTTCAAGTTTCTGCCTTGGAAAGTAGCTTCCTACTTTGTTTCCGCGGTAGGTCTTCCTGCGATCTGGCTCCTGGCAACCCTTATGACAACATTAGGGGCCACTTCCAGGGAGACGATGTTCTCAGAAAGGCTTGCGATCCTTCCTATGATGCCGCCAGATGTGATGACCTCATCCCCTTTTTTGAGGGATTTTAAAAACTCTTGGTGCTGTTTCTGCTTTTTTTGCTGAGGCCTAATCAGAAGAAAATAGAAGATGAGAAATATGATAATGAGCGGAAGGAAGGCCATTATGGGATTCCCCTGTCCGCCCTGGGCGCCTCCAGGCGCTGGCCCCATTGCATATACGATTTGTGAAAACATCTTTTTCTCCTTTCCCTTTACTTATTGGACGTTATTTGAACCTTCGTTGTCTCTCTTGGAGTAAAAATCCCTCTTGAACCTCAAAAATTCATCCTTCTCAATGGCTTTTCTTATATCCGACATCAGCTTCAGATAGTAATGGAGGTTATGGATCGTATTCAGCCTGTAGGACAGCAGCTCCCGGGCCATGAAAAGGTGTCGCAGATAGGCCCTTGAATAGTTCCTGCAAGTGTAGCAGTTACATTCAGGATCAACAGGGCGTTCATCCGAGGCGAAACGAGCATTCTTTATAACAATGTGTCCAAAGGAAGTAAAGAGCATTCCATTTCTGGCGTTCCTGGTGGGCATTACGCAGTCGAACATGTCTATTCCAAGGCCTACGCACTCAACCAGGTCTTCTGGAGTGCCAACACCCATTACATAGCATGGAAATTCCGGAGGTATCAGTGGGCGGCAGTAGTCAATTATCTCAAAAAGCATCTCCTTGGGCTCTCCCACACTCAGCCCGCCAAGGGCATAACCGTCAAAATTTAGATCAAGGAGCTCCTCCGTATGTCTTATCCGAAGGTCCTTGAACATTCCTCCCTGTACTATACCAAAGAGTAGGAGTTCAGGCCTTGTCCTTGCGGCAAGGCACCTTTTTGCCCACCTGGTTGTAAGATCTGTGGCTTCTTCCGTCTCTTTTTGAGTTGAAGGGTAGGGGATGCAGGTGTCAAGGGCCATCATGATGTCTGAGCCAAGGGCTTCTTGTATCTCCATGGCAAGTTCAGGGGTCAGAAGATGTGTGGAGCCATCCACGTGGGACCTGAAGGTGGCCCCTTCTTCCTCAATCCTTCTAAAGGGTGCAAGGCTGTAGACCTGGAATCCGCCACTGTCTGTAAGGATGGGCCTGTGCCAGTTCATGAACCTGTGGAGGCCGCCAAGTCTCCCTATGAGTTCATGGCCTGGTCTGAGATAAAGATGATAGGTGTTCCCAAGTATGACCTGAGCGCCAAGTGAGACAAGTTCTCCAGGGGTAAGGGCCTTGACGCTTGCCTGGGTTCCAACCGGCATGAAGACAGGAGTCTTTATGACCCCGTGTCTTGTAAAAAGGCACCCGGTTCTTGCCCTTGTCCGGGAGCATCGGCTCCTTTCAAGAAAAATTTTGGTGCCCACCTACTTGCCCGCCGCCTTTTTAAGCCCTTCAAGGAGCCTTTGGTGGATGTTTTCAAAGGGCCCGTTTGAAAGAACGATAAATACGTCACCTGGTGCAAAATCCCTTGTAATGCGTTCAACTATTTCACCTGCATCCTGGCAAAATATGGCCTCTTTACCCCGCGCCTTTAGGTCAAGAACCAGCCTCTCAGAGGAAAGCCTGTCACCCTCAGGGGCCTTGTCGGGGTCCGGAACCTGCCGTACATAAATCTTGTCTGCTGCTCCAAAGGAGTTGACATAGGGTTGTTGAAATACGGCCCTCCTGCTGGTATTTGTCCTTGGTTCAAAGATGGCAACGATACGCCCTGTTTTGAATCTTTCCCTTAGGGCCTCAAGGGTCTCCCTGACGGCCCTGGGGTGGTGGGCAAAATCATCAATGACCACCATATCCCCCACCTTACCCCTGACTTCCTGGCGTCTTTTGACCCCCTTGCACTCTCTAAGGCCCCTCAGTACTCCGTCCATATTTAGCCCCAGGGCGTCACACAGGGCCACCACGGAAAGGGCATTTAAGGCATTATGTCGTCCTGGAAGGGAAATGGAGACCTTGTGTGTGCGTCCACTCGGCCCCTTTGCCTTAAAGGTTGTCGTCTCTTCATCTATCTTCAGGGACCTTATCTGCCAATGGGCGTTATCACCTGTTCCATAGGTGATGACAGGGCAGTTTGCATGAGTGGCTGCATCCATTACGTCTTTCCAGTCACTACAGGCAATAAGAACCCCCTCTTTTGGTAAAAGCGAGGCGAACTTGTTGAAGGAGGCCTTAATATCCTCAAGGGAAGCGAATATGTCTGCATGGTCAAATTCAAGGCTTGTAATAATGGCTGAAAAGGGTCTGTAAAAGAGGAATTTTGACACCTTCTGGAAAAAGCTTGAATCGTACTCGTCTCCTTCAACCACAAACCACTCGCCTTTGCCTGTGCCAAAACCCCTTTCCTTCTGAACAGGCACCCCGCCTATCATGAAGCCTGGCATTTCTCCGCATGCCTCAAGGGCTGAAAGAAGAAGGGTGGATGTGGTGGTCTTTCCGTGGGTTCCAGCCACAACCAGGGGTTTCTTGCCGGAAAGGAAAAAGTGCCCCATGGCCTCTGGAAAGGACATGTACGGTATCTGGTTTTCAATTACAAAACGCGCCTCCGGATTGTCCCTTCTGATGACGTTTCCTATGACAACAAGATCGGGCCGGAAGGCCTCTACGTTTTCAGGCCTGTAGCCTTTCAGGGCCTCGATGCCCAGACTTTCTAACACCCCATCCATGGGCGGATAGCAGCCAGAGTCTGATCCGCCAACCCAAAAGCCCTGTTCCTTTAAAAGGCCTGCAAGGGCGGCCATGCCAGTGCCGCATATCCCAAGAAGATAAACCCTCTTTTTCTTCTCGCTTTGGTCTCTTTTTTGCTCCATTGTAAGATGCCCCTGGCCCTGCACTATACAGTTTTGACACCTTTCAAACAATCGCTTTTAGGCCTCCTTCTTTTGTTTTAGTGTCATGTTTTTGTCTGGAGTGGGGACGCATCAGGTAACAGAAGCCTTGTAATTTTGGTTTCAAATTGATAGTTTAGACCACCTATGAAGCAGGATAGATGGGCGGCAATAGACAGGGCAAGGAGGCTTCTTGGGCTTACCGAGAAGGCCTCCAGAAACGAGATAAGAAGCGCCTACATGAAGGCGTGCAGGCTGAACCATCCGGATAAGAATACGGATGCGGAGGATTCAGAGGAAAGAATGAGCCTCATCAACAGTGCGTACAGGCTTCTTATGGAATATTCAGACAATTACCGTATGAGTTTCCTGCCCAACGAGGACGGTATGGATGACGAGGACTGGTGGTTTTACCATTTTGGGCAAGACCCAATCTGGGCAGGTGAAAAAGAGGAATAGACATGGCTCTTGTAGTGCAAAAATATGGCGGGACCTCGGTTGCAAACTGCAACAGGATAAAGAGGGTGGCAGACAGGGTAATAAGGAGAAAGCAACAGGGCGATGACGTGGTGGTGGTCCTTTCGGCCATGGCTGGCCAGACCAACTATCTAATTTCCTTGGCCCTTGAGATGCAAAGTCAGCCGGATAAGAGGGAACTTGACGTGCTCCTTTCAACCGGGGAGCAGGTAACCATCTCCCTCTTTTCCATGGCAGTAAAGGCGCGCGGGCTTGATGCCGAATCCTTTCTCGGCTACCAGATCCCCATAGAGACGGATGCTGCCCACACAAAGGCAAGAATAAGAAACATTCCAACAGAGAAATTGAAGAGGGCGATTTCCCAGGGAAAGATACCGGTGGTTGCAGGCTTTCAGGGTGTAGATGAGATTGGAGACATAACAACCCTTGGAAGGGGAGGCTCTGACACAACGGCGGTGGCCGTGGCGGTTGCCCTGGGGGCCGACGTTTGCGAGATTTACACGGACGTTGACGGGGTTTACACAACTGATCCAAACATTTGCCCAAGCGCCAGGAAGATTGACAGGATCTCCTACGAGGAGATGCTGGAGATGGCAAGCCTTGGCGCAAAGGTCCTTGAGATAAGGTCTGTGGAGTTTGCCATGCGCTACAATATGCCGCTGCACGTAAGGTCAAGTTTCAGCGAAAGCCCTGGCACCATGGTGGTTAAGGAGGATGAATCAATGGAAGACGTACTGGTTTCGGCAGTAACCTACAGCAGGGATGAGGCGAGGATAACTGTTAAAAAAGTGCCGGACAAGCCCGGTATTGCCGCAAGTATCTTCAATCCCATCTCTGACGCAAATATTGTGGTGGACATGATTATCCAGAATACCAGGGAGGGAAACCTTACGGACATGACCTTTACCGTACCAAAGGGCGACTTTCAGCAGGCCCTAGAGATAGTGGAACGCACTGCCAAGGATATTGGCGCAGAAAGCGTTGTGGGGGACAAGGGCATTGCAAAGGTCTCCATTGTTGGCGTGGGCATGAGAAACCACGCAGGAGTTGCAAGCAAGATGTTTGACATCCTTGCAAAGCACGGGGTGAATATCCTTATGATTAGCACCTCGGAGATAAAGGTATCCTGCGTGATAGATGAAAAGTTTACAGAGCTTGCAGTAAGGGCGCTGCACGAAGGCTTTGGCCTTGACAAGGAAAATCAAGACTGATCCTTCCAAAAGAGGTGTTTAAATGTCAAAGAAGGTCGAGATATATGACACCACCCTGAGGGATGGTACCCAGGCAGAAAACTTCAACCTTTCCGTTGAGGACAAGATCAGGATCGCCCAGAAACTCGATGAACTTGGAATCGACTACATTGAAGGGGGCTGGCCAGGGTCAAACCCAAAGGACCAGCAGTTTTTTTCAGAAATAAGGCAGTACAACCTCAAACACAGCAGGATTGCCGCCTTTGGCTCCACACATCCTGCCAGGAACAAGGCAGAGGAAGACCCGAATCTCAGGGCCCTGGTGGCATCTGGTGCGCCTGTTGTAACCATCTTTGGGAAAAGCTGGGATATCCACGTAAGAGACGCCCTGCGCATCAGCCTAGAAAGAAACCTCGAGATTATAGAAAGCTCCCTTTCCTTTCTGAGACAAAGGGTTGAGACCCTTTTTTACGATGCAGAGCACTTTTTTGACGGCTTTAAGGCGGATAGGGACTATGCCCTTTCAACCCTCAAGAGGGCCAAGGAGGCAGGGGCGGAATGTCTAGTCCTTTGTGATACCAACGGGGGTACCCTGCCAAACGAGATAGTCGAAATAGTAAAGGCCGTGCAGGATGCCCTTGGAGAGGATACTGCCCTTGGCATCCACTGCCACAACGATTCGGAAATGGCCGTTGCAAACTCCGTAATGGCCGTTACAGCAGGGGTAAGGCAGGTGCAGGGCACAATGAACGGCTTTGGAGAGCGCTGCGGAAACGCAAACCTTTGTTCCATAATTCCCGCTCTTGTCCTGAAGATGGGGTACGAGTGTGAGGCAGGAAGGCACCTTTCAAAACTCACCAGTATAGCAAGGTTCGTTTACGAGATAGCAAACCTTGCTCCCAACAAGTACCAGCCATATGTTGGCGCAAGCGCCTTTGCCCACAAGGGCGGCATCCACGTAAGCGCGGTCCAGAGAAACCCGGAGACCTACGAACACATAAGGCCAGAGCTTGTTGGAAACGTGCAGAGGATTCTTGTTTCAGACCTTGCAGGCAAGAGCAACGTCCTTGCAAAGGCAAGGCAGTTTGGCCTGGACATCTCAAGCGACGATCCTTTGGTGCTTGACATAGTCTCAAGGCTCAAGGAGCTTGAGGCCCAGGGATTCCAGTTCGAGGGAGCAGAGGCGTCCTTTGAGCTTCTCATGAGACGCGCAAGCGGGACGGCCCGCAAGTATTTTGACCTGGTGGCCTTCAGGGTCATAGACCAGAAGTGCAAGGAAGACGAGCCTCCCCAGGCAGAGGCAACGGTCATGGTTAGGGTGGGCGGAAAGATCGAGCATACGGCCGCGGTTGGAAACGGGCCAGTTAACGCCCTTGATAACGCCATCAGGAAGGCCCTTGAGACCTTCTACCCCCAGCTCAAGGAGATGACCCTTGCAGACTACAAGGTCAGGGTCCTGCCGGACAGCCCCGGTACAGGCGCAAAGGTGCGGGTGCTTATAGAATCCAAGGATTCCAGGGACAAGTGGGGTACCGTAGGCGTATCCCATGATATAATTGAAGCAAGCTGGCAGGCCCTGGTGGACGGAATCTGCTACAAGCTTCTTAAGGATGAAAAGGGATCCGGCTAGGCCCCATTCTTTCATGGACGTTAAGGCCCTGATGCTTCTGGCCGCACTCGTGCTGGCAGCCTTAGCTATCTGGGATGCATCCATGTTAGGCTTTGTTAATAGTCGCAATGCTTTCAGGCCAGTTGATCCTGGGATGAGATTGGCTTCTGCTGAAGATATTACTGATGGACGTCTTTGTCTTCTTGGAAGGGCCGTAGACATAAACCAGGCCTCCCTGGAGGAGCTTGTAATGGTTCCGGGCATTGGAGTAAAGAGCGCGGAGAAGATCCTTTCTTTCAGACAGGATATGGGGTTCATTATTGATGATAGTGAGCTTTTGGCCCCCTTTGGTCCCCTGGTGCCAAGGCAGTGGATGGGGCTTAGGAAGTGTTTCAGGGCGGCATTCGACTAGGCCCTGTCTTAAATTTTCTGATTTCTAAAGGAGTGCATTTGTAATGGTTCAAGAATCTGGTGCAAAGGTAATAGCAATGGCAGGTAAGGGAGGCACTGGAAAGACCACCCTTACGGCCCTTTTGATAAAGTATCTGGTTTCTTCTGGCAAGACCCCTGTTCTAGCAGTAGATGCGGATGCCAATGCAAACCTCAATGAGCTTCTTGGCCTTGAGGTGGACGTGACCCTGGGGGAGATAAGGGACAGGATGAAGACTGAGACACCCCAGGGCATGACTAAGAACGAGTTCATGGAGCTACACATCAACCAGGCAGTCATAGAGGCAAGGGGGTTTGATCTTCTCGTCATGGGCCAGCCAGAGGGCCCGGGCTGTTACTGCATGGCAAACTCCATACTTGCCCAGGTTATGGAAAAGCTGTCCAGGAACTACCGCTATCTCCTTGTGGACAACGAGGCAGGCATGGAGCACCTTTCCAGGCTGAATCTTCGTAAGATACACACCCTTTTCGTGGTATCCGATCCATCTGCCAGGGGCGTGCTCACTGCTGCCCGAATAGCAGACCTCACCAAGGCCCTTCAGGTGGAGGTTGGCCAGAAGGTTCTCATAGTGAACAGGGTACCTGACCCTGTGCCAAAGGCCCTTGATGAGCACGTTAAGAAGGCGGTTGAGCAGACGGACCTTGTCTTTGGCGGCTACGTCTCGGCAAGCCAGGAGATATTTCAAAAGGAGATGGCCCAGGAGTCCCTCCTGGAACTCCCAGAGGACAGCCCGGTTGTGAGACAGACATTTGAGATATTTGACAGGTTCTTGAAAGACCAGTAGGGATCTTCTTAGATCTCTTCTGTTACGCCTGAATAGACCAGAACCGCGTTTCCCTCAAGGTATATTTCATCAAGGTTTGTGGTGTCAAAGTGGACCAGCAGCCTTTCTCCTCCCGAGGTCACGACCTGCACAGGAGATGAGACAAGGCCCTTTAGGCCAGCAAGAAGTGCGCTTGCAGAGGCACCTGTTCCGCATGCGTAGGTCTCATCCTCGACCCCGCGCTCATAGGTCCGAACCTTTAGCTGGTTGGGGGAAAGTACCTGGACAAAGTTTACGTTTGTGCCTGCCGGCTGAAAAAAAGGGTGATTCCTTATCTTCTTTCCAAGGCCCTTTACGTCCATTCCTTCCACGTCCTGGCAAAAGAGCACGGCATGAGGCACCCCTGTGTCTGCAAAGTCAACCACCATCTCCTTGCCATCAAGGTCAAGCCTCATGCCTTCCTTTATATCCCTTGGCCTTGTAAGCTGAAGCTTTACTGAATTTTTCTTTACCCTTGCCTTTATGATGCCCGCCTTGGTTTCAAAGGTGAGATCGTCTTTACAGATGCCAGCAATGCTGGCAAAGCGCGCAGCACAGCGACCGCCGTTTCCGCACATTTCTGCAAGGCTTCCGTCTGCATTCAAAAAACGCCATTTGAAATCGGCCCTTTTTGAATCTTCAATAAGGATGAGCCCGTCTGCCCCAATACCAAATCCGCGCCTGCACAGCCTACTAGCAAGCTCCGGGGCCTCTTCTGGCTTTATAAGCCCCTGCCTGTTGTCAATGAGGATGAAGTCGTTTCCGCTTCCGTGCATCTTTTTAAAGGGGATGTTTTTCATTTCAGCATGCCTCCTCAGGGATGGTCTCACCCCGAACCAGGTCCTGCCACGTCTCCCTCTTTCTAACTACGTGGAAGCGGTTCCCATGGACCATGACCTCTGAAACCCTTGGCCTTGAATTGTAGTTTGATGCCATGGTGAAGCCGTAGGCCCCGGCGCTCATTACAGAAAGAAGGCTTCCTGAAGAGAGCTGGGGCAGTTGGCGCGAGCGGGCAAGGAAATCCCCTGTTTCGCAGATTGGACCCACAACGTCTGCCTCAATTTCAGTTTCCGTGTTCAGTTGCCTGACAGGCCTTATCTCGTGGTAGGCATCGTATAGACTTGGTCTTCCAAGGTCGTTCATACCAGCATCCACTATGTAGAATCTCTTGCTTCCGTTTTCCTTGGTGTAGAGGATATTGGTCACAAGGACTCCGGCATTTCCGCATATTGAGCGGCCTGGCTCAACTATTATGGTCTTGTCTAGGTCCTGCGCCTCTTTCACCATTTCGGAGATGTAGTCCTCAGGAGAGGGGGGGACCTCTTCCTTGTAGGAGATGCCAAGGCCCCCTCCTATGTCTACATGGGAAAGGGTAATTCCCATGCCCTCGATCTGGCCGATGAGGTCCTTGAGCCTTCTAAATGCGTCTATAAAGGGGGATATCTCAGTTATCTGGGAGCCTATGTGGCAGTCTATGCCCTTTATGGAAAGCCACTTGTCCGTGGAGGCCTTTTTGTAGGCGTAAAGGGCTTGTTCTCTTGAGAGGCCGAACTTGTTTTTCTTTAGCCCTGTGGAAATGTATGGATGGGTCTTTGGATCCACGTCCGGGTTTACCCTGAAGGCGACTGGGGCCTTTTTGCCCACCTTTTTTGAAACCTTTGAAAGAAGGGCCATCTCTTCCAGGGACTCCACATTGAACATGGCTATTCCCTCATTAAGGGCGTATGCCATCTCCTCTTCCGTCTTTCCAACCCCGGAATAGACTATCCTTTCAGGCCTCATCCCTGCCTTGATGGCTCGAAAAAGCTCACCTCCAGAGACAATGTCCGCGCCTGCCCCGAGGCCTGAGAGGCAGTTTAGCACCGCAAGGTTGCTGTTTGATTTTACTGCAAAACAGATGAGATGTTTCCTTTTGCCAAAGCCCCTTTTGTACGCCTCAAATCTGTCCTTAAGATGAGCTGAGGAGTAACAGTAAAAGGGAGTGCCCACAGCCTCTGCTATTTCTTCAAGGCTTACGTCTTCACAGTAAAGTATCCCGTCTCTGTATTGAAAGTGGTCCATGGAAGAATCCCTTCTATCTCACAGTAATTGTAACTATGTTTGAAGCCATGCTCTGGTTTGGCGGATAGGAATCGTCTATGGATGTTACCCAGTAGGAATATCTGCCTGGTTCAAGTTGGGTGTTGTCAATGAAGGATGATGTTGGCACAGGTTCAGAGTTGAGCTGAATAACAAGACCGCTTGAGTCCCTTCTGAACACGTAGTAGCCAACAATTCCAGGCCGTCTTACAGGGTGCCAGGAAATCCTGATGCCTCTTTTGGTCCGTGCCGCCTTGACATGGGTTGGCGGAGGGATATTCTGAAGGCCCCTTGCCTTTACCACAACCGGGGTGGAGGGTGGCCCTTCGATTCTGGTATCGTGGTAGTAAAAGATGGCAGCAACCTTATAGGTCACCTGGCGGTAGGTCCTTCTTATCTTGTCAAAGTAATTGGTCTTTTCAGTGGTTCCCGGAAGGGGTGTCCACTTCTCCTCATCACTGAATCTTCTGTAAATTTTGTATTCAAGCGGTTGGTCGTCTAAGGGTTCGCCGTCTTCAAATTCCTGTGGAGGAAGCCAATCTAGCTCCACCCCTTCCTCGAATACCTTTGCAGAAAGATTCATGGGACTTGCAGGCGGGCTGTGAAAGGCAAAGGTCACCTTGTTTGAAAAGTCAGAGACATTCAAAAGGCCTTTAACCGTCTTTACCTGGTAGGTGTAATAAAAGCCTTTTCGGACAGTTGTGTCTTCGTACACCATCTTTTTTCCGGGCTCAGGTTTGCCATCATATGCGATCCTAATGGGTTTCCCGTAATCAGGCGGGCAGGTCAGACATGCAGATTCAATGGGGGCCTCTGCCTTGAACAATAAAAACTCCTTGATGTGTGTAAGCGGGCTTCCGTCGTGGTTTCTGAAAGGTACACTCCAGCTAAGTATGGCCCCTTCCTTTACTATCTTGTAGGAAAGGTCCTTTATGCGTTCTGGCCTGAGGGTCCCTGGGGGCACTGGTGCCCTCTTTCTTCCGCATCCAGAGAAAAGGCTTGGCACTATCAGAAAAAGCAGGAATAATATAAAGATCTTTTTCATTGGAAAATCCTGAATTTTTTAAGCCAGCTCTTTGCCTCTGAAAGTGCCTCTTTCACAACCTCATGCCCTGTTCCGCCTGTGCAGTTTCTCGATCTGACAGAGCCTTCCACACTAAGCACCTCCAGCACATCCTCGTCAATTAGTTCATGGAGTTTTCTAAGCTCATCCATATCCAGTTCATGGAGTTCTGCCCCGTGCTCAATGCAGCGTGCAACCGCCTTTCCAACCACCTCGTGTGCCTGTCTGAAGGGAAGCCCCTTTTTCACAAGGTAGTCTGCAAGGTCTGTGGCAGTCAAAAATCCAGTTTCCGTGTCCCTGGTGATGTTTTGGGCCCTGGGAATCATTTTTTCAACCACTCCGGTCATGACCGCTAAAGAAGACTTAACGGTATCAAGGGCGTCAAAGAGCTGTTCCTTGTCTTCCTGGAGGTCCCTGTTGTAGGTGAGGGGAAGGCCCTTTAAGGTGGTGAAAAGCGCAAACAGGCTTCCATAGACCCTTCCCGTCTTTCCACGTACAAGCTCTGGTACATCTGGGTTTTTCTTCTGGGGCATAATGCTAGAGCCTGTGCAGTAGGCATCTGGAAGCTCCACAAAGGAAAATTCAGAGCTCATCCAGATTATAAGCTCCTCAGAAAGGCGGCTTAGATGCATCATGATGACAGAAAGGCAAAACAGGAACTCAAGGGCAAAGTCCCTGTCAGAAACCGCATCCATGCTGTTTGGGCTTACCTGTGAGAAGCCAAGCTCCCTTGCAGTCATCTGCCTGTCTATGGGGTAGCTTGTGCCTGCAAGGGCGGCACTTCCTAGGGGGCATACATCCACCCGCCTGACACAGTCTGAAAGGCGCTGCCTGTCCCTTTTAAACATCTCAAAGTATGCCAGCATGTGGTGGGAGTAAAGGACAGGCTGGGCCTTTTGAAGGTGTGTAAAACCGGGCATGATAAGCCCCATGTACTTTTCCGCCTGGTGAATAAAGGCAGATTGTATGCCCTTTAGAAGTTCATCCAGTTCCTTGATTTCATCCTTGATGAAAAGCCGAAAGTCCGTTGCCACCTGGTCGTTTCTTGAACGGGCCGTATGTAGCCTTCCACCGGCAGGCCCTATCATATCCGTAAGGGCCTTTTCAATGTTCATGTGGACGTCTTCCAGCTCCTTTTTCCACTCAAAGCGGCCTTCTTCTATTTCCTCAAGGATTTTTTCAAGCCCTTCAATTATCCTCTGGGCATCCTTTTGGGGTATGATGCCCCTTTCCCCAAGCATCCTTGCATGGGCAATGCTGCCCCTTATGTCCTGGCGATAAAGGCGCCTGTCATAGCTTACAGACTCAGTGAAGTCTTCAACCAGCCTTTCAGTGGACTGGCTGAATCTTCCTCCCCAGAGTTTTTCTTTCTTTTGTTGTTTCTTTTCCATTTAATCTTTTTCGCCAAAATCAAAAAAGGCAGAAGCAACTGTTACTCCTGCCTTTTTTATAAGTTTATACGAGTTCTGTAAACCCAAAAAGGGCCTACAGGGTAAAAGGGCTGTTAGGTTCCCATCTCCCAGGAGGAAAGATATTTTTCCTGCTCTTCTGTCAGGCTGTCAATTGCGATGTTCATGCTTGC
>JALWNK010000042.1 GCA_026995935.1 Deltaproteobacteria bacterium
ACATCAAACCAAAGTACTACAAGAACCTTGACGAGGTGGTAAAGGTCCTGAAGGCCAACCCAGGGCTCAAGGTGGAGATCCAGGGACATACTGACAACATTGGCTCTGCCGCCTACAACATGAAGCTCTCCCTGAGACGTGCCCAGGCAGTTGCCAACTACCTTATTAAGCATGGTATCTCTCCATCAAGACTAAAGGTAAAGGGTTATGGGTTTACAAGGCCTGTTGCCTCAAATGATACACCAGAGGGAAGGGCCCTGAATAGGAGAGTTCAGCTAAAGCCGCTTTACTAATAAGATAAGATATTAAGACCATTTAAATGTAAAGGCTGCAGCCACTTCGAAGGCTGCGGCCTTTTTCATTTTTATAATCCAGCCCATTTTCCCGATTATAAAAATTATAAGGCCTTTTATATTTCGTGGGTAAAGTTAGTAACTGTTTGACTCAAAAGAGGAGACCTTTTTGGAAATACCCAGGAACCTTGCCAGCGAAATCATCTCCAGGTACAGGCAGGAGGATCTGCCCTGCCTGTCAGACACCCTTTTGAGGCTTTCAAGGCTCAATCCAGAGTCAGAGTCCGCCTTTGAGGAGCTTTCGGGCATAATACTTGAAGATATGGGTCTTACAGGCAAGGTTATCAGGACAGTAAATTCCGTATATTACAGAAGATGCGGACAGGAAATAACAACCATTACCCAGGCCCTGGTTCTTCTGGGATTTGAAACGGTAAGGAAGATTGCCATGAATATGGCAGTTCTCGATCTTGCGGAAAAGAGCAAGAACGACCCCCTGGTATCATTGATTCTCTCCTCCTTTACTGCTGCATTCCTTGCCCAGGACATTCTCGATCCGGAGGGAGAGTCAACGGGCGAGTCTGTTTTTGTAAGAGGCCTCTTTCATTGCCTAGGCAGGATCATCTTGTGCCTGCATCAGAGCAAACTCTATGAAGCATTGGCTGCAAAGGAGTCTGAAGGAGAGGAACAAAGAAAGGCCGTGGAGGCATTCTTTAGTGATTTAGGGCGGGGATTTGGGGAACTGTGGGGGCTACCCCAGTCAATGATTAATTCCATGGAAGGGTCACAAACATTCAGCGATCCTGACTCAAAAGTTATTGGCATGTGTCATCTTGCCATCCGATCGGTGTTGACAGACAGCGGCTCCAAGCTATTGTCAGGAGTGATAGATAAGATTGCCAGGGAAATCTCCTCATCTACAGAGGGTGTTGTAAAAAAGATAAGCCAGGCCTTTGACGCCTCTTTGTCTTTGTCCCCTGCCTTTAAATCCAGGGCCACACTAAAGAGGGTAAAGACCATTTCCAAAAGACTCGACAGGTCAAATGGTCACCTGGCCTATCCCCAAGGGGGCAATGGTAACGTGGGAGGGGTATCCAGGTTTCTGGGGCTTTTAACAAACCTTACATCCATCATGGTTCAGAAACGGTTTGGGCTCGATAAGGTTTACCTGCTGGCGGCAGAGGCCCTTCTGAGGGGAGTGGAAATGGAAAGGGTGGTCTTAAGCCTCCTAACAGTGGATAAGAGGTGGCTTAGGCCCCGCTACGCCATAGGTAAGGGCACGGAAGGGGTCAAGGCCGGACTAGAGATGGCATATCCGCCAAGGAATCAGGATGTGGCCCGCTGTTTTGAACAGAACCAAATCAGAACGCTCAACTGGCATACTGTTACTGGTGAGAAAAAGGCCCCCAACCAGATACGGCCTCAAGGGCAGGTATGCCTTGCCCCAATAGTGGTGAATCAGAAACCCATTGGCTGTTTTTTGCTGGACAGGCCTGTGTCAAAGGGGAATATTCTCCCTGAAGATATCCTCATGGTAACCGCCGTAAGGGATTTGGTGGTCCTCGCTACCCAAAACCGTTGATCCTGGTCTGGATTTGGCCCCTTAAACTGCCATGGTTTTAACAGGGAAAGGTCTCATTCAGGGTTTGAAAAATTGAGCATTGGCTCTTAATCGTCATTATCCTTCCTTAATCATCAAAATACGGCTTGTTACGAATTTGACAAAGTTTTTCATAAAATATAGTTAATAGTTAACAAGGGGTTTTGTGGTTGCTGGTTGCTTTTTGTCCTCACAGGGGTTGCTCAAAATGGAAAAAGAAATCGTAGACCTTTCATCAATCAGGGCCAGGGTCAAAAGACAGATAGAAAAGGCCGTTCCTGATGCACACATAGATTACTGTCTCACATGCGGGCTCTGCGCAAGTGGCTGCCCTGCAAGCGGGATAGAGGGGCTTGACCCACGAAAGTTTTTAAGACTCCTGGTCCTTGGGCAGGATCAGGAAATCCTTGAAACCAACTGGATTTATTCGTGCACCATGTGCCAAAGGTGCAGGTATGCATGCCCCATGGGTATTGATGTTGGACGGATAGTCTACGAGATAAGGGGCATGAGGCCCAGGGAAAAAAGGCCAAAAAATCTCCAGCGTTCATGTGATCTCCAGAAGCAGAGCAACAGCACAGGCATACCCAACGAGGATTTCGTTTGGGTGGTAAATGATGTCCTGGAAGAGGTGAGGCAAAACGAGCCCCAGTGGAAGGATTTACAGGCCCCCATAGACAAAAAGGGCGCCCTATACTACCTGAACCAAAATGCCAAGGAGCCAACGGTTGAGCCGGAAGAGATGGTTCCTCTTTGGAAGATACTCCATGTTGCGGGCATTGACTGGACCTATTCCTCAAAGTGGTGGGATGGCGCAAACTACTGCCTCTTTACCGGAGATCCTGAGGACTGGGAGTACACGGTCCGGAAGCAGGCAGAGGTGGTGGATGAGCTCGGATGCCGATATTACATAAACACCGAGTGAGGACACATGTTCTACGCAACCCTGGAGGGGTTGCGCCGCTTCAATATTCCCCACAAGTTTGAATTCATAAGCGTAATATCCCTATATGCCCAGCTCATCCGGGAAGGAAGGCTCAAGGTTGATTCCTCCTGGAACAGGGAGGGGTTGAAGTTTACCTGTCAGGATCCTTGTAAGCTTGTGCGTCAGGGCCTTGGGGATGTTGTGGCAGATGACCTTCGTTTTGTCATAAAGGCAGTGGCAGGGGAGGAAAACTTCGTGGACAGCTGGCCAAGGCTTTCAAACAACTACTGCTGCGGTGGGGGAGGAGGCGCCCTCCAGGCAGGCTTTGTGGAAAACAGGCGGCGCTATGGCAGGGTGAAGTTTGATCAGCTTGCTTCAACCGGTGCAGACGTGGTCATTACCCCTTGTCACAACTGCCATACACAGATATTGGATATTTGTGACTTTTATGGAGGCAAGTGGAAGACCACCCACTTGTGGAACTGGCTTGAAAAGGCCCTTGTGCTTGATGATAAGGCCTGAAGATAAAGGCTTAAAAGGGAAGGAGCAGATGAGCAGACCCAAAGGTTCGGTACTTGTGGTAGGTGGGGGAATAGCAGGGGTCCAGGCGGCTCTCGACCTGGCGGACAGCGGCTTCTACGTGCATCTTGTGGAAAGGAGCAGCGCCATTGGCGGAAGCATGTCCCAGCTTGACAAGACCTTTCCCACCAACGACTGCTCTGCCTGTATCCTTTCTCCAAAGCTTGTGGAGGCAGGCCGCCACCTGAACATAAACCTCATGACCTTGAGCCAGGTGCTTGGTGTGGAGGGAGAGCCAGGAAATTTCCGCGTAAGGGTGCGGAAAAATCCAAGGTACGTTGACCCTGAAAAGTGTATAGCGTGCGGCACCTGCGCCCAAAAGTGCCCCAAAAAGGTGCCAAGCGAATTTGATCTGGGCCTTGGCACCAGAAAGGCCATATATTTGCGCTATCCACAGGCCGTGCCCTTAAAGTACGCCATAGACGCAGATGCCTGCATCTATATCAAAAAGCCAGGAAGGTGCGGCTTCTGCCAAAAGGTGTGCCCGACAGGGGCAATAAACTTTGAAGACAGGCCCGAGGAGATAACCCTAGAGGTCGGCTCCGTTATCCTCGCCCTTGGATTCAGGCCCTTTGACCCGTCAGGGCTTGATTTTACAGGCTACGGTACACTTAAAAACGTTGTCACCAGCATGGAGTTTGAAAGGCTTTTGAGCCCTTCCGGCCCCTGCATGGGCCACATGGAAAGGCCCTCAGACAAAAAGGAGCCTGAGAAGATTGCATGGCTTCAGTGTGTGGGTTCAAGGGACGTAAACCGGGCCTGCCACGGCTACTGTTCATCTGTTTGCTGCATGTACGCAATAAAGCAGGCGGTGATTGCCCGGGAGCACTCTGAATCCGGAAGGCTTTCATCATCCATATTTTTCATGGACATGAGGACCCATGGAAAGGGTTTTGAGGCCTACTATGAGAGGGCCAAAAGGGAGGGCATAGACTTTCACAGGGCAAGGGTCCACACCATACTTCCTGCGCCAAATGAAAACTTAAGGCTCCGTTATTCGGGAGAAGACGGTGAAATAAAGGAAGAGGAGTTTGACCTGGTGGTCCTTTCCGTTGGCCTTGAAACAGACCCGGAGGTCATGAAGCTGTGTCACAGTCTTGATGTAGAGCTTGATCATGACAATTTCGTCTCCACCTCCCCCTTTACCCCTGTTGCCACCAGCCGACCTGGCATTTTTGTCTGCGGGACCCTTGCCGAGCCAAAGGACATTCCCCAGTCTGTCATGGAGGCAAGTGCTGCTGCCTGTGGCGCAGGCTCCATCCTTCATGAATCCAGGTGGACAGAGACAAGAAAGAAGGAGTTTCCACCTGAGAAAAACGTCTATGCAGAGCCTCCAAGGATAGGGGTCTTTGTCTGTTCATGCGGGATAAACATAGCAAGCGTGGTGGATGTTGAAGAGGTCACCCAATACGCCAGGACCCTGCCCGGGGTGGTATTTGCACAGAATAACCTCTTTACCTGTTCCCAGGACACCATCAACCAGATGGTGGAGACCATTAAGAAAGAGGGGCTCAACAGGGTTGTGGTGGCCTCATGCACCCCAAGGACCCACGAGGCCCTTTTCCAGGAGACCTTGCGGGAGGCAGGCATAAACAAGTTTCTTTTTGAGATGGCAAACATCAGGGATCAGGACTCCTGGGTTCATCAAAAGTGGCCAGACGCCGCAACCAGAAAGGCCAAGGACCTGGTGCGCATGGCAGTTGCCAAGGTGAGGGGTGATGAACCCCTTCCATACAACCACGTGTCTGTTACAAAGAGGGCCCTGGTGATTGGTGGCGGGGTTGCAGGCATGGTTTCTGCCCTTTCCCTGGCAGATCAGGGCTTTCCCGTATGCTTAGTTGAAAGGAAGGATAGTCTTGGAGGTCATGCCAGAAAGTTCTACAGGACCTGGCAGGGAAGGCCCATGCAGGATTATCTGGAAGAGCTGGTAAGGCGCGTAGAGACCCATCCTGAAATAGATGTCCAGCTTGGCGCAACCATTGAGCATGTGGAGGGCTCAGTGGGCCAGTTCAGAACGCGCCTTTCAAACGGTTTCGAGGTGGAACACGGCGTTGCAATTGTTGCCGTTGGTGCAGAGTCTTTTAAGCCAAGATCAGGCCCCTGGAACTATCTCTATGGGAAAAATCCGAACGTCCATACACTCCTTGAGCTTGACCAGCGCTTTATTAGGGATGATGAGGCACTTAAGGGGCTTAGCCAGGCCGTGTTCATTCACTGCGTTGGTTCAAGGGTCCCTGAACGTCCTTACTGCAGCAGGGTCTGCTGCACCCATGCCATAGATCAGGCCCTTAAGCTCAAGGAGCTGAACCCGGAAATGGACATCTTCATGCTCTATAGAGACATACGGACCTATGGGAAGAGGGAGTATATCTATCAGGAGGCAAGGGAAAAGGGCATAGTCTTCATAAGATACGATCTTGACAACCTCCCAAGGGTCAATGAGCAGGACGGCAATATTGTGGTGGACGTGATTGATCCCATCATAGACAGGGAGGTGCGGCTGCATCCAGACCTTCTGGTTCTTGCCTCTGCAGTAAGACCAAGGGATGACGTTGGAGAGCTTTCAAAGCTCTTTAAGTGCACCATGACAGAGGAGGGCTTTCTCCTTGAGGCCCACATGAAACTTAGACCCGTTGACTTTGCAACAGACGGGGTGTACCTGGCAGGTCTTTGCCACTATCCAAAGCCTGTTGAGGAGACCATTTCACAGGCCCAGGCAGCGGCCTCACGGGCAAGCCTGGTCCTTTCAAGGGATGCGGTGCCAGCAGAGTCTGTAACCGCAGTGGTAAATGTCATGAAGTGCACCGGGTGTGCAGTCTGCACCCAGGTGTGTGCCTATCATGCAGTGACCATTGATAAAAATAGCGGAAAAGCAGTGGTGGATACAGGTCTTTGCAAGGGGTGCGGGGCGTGTGTGGCAGGCTGCAGAAGCGATGCCATAACCATAAAAAACCTTGGAAACGAGCAGATAATGGCGGCCGTAGAGGCTGCCATGGAGGAGTAGGAAGCAGAGCCGATGGAGAAGGCAAAGAAGAATCAGTGGGAGCCCAAAATAATTGCCTTTTTGTGCAACTGGTGCAGCTATGCCGGGGCAGACCTGGCAGGGGTAAGCCGCTACCAGTATCCGCCGTCAATTAGAATTGTAAGGGTTCCCTGTTCAGGCAGGGTAAGTGCGAACATGATCCTCGATGCCTTGAGATCAGGGGCAGATGGAGTGCTTGTTTCAGGGTGCCACCCCGGGGATTGCCACTACATAAGCGGCAATCTCTATGCAAGGCGCCGTTTTGCCCTGCTTGAAAGGTTTCTTGAGTTCATAGGCATAGAGCCAGGACGCGTAAACTTTTCATGGGTTTCCGCCTCTGAAGGGGAACAGTTTGCCAAGGTTGCCCAGGAGGTCACGGAACGTGTAAGGCGCCTTGGTCCTGCAAGAAAGCTCGTAAAGGAAATAGATTCATGTCCAGCGTGAATGAGAAAATAGCCGGGAAAATCCGCTCCATTGCATCCTCCCTCTTGGAATCTGGTGAGGTGGCCGCCTTTCTTGGCTACACCACAGGCTCCCTTCCAGGCATGATGCAGCCCTATGTGGCAAGAGATGCCAAGGAGGCGGAGAATCTTTCCTGGAGCAGCTTTTGCGTAATAAATCTGGCTAACTACCTTCCGGCACTTCTGAAGTCTTTTGAGCCTCCAAGGCGACCCAACGAGCCGCCTCCCGAAGGGCCCCTTCCCAAGGTGGGTGTTGTTGCCACGGGATGCTGGTCCAGAAACATGGTGGTGCAGATCCAGGAGAACCAGATAGATAGAAATCGGGTGGTAATAGTTGGCATATCCAGCCGCGGCATGGTGGACAGGCGCAAGGTGCAAAGGTTCGTTGGAAACAGGGAGATTTTGTCAATGGAAGAGCAGGCAAACTTCCTGGTGGTGAAGGGAAAGGATTTTGAGGAAAAGATAAACCGCTGGGACGTTGTCAGGGACAACTGCAAGACCTGCACACACCCGGACCCGGTAATCTATGATGAGCTTGTGGGTGGGCTCAGTGGAAAACGTGACATCCCAGACAGGTTTCGCCAGGTGGATGAAATAGAGGCCCTGGATATAGAGGAGAGGTGGAAGTGGTTCCAGGAGGAGATAAGCTCCTGCATAAGGTGTTATGCGTGCAGAAACGTCTGTCCTCTTTGTTACTGCCCGACATGCTTTGTGGACGATTCAAGGCCCCAGTGGGTTGGCAAGAGCATAGACAGGGTGGATACGGCCCTCTTTCACATTCTAAGGGCCTATCACTGTGCAGGAAGGTGTACGGACTGCGGCTCCTGTGAAAGTGTTTGTCCCATGGGGATAAGGATGAGGCTATTTACCAAGAAGCTTCAAAAGGATGTGCTTGAGCTTTACGGTTTTGAGCCGGGCCTAGATGTGGAAACTCCGCTTCCCTTAAGTACCTACAAGGTGGATGACCCGGAGGACTTTATTATTACCAATATCAAAAAAGGTGACAAAAAGTGAAACCCCTTGTGGTTGAAAAGGCACAGGCTGAAAAGTGGCTTGAGGAGCTTTGCCGGGTTTTTGATGTCTTTTGCCCTGTAAAGGTCAAGGGGGACCTCTACCAATGGGGCAGGCTTGGGAAAAAGGGCCTTCCAAGGATTCCAGAGGGTGTACCCAAGACCACCATCAAGACATTCTTTTTTCCGCAACCAGAGGTCCTTTTTGAGTTTGGGGCACGTCCTGGCCTTAAAGACGCCTTCAGGCTAAAGGAGCCTGTGTGCGAAAAAAGGCCAAGGCTCCTTTTTGGTGTTCGTCCCTGTGACGCAAGAAGTGTTGTCTTAAATTCCATGCCATACGAAGAGGACCCATACTTTCAAAAGAACAGGGATGAGACCACAATGGTGGGTTTTCTTTGCAAGGATGGCTGCTCAACATGTTTTTGCACATGGACAGGTGGCTCCCCTTTGGGCATGGAGGGCATGGATCTGGCAGTGGTGGAGCTGGAAGATGGCGCGCTCTTTCTTGAGCCCATAACGGAAAAGGGCCTTGGTCTTTTAGAGTTTGACTTTTTCAGGGAGCCTACAGAAGAGGAAGAGGTGTTTGTTAAGGGCTTAAGAGAAAAGGTGAACAAAGACGCGGAAGAGACTTCTTCCAGGCTCCGTTCAAAGGGCCTTATGGATCTTTACAACGCACCTTTTTGGCAGGAAGTCTCCGATGCGTGCATAAACTGCGGAACCTGCACCTTTTTGTGCCCCACCTGCTACTGTTTTGACATACAGGATGAGACCTTAAGGGGAAAGGGGAGACGGATAAGGTACTGGGACTCGTGCATGTTTCCCCTGTTTACACAACATGCCTCTGGCCACAACCCCAGGGGAGATAAGTTAAAGCGGGTTAGAAACCGCTTCATGCACAAGCTCAAATACTTTCCAGACAGATTCGGGCCCGTTTCATGCGTTGGATGCGGAAGGTGTGTCAGGGACTGCCCTGTAAACATAGATATAAGGCAGGTACTAGCAAGGATGCTTGAAGTGTGATGGCAATGGATAATGAGATAAAAATGAACCCCTATTTGCCTTACCCGGCAGTGATAGATGATATCATCGTAGAGACAGAAGACGGGAACCTCAAGACCTTTCGGCTGGTCCTTGAAGACGAAAAAGACAGGGAGAACTGGAACCACACACCGGGCCAGTTTGCAATGCTCAGCATTGCAGGAAAGGGGGAGATTCCCATTGGCATTGCCTCTTCTCCCACGGAAAAGGGAAGCCTGCTTTTTACTGTAAACAGGGCAGGGGTTGTCACCACAGCCCTTCACAAGATGAACAAGGGGGATCCAATCGGGGTGAGAGGCCCGCTGGGAAACGGTTTCCCTGTTGATTCCGAACTCAGGGGGAAAAATATCGTTATCATTGCAGGGGGCTTTGCATTTACCACCTTGAGGGCCACCCTGATCTACATGCTTGAGCACAGGGACAGGTATGGCAAGATCACGGTCATATACGGGGCAAGGACGCCTGGAATGCTCCTTTACAAGGAGGAACTAAAGGCGTGGCAGAGTAGGGGGGATCTGGACGTCCATATAACCGTGGACAGGGAGGCTCCGGGTTGGGATGGTCTTGTTGGCTTTGTTCCAAGCATTGCCGGGCAGGTTCGTCCGTCTCCTGAAAATGCAGCGGCCCTCATTTGCGGCCCTCCCATCATGATAAAGTTCACCATGCCGCCCCTTGAGGAGGCAGGCTGGAAGGACAGCCAGGTCTATCTTTCCCTTGAAAACAGGATGAAGTGCGGTATCGGCATCTGTGGACACTGTAATGTCGGGCCAGTATACGTGTGCAAGGACGGCCCGGTATTTACCCGAGAAGAGGTCCAAAAACTTCCTGTGGAATTCTAAAAGTAATATCCTGGCTGCCTCCCCCCCCCCTTTTTTTGGGGCCTAATAAATTAGCTCAGGCAAAGCTTGACTGACTCCAAGTTGTGGGCTAAAAGTCGTCCATGATTTCAAACAATCCAAATACGGAGCCGCCTAGTCTCCAGATCGGACATGCCAGGTCCCGTTACCCAGTGATTCAGGGCGGAATGGGGGTTGGTATATCTATGTCCGGACTTGCATCAGCAGTTGCAAGGGCTGGAGGCATCGGCGTGGTGGCCTCTGTGCTTATAGGCCTTAATGAAAAGGATTTTCATAAGAATCCAAGAGAGGCCACCTTCAGGGCCTTGGATAACGAGATAAGAAGGGCAAAGGAGCTTTCAGGCGGTGGCCCCATAGGGGTGAACATAATGGTGGCCCTCCAGGACTACCAGGAGATGGTGCGCATATCTGCCGAGGCGGGTGCGGACATCATCATAAGCGGAGCCGGCCTTCCCCTTAAGCTTCCGGGAATGATTCCAGAAGGCTGTGAGACAGCCCTTGTGCCCATTGTGTCTTCAGGCCGGGCTGCAGGGCTTTTGTGCAGGCGCTGGAAGGAACATTATGACAGGCTGCCTGACGGTTTTGTGGTTGAAGGGCCAAAGGCAGGGGGACACCTTGGCTTCAAGGCAGAGGATCTCTTTAAGCCTGAATTCCAGGTGGAAAACCTGGTCAAAGAGGTGATCGAGGCAGTAAAACCATGGGAGGATGCCAATTCCTGCCATATTCCCGTAGTTGCAGCAGGCGGCATATACACAGGTGAAGACATATACAGGTTCATAAAGATGGGTGCAGCAGGTGTGCAGATGGGCACAAGATTTGTTGCAACCCATGAGTGTGACGCCTCAGACGAGTTCAAGCAGGCCTATTTAAAGGCAACTGAGGATGATGTAATGATTATAAAGAGCCCAGTAGGGCTTCCCGGGCGTGCACTCAAGGGGGCTTTTCTTGAAAAGATGGCCCGCGGGGAAAAGCATCCCAAAAAGTGCGCCTATAAGTGCATCAAGACCTGCCGATATCCTGATACCCCGTACTGTATAGGAATGGCTCTGATAAATGCCCAAAGGGGTAATCTGGGTGCAGGTTTCGTGTTTTGCGGAGAAAATGTCCACCGGATAGACAAGATCGTTTCTGTGCAGGAGCTCATGGACGAGCTCATGGATGGTTACAGGCAGGCTGCAGCCAGGGAGGTTGCCTCGGCTGCAGCCGTATAGGCCCTATAGGCCAGGTTATTCAACAAACTCTATCCAGCCAAAGGGATCTTCCCTATCCCCGTACTGAATCCCGGTTATCTCGTCAAAGAGTCTCTGGGCAAGCTCTCCTGTTTTGCCACCGTTGACCTCAAAACTTTTACCCTTGTAGTAGAGAGAGCCTACTGGAGAGATAACAGCGGCAGTGCCCGTGCCGAAGCACTCCTTAAGTCGGCCAGATTCTGCAGATTCTAGAACCTCGTCAATGGAAATGGGCCTTTCTTCTGCCCTTATGCCCCACTTCCTGGCCAGGGCCAGAACGGAATCCCTGGTGATGCCAGGAAGAATGCTTCCTGAAAGGGCTGGTGTCACGAGGGTATCATCAATGAGAAAGAATATGTTCATGGTGCCCACTTCTTCCACATACTTTCTCTGGGCCGCATCGAGCCAGAGAACCTGGGTAAATCCAAGTTTCTTTGCCTCCTCGGAGGCCATGAGGCTTGCCGCATAGTTGCCCGCAGTCTTGGCCTCGCCTACCCCGCCCTTTGCTGCACGGACAAACTTGTCGGTGACAAATATCTTTACAGGATTGAATCCCTCCGAGTAGTAGGCCCCAACCGGCGTCAAAATTATTGAGAATATATATTCCTTTGCAGGTCTAACCCCCAGAAAGGGCTCAGAGGCGATTATGAAGGGACGAATGTATAGAGAAGTGCCCTTGAGGGATGGAACCCATCTGGCTTCCACCTTTACAAGTTCCTTGATGGCCTGAATAAATTTATCCTCGTCCATCTCGGGCATGCACATGCGCCACGCTGAGCGGTTTAGCCTTTTAGCGTTTTCCCTTGGGCGAAAAAGGCGGATCTTCTGGTCCCTTCCTTTGTAGGCCTTAAGGCCTTCAAATATTGCCTGGCCATAGTGGAGTACAACTGCTGCAGGATCCAGGTGAAAGTCTCCATAGGGCATGATCCTTGGCCCATGCCATCCCTGGTCCTCTGAGTAGTCCATCTTGAACATGTGGTCCGTAAAGTGGATGCCAAATCCAAGATTGTTTTCATCGGGAAGCGGCTTCAGGTTTCCCTTGTCCTTTAAAAGTTTTTCGATCTCCATTTTTTAAAAGGCCCCTTTATTTCCAAGTGTCCCAAATTCATATCATAAGGACAGGATATTACAACCAAAGCCTCCATTATGCCACCGGCTTGTACTTGTTTTGGCTCCACCATGTTGTTGGTCCAACCTTATTGCAAAGGGGGGAAATTTTTTCTACTCTTTAGTGGAATATTTCTTCCCTTGGTGGAAAATCTTTTCTCTTTTTCAGGTAATGTTAAGGATTTTTTATGCTTTTCCACTCAAAAGAGGAAAATAATATGAACTTTTGGCATGTAAAAAGCAACTAAAATAGAAAGCATGAAGCTTTTGGTGCCAAAAAATAAAAGTGAGCAAAGTAGACATGGAAATGCAAGGGCTTAAAATATCTCAATTTCAAATCAAAATCCTCGTTCTCCTTCTGCTCCTTTCTCCCATGGCGGCAAAGGCCACGGTTATCGATTTCGAAGACACAAATCCAGGCAGGCTAACAGACGGATACAGTTCCCTTCACTGGAGCAATGTTTTCATTGGGCATTCATCCGGGTTGCTTTCTGGAAACGTGGGATACGGCAGCCGTGTATCCATTTATACCGGTCCTTTCGAGTATTTTAACCTCATCTCTTTAGAAATTGCTTCCGAGTCTGTCCAGACTGTGTGGGTTGAGGCCTATACCTTTTCAGACAGGGTTTTTTTAGAGGCGGTGGATATTGATGAGTTTCAGGAACGGTTACTAGATCTCAACCTTATGGGTATTACAAGGCTGAACATGTGGGTGGATGGGAACGCCACGTTCTTTATGGACAATATTAAGGTAACGTGGCTTTGTGGCTCTTGTGATCAGTGCGGTCAAGTGGGAGGACCTGACCATCACGCAGGATCTCTTAACTGGACTCCTACAGTCCATCCTCCTACAAATAACCCGCCTCCTGTGTGGCCGCCAACTAGGCCGCCAGGTGTTGTAACCCCAAGGTGTCCGCCGCCAGACCATGGTGGAGAAATTATAACACCCATTTGTCCTCCTCCTGAGCCTCCGCCGCCAGCCCCTGTGCCCGAGCCTTCCACTTGGCTACTTGTGGGGTCAGGGCTTGCACTACTGGCAGGTTTTAGAAAAAAATCAAAAATCCCTTGGGCATGACCTCCTTTCCTTCTGAATGGGCCTGCTTTTGCAGGCCCTATGTTTCCTATGCGCAGGTTGTTACAGCAGATTAGAAAACTCCTCCCCGTGCCTTTCATAGGCCTTTTTACCAAGGTCCTTGAGCTGTCTTTCCACTGACTCAGGTCTGGGAATCTTATCAAGTTCTGGTATTTTGTTGAAGAGTTCATCAATGTTCTGGGAAAATCCAAGTTTTTTGTCAAATTCTCCCATTTTTCTGCCTTCAACTATTTTGCCAAGGGCCTTGGATGTACTTTCATTATCAATATAAAGGGTGCGCAGGAACTGCATGATTTCGTCCAGGGAGTAGTTCCTGGTGAACTGATCCACCTCTTCCTTGACAATCTGAAGTTCGTCCAGGACTTCCTCCCTGAGTTCATGGTATTGTTCCCACTCGCGAAAAAGCTGTTTGTAGCTGTCAAGGAGCATGTTGAGAAACCTGCTTTCCTTGAACCATCCGTGGGGTTCAAGCTCCTCAATGAGCTGGCGTTTTTCAGTGTTACTAAGTCCTAAATATTCTTCCCAAAAGAGCGGGTTTTTTAGACCTGACAGGCTGGCAAATTCCCTTATGAGATCTTCGTCAGAAAGAAGGACATAAATTCTGAGTATGGCAGGACGGATCCTTTTTTTATAGACATTGTCCAGCCTTTCAAGGAGCATCTTTGCATTTGATGTATCATCTTCGATGAGCTTTCTTAGCGCAAAGTATCTTTCTGCAATCTCCTTTTTGAGCTGGTAGGCCAGGGCCTTTTCGATATCATAAGACATGCCTTCCTCCAAGAACGCTTTTTAAGAATATAAGCAGTCAAGGCCTTGGAGAAAAGGTGCCGGAGATTAGTGGGTATGAAATGGAATCACCAATAGGAAATTTGAAGGAACTATGGGAGGTTGCCAAAATAGGATAAAGGCAAGGGGGTGGTCGGGACGAGAGGATTTGAACCTCCGACCCCAGCGTCCCGAACGCTGTGCTCTACCAGACTGAGCCACGTCCCGACGGGTAATCTTATAAACACGGTGTACCTTCTTGTCAACAAAAGAGCAAAAGGGCAACCGAGAGGCCCCTTCTGCTCTTTCAACATTTACTTAGCCAAAAGGGTTTTCAAATCTGGCAGCCTTACCGAGCTCCCTTTCGATTTCCATGAGGCGGTTGTACTTGCACAGCCTTTCGCTTCTGCATGCTGAACCTGTTTTTATCTGGCGTCCGTCCATGGCTACCGTAAAGTCTGCTATAAAGTCGTCTTCGGTTTCACCAGAGCGGTGGGAGACCACGTATGTCCAGCCGGCTTCTCTGCAAAGCCTTATGGCATCAACGGTTTCGCTTACGCTGCCAATCTGGTTTAGCTTTATGAGTACGGAGTTTGATGCCTGCATCTCAATGCCGCGCTTAATGAAATCGGTGTTTGTTACATAGATGTCATCGCCAACTATCTGAACCTTTTCACCAATGTCCTCTGTAAGCTTCTTAAATCCATCCCAGTCGTCTTCTGCAAGTCCATCCTCTATGGAGACTATGGGATACTTTTTCACCCACTCCTCCAGTATCTGGATTATTTCGTCAGTGGTCTTCTCCCCTGCGCCTGAGCGGCTGAGAACGTATTTTCCGTCCCTGTAAAAGGAGCTTGCAGCTGGATCAAGGGCAATGGCTATGTCCTCGCCCGGTTTGTAGCCTGCCTTTTCAATGGCCTCCACGATGAGCTCGCAGGGCTCTTCGTTGGATTTCAGCTCCCTTGGGGCAAAGCCCCCTTCGTCCCCCACGGCCGTGGAATAGCCCTTTTCCTTCAGTATCTTTTTCAGGGCGTGGAAGGTTTCTGCACCGTAGCGTAGGGCCTCGGCAAAGGTGGGGGCACCTATTGGCATGACCATGAATTCCTGGAAATCAACAGAACTGTCCGCATGTTGTCCACCGTTTAGGATGTTCATCATGGGGACGGGAAGGCGGTTGGCAGTGCAGCCTCCAATATATTCGTAAAGGGGCAGCCCCAGGCTCTGGGCCGCGGCCCTGCAGACCGCCATGGAGACAGAAAGTATGGCATTGGCACCAAGATTTTCCTTAAACCTTGTGCCGTCAAGCTCTATCATGATCTGGTCTATTTCCTGCTGTCTGGTGGCATCTATTCCTGCAAGCCTGGGTGCAATCACCTCTTTCACATTGGTAACGGCCTTCAGGACCCCTTTTCCTCCGTAACGGTTCGGGTCACCGTCTCTGAGTTCCAAGGCCTCATTTTCGCCAGTAGAGGCGCCTGATGGGACCGATGCCACTCCTACTGTTCCGTCTCCCAGGGTGACAAAGGTCCTTACCGTGGGATTTCCCCTTGAATCCAGTATCTCCATGGAATCAATGGACTTTATGGATCTGCACATGATGAAGCTCCTTTCTTTTTTGGGAAATTGGATTTATCTTGTGATATGAAACTGGACCCTCCGCAATATTTGGTAAAGTTACCTGATTCAGTTATAATTTGAGCACTGATTTAGTCAAGAATTAATAGCCTGGGAGGCTGCCATATGTGTCAATCTTCAGTTTTTCTTCTGGAAAAAGACGGTGAAAAGGAGATAAAAAGGGACGTGATACTGGTTGAGCCAGTGGATGGGGGTGTAAAGATCCAGGGTTTTTTTGAAAGCCCGGAGACCATTCCCGCCCGCATTAAGACCATTGACCTTTTAAAACACAGGATTATCCTTGAGCCCCTTAAACATGAAAGGGCATAGCGAAATGAAATACATCAGTACGCGTGGTGGCATCTCTCCCATTTCCTTCAGCCAGGCTGTGATGATGGGCCTTGCCTCAGATGGCGGGCTCCTTTTGCCCAAATTTCTGCCCAGGGCAGACAATGCCCAGGTTTCCAAGTGGAAAGATCTCGACTATCAGTCCCTGGCCCTTGAGATAATCTCCCTGTTTTCAGGAGACATACAAAAAGATACACTGGAAGATCTTATCAGGCGTTCATACTTCACCTTTGACTCTAAAGAGGTGACCCCCCTGGTAAAAAAGGGCGAACTCTTCATATTGGAGCTCTTTCACGGCCCAACCCTTGCCTTCAAGGATGTGGCCCTTCAGCTTCTTGGCAACCTCTTTTCTCTTCTCTTAAAGGAGCAAGGCTCCTATATGAACATCCTTGGGGCAACCTCTGGAGACACGGGAAGTGCGGCTATTTACGGGGTAAGGGGCAAGGAGAACATAAACATATTCATTCTCCATCCCCACAGGCGGGTAAGCAGGATGCAGGCCCTACAGATGACAACGGTCCCGGATCGTAACTGCTTCAACCTGGCCATTGAAGGCACCTTTGATGACTGCCAGGCCATAGTAAAGGCCATATTTAATGATCTTGACTTCAAAGACAGATACAGGCTTGGCGCAATAAACTCCATTAACTGGGCCCGGGTCCTTGCCCAGGTTGTATACTACGTCTATGCATCACTCAGGCTTTACGACCAGGGATATGAACGAATCTGCTTTTCCGTTCCGACAGGGAACTTTGGGGACATCTTTGCCGGATATGTTGCCAAGGCCCTGATTGAGCCCCTTATTTACAGGCTCATACTTGCAACAAACGAAAACAACATACTTACCCGTTTCGTTAGGGAAGGGGTCTATGAAAAGGGTCAGGTGGTACAGACCATCAGCCCCTCCATGGACATACAAATTGCAAGTAACTTTGAAAGGTATCTCTACTATCTCTTAGGCCAGGATGCCGGGCGTGTAAAAAGGGCCATGGCGGAGTTTGAAAGGGAAGGGGTCTTGAGGTTCTCCCAGGAAGAGATACAAAGGGCAAGGCAGGATTTTAGTTCCTTTTCCATTACCCAGGAGGAGACAGTCTCAACCATTGGCTCCTTTTTCAGGGAGACAGGCTATGTATGCGACCCGCACACTGCAGTTGGTCTTGCCGCTGCCAGGAGGTTCATGGCAGAACAAGGCAAGGAGGTTCAGGGGATGCCTGTGGTGTGTCTTGCAACGGCCCATCCATGCAAGTTTCCAGAGGCCGTTGAAAAGGCAACAGGCAGGTCCCCAGAAGTGCCTGAAAAGGTAAGGGGGCTTGACAGACTGCCCCAGCGTTATGAGGTCATGCCTGCTGATGTGGAAAAGGTAAAGGCCTATATTGAGGCACACGCTCTTTAAGTGCCTCTTGGCAGCCCTAGGTTAGGTGCTCAGCCTTTCTGCTTCCTCAACTGCTTTAATATCCACCTGATATCTTGCAACGAACTGGTCAAGCTCCTTTGATGTCTCAAGCACGCCCTGGTGTGTTGACACTATCTGCTCAGCCACATCAGAGAGCTTTTCTGCCTGGCGATGCAGTTCCTTGGCAGATGCGCTGAGCCTGGAGACCCTGCTGCTGGCGTGCTCCAGCGATTCGTTTATCTCGGCTATGGTGTGATTTTGTTCCTCTGTTGCGGCTGCTGCCGTGTTTGACAGTTTTGATGCCTCGCTTATGACACCTGTGATGCTGTCTACTGCCTCCACTGACGCCCTGGTATCCCGCTGGATATCCTGGATCATCTCCGTGATTTCATCTGTTGCGTCCCCTGTCTGCTTGGCAAGTTCCTTTACTTCGTTTGCCACCACCGCAAAGCCCTTTCCTGCCTCTCCTGCCCGTGCAGCCTCAATGGTGGCGTTAAGGGCAAGGAGATTAGTCTGCTCGGATATTCTCTTGATTACCTCTATGATGTCGCTGATTTTCTCAGAACTCTTTTCAAGGCCATGGATAATCCTTGTGGTGCTGTCCGCCCTTTCTCTTGCCTCGTTTGAAATCTCTGCGGTCTTCATCACGTTTTCGCTTATTGTCGAGGCAGAATCCTGGAGTATGCCTGTGGCCTCTTCGATTGTAGAAAGGGCAGAGGTGGCCTGTTCTATTTCCTCGGTCACAGACCTGGCGACTGTATTAAGGGTAGCGGATTCCTGCTGGAGGGACTCCGTTGCAGATTTGAGGTTGGAGGCCCCTTCCATCAAGGTTTCCAAGTCCTTTTTTACGTGGTAGCAAAACCTGCCGGTACCAGCCATGACCTTGTTGGCCATTTTGTGCAGGAGTCCAAGTTCGTCCTCAGACCTGAAGCTGGATGCCTTGAGGAATTTTCCCTGGGATAGCTCCTGCATATAGTCCAAAAGCCAGAAGAGCGGTCTCGTTATCATGCCAATGGAGAAATTGGTGATGATGGCTGAAACCAGAGCTATTGCCACAAAACCTGCAACCAGCTTCCATATGGCCCCGTAAAGGGCCTTCCAGTTGCTGCTGTTATCAAGCATAACTGCAACCAAAGCTGTGCCCTTATCTCCATAAAAGGGTAATGAGATGAGGGATAGGGCTTTTTTGCCTGAGCTTGAGATGACCTGTTTCTGGCCGGCGGCTCCAAGGAGCCCCAACAGGTGGGGATAGGACGTGTCAAAGTCCTTGGTGCTTCCCCCCATTACCAACTCACCGAAAACGCTGTCCTTATTGATCTCAAGAGACCTTGCCCGTTCCCTGGGAATGAACCAGGCGATTGAAATGTCCTTTGATTCTCCCTTGAGTTTGGAAAAAACCTGCATCATGGGGATGTTGAATTCTATTATACCTGAGAACATTCCGTTATAGACCACTGGGGAAATGCACCTCAAGAACAGCCCTGCCGGCCCTGGCTCAATACCGGAAACAGATTTCTTGGAGGAGATAACCCTGACAAGCATGGGACGAAGCTGAATGGGGTTTGAGCCTGGCCGGACCTTGGAGCTGGTAGAGAAAATGACATTTCCCTTGGGGTCATAAACCGTAAAGAAGCCGGAAAGCTCCCTAGAGCCTGAAAGGGTCTTAAGAACCGGATCAATGGAGGTCTTTAATATGGATTTGTCCTTAAGGGCTACGGCGAATTGGAAGTTATTGAGGTTTGCCAGGCTTTCAACCAGCACCTTGCCTGGAGCGGTTGTGTCCTGGATTTCCACAGGAAGTCGTGCCCCAAGGACTTTTATCTCCTTTGCAAGCCTGTCTTTTTCAGCATCAAGGAGCGTGTTATGAAGGCATACGGAGATGACAACGGCGAATACGGCAAGGATGAGAACAAAGGGAAGAATGATCTTGGTTTTGCAGGAAAGATTCCGTATGGATTTTAAGATGGTCATTTTCTGGTTCCTTTAGGCTCGAAAAGGCCTTGGCAAATCCCAGGGGCCGCCTTTGCAGCCCCAAGGGTTTTGGATGATTATTTTACCGGGAAGGACACACTTATTGCGCCCCTCAACTGCCCAAGCTTGTAGCCCTCTTTCTTGTGTCTTGAGATATCCAAGGCCCCCTTTGGTTCACCATGGCATTTCAGGCAGGCCTGCCTGATGTAGATGGGCTTGAGGTAGCGGTAACGTCCGTTCTCAATGGCACCGTATCCCTTACCCATGGGGTAGTCCGGGTTTTCGAACATCTTTAGGACCTTCTTTTCAAAGGCGTCTGGCTGGTTGTATGCGTTTCTGTACTTAAAGGTGGTCTGCTTTATGGCGATGTCGGTTTTTGCCTTTAGGATCTGTCCTGTCTCCCGTCCAAATACGGCCGGGATATACATCTTGAATCCCTTTCCCTTCTGGTTGATGCGGGCCTGGTTCATCTTTACGCTGAGCTTTGCCGCATCTATTACCTCCTTGAGGACCTTTTGGACCTCTGGGTCAAGATCGCTGATATCCTTTCCTGTTATCTTTTTAAAGCTTTCAAGCATCTGCTTTTCAACGTACTCAGGAGTGAAACCCTTGTTCCCCTTGTTTGGGTCGTTTATCAGGTCCTGGTTCTTGGCAACCACTCCCCGACCGGCAATGATCATGGTGGCAGTGTAACTTGCTATCTCAGCGGCTTTATCCTTTGGAATAGGTGCAGCAACCGATTGAAATGCACAGAACATTGTGGCAAACAAGAACAAGATTGAAAGAATAATGGGACTATTTTTCATTGGAAGGCCTCCTTAACCGGTTTAATTCATCTATTTTTCAAAGTCGGTATAAACACAAATTTCCTTAAACGTCTGCTACCCAAATTTATGGCCCCATTTATATGTTTTGACATTCGGGATTCCACTTCATAGACTTGGTCATCACTGTGTTTCAACACTGGGTAAAATCATGGCTTGGCAGAAACAGACAGACAATTCAATTCTTGGACGGATAGGCCGACTCATACGCCCCTATGCAAAAAGGGTGGTTGCGGCAGTGGTGTTCAGCCTCCTGGTATCCGGCCTAAACGGTGCCATTGCCTGGCTGGTCAAGCCCGCCATGGACCTCATTTTTGTTGAAAAGAGATTTGGCTACATCGTTTATCTGCCTGTAGGTCTTGTTCTTCTTTATCTTTTGAGGGGAGGCGCAAGTTTTCTTCAGTCCTACCTCATGCGCACCGCAGGTTTCCAGCTGGTAAGGGACCTTAGAAACAGGTTTTATGAGAGCATGGTAAACCTCCCTGTCTCTGTTATTACCCGCCAGACAAGCGGAGACATGGTCTCGCGCCTCATGAATGACATCGGCATCCTGAGCGCCATACTCTCTGACAGTTTCCGGACCTTTCTGGTACAAGTGCCCTCCATCCTGGTGCTCATAGGAGTTGCCCTTTACAGGAGATGGGACCTTGCCATCCTTAGCCTGATTCTTTTCCCATTCATTGGTTATGGGACACGTGTTCTAAGCAAGTACGTAAAAAGGCGCAGAAAAAAGGTGCAAAGGTTCCTGGCGCTTATTACACACAGAATGAACGAGACGGTTTCCGGCATAAAGGTCATAAAGGTCTTTGGCATGGAAATGGCCAAGGTTGAACAGTTCAAGAAGGAGAACCAGAATGCCTACAGGCAGTATGCACGGGTAGTCAGGCTCAAGGAGGGTACCAAGTACCTTATAGATGTGTGCTCCGGAATATCCGTTGCAATCATCCTGGGCTACGGCGCCACCCTTGTTGTTAAAGGGGCCATGACATCCGGGGACTTTTTTTCCGTACTCACGGCCATTGTAATGGCCTTCACCCCGCTAAAAAAGCTAGGAAGGGCCTATTCCACCCTGCAGGAATCCGTTGGCGTCCTGGAGCGGGTGGACAGCTTCCTTGAGCTTGAGCCTGAAAAAAGCCAGGGAAAGAGGGTTGCTGGCCTTTCATCATCCATTGATTTCAAGGACGTCTCCTTTTCATACGAAAAAAAGGAGCCTGTTCTTAATGACGTCACCCTTACCATCCCAAAGGGCAGGGTGACTGCCATTGTTGGCCCGAGCGGGGCTGGAAAATCCACCCTGGTGGATCTGATACCGCGCTTCATCTCCCCTACAAAGGGGCGTGTAGAATGGGACGGCAGGGATCTTGAGACCCTTGATCTTAAATCCCTGAGGGCACAGATTGCAGTTGTAAGCCAGGATGTCGTCCTATTTTCAGACACCATACGCGAGAACATTGCAGCCGGGCGCAGGGATGCCACTGATGAAGAGATTATTAAGGCTGCAAGACTTGCCCACGCCCATGAATTCATATCTAAGCTGCCCCAAGGTTATGATACAATACTTGATGAAAGGGGGCTTAACCTTTCAGGCGGGCAGCGTCAAAGGATCGCCTTTGCACGGGCCCTGTTGAAGGATGCCCCGGTGCTCATACTGGATGAGGCAACCAGTGCCCTTGATTCAGTATCGGAACAGGCCGTCCAGGAGGCCCTTAAAAACGTCATGAAAAACAGGACAACCATAGTGGTTGCCCACAGGCTCACTACCATAAAGGATGCAGACACCATTGTGGTCATGGACAACGGAAGGATTCTTGAGACAGGAAGCCATGAAGAGCTCCTTGGTGCCTCTAGGCTTTATCAGGAACTCTACAGCAGTTACGGAGAAGGATAAATGGCCATGGAAGAGATACACGTTCTCATTGATGTCAAGCTCCTGCTGCTTCTTGGATGCGCCAATACCATGCCTATTGTGGCCTTTCACATCTTCAAGGATAGATTCTCTGCACCCATAGACCTTGGCAGAAATTTCATTGACGGAAGACCCATCTTCGGCCCCCATAAGACATGGAGGGGGCTTGTTGCAAGTGTCCTTGGCACCTGGCTTGCTGCCCTTATCCTGCACGTTGACTTTGCTCATGGTGTACTTTTGGCTCTGTGGTCAATGGTTGGCGACATGATTGCAAGCTTTATAAAGAGGAGGCTTGGACTTAAAAGCGGGGCAAGATGTACAGGCATTGATCAGGCAATAGAGTCCCTTTTGCCCCTTGTGATACTTAAGGGGTCTCTTGGCATCACCTGGCCTGACTGTTTCATTGTTACGGCACTGTTTGTGTTTCTGGAGATTGTCCTTTCTCCATTTTTTTACAAAATAGGTTTCAGGAAGAACCCATATTGAAATGGCACTATTAAAGGCGGATTTCCATATCCATACCAGCGAGGACCCCAAGGATTTCATACGGTACAGCGCCTGTGAGCTTATAGACATGGCGCATGGCCTTGGCTACCAGGTCCTTTTCATAACAAACCACGACAGGTGCACCTGGAGCACCTATCTCAGGGATTATGCAAAAGAGCGCGGCATCTTGTTGATCCCTGGCATGGAGGCCACCATTCAAGGAAAGCATGTGCTTTTGCTGAACTTCGCATTTGAAAGCCTGAGCGTCTCCTCCATTAAGGACCTTTATGCACTTAAGCGGCAGGGGGGGCTCATTGTGGCGCCTCATCCCTACTATCCAAGCCCTGTGGCCCTTGGAAGGCATTTTACCAGGAACTTGGGGCTCTTTGATGCCGTGGAGTGGTCACACTTTTTTTGTAATGCAATAAATTTTAACAGGCGCATGGAACGGGTGGCAAAAAGGGCTGGAATACCCGTGGTTGGGACCTCGGATGCCCATCAGCGCCGCCAGTTTCACACAACCTATTCGCTGGTTGAGGCTGAATTCCATGTAGATTCTGTTATAGAGGCAGTAAAAATGGGGAAAGTGAAGGTTAAGACAACTCCTCTTCCCCTTAAGGAGCTTTTGCGGATAAATGCCACCATGGTTTTCAGGAATCTTCTTTTCAAGAAGATGGGTCTGCCTGACTCGGCAATCTTGCATAAAAGCGGCAATAGTGCCGGTACAAAACCTTCCTGATGCGGTTTTAAAGAGGGTTGTAGGGAACTAAGAACGGGAAAAGTTGAAAAAAATGGTGGCGGTGCAGGGACTTGAACCCCGGACGCTGCGGATATGAGCCGCATGCTCTGACCAGCTGAGCTACACCGCCGTTTTGCAGCTACTCTATTAAACATTTTTCGCAGGGTGTCAAGATTTTCTTTGGCACTGGAATTTGGCATGCATAGTAACAACGGCTCCTGCTTCCATAGGGCTCTCGTATCTTTGCAAACTTAACAGCTTATGGATTTTTTCAACAGTTATCCTTCTAATGTCCATATCTTCTTGAATTTTCAATGGCTGGCTGATAAAGATAGCCTAACAATGTCCACAAAAGGTGCGGACAAGGAGGTAAACATGCAAAAGACCATAACCAGGGCCGTACCCACAGGGGTTTGGGTAGTGACAGCACGTTCAGGGGACAAAATCAACGGCATGACCGCTGCCTGGGCAACCCAGGTCTCTTTTAAGCCAAGACTGGTGGCTGTCTCCATTGCCCCTCCAAGATTTACCTATTCTCTCATAAAGGAGTCGGGTTATTTTTGCCTTAACCTCCTCTCTGAGGATCAGATAGAGCTTGCAAACCACTTTGGTTTCAAAAGCGGGAGAAAGGTAGACAAGTTCAAGGGAGTGGATTACGAAAACGGTCCCAAGGGCTCTCCCATTCTTAAGGACGCGGTGGCCTACGTGGAGTGTGAGCTAAAGGAAACCTTCAAGACAGGGGACCATGACCTTTTCGTGGGCGAGGTTATTGATGCAGCAGAACTTAAAAAGGATGCAAGGCCTCTCATTTTCAGATGGGAAGACTTTTTCGGGAAAAAATAGCAATTCTTATATAAGGTGAGGTTTCATGGTGGAAGAAAAAGGCAAGTCAAAAGAGGCAGTAACAGCTCCAGGTCAGCCTTTAGACAACCAGGGAAGCGAGCAGGAGCCTGAAAAGGACAGGCTCGATGAGCTCTTGGCAGATGTCCCCGAGTGGTTAAGGGGGCCCATTAAGCAGTATTACAGGCAGATCCTTGTAACCATTGCCCTTGTACTTGTGGTGTCCTGTCTGCTTAGTGGTTATGCCTACTATGTGAGGCGTCAGGAGACTGCTGCATCTTTCCAACTTGGCCTTGCCATGTCCACTACTAACATAGACAAGAAAATAGAAGAGCTTAAGAAGATTCAAAACAGTTTCTCCCACACCAGTGCGGCAAGGTTGGCGGGCCTTCTTATAGGCCAGGTCTATTTGCAAACGGGGGACTGGGATTCAGCCCTTGATGCCTTTAAGAGGGCAGAAGGCGATTTCAGCGGAATCATGGCAGACACGGCCCACATGGGTCAGGGATACAGTCTTGAGGAAAAGAAGAGTCTCAACGAGGCGCTGACTCGTTTTAAGGATGTTGCCGCAAGGAAAAATGGTATGGAGGCCGTTGCTACCCTTGATGAGGCAAGGGTCTATCAGGAACTTGGAAAAAAAGAGGAGGCCGTCAGCGCCTACGACAGGTACCTTGACCTTGAGCCAAAGTCTCCGCTTCTTGACTTTATAAGGTTCCAGGTAATGAACCTTTCAAGCTGATTTTCAACACAGGCTTTAAGATTCTTGGCGTCACCCATTGAGGCCACACTCGTCATCTATCCACCAGTTGAGTGGGGAGGTCTGTTTCAGCGCCCTCAGCATCTTGCCATTTCGCTTTCAAGGTATTTCAGGTCGGTAGTCTACCTTGAACCTGCTGGCCTTAGAAACCCGCATCTAAAAGATATAAAGAGGCTAAGGGCCCTTTTTGCTAAAAGGAAGGCCTGCTCCACTCCGCTTCCCCGTAATCTCCTTGTAAAAAGACTTCCCCTAATCCCCCTTCAAGGGCCGGGTCTTGTGGAAAAATTGAATGCATCCATTTTGGACGCCTTGCTTTCACGGCTGAAAGAGAGGTGTAACGGAGGGGTGATCTTATGGGTGGGGGCGCCAGCGCCCTTTTTAAGAAAGACTAATGCCCTTTCTGGGGATACTCCACTTGTGTTTGACTGGATGGATGACTACGCCCTTTTCAGGCAGTTGTCCCAGAGGGTTGTCTCCATGCAGTTTGAACTTCTTCTGCGGGCAGACCTGGTCTTTACATCGTCCAAAAGGCTTTTAGAAGAGGCAGAGGGCAGGGGGGCAAAGAGGGTTTTCCTGCTGCCAAACGGGGTTGATATTAATCACTGGAGGGCAGGGAAACGGGGCGAATTGAGAGGGAGGCTTGGGGTGAATGGGCCAATTGTAGGTTACTTTGGCACCATTTCTGAGTGGATGGATGGCGATCTCATACGGGAGATGGCCCTTAAGAGGCCCGGCTGGAACTTTGTCTTTATCGGGCCAAGGGCAGATGGAGGAAGCCTTGATTATGTCTTCAGGCCCCATAACGTATTTCATGTTTCTCAGGTAAACTATGTCCTGCTGCCGAGCCTCGCAAATGATTTTGACCTATGCTGGATGCCATTTAAGATAAACAGCCTTACAGAAGCCATAAATCCCGTAAAGATTTACGAATACCTTGCCATGGGAAAACCTGTGGTCTCTCCGCCTTTTCCCGACCTTTTGGGTCTTGAAGGGCTTGTTCACTTCGCACGCAGTAAAGAGGAGTGGATAAACGGGCTTGAGAAAGGGCTCTTGGAGGTTAATATGGCAGAGGCAAAAAGGCGGAGACAGGAGGCCATCAAAAGGTTTCAGTGGAGCCATATTGCCAAGGATGCCGCAAGGGCACTTTCAGCTTCAGGTTTAGCAAGGTTCTAGAGGGGAGGCAGGCTTGAAAAAAAAGATTCTGGTTACGGTTGGTACAAGGCCCGAGGTGGTAAAGATGGCCCCTTTGGTCCACTGTCTTAGGGAAGAGAACCATTTTAACACCATTCTTGTTTCAACTTCCCAGCACAGGCAGATGCTTGATCAGGCCCTCGAGGTCTTTGGACTAGAGCCTGATTTTGATCTTGACATAATGCAGCCTGGTCAAAGCCTTTGTGCATCAACTGCCAGGGCCCTTGACGGCATGGGTGAGCTTCTTTCAACGCTGGCTCCTGATCTTCTCCTTGTCCAGGGAGATACCAACACCGTTCTTGGAGCCTCCCTGGCTGCCCACTACCACAAGGTTCCAGTGGGCCATGTTGAGGCAGGTCTTCGCACTGATGATCCCTACCTGCCCTTTCCAGAGGAGATGAACAGGCGGCTGACATCACGGCTTTGCGCCCTGCACTTTGCTCCCACAAGGCTTGCAGTGGAAAATCTTCTTAAAGAGGGGACAGATGAAGAAAGGGTGTTCCTGACAGGAAATACCGTTATTGACGCCCTTTTCTGGACCCGTGATCACTATCCGGAAAGGCTTCCAGAGTGTGCCACTGAGATACTTGATAGGGGAAACAGGTTCATTCTGGTAACTGCCCACAGGCGAGAAAGCCTGGAGGGCCACATTTTCGGCATAATGGAGGCACTTAAAGAGATCGTCCATTCATTTAAGGACGTGGAGATTGTCTACCCGGTGCACCTTAACCCAAGAGTCCAGGAGGCTGCCTTTTCTGTGCTTTCTGGCGTTGACAGGGTCCATCTCATAGAGCCGGTTCCTTACCCTGAAATTGTGAACCTCATGGACAAATGTTATCTTGTTCTTACCGATTCTGGCGGTATCCAGGAAGAGGCCCCAACCTTTGGAAAACCGGTGCTGGTGCTCAGGAAGGTGACCGAAAGGCCAGAGGCCGTAGAGGCAGGGGTTGCAAGGCTTGTGGGAGTCAGTCCTGAAAAAATCGTTTCCGAAACCTCAAGGCTTCTTGCCTCAAGGCAGGAGTACGACAGGATGGCCGTTGCCGCAAACCCCTTTGGGGACGGCCTTGCCAGTAAGAGGATTGTTGAGGCAATAGGCGAGTTTTTAAAGTGAAGGTCTGAGGAGCTACCCCTCCCGTTTAAGAGTCCTTTTAAGTCTTCTGCCCGATTCGATAAGTTTCCAGCCCCTGGAGTTGTATATCCCTTCCAGTTCTGCCTTGAGCCTTGATATTTCACCGCTTAACTCACCCTTTATGCGTTCCTTTTCCGCCATTTCCTCAGAAAGCCTCTGCCATGCCTCTGTCAATTGCTGATTAAGTGTCTGTAGCCAAAAGCCTTGACGCTGGCTCTCGTAGGTCTTTTCAAGGCTTCTTTGTGAAAGCTCAAGGGCCTTTTGGGTGTCATTGAGTCTCTGGTTGAAGTACTCAACAAAGCGGCCTGAAAAATCGATCATGATCCTCTGGAAGAGTTCCAAGTAGCCGTTTACCTGGGTCTTGAGATTGTATCTTTCACTCACTATTTTGCGTCCCTGTTTGCCAGCCTGCTTCCATTTTTCTGGGTTTTGACACACCTCCAGCATGGCTTTAGCGAGGGGATCAACCACGGGATCTTGCTGGATCATGGTATATCTTTCCAGAAAATCTGTATCAAGGTCAGAGAGCTTTCTAAAAGGCGCAGGCACGGTTATTCCGCAACCTGCTTCAGAAATTGCAGTCCTGGCGCCGGCAACATCTGTCATGATTACAGGGAGTTCGGCGTACATGGCCTCAAGCATGGATATGGACCATCCTTCTATAAGGGAGGGCAAAACAAAGGCGTCTGCGTGGAAGTACCACCTTGCAGGGTCCTTATCAAAGGGGTGGATTATAACATTATCCTTCAGCCCAAGTTCCTCCAACAACTTGCGCAGATAGGCGCAAAATGGCCTGTCCACCTCGGGGCCCACAAGCACTGCCCTGGCATTCTTGCACCTGCTGCGCACCTTAGCCATGGCCCTTATGATCCTGTCCTGTCCCTTTACTCTGCTAAGGGCAGCCGTGGTCAAAAAGACAAAGTCCCTCTCATGAAGGCCAAGGTCTTTTCTGGACCCCTTGTATAGCCTTTCCTTTTCGCTCCAGAAGGCGAGATCCAGGCCGTTTTCTATGACGCTTATCTTGTCTTCTGATATGCCAAATTTCAGTGTCATGAATTCCTTGACGTCTTTAGAGACGGCCACATAGTGGCAGACAAGGGGATCTGTCTCCCGGATTCCTTCCTTGGAAAAGCTTGGGAGCCATGCGTAGATGTTATGCACAGTAGAGACAAAGGGAATGGCACTCCTGAGTGCAAGGCGGGCACCAAAGTTTGAATAGTGGGAGTTTATGAGTCTGGCACCGGATTCCCTTATTATGGTTTCGTACGCTTGGGTCTTGTCATTCAAGGGGAGGACCTCAATCCGTATCCCCTTATCCCTCAATTTGTCCGCAATAAATCCGCCCTCCCTCACGCACACAACAGTGACAGGCACCTTTTGGGCTGAAAGGCCAAGGGCAAGATCGTGAACAACCTGTTCCAGGCCGCCCTTATCAAGGGATGAAACCTCAAGTATCACGCCAGGCATGGAGGAGTTTGCAGAATATGGAGGGGCAACACGCTTAAGTGTTTGAGCTGGAATGTCGAGTTTCTTCCTTTTTCTACATAGGGATACGAATTTTTCATCGAAAATGCCGTGAATCTCTTCAAAGTTTGGAGTCGGATTCACAGAGAGGCGTTCATGAAGGTCTGTTCTGCAAAGGGCGATCACCTCTGGCCTGAACTCCTCCCACAGTTCAGGATACAGATCCGTTATTTCAAGGAGTTTTGCCGCCTTTTCAAAAACCCTCCCCCTTTCCTCCTCGGTTTCCTCTGTGGCAGTATATGTAAGATTTTCTCCGTGCCACCTGTAATAGATCAGGGGCCTAGGCAGGATTTTCATGTCATGGGTCTTGAGTATCCGGAACCACAGATCGTAATCCTGCATGTAGCGGCAACTGGTATCAAAGCCCCCCTTTTCCCTTACAATCTCGGTGCGAAGGAGCATGGAAGGGGCAGGGACAAAGTTTCTTTCAAGGAGCTTGAGCAGAAAGTCTGGACGGGAAGAGGGGATATATGAAAACCACTCTTCCATGGCCTTGTCTTCAATGGGGTTCCCGTGGGCGTCAACCAGGGTCTGAAGTCCACCGACTCCGGCAAGGTCCCTGTGGGTGTCAAGAAAGTCCACCTGAATGAGCAGCTTTTCTGGGTAAAACATGTCGTCAGAGGGCAAAAAGCCAAAATAGTCACCCCTCGCCATCTCCAGTGCCTTGTTGAGCGTGGCGCTAAGGCCCATGTTTTCCTGATGAATTACCTGAACCCCTTCATGGTGGGCGAACTGGTCACATACCTGGCCGGTTTTGTCCGTGGAGCCGTCGTTTATAATGATAAGCTCCCAGTTCTTATAAACTTGGGCAAGAACGCTCTTTATTGCATCTTTAACGTATCCTTCGTGGTTGTAGGCAGGAATTACAATGGTCACCAAGGGGTCCGTTGTGGAAGTATTCATTTCCTGTTCCCTTTTGCCCTCATTTTGTAATCATGTGCAATAAGCTTCATAAGGGCCATGTGCGCCTTTATGTTACTTTTTACCCTGAGCCGTTCAAATGGCGATAGCACATGGTATCTGGCAAGGTCCTTTATCCAGCTGCCTGTCTTCTTGGCAGCCTCTGAGCCGTTCATCCATCTAGGCATATAGAGATCGGTCTGCAGCCTGTAATTGACAAGAAGGGCAGACCGTATAGTATTCATTACGTGTTCCTTGGTAAACCTTGAGGGGTCTATGACGTGTAATACCTTGGCCTTGGGGTTTATTCCAACCTTGTAACCCAGCCTGTGTATGAGGCAGCCTGCAATGAGCTCTTCACCGCCACCAAAGTCGTTTCCCTTTCGACCGTAGCGGCACCTGAAACCGCCGATCTCAAGCAGGGCCTTTTTCTTGGCGGTCCAGTTGGCCCCCCAGGGAAACTCCCACCAGTTTTCAGTCCAGGTAATATCATCCACGGGAGGGTCAAAGTGGCTCCAGTACACCAGTGCCTGCTCCTCCAGCCATTCGGGAGACTCATTAGGTGCGCGCACCACTATCTTTCCTCCCACAAGCCCTGCCTCCGGTTCATCCTGGTAGGCCCTGTGGATCTCTGAAAGCCAGTCTGGCTGGGCCAGGGCATCGTCATCAAGAAAACAGACAACCTCCCCCCTGGTCTTTGATATGCCGGCATTTCTGGCATGGGAAAGACCTTTAAAGGGGCAAAGCACGAGTCTCAGGGCAGGTCTGTTTTTGGGCCTGTCAGCCCCTTTAAGCTTGCTGATAAGCGGGGAAAGGTCGCACTCTGGATCGTTGTTGACCACTAGTATCTCGTAGTCTTCAGGGGGAAAGGACTGGTTGAGGGCAGCTTCCAGGGCCTTTTTGAGTATGTGGGTCCTTTTGTAGGTGCAAATGACCACCGAGTATTTTAGATGAACAGGTGAAGGCTCAAATATCTCTTTTTCTATCCTTTCAAACTGCCTCTTCCTGCAAAGGATTTCAGAGGCCGCAAATATGTCCGTGGTTTCTTTTGCGTGGTGCCAGCCCTGAAAGGGGGTGCCAGTTCTTACAGGAGGTTGCCCCTTGGTGTAGAGCAAAAGGTCCCAGCAGGTGTGAACGTCAGAAGGCAGGGTCTCTTTTCCGGTGTATACCAGGACCTTTATAGAGTTAGAGGGCAGATTTCTGGAAATATCCTTTGTTGCGTCTGACGCCTTCTCGCTTACCCTTACGTAGCAGCATGGAAACCAGAGGTTTGGCAGGAGGCTTGAAGGCCACTTTTCTGGATGTTCCAGCAGGTCCGCGCTCTTTTTGGCCATCTGTTTCAGCTCTTTTGCAATATCTTTATCCCCGGTGGCACCATCATCCAGCAGCCAAAGCATGGGGGTCAGGTTGAAATCCCTTCGGAAGTCATCGAAAACCATGAGGAATTCTCGTTGCTTGAGTATCTGTAGCTCCTTTTCCTTTGATGTCAAGGATGAGCCGTGAAACCGGTATTCATACACGGTCTCTTTGAAATCCGCGTGATGGATGTCAAAAAACTCGTTTATCTGCATGAAATAGTCGTAATCCTCAATGGTAAAGCGATAGGGAGAGTAGTCCCTAAGCAGAGAGGCGACCCTTGCCCTGTACATGAATGCCGCCCCTATGTACTGGTTTGGCCATATGTTGAGTTCAAGTGTGTTTTCAGGCAGATGTATGTGCTGGCTGCCAGGTGGAACCTGATAATTTGAGTACCAATCCGAGTTCCTTAGCGGTTTCCCGTCTTCGCCAATTATGTCCATGTTGGCATACACCATATCCCAGTGGGGGTGTCTCCTGAGGCACTCTGCCATTTTTTCAAGGAAATTGGGCTTCAACCGGTTGTCGTCACTGGTCCAGGTGAGAAATTCCCCCTTGGCCATCCTGAAACCCCTTGAAAGACTCCTTGGAAGCTTCTGATTTTCCTGATGAACAACCTTTATCCTTGAATCAATGGCAGCATATTTATCCATGATTGCAGGCGAGGAATCGGTTGAGCCGTCATCTATGATTATGAGCTCAAAATTTTCATGGGTCTGGGCAAGTATGCTTTTTATGGCCTCTTCCAGGTGTTTTTCTCCGTTGTAGACGGGTAATACAATGGAAATAAGGCCTCTTTCAAAGGGTGGACAAAGGCCGTCTGGCTTCCATGGCCTTTGAACACGCCTTGCCTCCTTGTAGCGGAAAAAGTAATACTGGTACCAGTTGAGCATGGTGGTTTCAGGATGGGGATATCCCAAAAAACGCTGGGCAACCCTTCTGGCACTGTTTTTAAGGAATCTTTGAACCATGAAATTTTAAAGGTTATTTTTGCGCTTTAATGCCTAAGTAGGCCTCATGGCAGATAGATTAATTAGTATTCCATGTAGGTTACGTGATATTTTTTTTCAAGGCGCGCTCTTAGTTTATCAAGGCGCGCCTTTTCCCTGGCCTTTTTTGCCTTTTCCATTGCAAGCTCCCTGACCCGATCAAAGGGGTCAACTATGGGCTCTCTCCTGTCCGTAAGTTTCACAATGGTAAAGCTGTTTCCTATGGTGAGTATCTTGCTGAGCTCACCTACCTTGAGCCTTAGTATTTCATCCGTGACTTCTTTTGCCCCAAGGGAGGTTGAGGGAACAAAGCCTATGTCTCCGCCCCTTGAACGGCTTATGGGCTCTTCTGAGAATTTTTCAGCTACCTTCTCAAAGGGGATGCCTTTTTTAAGCTCTTCCTGTGCCTTTTGTATCTTTTTACGGGCCTTTTCCCTGTTTTTGTCACTGTAATAGACCTTTATCTGGGAAAGCCTAAGAAGAAGGGGGGTTGAGAATTCTTCCAGGTGCTTCTTGTAGTACTCTTTTGCCTCCTTTTCTGTAACAGGAGGAAGGGGTGGAAGGAGTTTTCTTTTGATTCTAAGTACATAAAGGGCCTTATTGTGGTTTGCCGGCTCAGGAATCTTTTGTGCCTTTCCTTCAAGAAGAAGCAGCCTTTCAAGGACGAGTTCCCGTAAAAGCTTGTCAGGGCCCCCTGGAATCTCAAGAAAACCGTAAAATGCAGGGGAAGACTTGCCAAACTCCACCAGCTCTCCAAGGGTGATCGGGGTTTCTCCTATCTTCGCAAGGACCATTTTTTTCGCCTCTGGATTGTTTAAATCGATTACCCCCTTTTTTGCCTGGGCACTTATCCCAGCGTGAAGAGAAAGAAAAAGCAAAGAGATCACGAAAACCCATGTTTTGGTGTAGTTAGTTATCTTCATTTTGTTTTTCTCCAAATGGTCTTCCAAATAGTATCATCACCGTTTGACCTTGAATGTGGATAAAAGCCTCTTAAAAAGATTAGGCACTTCTTTGTCATCTTGAACCTGTTGTTCCATAGAATAACTTTTTAGGAACCAGTTATCACGCTCTTTCATGCCTCTTTCAACCTCATCATCCAGTTTTTCCGTAAGACTATCCCGAGATATTCCCTGGTTAGCGTCTTCTTCCCCAAAAGGCGCAGCACTTAAAATGAACTGGTAAACAGAGCTGTCTGGACACATGGATATAAACTGCCTTATCCCTTTGGGCAGCCTTTCAAAGGCTTGCTTAAATTCCGTATACTCAACAGGTACCTCATAGGTTTGCCACTCCTTTATTATAAAGCCCTTTGATCCAAGAAGGCGCCTGAAACTTGGGCCTGTAAAAAAACGCATGTGGGTCCTGTCAAGCAGTCCCAGGTCGCTGTAGGGGAAGTCATCAGACATGAGGCTGGCAACAATCCCCATGTAGGCGACATTGGGTATGGAAATTACAAGGTAGCCACCTTCCCTTAAAAGGCCCTTCGCCTGCCTTAGAACCCTTTCAGGTTCAATGAGGTGTTCAAGAACGTCTGCCATGACTATGACATCAAAGGTGCGGTCACCTAAATAACCTGAAAGCTCTGCCCTGTCCAGATCACAACAAATTACCTCCCTGCAGTGTTTTTCTGCCTCCCTTGCCGCCTCTATATCCACCTCCACGCCTGTCACCTCACAGCCAAGGTGTTCCTTGAGCACACGCGACATGTGGCCAGGGCCGCATCCAAGCTCGAGCACTTTCTTTCCCCTTCCAACAAGCCTTACAACCTTGGCTGGAGTGGTGTCTGAATCAAGGTCTATGTGGTATGCGTATTTAAACCTTTTGTCATTCATAACTCGTTAAGGATTTGAAGGCCCTTCCTTCCACATGGCATTCATATATGGCCACTGCCACCACTGGCATGGGTTTTTCTTGATTTCCTTTTCAAGCTTACTGGCGGCAAGCTCCAGGCCCTCTTCCCCTATTGCAGGAATCTGTTCTATATTCACTTGAACCCTCCAGCCCGCCCGTGGCCTGACAGCGGCAAAGACAAGGGGTGCCCCGGTCCTTTTTGATATCCTGGCAATGCCCTGGGGAAGTTTTAGCATCCCTCCCAGAAAAGGGACATTATAAAACCTTTTCAGGGTCTCGGGGTAGGCATCCATTAGAATCACCATGATCTTGCCCCTTTCAAGGGCCCTGTAGATGTGTCTTGGACTGTCCTTCAAGGTGAGGCCAGGCCCTCCGGTTACCCGGTAATATTTTTTGAGTTTCCGTTTAAGGTATATCCTGTCTATCCAGTCGAGATAGGGGTTGTCTTTGTCAACGGACTGGCTGAGTATTCCGTTTTTTATCCCCATGTGGCCAAGGGCGTAGGCTGTCATGTTAAGCCTTGAGTAGTGGGCCGTAACTATTATCAGCCCCTTTTTTTCTTGAAGTGCGTCAAAAATGTGCTCTGTTCCATTTACAGTCGCAAGCCTCTTCATCTGCTTTGGAGCAAGACGCGGCACCAGCACTGAGTCAAGGGCCTCCCTGGAAAGCATCTCAAGGTGTCTTCTTACGCAGGCATCCAGGTTTTCTATTTTTAGACCCTCTCCCGCCTGGGCGCACCTTTTAAGGCCCATTTTCCACTGGTCCATGTATTCCTTCTGAAAGGCCCTGTCCATGGGAGAAAAAAGGAGGCAGAGCCTGTAGGCAAGCCCCAAGGGAAAAAAGGAGAGGGCAGGGTAGATGAAAAAGAGTTTTAAGGCCTTTAGCGGTTTCCCAAGCATCCCTTTAACTGCCAAGGCCCCTTATGGCCCCCTTTATCCTTTTAAGAAGGCGCAAGAAAACGGAAGGCTTGGGCCTAAAACCTTCCCTCCACTTTATTACCCGGGCAGGGTTTCCTGCCACCACTGAAAAGGCAGGAACATCCTTTGTCACAACGCTTGCAGCTCCCACAACAGCCCCTTTTCCTACGGTTACACCTTCAAGAATTGTGGCCCCTGCCCCTATCCAGGCGCCTTTTTCAACCGTAACGGTTCCGTAGGTAAGGCCGTGTTGGTAGATGGAAACCGGTTCGTGGTCGTACTCATGGCCTGCGCTAAGTAGCTTGGCACCTGGCCCGATGAGCACCTCGTCTTCTATTTGCAGCCCGCCTTCTCCGGAAAGGTAGCATCCAACGTTTACTATGATTCTTGAGCCCATGTGTATAAAGGCCCCCTTGTTGGTGCGCATATCCCCTGTAACAAGGCGTACGTGGTCAAGAAGTATCACGTCATCTCCGAGGACTATCCTTCCCCGTTCCTTGTGGGAAAGATCCGTGTACACGGTAACCGTGTCAGATATCCTGCAGCCTGTTCCAACCTTGTCTATGCCAGGGGGGATATTTTCAGGTACTACCGGGTCTGGAATGCCTATTATGTCAGCCATCTCCTTATTGTTTTTCTATTATCCACCTGTGGGGAATATAAATGAGGCACATCTCCTTTGGGTCAGCCCTTACGGTAAAGGTCAGGATGCCTTCTGCCATGTCAAATACCTGGATGGCATGCTCGTCAAGGAGGTAAACATACCATTTATAGAGGCCAGAAAGAAGTGGAAGTTCAGGGATTTCAAGGCTTATGGTGGCGTTTTTACACCCTTTTATGGGAGCAATCTCATCCGCCTTTGTTGACGAAAAAAATATCTTGAGACCATCATCCCTTTCAAGGACCAGGGCAACATGAAATATTGCGTGAGCATCAAGGACCTTGGCCTTTATCTCCAAAAACATCCTTTCATGGGACTGAAATTTAAGGGATTCCTGGCCCTTTGCGTTTAGCAGGCGAATCTCTTCAAGCTTTACCGGGGCCGAATCTCCCCCAGTCTGTCTCTGCTCTTCCTGTGTGGGGATATTTATTGGAAGCTCATCCTCTTCAAGGCCATTTTTCCTCCGCTGGTACTGTTCGTAGGCGGCTACCACGTTTTCCGTCTCCCCAAAGGCCTCAATTTTTCCGTCCTTTAGCCAGATGGCCCGCTGGCAAAGGTTTCTTATCTGGTACATGTTATGGGAGCAAAAGAGTATGGTCTTGCCGGCCTTCCTGAAGGACATGATCCTGTCGAGGCTCTTTTTCTGAAAGTGTATGTCCCCTACGGATAGAAATTCATCCACCAGGAGAACGTCCGGGTCCGTGCAGGTGGCAACTGCAAATGCAAGGCGCACAAACATGCCGGATGAATAGGTCTTTACGGGTCTATCGAGAAAAAGGGGGTCAAGCTCTGAAAACTCGACGATCTCAGGGTATATGGCTTCCACTTCCCTTTTGCCAAGGCCAAGGATGGCCGCCTGAAGGTACACGTTTTCCCTTCCTGAAAGCTCTGGATGAAAGCTAGAGCCAAGCTCAAGAAGGGCTGAAACCCTTCCTTTCAGTTTGCACTGTCCAGATGTTGGCCTGAGCGTGCCTGCAAGAATCTTCAAAAGCGTGCTTTTCCCTGCCCCGTTTTCACCTATGAGCCCAAAGGTCTCTGCCTCCTTTACATTAAAAGAGATGTTGTTAAGGGCCTCAAAATCCACGTGAAAGGGCCGCCTCAGTATGATCTCCTTAAGTCTGTCCGCAGGCCGCTTGTATAGCCTGTAGACCTTTTTAAGCCTTTCTACTTCAATTGGGTATTCCACAACTCTTGATCAAGTGTCTTACAGTTCGTCTGTGATGCCAGGCTTTAAAAGGGAAAACACTGTTGAGCCTACAAGAAAAATTATCACCGATAATATAATCGATACTGCCAAATCCTTTAAGTTTACATGGCCGCCTATGAACATCTTTTGATAACATCTTGTAAGCCATGTCAAGGGATTGCAAAGGAGTATCCACTTGAACCTGGCAGGCACCATGGATTCCGGATAGAGGATGGGTGTTACGTAGAACCAGAGCTGGAGTCCCACGTTTATTATCTGGACAAAGTCTCTGTAAAGGGCGCAAAGCGCGGCAAAGAGGTAGCCAAAGCCCGCAGTCATTACCACTTGTGCCAAAAGTACTGCTGGCAGATACAAAAGGCCCGCAGCCTTTAGGCACTTAAATTTCCAAAGAAGACCAATATAAATGATGGTTCCAAAGATCTGGGGCAAAAGAGAGGTAAATACCGGTACTGCAGGGAGTATTTCCAGGGGAAACACAGTCTGCTTGAGAAGGGCAGACTGGCTTATAAGGGAATTTGCAGAAAGGTTCAGTGCCTCGGAAATACTTATCCACGGCAGAAGGCCTGCCAAGAGGTAAAAGAAGTAGCCTGCGGTTGTAGGAAGCTCTGGAATCTTGACCTTTAGTACCAGTGCAAAAAAGACATAGAAGATGGCAATGGTGGCTATTGGAAGGATAAGGGTCCAGACAAGGCCAATTACCGAGCCTGCATACCTGGCCTTGATGTCTCTTTTTACCCACAGGGCAAGAAGAAAACGGTTTTTTATCAAAATACGCAGAACATTCATACCGTCAGAACCAGAATAACAGTCTAATTACCAATAAAAATTAAAAAAAAATAAAAAAAGCGGGAGGTTTAAACCCCCCGCTTCTACTAGTTCAATTGGGCTTTATTATACTAATGAATTAGTATCCAGCGCCTGTACAACCACAACCTGGCTGGCTAGCCTGACGTTCTTCTCCGTTACATTCAGCAGCCAACAGTGTCTGCTGTGCACCGAAGAGTGTGCTGCTGATGTAGGAGTATGCCATTCCGTCTATTGAGCTTGGAGTGGCAGGGAACGTCCACTGTATGAAGCCGTCTATATAGTCAAGAGGCATACCAGGAATGTTGCAAGGTATGATCTTATTTAACTCTAGAGGCATGTTGATATTTACAGACTTTGATTCTTCCTCATCGTTGTAAACGAGAACAGTCTGTGCATTAGCTGGATCTGTAAGCCATACAACTACGGTTGTAGCAGCGTTATATGTTGGGTCTATCCAGTAACGCATATCAACAGTGGTGCCACCGCGGATACCATAAGTAAGTTGATAAAGGGTGCTTGCTGTCATGGCCCTTGGATCGAAGCCTGCCTGGAAATCATTTATACTCAGGGGTACAACAGGAATGAATATGGCATCCTTCCTTGCTGTATCAACCAGAAACGCATTGGCACTGATTGTCATATTCCGATTGTTGGGATCGGCAACGAATACCAGGTAGCCATCTTTGTCGTTGAGCCCTCTACCGGAGTTGGCCTTCCAGGAAAATCCATAAAGGTCATCGTCGGTACAGGTAAATGTTCCGTCTGTTACGTGCGTAGAATTAGTAGCAAAGAAAGTCCAGTAAACGGTTCCTGAAGCGGTTGCATTATGATCTGTACAGTTGAATTCACAAAGGATACCAACCACTGTATCAACAGTGCTTCCGTTGTGGTAGACGGAAGGTACAAGTGCACCCTTTTCATAAATGCCTAGTGTTACTGCCTGTGCCTGCACTGCCAGCAGTATCAGGCCCATAAATGCAAGAAATCCTGTTAACTTTCTCATAATTTCTCTCCTTTTCTGTTTTTGATTTTTGAAAACTCCCTTAGATGTTACTCTTACGCCTAAATTTTATTTACCTCCCTTTCCATCACCTCCTTTCCTTTAGTGTTTTTTTATGCCCTGTTTCTGAACCATTTTTTTCTGGTACATGATACCATTCAGATCCGATTTTTTTCCACTTATCCTTCACTTCTGATGGAAAAACATGCTTGCTACCGAGCGCTGGAATGAAATATTTTATGTCTACCGTGACAGTAGCATTATCGTCACTGATGTTAATGTCCTTGATTTTTACTTCCTTGAATACCAACGTCCCTGTTCGCGTATATACACTTATTGGGACCTTTTCTCTGTAGTCAGGCTCTTCTAATTGATAGCAGGTAATCATGTCCCCTGTCAACTTTGAATTCCAGTATTTTTTGGCCCTTTCCCTCAATATCTTGCTGTCGTCCTGACCGAACAACCAACCATACGAAACGCCTCTACCCATTAGAAGGATAAGCACTGCCAGTGTAACGGCCAGCCTGCCGTGTTTACTTCTCAGTTTACTTCTCATTTTCAGCCTCAGCTTCCCTTTTGGCGTCTATATCTTCCTGTGTGAGCAGCAAGGGATAATCCTGCCATAGAATGCCCTCTTTTCTTTGACTCAAGAGTATGTTGTATATCGTGTAATTCTGGACAAAAGGAAACGACTCGATAAAAAGGGTCCACTCGTCTTTTGGCCGTCTGAAGCAGTACTGTCCGCTTCCAAGTGTTTTGGCCAGGAGTGTGCCATTATCGTCGGTCATAAGCACATCTTCAAGGCCCTCCCCTGGATCGTACAGGTTGTTGTTGTTGATGTCGTAATAGACGTGTCCACATTGAATCCATCTTGGATTGGGCCCCTGTGGCCTTGCAAGGATTAAGACAAGCATGTATATGTTGGCTTGCTGCGTGTCGGTCAGCTTTGCAACGCCTCCACAGTATCCAACACCCATTTCCACATACTGGTTATCAAAAAAGGCCTGCCTATTGTTTCTCGAAAGTCCATTATCAATGGAACGACTAATATTCTTAAACAGGAGATCGGCGCCCTGCATTGGGTCTATATATTCTCTCATTATTACCCCGGAACTCTCAACGTGAAGGCTTTCAGGGATGTAGCCCTTGGCCTCAAGGGCAAGTCTAGTGTTATTTGCGCCTAAGGCATCCAAGGTTCCTGAAATGGCACTGTCGCAAAGTGTTTGAGCCACTGCGTCCAGTGTATCGTTTTCCAAAAGAGGCAGTATGTCGGTATAGGCCTCGGCGATGGTGCCATTTGTGCTAAATATCTGTTGGTCGTCAGATGTTTTTAAGTCAAAAGGATGCGATCTAAGCCTCAATAGGGAGGCCTTAATAAATTGGCGTGCCTGGGCTATCTGATCCTTTTCTCTGTTTTTAGAATTGGAATTGGCCTGTGGGGCCAGACTATTGTCTGCAAAAGCCACACCTTGAAAGGCCAATAAATATAAAAAAACTGTGAGAAGAAGTTTAGTACGCATCAAGTATCTTATCGCAAATTGGATGCCAATACAGCATGAGTTTTTTTTGGAGAATGCATGGAACGGCTGCTGTTTTTTTGGGTAAGAAATATGATTCAAAACCGGGCCTGGCCAATTTTGTGCACGGCTGTTTATTATTGACCATGTATCTAAGAGGTTAAAAAGGCCCGAATAATAGGCCGATTGTTGAGCCCGCATTGTTGGCAAAAAGGAGATCAATGGCCCCGTCGCCATCAATGTCCACGAAGGAAAAGTCCCTAGGAAGGCTGCCAGCAGGTTTTTGGGCAAGTTGCCAGCCATTGGCATTCCTTTTTGCAATGAAGAGTTTCATTTCCTCTCCAAGGGCAAGCATTGCCGGGTGTCCTGGCCCCTTTCCCATGGCTGCAAGACCGCTAAATCCCCAGGAAGGGGCTGGTATTTTGTCTGTGTACTGGATTCCGCCTTTACAGTCCCCGTAAAAGATCATGCACGCCTTGCCTACCTCTAAGGATACAGCGGCATCAACGCATCCGTCACCGTTGAGGTCGGCAAGTTTTACGTATTCGGGGCCGTCTTTTACCATTCCACGCGGTGTCCCAGGTTTTTTAATATTAACCTTCTTGAATCGTCTGTGTCCCATGTTTATGGCTGCAACTACAGAGCCGTTTCTTTTCTCCACCCAGAAGATATCCGTCTGTCCGTCGCCGTTCCAGTCGCCTAGTTCTACGTTTTCTGTTAGGGGACGGGCCTTTATCTTTTGGCCGGTGAATTGGAAAAAGCCCTTTCCTCCCCATAGTACAAGCACGCTGTTTCCCTGGTGCCCTGCAAGTACTATATCCTTTCGCCCGTCACCATCTATGTCACCGCACTGTATGCTTTTTGCGTTTAGCCAAACCTTGAAAGATGCCTTCTTGATAAACCCATCTCCACTATTCTCCCAGTACTGTACCTGAAATATTCCCTCGCAGGCAAGTAACAGGTCAGGTCTTCCGTCATGGTTCCAGTCAGTTACAGTAATCTTCCCGGGATGATAACCAACCTGTTCCTTGCCATATACAGGCCCCGTCTTGAAGGTTCTGTTGGGGCCGCCCCAAAAGATTTTGAGCTGGCTCTTTCCATGGCTCACAACAGCTATATCCTTATAGCCATCGCCATTGAAATCTACTGCTACAGGCGACAATGGGCAGTCCCCTGATTCCAGAGTGATATATGGGCTGCTTTGAGCTTTTGGGGCCACTGATTTTGCCTTAAGCCCGCTGGATTTGTCGTGGCTGGCATTCATGTGTGTTGAACATCCAGATAAAACCCAGATTATTGCAATAAATACAGCCAAAAACGTCAAGCCAGGTCTTAATTTTTTTCTATTCATTAGGAGCCTCTTTTTTAGCACTTTTGCTATTTAAACATGGATAGTAAAACAGCATAGGATGATTGGAAAGGGTGCAACTACAGGCCGGCGATTTTTTGGGCAGCCATGATGCAGACGATTCTATCCTCGTTTTTCAGGTCTCTGCTTTTTAAAAGGGCCTTTTGGTATCTTTTGCAGCTTCCGGCCTCTTGGGCTAGGCCTGATTTGTCAAGAACCTCTGCCAGGCCTTCAAAGGCACTTGAAAGGTAGGGATGATAATGGAGGGCCTTCAACAACATTTTGGCAGATTCAGGGTAGTTGAGGTTGAGGTTTTCCACGGTAGCCGCCTGGGTGTATCCGTTAAAAATCATGGGCCAATATCCCAATGGCCTCAGAAAGGCCTGTTTTTCAGCAAAAAGTATTGGAATGGCCGCTTGAACTATGGCGTGTTTTGCTTCGTAAGCCCTTGTATGGATAATGGCATTTTTCAAGACTCCCACCAGTATGCCAAGCTTGTTGCAGTGATAGTTTTTTTCCATGTCTTGCACGAAAAAATAAGATGAAAGAATTAACATGGTAAAAGAAAAGCTAACAATCAAGACGCTGCTAATCTTTAGTTTATTCATTTCAGCAGACCATTTCTTCAAACTCTGACTTTTTATTGTCATCCCATAATCTATCTTCTCCTTTTCTTTTTTACAAGCTTCATGTCCTGGCCTGTGGAGCATAATCATGTGTTGGTGTGATTTAAGACAATAGCTCAGCTCATCCCAAAAGGCCCTTTTGTAAAAGCCCCTCTAAAGGGTGAAACAGCCGCAACGCCTCTGGAGAATGTGTGTGGTGTCATGAATTTTAGAAGGTGAAGGAAAATACATACGTGAATGAGGCTAGAAAGGTTCTAGATAGGATGGAACTGGCGAGTTTTATGTTTTAACGAACTGATTTAATTAAAAAAAACTGTAATGGCATAAAACTGGCATGTCTCAAGAGTTTCAGAAAGTAGTGTCTTGTCCAAAAGGAGGCACGCTGGTTGCTCATTAGAAAGACAATACTGGAAAGATTCAATTTTTTTATATGGAGGTAATTCCAAATGGCCAAATTTTTTCCTGTTATTTCAATAAAAAAGGGTTTCATAAGCACCCTTTATAGAGGAGGCCATCTCAGTAAAAAGATTTTTAATTCACCAAAAAATATAAAATTATTTACAATGGCAGTCCTTGTCTTTTTGGCTGGTAGTATGGGCATAACAGAGGCAGCCCTTGCTGCCAAGGTAACACTTTCATGGCAGCGGAACCAGGAGCCTGATATTGCAGGTTACAAGATATATTATGGCACTAAGTCCCATGCCTATACGAATTCCCTTACCATTAATGATACTGCCAAAACGCCTATCCAAATATCCCATGTCGTAACGGGTCTGTCCGAAGGCAAAACCTACTATTTTGCAGTAAAGGCATTTGATCTAGCCCATCAGTTTAGTGATTTTTCAAAAGAGGTATCTGTTCATATTCCTGTTTCAGGCGGAGGTTCTGGCAGTGGAGGAGGAACAGGTGGCGGAAGTGTAAATTACTGCAGTTCCCAAGGAGGGAGTCAGAAGTATGAGTGGATAAGCCGAGTACAGGTAGGAAGTTTTGTGAACAGTTCAGGAGCGACCGGGTATGGTAATTTCACATCCAAGACTATAAGCCTTTCAGCTGGGCAGAGTGTGGTATTGCGGCTTACACCAGGATTTTCGGGCAAGGCATACAATGAGTACTGGCGAGTATGGATAGACTACAACCGCGATGGAGACTTTAATGATGCAGGAGAGTTAGTGTATTCTGGGCATGGAACAGGGGCCATATCAGGAAGTTTCAAGGTTCCTGGTTCAGCCAGTGGTGTAGCGCGTATGCGCGTGTCCATGCAGTACAAGAGCTATCCATCCTCTTCCTGTGGAACAGTGAAATATGGTGAGGTAGAAGACTATACGGTGTCATTTGGTAGTTCAGGAGGTTCTGGCAGTGGAGGAGGAACAGGTGGCGGAAGTGTAAATTACTGCAGTTCCCAAGGAGGGAGTCAGAAGTATGAGTGGATAAGCCGAGTACAGGTAGGAAGTTTTGTGAACAGTTCAGGAGCGACCGGGTATGGTAATTTCACATCCAAGACTATAAGCCTTTCAGCTGGGCAGAGTGTGGTTTTGCGGCTTACGCCAGGATTTTCGGGCAAGGCATACAATGAGTATTGGCG
>JALWNK010000043.1 GCA_026995935.1 Deltaproteobacteria bacterium
GAAGGCCGGTGAGACACAGCCTGAGCCCTGTAATGCACAATGCCGCCTTTGGGAAGACGGGAATAAACGCCGTTTACCTGGCCTTTGAAACGGAGGACGTGAAAGGTGCGTGCAGTGCCATGCGCGCTCTCGGAATAAAGGGCTATTCCGTTACTATTCCCAACAAGGAGCGCATCATTCATGAGATTGATGAGCCGGATGCGTCTGTTAGAAGGATAGGTGCCTGTAACACCGTAAAGAATGCCAACGGTCGGCTTCTTGGAACAAACACGGACTGGCTCGGGGCAGTGAAGGCCCTTGAGAAGAAAATGGCAATTTCTGGAAAAAGTGCTGTGGTTCTGGGTGCTGGGGGTTCAGCAAGGGCGGTTGTCTTTGGGCTAAAGGAAAAGGGCGTGCACGTTACCATTTGCAACCGTACCCTTAAAAAGGCGCAAATGCTTGCACGGGAGTTTGACTGCGATGCAGCCGAGCTTTCAAAGGCAGAGGCTCTTCATGCAGAGATACTTGTAAATACCACATCTGTAGGCATGGGGGAGCTCAAGGATAAAAGCCCTGTGTCGAAAAAGGGGGTTTTAAACTACCAGCTGGTCATGGATATCGTCTACTCTCCCCTGGAGACCCTTCTTTTGAGATATGCAAAGGAAGCGGGTAAAATGGTAATAAATGGCCTTGAGATGCTGCTTTACCAGGCATGTGCCCAGTTTGAGTACTGGACGGACGTACAGGCACCGGAGAAGACCATGAGAGAGGCCCTTCAAAATGCAATTGATTGAAAAAGCCATTAAAATAGAGGTTCCTGGCTCAAAAAGCATCACCCAGCGCGCCCTCATAACCTCTGCCCTGGCACGTGGGACATCCACCCTCTCTTCTCCCCTTGATAGCGAAGACACCCAACTCTTGACAGCTGCACTAAAGGCCTTTGGGGTCTCCATAGACAAGGGAGAAAGTGGCTGGCAGGTAATCGGTACGGAAGGGAAACTTACCTGCCCAGGCAAAGAGATTTTCATGGGCAACAACGGGACTGGCATAAGGTTCATGATGTCTTTTGCTGCCCTTGCCTCCTCGTGCTCAACGCTCCTTACAGGGAAAAAGCGGATGGAGGAAAGGCCAGCCGAGCCCCTTTTAAAGGCCCTGAGACAGCTCGGTGTAGAAGCAAAAAGCGTGAAGGGGACAGGCTGCCCCCCTGTGCGAATAGACTCAAAGGGCCTTGCAGGCGGAACGGTGAGGCTATCGGCCGCTATAAGCAGCCAGTTTCTCTCATCCCTACTACTTGTTGCACCTTACGCACAGGCCCCCTTGACCATTGAACTAGATGGCAAACTCGTCTCCCGCCCCTACGTGGATATCACGCTCAGGGTCATGTCGGATTTTGGTATAAATGTTCAGGAAAAGGGAAACAGTTTCAATGTGCCAAAGGGATATTACAAGGCGCAGAACTACACCGTTGAGGCAGATGCATCAAGCGCATCCTATTTCTTTGCGGCAGCTGCCATAACAGGGGTGCCCGTGACTGTCACAAACATGCCGCCAAAGCCCATACAGGGAGATGCCGCCTTTGTTGAGCTTTTAGAAAAGATGGGATGCAGCGTTGAGCGAACAAGTCTTGGTACAACGGTGAAAGGGCCGGGAAAACGTGGCCTAAAGGCAATAGAGGCTAACATGTCAAAGTGGCCTGATGTTGCCCCGACCCTGGCGGTGGTTGCCGCATTTGCAAATGGCACCACCAGGATAACTAATGTAGAACACCTGAGGATAAAAGAAACAGACAGGATAAAGGCCGTTGTGACAGAGCTTAAGAAGATTGGATGCCAGGCAGAGGAGCTGCCAGATGGAATGCTGGTTACCGGAAGCCCTGAAAAACTTCACGGGGCAGTGATAACGACCTATGATGACCACAGGATTGCAATGTGTTTTGCCGTTGCCTCCCTGCTTGTTCCAGGCATGGAATTTGACGACAAGGACGTTGTTAAAAAATCCTTTCCCCAGTTCTGGAATTACTGGGATAGACTTGAAAGGGAAATCTCCCTGAGACAAAAGACATGAAAAACAAGGCCAAAAAAATACTCCTTATTGGCTATCGGGCCACTGGCAAAACTGCAGTGGGGAGGGAGCTTTCCAGGATGCTTGGACTCCCCTTCAGGGACCTTGACAGGCTCATTGAACAAGAGGCAGGAAGCAGCATCTCAAGGATAGTTGAGGAGCAAGGGTGGGACGGGTTCAGAAAGATCGAAAGGCATCTTCTTGACAAGATGCTCTCAAGTCCCAAGAAGTTCGTTCTTGCCTGCGGGGGAGGGGCAGTTCTCCATCAGGACAAGATGGAGGCCTTTTCAAAGGAAGCTGCAGTGGTATGGCTCAAGGCCCCTTTGGAAGTCATGCTTAAAAGGCTCGTTTCCGACAAGAACACCCCGAAATCAAGGCCCTCTCTCACGGGCATGGATGCAAGGCAGGAAATGGAACAGGTCTATGAGGAGAGAAGGCCCCTTTACGAAAGGTTTGCCCACATAGTAGTTGATACCGAGGACAAAAGCCCCTTCCAGATAGCCCAGGAAATCAACGAGGCACTGAAATATGGCTGGTAACACCTTTGGAAAGGCGTTTTGCGTAACCACATGGGGGGAGTCACACGGACCTGCCCTTGGTGCGGTTATTGACGGCTGCCCACCAAGGCTCAGGCTAAGCGAAGAAACCATTCAAAAGGCCCTGGACAAGCGAAGACCTGGCAAGGGCGGCCCTGTAGAGACCTCCCGCAAGGAGCCTGACAAGGTGCAGATACTTTCTGGGACCTTTGAGGGTCTTACAACAGGAACGCCCATAAGCCTACTTATCTGGAACAAGGATGCAAGGAGCAAATCCTATGAACACCTGCGCGAGGTCTTTAGACCTGGTCACGGTGACTATACCTACCTTAAAAGGTACGGAATAAGAGACCACCGTGGGGGAGGCCGCTCCTCTGGAAGGGAAACTGCAGCCAGAGTTGCAGCCGGGGCCGTAGCCCAGCTTGTCCTTGATCTTTTAGGGATAAAGGTCCTGGCCTATACGGTGTCCCTTGCCGGGATTGATGCGAAGGATAGGGACCTTGACCAGATAGAAAAAAACAGGCTCCTTTGCCCCGACATGGATGCGGCAGAAAAGATGGAAGAGGAGGCCCTGAAATACAGGGCCCGGGGGGATTCTGTTGGAGGAATCGTCGAGGTACAGGCCCTTGGAGTGCCAGCAGGACTCGGGGAGCCTGTATTTGACAAGCTCGATGCAGAGATCGCAAAGGCCCTCATGTCCGTTGGCGCAGTAAAGGGTGTGGAGATAGGCTCAGGCATGAAGGCAGCCTACCTGACAGGCTCTCAGAACAACGACCCAATCTCACCAGAGGGGTTTCTTTCAAATAATGCAGGTGGAATCCTTGCAGGCATATCAAACGGCG
>JALWNK010000044.1 GCA_026995935.1 Deltaproteobacteria bacterium
GTGGAGGTACAGACCCTGGGGGACATTACCATCAGAATGGGGGCACAGGTCCGTCTTGTTCCCACAAACGAAATCAGCAGGGATTTTGGTACTTCTAGTGATCTTTCAAGCGAGCAGGAAACAAGGGCCACTGGAATAATGAGGAAGGTCGGAATCCTGAGCAACAGCCTTAAGGCCCACCTGACAGAGGCTGGCGGTGCCGTAAAGGACGGCTACATCCGCGGTGAAAACAGGCTGTTCTTCAACTTTGCTCACGATCAGGACTGGGATGTGTACTTTGCCCTGGAATCTGATACCACCCTGGACAGGGCAAGCGTTGACCGTACAGACTTTGCCTACGGCCTTCAGACCCAGCAGTTTGGTATTGAGCGGTTGAATGCATCCTTCAATGTGCCCTTCCTCCATTCCCGGGTAAACGGTGGATGGGATGTAAAGGGCGCAGATGTCAAGTTCGGCGGCATGATCTATGGCGATGATGACCCAGGTATCGGAATTACAGGCTGCTACCAGAACTTCAAGTGGGAGGCCTGGTACATCAAGAAGGATGAGCAGGAGGCAGGTTACGCAGGAATCGATCCTGTAAAGAGCAAGGTTAACGCCATTGGTCCTCCAACCCAGCAGAAGGGTACAGACCGTACATTTTACATGGGCAAGCTAGGTTACACCTTTATGAAGAATACCTATCTGGAAGGTGTGTTCTTCTATGATCAGAACTACCAGCAGGGTAACCACATCGATATTGATCGTTTCTTTGGCGGTCTGAACTACAAGGGTGACTATGGGATCTTTCATCCAATGGCAGAGTTCGCCTACGTGGGTGGCACCTTTGATAATGACCGTGAGATAGATTACGACATCAGCTCCTATGCCTTCTTTGGCGACCTGCTTGTTGACCTCCACGAGGCAGTAGGCATCAAGAAGTTTGAGGTCCACGTTGGTGGTTACTACCTCCGTGGCGATGATGATCCTAACGATGACGATCTCGAGGGTTTCACGCCTGCAGTTGGTATTACAAGGTTTACGCCGAGGTTTGGAAGCGAGCAGTCCATTTCTCATGACGGCAATCCATTCCTGGGCCAGATACTCTACTCCATGTTCCCTGCCTACTACGGAACTGTCAGGGGCGGTGGAATCAACGGCGGTGCAGCACTTGACAATCCCGGTTTCAGCATGGTCGGCGGCGGTATCAATGCCCAGTATGGCAGGTGGACCTACATTACCCACGTAATGGCCATGTGGTTCAACGAGACCGAGGCTGTGGAAGCCTACTTTGCAAACCAGGGCGTGACCGGAAATGTTGACATAGACAGCTTCATGGGGGTTGAGTGGAACAACGAGATCCGGTACCAGGTATTCAAGTCCGTAACCCTCAAGGGTGGGGCTGCATTTCTGTTCCCTGGAAGTGGTGCAAAGGACATCACAAAGGCAGTCAACGCCTATGGGCGTGACGTGAGCTTTGAGGAAGGAAAGAAGAGCGACGACGTATCCATGCGTTTTGCAGCTGAGCTCCTCTGGTTCTTCTAATCCTGTTTTAATCAACCAATCATAAATGGCCCGGGGTAATTGCCCCGGGTTTTTTTTGTCCACACCAGATTGTGGGTTGTTGCACAAGCCCTGCTTTTATGTTTTATCCCTTTTAAAAGAGGCCATTTTCTACTAATCTTTTATGCTTAGATTTGCGCGGTCTCTAGCCTCTAAGCTGATAAGGTACTTTTTAAAAACAATTGAAAATCTAAAGGATTGTGAAAAATAAGAGCATTAAATCCAGGCTGAACAGCTCCATAGAAAGGGCCATGGATTGGTCCTTAAAAAATCAGGCCCCTGAGGGTTTCTGGATAGGTGGTGTTGATTCCAACTGCTGCATGGAGGCCGAATGGATAATGGCCATGTACTTCATGGGGCTTGAGGACCATCCCAATATGAAAAGGGTTGTGCAGGCCATCTTGAACGAACAGAGGGATGATGGGTCCTGGGAGATATATTACAAGGCCCCTACTGGGGACATTAACACCACGGTTGAGTGCTATACTGCCCTGCGCATTGCTGGCCTTGATCCAGAATCCCAGGTGCTGAGGCGCGCAAGAAGCTGGATATTGAAAAATGGCGGCCTGAAAAATATAAGGGTCTTTACAAAATACTGGCTGGCCCTTATTGGGGAGTGGCCCTGGGAGCATACTGCCAATCTGCCTCCTGAGATTATTTTCCTGCCGAGCTGGATGCCCCTCAACATCTACGATTTTGCCTCCTGGGCACGGGCGACCATAGTTCCCCTTTCCATTCTCAGTGCCAGAAGACCATCAAGGCCGCTTCCTCCTGAAAAAAGGCTTGATGAGCTGTTTCCTGGAGGCAGGCAGGCCTTTGACTTTAGCATGCCATCAAAGGCCACAGGCCTGAGTTTTGATGCCTTTTTTCTCTTCATGGATAAGATCCTTAACAGATATGCTGCCTTCCCCCTAAGGCCCTTTCGCGAAACGGCCATCAAGTACTGCATTGACTGGGTCATAAAGCACCAGGATGCAGACGGAGTGTGGGGAGGGATACAGCCCCCTTTCATCTACTCGCTCATGGCCCTTTACAACGAGGGTTATCTCCTTGAGCATCCCGTTCTGGATAGGGGGCTCAGGGCCTTTGATGAACACTGGTCCAGGGAGAAAAATGGTGGACTCTACATCAATGCCACAGAATCCATAGTGTGGGATACAATGCTCACCATGCTGGCCTTTTTGGACTGTGGAATTGATCCGGCAGGGTCCGAGGCCTTTAAAAGGGCGCTAAGGTGGCTGCTGGATAAGTTTGTGGACAAGCCAGGAGACTGGCAGGTAAAGGTGAAGAATGTGGAGCCAGGGGCCTGGTCCTTTGAGAGGGCAAACACCTGGTATCCAGACGTGGATGACACTGCAGTTGCCCTGATTGTCTTGTCCCGCATTCTCGACGTCTTTTCCCATGACAGGGAACTTCGTCACAAGGTGGAACGCGCTACCAACTGGATGGTGGCCATGCAGTCCAGAAACGGTGGTTGGGGCGCCTTTGACAAGGACAATACCAGCCTCATAGTGACCAAGATTCCCTTTTGTGATTTCGGTGAGGCCTTGGATCCCCCAAGTGCGGATGTTACAGCCCACGTCCTCGAGGCCCTGGGGCAGCTAGGCTGGCCCAAATCCAGGCCCGCTGTAAAGAGGGGGCTCAGGTATCTTCTCAGGGAACAGGAAAAGGACGGAAGCTGGTTTGGGCGCTGGGGTGTCAATTATATCTACGGCACTTGCGCTGCCCTTTGCGCGCTAAGGGCACTGGGCGAGGACATGAAGAAGGACAGGCCCATTCGGGCTGCCAAATGGATTGCAGAACACCAGAACGAGGATGGCGGCTGGGGAGAAAGCTGCGCCTCCTACATGGACGACTCCTACAGAGGCCGGGGGCCGTCCACCCCCTCTCAGACCGCCTGGGCACTAATGGCCCTTCTTTGTGTGGGTGATGAGCGTTTTGACAGGTACTTGCTCAGGGGTCTTGAGTATCTAATGGACAATCAGAAGGAAAACGGCACCTGGGACGAGCCCTGGTACACGGGAACGGGATTTCCCGGTTACGGGGTGGGAGACAGGATAGATCTTTCCCTGTGGGCTGATAAACTTGAGCAGGGCGCTGAGCTTTCAAGGGGGTTCATGGTCAACTATAATCTTTACAGGCACTATTTCCCCCTTATGGCCCTCGGCAGGGCAAGAAGATACCTGGAAAACAAGGGGGCCAAGTGACCCAGTCCTTTTTGACTGCAAAGGAGCATCGGGTGCTTTCAAGGGTTGCCCGAAAAGAGCAGGAGGCAGATCTGTGTCTTAAGGGGGGCAACATCATAAACTGCCTGTCAGGCAGGATTGAGCAGGCCGATATTGCCATTTGCCAGGGTCGAATTGCCGCAATTGGGGCGGGTTTTTCCGCAAGGGAATACCTGGACTGCAGTACGCTTTTCATAAGCCCTGGATTTATCGACGCCCATATCCACATAGAAAGTACCATGCTCTGTCCTGCCCAGTTTGCCAGGGCGGTGATTCCACGGGGAACATGCTGTGTTGTGGCAGACCCTCACGAGATCGCCAACTGTCTAGGTCTAGAAGGCGTAAGGTACATGCTGGAGGAAGCCCAGGGCCTTCCCATGGACATCTTTTATACGGCACCTTCCTGCGTACCTGCCACTCACCTTGAGACATCAGGAGCGGAGCTTGGCCCGGACCACATTGAAGCTCTGTTAAGGATGGAGGGAATTGTGGGCCTTGGGGAGATGATGAACTTTCCTGGCGTAGTCTTTGGGGACGAGGAGACAGGGGCGAAACTCGAGGTGGCAAGGAGACTTGGGAAGGTGATGGATGGGCATGCCCCGGGCCTTTCTGGAGAGATGCTTTGTGCCTACATAAGTGCGGGCATTGATTCTGACCACGAATGCACAACATGGCAGGAGGCCAGGGAGAAGCTTGACAAGGGTATGTATCTGTTCCTGCGTCAGGGAACCTCTGAAAAGAACTTGACGGATCTCCTTCCTGCAGTTGACCGGTCAAATTTTCACAGGTGCTGTCTTGTTTCCGACGACAGGGACCCTGACGATCTCATGGACCTTGGCCACATGGACTACTCGCTTAAGGTGGCGGTGGATAACGGCCTTGATCCGCTAATGGCCGTTTCCATGGTAACCTTGAATCCGGCCCGGAGATTTTCCCTTGTTGCAAAGGGCGCAATAGCCCCAGGTTTTTACGCAGACCTTGTTCTTCTTAAGGACCTGAGAGATTTTTCCGTGGAGGCCACCTTTTTCAGGGGCAAACAGGTGGCTCGTGAAGGAAGCCTCGTTGCAGAGATACCCAAGGAAAAGCCTTCAGAGTTTGTAAAAAAGTCCATAGTAATTGGTGATGATCCCCCTGATTTTTCCATAGAGGCCAAGGGCGAAAGGATGAGGGTGATTGGCATAAGGCCAGGCCAGATAGTTACTGACGAGATCATTATGCCTGTAAAAAAACAGGGTCATCTGGCTGTAGCCGATACAGAAAACGACGTAATAAAACTTGCGGTCTTGGAGCGTCACCACGGAAGCGGAAGCATGGGCCTTGGTTTCGTAAAGGGCCTTGGCTTAAGGCATGGGGCAATAGCTGCAAGTGTTGCCCATGACAGTCACAACATCATTGTCGCAGGTGTCAGTGATGCTGACATGAAGGAGGCCGTCTCAGAAATAAAGAGGCTTGGAGGCGGGCTCGTTGTGGTAAAGGATGAAAGGGTGCGGGCCGCCCTTGCCCTTCCAGTCTCTGGTCTCATGTCTGACAGATCCCTTGAGGAGGTAAGGGCGAAACTCGATGAAGTGAAGAGCGCAGCCGCCTCCCTTGGTACAACCATATCAAACCCCTTTATGATCCTGAGCTTTTTGGCCCTGCCTGTTATTCCAACCCTTAAGCTTACAGACAAGGGCCTCGTGGATGTGAAAAAATTTTCCTTTGTCCCTCTTTTTTTCCACTAAAAATGTGAAAAAAAACGGCCTATTGACAAGGTAATCCCAGCGATTAAACTTTTTGATATGATGTTAAAAAATTTAATGAACAGGTCTGTGCCCATGTGGCTCTTTGCCTCCTGCCTGCTCTTTCTTTTTGGATGCCAGGAGGCCAAGATAACCCAGGGCTTTGACCAGAAGTATTCCAAGAAAGAGATAGAGCTGATGCTTCAGTATCACGGCTCACTGGTTGCCCGCTACGATGGCAAACAGTGGTGGTGCCTCCAGGGCAAGAGGTGGATAAGAATAGACAGTGCAAATGCAGCCAAGTTTGCCCGCCTAAGACTTTCAAAAGAAAATCAGACCTGACATTTTCCCCCATTTTGATATAAGCTTTCCATAACAATCTTAAAAGGAGCGCCATTTTGATAATAAGGCCCCTTTTGGCCTTTCTTCTGTTTGTGGCAGGCATTAAGCTTGGGGATCTGGCAGGCAGAAAAAGGCTTCTTACGAAAAAGCGCCTAAGGCGTAACTGGTTGAAGCTTACAGGGGGTTTTGGCCCCTGGTCCATAGGAGTTCTTGAAGGCCCTGATCCCTTCAGTCTCGTAGATCCTGGCCCGTCCTTAAATCCAGTGCTTACCGGAGCCGACGTAACTGACGTGGACGCACTTTTTGTGGCAGATCCTTTTGTGATAAAAAGGGGCACAGAGTTTTTTATGTTCTTTGAGATCATGAAAAGGAAGGAAGAAAGGGGATGCATCGGCGCGGCAGTCAGCCAGGACGGAAAGGATTGGACCTATCTTGGTGTGGTGCTTGAAGAGGATTTTCACCTCTCCTTTCCCTGTCTATTTAAACGGAGGGACAAAATATATATGGTGCCAGAAAGCAGCGATGACTGGTCCGTAAGGCTTTATGAGGCAGAAGGGTTTCCAGGGGGGTGGAGACACGTTGGAAATCTTTTGGCAGGTTATCAGTTCAAGGACCCGACCATTTTCAGGCATAAGGGCCTTTGGTGGCTTTTTGTGAGCGCAGGAAAGAACGAGATAACAAACCTCTATTTTTCTGAAAGACTTCTCGGCAAATGGACTGCCCATGCACAAAATCCCATTGTGAGGCTCGATAAGAAAATGGCCAGGTCTGCCGGAAGGATACTGGAATACAACGGAAAAATCTTTCGCCTGGTCCAGGACAACAGCAAAAGGTACGGACGTGAGGTGCTTGCATGGGAGATAACAAGCCTTTCGCCCGCGAGCTACAGGGAGAGATTGGCAGTGCCCAGGCCCCTTGTGACTGCCTCTGGAAGGGGCTGGAACAGGGCGGGTATGCATACGCTGAACCCCGTGAAGGTGGGGAAGATGTGGCTTGGCCTTGTTGATGGTCGAAGGTTTTAGGACAGACCATGGCTCTTATTGCAAAAGGCCTTATAAAGTCCTTTGGAAAAAGGGTGGTGGTCAAAGGGGTGAGCCTTTTTGTAGAGCAAGGTGAAATCGTTGGCCTTTTGGGGCCAAATGGCGCTGGCAAGACTACCACCTTCTACATGCTTTCCGGCATAGAAAGGCCCCAAGAGGGCAAAATAGTGCTTGGGGAACGGGACATCACCTCCTTTAGGCTCTACAGGCGCGCACGCCTTGGCATCTCCTTTCTCCCCCAGAACAGATCCCTTTTCAGGGGCCTGTCCGTACTTGATAACATGGTGTCCGTACTGCAGCTAAGGGGCTTTGACCTTGATGAGTGTATAGAAAGGGCCAGGGTGCTCCTTGAGGAGTACGAGCTTGACGGTCTTTTAGAAAGTAAGGCATCCACCCTTTCTGGCGGCGAGGCAAGAAGGCTTGAAATAGCGCGGGCCCTTGCCATGGAGCCATCCTTTGTGCTTCTCGATGAGCCTCTTGCCGGTATAGACCCAATTACCGTAGAAATGGTGCAAAACCTTGTGACAGGCCTTAAGCACAAGGGAATGGGGATTCTCATATCGGATCACAACGTGAGAGAGACCCTCAGGATATGCGACAGGGCATATATCATGAACGAAGGGCAGATCAGCGCATGGGGCAAGGTCCAGGAGCTTGTGGAGAATCAACTTGTCCGCAAGGTGTACCTGGGAGAGGATTTTCGTCTTTAGGCCTCCGTTAGCAGCCTCTGCTCAGATTCAGAGGGTCCCTTTCAGGATGAAATCGGCAATGGCCTTGGCGCCTCGCTGGGCGGCGGTTGAGCCTGGCTCTGAGTAAAAGGTATAGGAAAAGGCCTCTTTCTGAATGGGCTCAAACTTCTCCTGCACGGCAAAGGCCCTGTCCAGTGCCCTTTCCAGTTCTTCCGTTGTCTCCACCACCTGCCCAAGCTTCCAGAAGAGATATGCCGGGTCTTCCTGCCACTTGACCCTGTGGGCGTCCAGGAAGATGCACGGTCTTGGTCGCAAAAGGAATTCGTAAACCTGGCTGCTTACATCCCCAAGGTAGATATCCGAATTAAGGGTGTAGGTCATGTCTGCTGAGCGCGGGCTTCCAAGGTCGATGTACATATTTGGAAGCTCATAGAAGGAATGGGGGACCTTGGGAGCCCTGTGCCTTAACCTCCTCTTAAAAAGCACCACGTGCGGGGCAAATATCAGGTTGAACTTCTCCTGCTCCTTGAAAAATTTAAGCACGTCAAGGCCCATCTTGTTCCAGGAGGCAACGCTTTGGTCAAAATGGGGATTGTAGACCACCGTAGGGTTTGAGTTTGCAAAGAGTCGGGGTGGCTTCTTTGACTTGTTAAGGCCCATTATCACCTCGAACTTGGGATAGCCGACAACGGCATAGTGTCCCTTTCTGAGCCAGCCAAGCCTGTTTAACCTGTCCTCTATCTTTTTGCCTGGAAGCAGCACCAGGTCAAACATACCAAGTCGTTTGTCAAAGCCTCCTGCCCGATCTCCTGCCCCGTGGCGGCAGTGGATCATGGTCAGGTCCTTCATGCCAAAACGGGTCTTTAGCTGCATGCAGTTTCTTTCAGGGGCGACAAGGGCGTCCATCTTTCTGAAAAAGTCCAGGTTTTTCTTGAGCACCAGTCTCTTTCGGTAAAAGGCCCACCTGGAAAGAATTGGGTCAATAATCTTGTAATAAAAGGGCACCCTAAGAAGCCTGAAACGACACCTGTGACCAGGATAAAGGCTTCCTATCTCCTTGGCATAGGTGAGTTCCTGGGAGCTTGAGCAGGCCAGGATGCACTCAAATTGAGTATAACGCCTTGAAAGTTCAAAGGCATAGGGTGCTGCATGCGGCACCTGATGGATAAAGTAGTGGTTAAAAAGAAAGCAGACCTTATACATTCTTTTTACTGGTTAGCTCCTCAAAAACATTCAAATAACCCGCCACGGCCTTTTCCAGGGAAAATTCCCTTGCCCTTTCCTTAAGTTTCTCACTGTTCCACTTTGTTTCAAGGGCCTTTATTATGGCCCTTGAATAGGCCTTGATATCACCAAGGGGCACAAGAATTCCAAAGCGGCCATGGCCAAGTATTTCTGCGGCGCCTCCTGGAGAGTCCGTACACACCACCGGACACCCTGTTGCAAGGGCCTCAATGACAACGCCCGGAAGCCCTTCAAAGGTGGAGGCATGGCAAAAAAGGTCTGCCCTTGCCATGTACGAAATGGGGTTTGGAACAAAGCCTGGCATGTCAACAAGTTCCAAGATGCCAAGATCCCTGGCAAGGGCCTCTAGCCTCTCCCTGTCCTTCCCCTCACCAAGGATGATGAGTCTCATCTTGCGCCTGGAACTGGCCATGGAAACGGCCTCGATGATGGTGGAAAAGCCCTTTTGCCTCCTTAGCCTTCCTGCTGCAACAAGCACCGGGACATCCCTTCCCCGCTCATCACGAAGCCAGGGATGGTCAGGGGCCCTTGAAGCCATCTCAAGGAGTTTTGGGGTAACAACCGGGTTGTAGACCACCCTTACCCTTTCTTTTGGGATGTCAAGGGCCTGTTTGAGGTCTTCTGCAACGGCCTTACTTACGGCTACAACCCTGTTTGCCAGGGGGTAGAGCCTTTTTGCCTGAAGAAACCGCACCCTTTTTGAAAGTTTCCTGCTCTTTTTTAGTGATGCGGTAACGTGGCTGCTAAGACGCAGCACAAAGGGAGTTTGAGAGCGTGCCAGCACCTTTGCTGAAAGGGCCGTAATGTGGGCGTGGTTGGCTGCAGAAAGAAAGACGTCCGTCCTTGCCTGCCTGAAATACCTGGCAAGTGCGAACTTGCTGAGGCTCATCCTGGCCCTTCTTGAAAGAAAGGGCCATAGGGGCCTTAAAAGACCAGGGTCAAGGGCCTTTACCCGGATTTTCCCGGAAAGCTCACCTTTAAGCGTCCCTGTTTTGTCCACCACAACCAGTTCCACCTGGTGGCCAAGTCTAACGAATTCCTCAAGGAGTGTAAGGAGCCTCCTGGTGGCTCCACCCCAGGTAAGCCCGTATATGAATGCAGAGATTTTCACCCCTTTTCACCCTTGATCTGCCTGGCCTTGCCCTGCTCCAGGCTGTAGGCAATGTCCGCCTCCCGAAGGATGGTCTCCTGGTGGGAAATGGCAAGGATGGTAATATGGTCCAGAAGGTCCTTGAGGGTGTTGCATATATCCTGCTCTGTTTTTGGGTCAAGGGCGGTGGTGGCCTCATCGAGAATCAAAAGCTCTGGCCTCTTGACAAGGGCCCTGGCAATGGTGATGCGCTGACGCTGTCCCCCGGAGATAAGCCCGCCCCTTTCCCCAACGATGCTGTGTATCCCGTCGGGCATTTTTGAGACAAAGTCCCAGGCCCCTGCCCTTTTGAGCGCCTCTACCACCTCATCTTCCCCGATTGTCTCATCCCCAAGGGTGACGTTAAAAAGGATGGTATCGTGAAGAAGTATGGTTTCCTGTGGAACGTATCCTATTCTTTGGCGCCACCTCTTTATGTCTATTTTTTGAAGGGGCGTATGGTCAACAAGGACATCTCCTTCCTGCGGGAAAAAGAGGCCAATGACCAGGTCCACCACCGTGGTCTTCCCTGAGCCTGAAGGCCCTACAAGGGCGGTAAATGAGCCCTTGGGCACTGTCATGTCAAGGCCGTCCAGAATCCTTCTCTTTCCGTAGGAGAAGCCCACACCCTTCAGCCTTATGGAGCGTTCAAACCTCGGGGCCAGCCCTCCTTCAAAGGTCTCCCTTTGGATATCCGCCTTTTTTATCTTGTCAATGAGGGACCAGTAGGCGCTTTCAGCAATTATCATTGCCTGATGCTCCCTCTGTGCGCGCTGGAGGGCCTTGAGTATCTTGGCAAGCATGTAGACCATTACCAGCACGCTTGGAAGTGCAAGCCCCATGAGAACAAGGGCCACGTACAGGCCTATTGCAAAAAAGATGGTGGAAAGGGGCTCTTGAAGGGCCCTAAGGGCCTCCTTGCTAAATACCTGCCTTTGAAGGGCATCCCTGAGCTCCAGGGTCTTTTTTTCAAGGATTCGCTCTGCCGCCTCCTCCCTGGCCATTGCCTTAAGGGGCTTTATGGAAAGGAGGATGTCAGTAAGAAATGAGAGCAGGGACTTTAGTAAGACGGTCTGGTCCCGTCCGGCCTTTTTTGCCTGCTTTACCATGAAACGCAAGATGTAGAGGATGCCAGAGCCAATGAATACGGCAAGCAGCGTGGCCTGCCAGGAAACCATCAGGGCCACCACGGAGTACACAAAGGCATTCAGGAGCATGGCAACGGCCCTCATGCCAAAGAGGTAGGCATCTGCAGAGCGCGTCGCCTCGGTTGCGAAGGAATTTGTGATGCTGCCGGCAGGCTGATGAACGTAGTAGCCCCAGCTGCTGTTGAATACGGCCTTTAAAAGGTTGAGGCGAAGATCCGTTGCAACATCCGCCACCATGTATCCCACCCTCTTGTTGGCAAGAAGCACCAGTATGACCTTAACAACAATGCTGAGCACAAAGATGCAGAGAAGAAGGCCGATGGTGGGCGTAAGATTCACGGAGGCGAAAAGGTGGGCTATCGCCTTGCCAAGGGCCGAGGACTTGTGATGGGCACCAGTTCCCGCACCTGTTGACAGGCTCAAAAGGGGCAGCAGCATGGACATGCCAAAGCCCTCGGCTATGCCTGCAAGGAGCATGGCAGCCAGGGTGACGAGGCTCTTTGCAGGGTATCTTCTTAAAAATGTGAGCAGAAATTTCATGAAAGGTGGCTGCCTGCCCTGGGGATAAGTGCTTTTTGCCAGGGGATGTCAGGCAAGGTGTCTTATGTCTTCAAAGGCCCTGGCTATCTGTTCAACCTGTTCTGGCGTATGGGCAGCGCTCAGGCTGCACCTTAACAGGGCCGTGCCGTCAGGGGTTGCAGGGGGAAGCACCATGTTCACATAGACGCCCCTTTCCAAAAGGCCATTCCAGGCCTCAAATGCCCTGGGAATCTCCCTGAAGCGCACTGGTATGATTGGGCTAGGCTCTGGCCCAAGCTGGAAGTTCATCTCCTTTAGACGGCCGTAAAGCATGTTGGCATTTGCCCAAAGCCTTTCCCTGAGCTCGGGTTCCTTCTCAATTATCTCCAGGGCCTTTCTTGCTGCAGCTATGTTTGCCGGCGAGGAGGAGGCAGTGAACACGTAGGGCCGGCTGGTAAAGCGAAGAAGTTCAAGCTCCTGGTGGTCGCTTGAGCAGTATCCGCCAACTGAACCAAGGCTCTTGCTAAAGGTGCCAATGACAAAGTCCACCTGGTCCTCCACCCCTGCCTCTTCGGCAAGGCCGCGCCCTTTTTCCCCAAGGACTCCAAGGGAGTGGGCCTCGTCCACAAGAAGGTATGCCCCGTATTCCTTCTTTAAATCCGCTATCTCCTTGAGTGGTGCCCTGTCCCCAAGCATGCTGTAAAGGCCCTCAACGGCAATGAGGATGTTTGTCCCTTTTTTGGTGAGCCTCTTGAGCCTCTTTTCAAGGTCGGCCATGTCATTGTGTCTGAAACGGTAAACCTGAACGCCCCCGAGCCTGCAGCCGTCATAAATGGAGGCGTGGCAGTCCGCATCCAGTATTACTATGTCCTTTGGCCCCACCACTGTCGAGAGGATGGACAGGTTTGCGCTGTAGCCGGTGGTGAAGACAATGGTATGTCTTTTTTGCAGAAATCTGGATATGGCCTGCTCCAATTCCACGTGGATGGAATAGGTGCCGTTTGCCATTCTTGATCCCGTGGTTCCGGTTCCCTGCTCCTCAATGGCCCTGCATGCCGCCTCAATACACTCTTTCCTGTGGGGCATGCCCAGGTAGTTGTTGGTGCCGGCAAGGATGGTTGGCCTTCCGTTTATGACTGCCTCGGTACTTGAGATGATCTCTTCAAGGACCACATTGAAAAAGGACTGGCTGTAGCCGCGCAGGCTGTTCAGGGACTCCTGGGTCTTTTGAAACTTGTCGAATAGGCCCATTTTATTCCTGTTCTTTTAAAAGCCCTTCTATCTGGACGGCAAGGTCTTCCACGGTCTGGATGTCAGAAAGGACATTTATTGGGATGGAGATGTCAAAGGCATCCTCAACGGCCGCCAGTATTTCCATGGATTTCAGGGAATCAACGGAAAGGTCCGCCTCAAGATTGGTTTCAGGCCGGATTTCAGCATCCTTTGAAACGTGTTCCCTCAGGATATCGATTACCTGTGACAAGATCTTTTGGTCTGCCTTCATGGGTCAGGGTTGTCTCCTCCCGCTCTGCCCTACTCTCTAAAGAGGTGCCTGTGACTGAAAATATCAACTTATTAAAGGCCCAAGCAGACTTTATTAGCCAATAAGGCCATTTTCAAGGGCAATCTTTAGGGTGATCCTTGGATTCCACGACAGCCCATGGTTTTCAACGTGGTTTGCGCAGACCCAGTCCGAATGAAGGAGCTCCCTGACCTTCCAGGGCGTCAACATGGCAGGCCGGCCTGAAACCCTGGAAAGGGCAAGGGAAAGGAGAGCAGAAAATCGAAGAAAGCCGGCAGGAACGTGTATGGGCACCACC
>JALWNK010000045.1 GCA_026995935.1 Deltaproteobacteria bacterium
CTTGCTCCCTGACATTTTCATGTCAGCAGGATGCCTCCGGCGGGGCGGTTCCCTAAAAAAATTAGCACATGCCAAACCGGACAGTTTATTTGCTATAAAACCGGACAACTCTATTTGTTGACAACAATGTCAAATAAAGGTGGTGCATTTAATTTTTCTTTGATTTATACTGACTTGCTGTTTTCCTCAACTCTTCTCTATAAGAGACGGATACATGTCTTCAAAAACAGAGACCAAGGCCATTAATCTTTTGAATCTCAAAAAGGACCTTTCCACGCTTTTTCTCCCCATAATAAGGCACAGGGGCAACAGGTACGCCAAGGAAGGACGGGTGAGCCTTGAGAAGATAAACAGCAGGGCCATAAAGGCCAAGGTAAGGGGCAGCGTCTTTTACAGGGTCTTTGTGGACCTCAAAGAGAAGGACAAGGGCACGGTGAGAATCGGCTGCACCTGCCCCTTTTTCAAACAGGGAATCCCCTGCAAGCACATCTGGGCATCCATAGTCGAGGCGGAAGGGTACTTCAGGCAGCACGAGGAAGAAGTCAAGGAGTCTTCCCGTTCCGTCCTGGAAGTAAACGAGATTTTTGACCCAAGGGCCTGGAGCAGGCAAGGCCTTTGCCCTTGGCGGCCAGTCCAGGACTTTGTACTAAGGTATGAGGCCCTTATTAATGACAACATCATACAGATATCAGCATTTGAACAGTATATAAAAAAGAATGGAGAGCCTGGAAGGATAAGGAAGGTGCATTCAAAGGTCCTTTCAAGGCCAGGGCTTCCCAGGGCCGACAGGCTCATACTCCCCTTTCTTGCATCCCTTTCCGGTTACTCCCGATTTCCCTATGGTTACGGCTTTGATCCCTTTCGGGACAACTTTAAGAGTGTGGCCCTGTCCCCGGCAGACGCTGCTACAATATTACCTCTCCTTGCTGAAACCGGAAGGTGCAAAGTTATAGGGCCTGAAGGAAAAATTTTTGCCGATCCCCTGGGCCTTCCTGCTAACAAAAAGGCCAAATTCACCATAAGCGCCATACCTGCCAAGGCCGCCAAGGTGAAAATGGAGCCAGAGATAGCCCTGGAAAATGAAAAGGTAAAGGCCAGGGACGTGCTCCTTGTCAACTCTTCGCCACTTATGGCCATTTACAAGGGCCTTTTGTATGAGGTGTCAGGCCCAAGCTTTGACCTGGCCCGAAGGATGGTTAAAGGCGGCATAAAAAAGGCATCAAAAAAGGAAATGCCTGAACTTGTAAGGCAGGCCATCAAGGTTTCAAGGGTTGGTCACCTTGAAATGCCTAAGGACATCCTGCCAGAGACCATAAGCAACATAAAACCCCTTGGACTTTTGGTGCTCAGGGTTTCTGACAGCGAAATCATTGGAAGCCCCTATTTTGTTTACGATGAATTGCGGGTTGACCCGGAAACAGATGATGAACTTATCTTTAATGAGGATAAGTGGATATTCATTAAAAGGGACCTGGAGAAGGAAAGCCGTATCTTGTCTACCATCAAGAAGAGTGGATTCAGGCGGGCTGGGAAAGGCCTTTGCCTGGACTTTGAATCTGCCCCTTACGCCTTAAGCGAGCTTGAAAAGGCGGGGCTAAGGCTTGAAGCAGAAAATGGAAGGCCCTTTAAGGCAGGAAGGGTACGCCGCATGTCCATCTCCTCTGGCATCGACTGGTTTGACATGGATGCGGAGATAGATTTTGGCACGGAATCGGTTCCCCTTCCAAGGGTGGTTGCTGCATTTCTTAAGGGAAAAAGGACCGTGAGGCTGGACTCCGGGGGAAAGGGCGTGCTTCCTTCAAGGTGGCTTGAAAAACACAGGCGCATCCTTGAGCTTGCAAGGAGTGAAAAGTCAGAAGATGGAAGCAGTGTTCTCCGCTTTCCCTCCTCCCATGCCCTTATGATAGAACACCTCCTACAGGAGGCGCAGGAGGCAAAAACCGACCGGCACTTTGACCAAATACGAAAGAAACTTCGAAATTTCAAGGGAATAAAGCCCATCAAGGCGCCAAGGGGCTTTAAGGGCAGGCTTCGCCCCTATCAGGAAGAGGCCCTTGGCTGGTTTCGCTTTCTTTACGAACTTGGCCTTGGAGGCATATTGGCCGATGACATGGGCTTAGGTAAGACCGTGCAGGTCCTTGCCTGGCTTAAGAGGCAAAAGGCGGCTGGCCAACATTCCACTAGCCTCATCGTTGCGCCCACCTCCCTTGTCTTTAACTGGCAGGCAGAGGCGGAGAGGTTTACGCCAGACCTTCAAATTGCCGTCTACGTTGGTACAGGCCGGAGCAGACACCTTGAGAAAACAGAGGGCGTGGACATCATACTTACCACCTACGGAATAGTGAGAAGAGACATCAAAAAACTCAGGGACCTCACCTTTGACTACTGCATACTGGATGAGAGCCAGTATATAAAAAATCCCGACTCCCTCACCGCCAAGGCATGCAGGCTGATTCCGGCAAGACACAGGCTGTGCCTTACAGGGACTCCCATAGAAAACCACCTTGGAGAGCTGTGGTCCCAGATGGAGTTTCTGAACCCTGGAATCCTTGGCAGGAAGGACCACTACATGGAACGGTTTGCAAAGCCTGCGGCAAATGGAAACAAGGAGGTACTTAAGACCCTCCAAAAGATCGTTGCCCCCTTTATCCTGAGACGCACAAAGGAAGAGGTGGCAAAAGAGCTTCCGGACAAGATGGAATCCATCATCCGCTGCACCATGACCAGGGAACAGAGGGAATTTTACAGGCAGATACGCGACCACTACAAGTCGAGCATCCTGGAGACAGTGGAGAAAAAGGGCGTGGGACGCTCAAAGATGATGGTCCTTGAAGGGCTTTTGCGGCTCAGGCAGGCGGCCAACCATCCTGCCCTTCTTGGGGCAGCAGACTGTCCTTCCGGCAAATTTCAGCAGCTTCTGGAGCTCCTTTCAGAATCCATAGACGGAGGCCACAAAGTGCTCATCTTTTCCCAGTTCACCAAGATGTTAAAACTCATAAAGGATGAGCTTCTTGCCCGGAAAATCCCCTTTGAATACCTGGACGGCAGGACTCCCCAGGCAAAGCGCAAGGAGAGGGTCAAAAACTTCCAGGACAACCCGGATATCAGGGCCTTTCTCATTAGCCTTAAGGCAGGAGGATTTGGCCTCAACCTCACTGCGGCAGACTATGTCTTCATAGTTGACCCCTGGTGGAACCCGGCTGTGGAACTCCAGGCCATAGACCGCACCCACAGGATTGGCCAGACCAGGAAGGTGGTAACCTACAGGCTCATCTCAAAGGATTCTGTTGAGGAAAAGGTACTGAGCCTTCAAAAGAAAAAGCAGGAGATCGTGGGCTCCATTTTAAGCGGAAGCCGCAACCTGCTCACAAATCTTACCAGAAAGGATCTGGAGATACTCTTTTCGTAAACTGACAGGCTGCAACAGCTCCAAAATTTTTAGTTTTTTTAACAGGAACTGTTGGTTATTGATCCAAAACTTCTCGAATTTTTGTAAGCAAATCAGCAGTAGTGAATGGCTTTTGTATAAATACAATGCCTTTTTCAACAATTCCATGGTGAGCTACAATATATTCCGAATATCCTGACATATAAATTACCTTAAGTTTTTTATATTCTTTGATTAAGGTCTCAAATAGCTCTTTTCCATTCATTCCAGGCATAATTACATCAGTAAGGAGTAAATCTATCTCCTTTTTATAATTATTTAATAGATTAATAGCTTCTTCCCCATCTGATGCTTCAATTATTTTATAACCATACTTTTCTAAAATTGTACTGGCTAGTTCCCTAACATGTTTATCGTCTTCTACAAGTAAAATAGTTTCATGACCTTGTTTCATGAAAGTATTTTGGGATGAAGCAACTTCTGGGTTCGCATGGATATTTGAGGAACGCAGTATTGGTAAAAATATTTTAAAGGTTGTTCCTTTACCTATGCAACTATAGACTCTTATGTGACCATTGTGTTTCTTTACTATGCCATAAACAGTAGAAAGCCCAAGACCGGTACCCTTATCCTTATCTTTGGTAGTGAAAAATGGTTCAAAAATCTTCTCGCAGGTTTCTGCATCCATTCCACAACCTGTATCGCTAACGCTTAGTAGCACGTAAGGACCCGGTTTTACATCTGGATGCCTTTTTGCGTAATTATCATCCAGTTTGGTAACCTTGGTTTCAATTATTAATACACCGCCATTGGGCATGGCATCTTGGGCGTTAACTGCCAAGTTCATTACAACTTGTTCAATCTGACCAGCATCGGCTATGATTGGAGGGATGGAAGCATCTAGTAGCAATTTGATATCAATATCTTCTCTTAATGTCCGGCGAAGGAGCTTTTCAAGATCGGACAATATCTTGTTTAAGTCCAGCTGCTCCATCATCACCGTTTGACGCCTACTAAAGGTAAGAAGTTGCCTTACTATTCTTCGGGCTCGGTTGGCAGCTGCGATAATCTGTTCAAGGGCTGCCTTGCGGCTATCTTTTTCGTCAAATGTATGTAGAATAAGTTCAGCATAACCGAAAATAGGAGTCAACATATTGTTCAAATCATGGGCGACACCACCTGCCAGTCTGCCAATGGATTCAAGTTTTTGGGCCTGCTGGAGCTGTTCCTTGAGGTGCTCTTTTTCTGTAAAAAGACGGATGTGTTCTGTAACATCGTGTTTAATGGCTACATAGCGGAAAAGGGTTCCCTTTTCGTCGTAAACAGGAGAGATCGTTGCATCTTCCACAAAAAAGGTTCCATCCTTACGTTTGTTTATTAACCGCCCATGCCATATCTTCCCCCAGGAAATGGTATCCCAAAGTTTTTTATAAAAGTTCCTGTCCTGCTTGCCACTTTTAAGGATACGTGGATTCCTGCCAATTGCCTCTTCACGGCTATAACCTGTTATTCTTTCAAATGCTGGATTTACATATTTGATGGTACCCTCGGTATCGGTGATGACGATGCTATCGCCTGCCTGCTCTATTGCAAACATGAGCATCTGCAGATCCCTTTCTGCCTGTTTTCGCTCAGTGATGTCTCTTCCCCAGACTACCAGACCCTTCCTTGTCCCATCATCGTTAAAGAGGGGTACCTTTATAACGTCATACACCTTTTCACTTCCATCAGGCAATAGAATGATTTCTTCGTTCCGTGACATATCGCCCTTCTGCCAGGTTTTTTGGTCTGTCTTTTCACATGTGAGAAAGGCCTTTTTATAGATAGGATTGGTATAATTGGCCAGTTCGGAATCTTTTTTACCCCTGTAGTCAACGTCTTTAAGGGAAAAAAGCTTTAGATCTGCATCATTGGCCTCAAGCCAACGCCCCTCCCCATCTTTAAAACAGATAATATCCGGAGTAGCATTCATGAGGGTTCTCAGCCTTTCTTCCCGTTCTTGAAGGGCAGCGGTGTAACGACGCATGCGTTTACAACTGATCCATAATCCTAGTAAGCCCAGAAGGCCAAGAAACAGGTGTGCAATAACAATCTGGATACGCCTACGCCAAAGCGTCATTGAATAAGGTTTAAATGGCTCAGCCAAACTGACTTCACCTAAAATATCTCCCTTGTGAACACCATGAACTGAATGACATTTTAGGCACTCTTCATTAGCAAACAGTGGCCATGCCACTCTCAAATATTTCAAACCACCGATGTCTTGTATTGAACTTAGTTCCCTGGAACCACTTGTGAAAAAACTTATTGCTTTCTTTTCCCAGAGATCTGCCAAGGAATCTTCTTGGAGGTGGTTTATGCCAACAATATGAAGTCTAAAGCCATTTTTCTCCATGCTATGATCAAAAATACGCTGAACTAAAGACACATGATCCAGCCACGTTAAATGTGCTGATAAATCTGCATTAACAGACCCTGGAGAACCTTGAGCCATTAAGGAAACAGGTGAGTCATCGTTCCGGATCGGCACATATACGCCACCATAGGCGGAAGACCATTTAAGGCAAGAGAGCACATTTTGTAATGACGAAATGACTGTTTTTTTTGCACTGGTTATTACAGTTCTATTTATCTCCATCCAATTCCATATTAAGGATATACTTACGATAGTTATCCAAAATATGGCGACTATGGAGGTTTGGGCTTTACCAGGCTGTTTTGAATTTAACAGCCATTCACATCCTTGTTGTGACATTTAAAAATACCTTAAATATCCAACACAAATATATCTCTCGTTTACTACAACTGTTTTGAAACTCGTAATATAAAAAGTTAAATTTATATAAATATAATAATTTGAGCTAAAAATAACCAAAAGAAAACAAATGAATTCCTTTAGTTATTAATTCATTAACTATCTTTTATTTTAATCATGCCTATGACGATTATTATTTGAAAAACAATATTAATATCGCTAGTCACTGTTTATAGATTTTGGGGTTTCAATTTTTGAACATGTTACAATTATAAGCTTAAAATTATTTCTGTCAATTTGACAAATCTAAGCTAAAGATATGATCGCAAATAGCATGCCGATTTTATATAGAGAAATATTTCCAAAATTGATTAATAGGGAACGAGGGAGAATAATTTAAAACACGAAAGAGACCAGAACCAGCACTATTTGCTATTTCAAAATCCTAAAATATACAATTGAATTCATCAATTAATAGTCCAAACAACCTTGAAATGGTACTTAAGTTAGAAGCCTAAATTGATTCAAGACCGATCTTCATCTCCAGCGTAACCACTTCTCCAGGCCCACAAACTACCTGTTCATCAACACCATTTGCAGCCGCCAAACACATCATGTTCCTGAATCCGTCATCTGGAATGTCAGGTATCTGCCTTGCCTTTTCCTCCCACGGATTCCATACAACCGTTGATTCGCTCCCCTGCTTGTTCATGTGTATTTTCCGGCCTATACGCTTATCCACCAGACAGCAACTGTCTGAGTGGCGGTAGATGCGCTCAGTCTCTCCTTTGACCACTACCGGCCCATTCTGCACCCTGGTCTCACCACTAACCTTGTCCACGTATTCGTGGCCCTCGAGCCCCTCAACTTCAACACCCTCGATATCACCAATAAAGAAATAGGCGCTGATGGCCTGACTTATCTCAAAGGGCCTGTCATCCAGGTTTTTTGTGACAAGCCTTACCTTAAGCGCCTTTGAAACCTCAACGCTCAGGGTGAGCTCAAACCTGTAGGGCCACATCTTTCTGGTCTCTTCTGTGTCCCTGAGCTTAAAAGATGAAGCCGTTACCCCTTTTCCGGTTTCTGCAAAGTCCTCAAGTTCCCAGGGCATGACCTTGGCAAATCCGTGCCTGGGCATGGAGGCATCGGTTGGATGGACGCCAAACCAGGGCCAGCAAACGGGCATTCCGCCCCTTAGCGGCTTTCCCATTTCGTAGGTTGCAGAAGGGCTCACCCAGAGGACAGGGGCCTCACCCACCCTGTCAAAACCGAAGACCTGTGCGCCGTTCTGGGCAACCTTCACGCTTGCGTTACAGTTTGAGACGTCAAGATACGGAAAATTTACTGCCATGGGTCATGTCCTTTCTTTTTGATGCTACAGACTACGGTTGAAGGGTGAGAAGGTAAAGAAAAATCTCGCCCCATCACAAAAGCCCCTGCTTTTTTAGATATATCTGGATGGCAGTAAGGGCCGCAGGGGTTATACCAGAGATGCGAGAGGCCCTTCCAAGGCTTTCAGGCCTGACTCTTGAAAGCTTTTCCACCACCTCCCGGGAAAGCCCTGGGATTGTGGCAAAATCAAGCCCTTCCGGTATCCTCACTTCTTCCCACCTCTTAAACCTTGCCACCTCCTCTTCCTGACGTTTTATGTAGCCCTGATACTTTGCCTCTATTTCCACCTGATCCGCAATGTCGGAAGGAGGTGGCTCTATCCCAAGAAAGGCGCAGAGAGTGGAAAGGCCAATCTCTGGCCTTTTTAGAAGTTCAAGAGCGGAAAGACCCTGTTTAAGGGGAGATGACCCAATGGATTCAAGCCATCTATTTACTCCTTCTGACGGGCTGATCCTTGTTTCTGAAAGCCTTTTCATGAATTCCTTAAAAAGCGCATACCTTTTGTTAAATCTCTCCCACTGTTCATCCCCCACAAGGCCGATCTTCCTGCCAATGGGAGTAAGACGCATTGCTGCGTTATCCTCCCTCAGAAGGAGCCTGTATTCGGCGCGAGAAGTGAACATCCTGTAGGGCTCCCTGGTTCCCTTGGTGACAAGGTCATCTATCAGAACTCCAATATAGGCCTGACTCCTGTCAAGGATTACAGGCTCCTCATCCCTCACTGCGCGCGCCGCATTTATCCCAGCCATTATGCCCTGGGCCGCAGCCTCCTCATAACCCGATGTGCCGTTGATCTGGCCTGCAAAGTAAAGGCCCCTAATAAGCCTTGTTTCAAGGCTTGGCCTTAGCTGCACAGGGTCGCAGTAGTCATATTCAATGGCGTAGCCTGGACGAAGGATTTTCGCGTTTTCAAGGCCCTTTATGGAGCGAACCATCTCAATTTGAACGTCAATAGGGAGGCTTGTGGCAATGCCGTTTGGATAGACCTCCACGGTTTTTAGCCCTTCAGGCTCAAGAAATATCTGGTGCCTGGGCCTGTCCCTGAACCTGAAGACCTTGTCCTCAATGGATGGACAGTAGCGTGCCCCCACCCCCTCTATTACACCGGTAAAAAGGGGGGATCGGTCAAGGCCCTTTAAAATGGCCTCATGGGTCTTCTCATTGGTGTAGGTGATAAAGCAGGGGCACTGGGGAAGGGTGATCTCATCTGTCATTATGGAAAAGTGTGGAGGAGGATCGTCCCCGTCCTGGCGCTCAAGGCCGCTGTAGTCAATGCGCTGGGCATGAAGCCTAGGGGTGGTTCCCGTCTTTAGCCTTCCCATTTCAAAGCCCAGCTCCTTGAGACACCTTGAAAGCCTGTTTGAGGGCGGATCTCCCAGGCGGCCGGCAGGAAAATTCTTAAGGCCAATGTGGATTAACCCCCGCAGAAAAGTGCCAGTGGTCACTATCACCTTGTCTGCGTGTATCTCCTGGCCAATGGTTGTCTCTATTCCGTAAACCATGCCTTCCTTCACAAGAAGCCTTGCAACCATGGCCTGGACAATGTCCAGGTGGGGCTGCCTCTCTGTGACCTCCTTCATCCTTAGCCTGTAAAGGAGCCTGTCAGACTGGGCGCGCCTTGCCCGTACGGCCGGACCCTTTGACATGTTAAGACGCCTGAACTGTATGCCAGTGGCGTCGGTGTTTCTTGCCATCTCTCCGCCAAGGGCGTCTATCTCGCACACAAGGTGCCCCTTTGCAAGACCACCTATGGCAGGGTTGCAGCTCATGGCAGCTATGCAGTCAAGATTTATGGTAATAAGACACGTCTCCACCCCAAGACGCGAGGCGGCAAGGGCGGCCTCACAGCCGGCATGGCCTGCCCCAACCACAATTACGCCATATTTTTTGGGAAAGACAGACACCTGTTACTTTACCTCCTGCCAGTAGGATTCAAGCGCAGATATATCCATTTCGCGCATTTCCTTTCCGTCCTGCCTTATCCTCTCCTCCATCTTCTCAAACCTGTCCACAAACTTTTTAAGGGCCTTCTTTAGTACCTCTTCCGGGTTGAGCTCAAGCTTTCTTGCAAGGTTGGCAGCTGTAAAAAGGAGATCGCCAAGCTCATCTTCAATGGCCCCTCCATCCCCTGACTTCATGGCTTCTTCAAGCTCCCCTGTCTCTTCCCTGAGCTTTTCGAGGACCTCTTCCGGCCTCTTCCAGTCAAAACCCACACGGGATGCACGCTCACCCAGCCGAAAGGCCCTCTGAAGGGCAGGCAGCACGAGTGGGAGATTGCCAAGGCTGCTCTTTTTCCTTCCCTTTTTCTCCTGTTCCCTGTCCTTTATGGCCTGCCAGTTAACCACAACGTCCCCAGAACCCCTGACCTTCACGTCTCCAAATATGTGGGGATGCCGCCTTATCATCTTTTCCCTGATGGAAAAAAGGGCCTCTGCCAAGCTGAAGTCCCTTCTTTCCTCAAAAAGGTCTGCAAGGAAAAGGAGCAGGAAGAAAAGGTCACCAAGCTCCTCCTTGACCTCCTGGGCATCCTTCTTGTCTATGGCCTCGTAAAGCTCATAGGCCTCCTCCAGCATGTACTTTTTTATGCTCTTAGGCGTCTGTTCCCTGTCCCACGGACATCCATCCGGGGCGCGAAGGCGCTTTAAGACCTTTAGAAGTTCAACGAACTCGTCCACTTCCCTAGCAAAATCCCTTTTGTCCAATGACTCTTCTTTCAATCTCGTCTCTCCATGCATCTTGATTGATCAGGTGAGTTTAGAAAAAAATATGGATTTCTGCCACCACAATAAGTTGCTGCCTTCTCTTCTGTCTCCTTTATTTTTGTGCCTTGCCATTGTATCTTCCTGCAGGAAAATCAACTTTACACGGCAGGTGACGGACATGATTACCCTTTTGGATTACGGCGCAGGCAACGTAAGAAGCGTGGTGAATGCCCTTGAGGGCCTTGGGGCCTCGGTAAGGCTTGTAGAGCGCGGCGAAGACATCCTCTCTGCGGAAAGGCTTGTCTTTCCCGGGGTTGGAAACTTTAAGAGCATGATAAACATCCTTGACGGAAAGGGGTTAACAGGCCCCCTAAAGGAGTACATCAGGCAGGGGCGGCCATTTTTTGGCATCTGCCTTGGCCTTCAGGCCCTTTTTGAAGAAAGCGAAGAGGCCCCAGGGGTCAGGGGCCTTGGAATCTTTAAGGGCAGGGTAAAGAGGTTTAAGGGGGACCTTGCTGTTCCACACATAGGCTGGAACGGCATCATTTCAAAAAAGCCCTCCACCATTTTTCATGGAATAAGTGGGGATGAAAAGTTCTACTTTGTCCACTCCTACTATGTGGCTCCGGAAGATGCTGAAATAGTCCTTACAGAGACGGATTACGGCGTGCGCTTTACAAGCAGCATCCAGCACGGCCGCTGCATTGCTACGCAGTTTCACCCTGAAAAAAGTGGCGTAAAAGGACTTGGAATACTTGAAAATTTTCTTAAAGACTCATCCACTGAGGCTGTGCCGGAAATACGCCAGGATTCCACACGCCTTGCAAAGAGGATAATTGCATGTCTAGATGTCCGATCAAACGACCAGGGAGACCTTGTTGTCACAAAGGGGGATCAGTATGACGTAAGGGAAAAGGGCGAGGTGAGAAACCTTGGAAAGCCTGTGGAACTGGCTGCCAGGTACTACCGTGAAGGCGCAGACGAGATAACCTTTCTTAACATCACCGCCTTCAGGGACTTCCCCCTAAAGGACATGCCAATGCTGGAGGTGCTTAAACGCACGTCCCAACAGGTCTTTGTTCCCCTCACCATAGGAGGAGGCATAAGGGATTACACGGACAGAAACGGCAGGTTCTACTCTGCCCTCCAGGTGGCTGCCGAGTACTTCCGTTCCGGCGCAGACAAGGTCTCCATAGGAAGTGATGCGGTGCTCATTGTGGAAAAATATCTGGAGAGCGGAAAGGCCAGCGGAGAGAGCGCAATAGAGCTCATATCCATGGTTTATGGCAACCAGGCGGTTGTCATCTCCATTGACCCAAGAAGGGTCTATTGCAGTTCCCCGGACGAGGTGAAACACCACGTCATAGAGACGGAAATCCCCGGCCCAAACGGTGAGCACTACTGCTGGTACCAGTGTACCATTAAGGGAGGCAGGGAAGGCAGGGACGTTGATGCCATAACCCTTGCCAGGGTGTGCGAAGAGCTTGGGGCAGGAGAAATCCTACTTAACTGCATAGACCGGGACGGAACAAACAGCGGCTTTGATATTGAGCTTATTAAGAGCGTCAAGGATGCGGTGACCATACCGGTCATTGCCTCAAGCGGCGCTGGAAGCCCGGAGCACTTCCTTGAGGTATTTAAAAAGACAGGGGTTGAGGCTGCCCTTGCAGCCGGAATATTTCACAGGAACGAGGTCTCCATAAGGCAGGTGAAGGACTATCTCAGACAGCACAACGTGGAGATACGGCCGGTGTAGGCTACCCTCGAGGTCTGATTTATTTCACCCTGGAATAAGATGTTCCGATTAAGAAGAAAAGGCAGGTAAAAAAAGAAAATGAACGTGCTCATAACCATAGGGGTGATAATAGCAGTCCTGGCCATCTGGGCGGTAATGATTTACAACCGCCTGGTTCGGCTCAGGAACCTTTGCAAAGAGGGCTGGAGCGGCATTGACGTTCAGCTAAAGAGAAGGGCCAACCTGATTCCAAACCTCCTTGAAACGGTCAAGGGCTACATGCGCCATGAAAAGGACGTGTTCAAACAGGTGACCGAGGCAAGGGCCAGAGCGCTATCGGCAAAGGGGCCTGCAGAGCGCGGCCAGGGGGAGTCCATGCTGACCGCAAGTCTCAGGACCCTCTTTGCAGTTGCTGAAAACTACCCAGAACTTAAGGCCAACACCAACTTCATGGAGCTTCAGAACCAGCTTTCGCTCATTGAAGACGAGATACAAAAGGCAAGGCGCTACTACAACGCAACAGTAAGGGACTTTAACACTGCCATTGAGGTCTTTCCTAACACCATTGTGGCCTCCCTCTTTGGTTTCAGGCAGGAAGAATTCTTTGAAATAACAGATCCCGGGGACAGGAAGGTCCCAGAGGTAAAGTTTTAGGTTTCATTTGCAAATGATTAGGAAAGGGCAAAATCAGGCTGTGTCCATCAGGCTTCTGCTTAGTGCCCTTTTTTTGTTCGTCATTTTTCACCTTTTTCCCCAGAAGGCATCCGCCCTTGACAGAGAAGAGATCACGAACTTTGAAAGCCGCATCTGGATCCAGCCTTCTGGCGCAGTTGTGGTTACAGAGAGCATCACGGCAAACTGCCTTGGAAACAGGATAAAGCACGGCATATACCGGGATATCCCCATTGTGTACCGTAAAGGTCTTCTCCTGAGAATGCGCCCTAAGTTTCACGTGTTAAGTGTAGAGATAGACGGAAGCCGGGCTCAGTACCACACTAAGCGAAGGGGCGGAAGCATCCGCATTTACATGGGCTCAAAAAGCAGCTACGTCTCAAAAGGTCTTCATACCTTCAAGCTTACCTATGAGATGGGGCGCATGGTGCGTTTCTTTTCAGATTTTGACGAGCTTTATTGGAACGTGACAGGGGATGAGTGGGCCTTTCCCATACTAAAGGCCACCTGCACAATAATACTGCCTGAGCCCTCACACTTTATCCGCTTTGCCACCTACACGGGAAGGCGCGGCTCAAGAGGCACAATGGCCAGGGTTGTGGACCAGACGGGAAAGAGTATCACCTTTGAGACCACAAGGCCGCTTCCGCCTGGACATGGCTTTACTGTAGCTGCTGCCTGGCCAAAGGGCATAGTAACAGAGCCGAGTTCCTTTGAAAAATTCCTGTATCTGCTAAAAGACAACTTCTCAATCCTTTCTGGGGTCGTACTGTTTCTGTGTACCATCCTTTACTATGCGTACTCATGGCTTCAGGTGGGAAAGGACCCTGAAATAGGAACAGTGATGCCTAGGTTTGATCCGCCTCTAAACATTGGCCCAGGGGCGGCCAGGTTCATAAGGCAGATGGGCTTTGATGACAAGATATTTGCAACAACCCTGGTGAGCCTTGCAACAAAGGGGCTGGTTGAACTCAGAAAGGACAAGAAGGGCTTTACTGCCATCAGGAAAGGGGATGAGGCAGAGGCACCACTTACAGCTGGTGAAGAGGAGCTTCTTACAAGCCTCTTCTATCCAAGCTCAACCGTCTCCCTGGACAATTCAAACTATAAGAAGATAAGCTCTGCCAAAAAAAAGCTAAAAAACAGCCTGAAACGAAACTACGAGAAGGTTTACTTCCTTACCAACCAGAAGTATCTGATCCCAGGGCTTGTCCTCTCGGTTTTGGCTATTGTTGCCCTTGCCCTTGGCGGGCGGGAAATCATCCCTGGAATCTTTATCTCAGTATGGCTTAGCGTCTGGACCTTCTTCTCCCTTTTTCTGCTCTGGAACGGGGTAAAGGGGCTAAAGGGTTTTTTTGCAGTGTCCCTAAGGCAGAAGGCAGCAGCCATTAGAAACCTCATTATTTCCCTCTTTTTCTCTGTTGGCCTTGGGGTAGGCGGCACCTTCTACGCCATGATGATTGGCCCAATAAGCCTTGCCATCTTTTTTGCAATAATCCTTGTAAACATCATCTTTTACCAGCTCATGAAGGCCCCTACCATGAAGGGAGCATCCATCCTTTCAGAACTCGAGGGCTTCAAAATGTTCCTTAAGACCGCCGAGGCCCCAAGGCTTGAGGCCTTGATCCCGCCAGGAAGGGCGCCAGAGCTTTTTGAAAAATACCTGCCCTGGGCCATGGCCCTTGATGTGGAAAACCAGTGGGCAGAAAATTTTCAAAGATACCTTGAAAAGATTGGCCAGGCATCAACCTACCGGCCAGCCTGGTATCATGGCAGCTATTACAACCTCTCCTCCATCTCAAGCGACGTGGGAACAGGGCTTGGTTCTGCCATCTCCATGGCGTCCTTTTCGAGTTCATCTGGCTCCGGAGGGGGAGGATTCTCCGGAGGAGGCGGCGGAGGCGGAGGTGGAGGCGGCTGGTAGCCTTTTTTGTTCTTTTCTTTTGCTCGCCCAAAAGAAAGAACCAAAGAAAAGGGCGCCCCGATGCCGCTTATCTCCTGCGCGCGAAAGTCTTGGATCCAGGCCGCCCAAAGGGGCCATCCATGGCCCAATGGGCGGTGGCGGAATCGTCCCGCCACCCCTTCGGGGCCTTTTAGGGTCCAATCCTTTCGTGCTCGGCGCGGCATAAGGGGTTAAAAAACCTTCCTGCAAGGCACAAACTCTTTCAAGTTTTTGAAAAAGTAAAACAAAGTAAAACATGGTTTTTAACCTATCGAAAAACCATTCAAGCATTCCCCTTTACAAGCACTGCTTGCTTATAGTCTATTCCGGTAACACATTTATTTTTGGAAATTTTGAGATATCACTTGGTTAGTATGTTACTCGCATCAGAAGCAAGAATTCAGGAAAAAAACAGCTTCAAGGCAGGGTAATCTTAAGTGACTAGACAAAATGTCCGACTTGAAGAGACTATTTTGGTCTCTATGAATTTACCTATGCATGGCGGGGTAGATGAGTCTGAAAATATGTATTGGTGTCAGTGGCTGTGATGGAGCTAATTTTAAATGGGATATCCATGGGTCGCTATAGAACGGTGGGTTTTTCCGGGTTCGGGCTTTATTGAGTTTCATCCCTGTATCAATATTTCTGTAATGTCGATACAGGGATGAACGCAGGGGTTTCTCTGAAGTATCGATTCTTTAGTCGTCCACCGGATCTGTCAAAAGTATTACTTGGTTAGCTGTCTTTGACCATGAACACTCAAATGGATCATCTAAGTCTATATCCAAACTGATTACTCCATGGAACCTGTCAGTAAAACTCTTGTGCAGGGTACCAGCCTTAACCGCCCTAAAAGAGGTATCTTGGCAATTGGGACAGGGTCCGAAAAATATAAGCGTGGGCATATCATCATCTGAGAATATAGATGCAGTCTTGGAGTAACTAACTGCCCAGCGGGGTTCCCCCTTTTCATCATAAAAGTAGGATACTACAGCAACGTTATCGCCTTCTGTATCTACTGAGTAACCGTAACCCGATTCTTCACTGTTATACCAAAGACCCGTTAGCTTGACATGGGTACCGGTATGATCAGTATCATGATCAGTGTCGTGATCAGTATCATGATCTACATCGTGGTCCGTGTCGTGATCAGTATCGTGGTTTGTGTTGGAATCCACATCGTGATCGGTATCATGGTCAGTGTCGTGGTCTGTATCTACATCATCCATATCATATTTTACAATGGATTCGTTCCCGCCTTGCCCGTTTAACATCCATTGGAATGTTCCAGAGGTACGGTTTAAAAAATTAACCGTAATTGTACCAACAACAGATGGTACCGCAGTACCGCCTTCCCAGTGATATTTGTTTAAGGGGGCTGACCATGTATGGTTACCAGAAAATGGAGCTACAGCCAGATACCAGACGGGCGTACCATCCTGCTCATATGTGTACCAGACTGCTGCCAGAGTTGAGTCATCCAACTCGAAGTCTATACCATGTCCAGGCTTGTTCTTGTTATACCAAAGGCCTGATTTTGGTTTGAATTCAAACTTTACATCATCGTCGGAAAAAGCCATTGGACACAGATTAATCCATACAAACATGGCTACCAGGATAAGTAACAGGTATTTTGTTTTCATTTTTTCTCTCCTCCTTCAAATCAAAAATTACCCCAAAATTGACTACCGCCGACATTCAATGTTATCGAAGCATAATCCATTCCATATCAATCCCATACAGTTTTTATTAATAATTTTAAGAGGTTTTCTTGTTTTTGTGTTGCCAAAACCTTTATGTCTTGTAAAAAAATGTAGGGTTTTTAGTACACTTCTATAAGACTGTGTCTTCAACCAGCGTGTTGAGATTAATAAGATGCATTGTGATATGAAAATCGCAGTTAGCGAGCAATGCGGCCTTTCGGCTCGCCATTGACCTTGCAGGCTACTGACTTTTTAGAACCATTAAATATGGTCAGATTGCCATTTAAATTCAGATGTTTTGTAATGGTCGCGATGAACTGAACCAAAATAATCTTTCAAGAGTGAGCCGAGTGAGGTGGTCCTCTTTATCTGAATACTCAAAAGGGAACAGGCAATGTTTTCCTCCCCTGGAGCTTGTGCCAGAACCCCCCGCATCAGGGCATTATCTTGTGGTAGTTCTGCGAGTTGCGAGCCTGTGAGTCTCGCTTGACTCAAATAACCGCTTCCCGGATTGTAACTGCTGCATCAGGTACAGGCTGATTTTCCATTTCCAACCCCTCAATGTGGAACTTGAGGGCATCTATCGTTACAGCTCAGGTGCGGCAAATATGCGGGACAACCAATTTTCAACTACAACTGAGCCTTCTGCGGAGTACTGACTTTCAAAAACCGCCGCGCTATTTGCCGTCACCTGCAGCCGATGGTTATGCTACTTTTTCTCTATCCCAGCTGATGGGCTTCAATTTAAGAATTTGTTTTGACTCGAGGCTATTCATGGCATTCCATAGATCCCAGTCTTGCTGTAAGCCTAACCAAAAATCTGCGGACATACCTATTACTCGAGATAATCTCAATGCAGTATCGGGTGTAACACGACGCCGTCCTTTGATGATTTCGTTAAGACGTGGATATGAAATACCCAACCGACGTGCAACTTCCGTCTGGGTAAGTTTAAGGGGCTTGATAAATTCCTCGAAAAGCATTTCACCAGGATGAGTTGGTGGACGCTTTTTAGGAAGCCTACTGCCAATGGCGTTATTTGTGGTAGTCAATGATTTCGACTTCATAGGCATAGCCTTTCTCCCAAATAAAGCAAATTCTGTATTGCTGGTTTATTCTGATGCTAAATTGATTTTCTCGGTCACCTTTTAAACGCTCAAGCCGGTTTCCTGGACGAAAATTGAGTTCTTTTAATTCTCGAACCCTGTTTATTTGATCCATCTTTCGCCTGGCACCCGGGCAAAGTGCCTTTAGACAGCATTTTCTGGCAGCTTTTACCATCAAAAATATCCTCTGTACCAGCATCTTTGAACGACTCTATTATATAACGACTACCATAATAAAAATGGATGAACTAATAGAGGACATCCTCTTATTACAGGGCATATCATGTTTTGATATGCCTCGTTTTCTAAGGTCGATTTTGGGTGCATTCCCTTTTTTTAAGAAAATCCATTTTATTACAACAAGTCATTGCAAGCCAAAACCACTATTATGAAATAATAAGTATGGTCGGAATCAATGGCCGCTTTCCGCTGGCGAAGGATTCTCATGAGATTGAGCTCCAAAATGTTTAGCTGATGGCCATTTCACGGGCTCTCAAATAGTTTGCTTTGTTCAACGTATTAAGGCGTCTTAAATCCCCCTTATGCCGCGCCGAGCACGAAAGGCTTGGAGCCAAAAAGGCCCAGAAGGGGTGGCGGGACGATTCCGCCACCGCCCATTGGGCCATGGATGGCCCCTTTGGGCGGCCTGGATCCAAGACTTTCGCGCGCAGGAGATAAGCGGCATCGGGGCGCCCTTTTCTTTGGTTCTTTCTTTTGGGCGAGCAAAAGAAAAGAACAACTTATTTGGGGGAGGAAACCGTATAGACCCCTTCAATATCCACAAGATCCGGACTGTTAACCAGCCTTGCAGGCACTGGAACCCCGGTTTCAGTGGAATTATCACACGGGAAAAGGTATGGAGGCGGATCCACAAGATAAAATCCCATTTCAAGGATGTCCTTGCAGGTGACAGGAAATGGGAAAGGATTCCATTTATCTGGCACAACCGCGTTCATACCGTCTGGATCGTAAAGAAAGTAATCCTCTACCTCCCTGGCCTTCATTCTCGCCCCGTGTATACAGACAGTAGCATTGGTCTCAAAAAGATCCAGAAAATAATCGGTGCAGCTCACCCCATTGGCCCTTCCGTCGTCTACGAGATATATGGCCTTGTCGGAAAAGTCCCCTGACCACGAATACTCAAACTGGTAAGGAAGCCTCATAAAAAAGTCCAGGTCTATCTGTTTAAAAAGCTCGGATTCGCGCTCCTTAACAAGGCCAAGATTAATGGGATTAAGCCTCTTTGCCTTTCTGTTCTTGTAGGCAAAAAGGTCCTTTATGCTCAACGGGAACTTTCCATAAAAGGACTTGTAAGGCTCGTCTCCTTCCGGGAACCTTGCCAGAACAAGGCCCTTACTGCCCTGGTATTCTATGGTGGCTGGCCTTCCAAGCCTGTCCCTTCCAAGGTAGAGCATCACGTGCCTGAATTTTCCCGGAATCAGGCGGTTAAGCAGGGATTCATCCCCTTTTGTGAGTGGATTGTCTTCTTTTTCTCCAAGAAAAATCAGGTCCCAACGGTGCAGAAGCACGTCCTTGGATGCTCCAGAGCCCACCGAGCGTTCCCTGAAAAGATACGGCTCATCTGTAATACCTTCTGTCACCAACTCAGGCACAGGCCTTACCTGAAAGGCGACTCTACTAATATTGCTAAGGCGAGATACATAAAAGCCCGGATCACTACCCCTTGCTGCCACAAAAACCGAAAGCGTAAAATCCTTGCCTGACATTTCTTGGGAAACAGGTAAAGAAATCTCAAGTGGTTCGACCCTGGTCAAGGGTCTCCAATCCCTTTTAAAGGCAGTTACATCCTCACTTAGGGTTCCATTTTCTCTAAGGTATCTTTTGTTGCCATCCGAATCCTCAAGTTCAACGTATAAATCCCCAATCATACACGGCCTTGTTACTATGGAGCTTATTGAAATCCCGGCCATCTCCCCTGGAAAAAAGTATGGCTGGTTCAACTTCACACCAATTTGCACGGGTTCCCTGGCCATTGCCGTAAACCATATGGTTGACCAAATATCTATAATGTCTGACACGGCGTGATTGTAACAAAGCCTGGTAATCCTCCAGACACCTTCAAGGCCCTTCCCGGAAGTATATGCGTCCATTATCGCCGCATAATAGCGGTTTGCCTTTAAGGCACTTTCCTTTACCCCTGCCTTTATATCACCCCTAAATGCGTAACCTGTGGGCTCATAAGAAAAGTCCTCCCCATTTTGATAGACATCACTTTCATATACAAAATGCACGCCTTGGTTATCATTCAGATAGTCGTCAGTGTGGAGGGGCTGATTTATATCTGCAACATAATGGGAAATGAGCCCAAAGACCTTGGCAGCCTCTTCCATGTTGTGATCTGGGGATTTTAGATAAAAGATAAGGCCATTGGCAAGTAAACTTATGTAGTCAGGGGCATCGGTTTCATCATCAGGGTCTCTATGAATATTCCATTCATGGTGTGGCCAATCTTGAAGGACAACATCGGGCACCATGGAATTCCACAGGATCTTGTCCCTGTAGGGTGCCAGTGCTGATCTTAACTCAAAAGGCGCATGGTCAAGGGCCTCCCTGGTAATGTCCCCATGCATTGGGGTATACCAGGAATAACAGGCCCTTGAGTCACAAAAGAGCCAGGCCATAACAAGGCACAAGCAAAGAAGAAAGGCTCTTATGCCAAGATGGCCTGACTCTTTCATCTTAAAGGCCGGTATAGGTGTAGCCAAGACAGGAGCTGTCAAAGGTAAACCTGCCTCTGTTACCTCCCTTTGTGACATCCATGCTGCCGCCTACAGGGCTGTTTTCACAGACACTGGGATTCAGTTCCAGGTTGTTGACACTGACCTGGTAGTTGTAAATAGTTGCCGGGCTGACGGTACTCACAAATATGTCAGAGGGTGAAGAACCCTGCCTTACAGTGAAGCTACCAACAACCGGCCCGTCACTTGTTTGCAGGTTCAGATCAACGCGCCCAACACCCTGGGATTGAGATCTAACAGATATTGTACCAGATACCCTATAAGAACCCCGGACAAGGTTATTTATATTCACCTGGATGCTCCCGCCTCTTCCCACTACTTGCAAAAGGCTTGAAAAAGAAAATCCACTGGTATCGCTCTCCGTATCAACCAGAGGCTCCAAGGTGATATTGTTGAATTGCAGACCAATCTGCCCAGTCAATGGCTGATGATCTACACTAGTCATGTTTAGATTTATCTGGCCTGTGCCACTTAACAGATCGGAAGACCCGCTCTGGGAAAGATCCAGCACTATGGAGGTGGTGCCGCTTCCCAGAAACAGGCCATTCCTGGTTAAATTATTAACGGACACGTTTGTATCCAGGTGCATGCTGGAACTACCAAGGGTTACGTTTATAGGGGCACTTATACCCCCGCTCCAGCTATTTCCGTCGTTATCCGTGCAACCGCTTCCAAAATCCACCCTCAAGGGAATATGCATTGGCCCGGAAAGATTCAGATTGCTCAGATCCCCATAGCTCACCCTGGGGCACGTTGAAGAATTGATATTTGAAAGATCAAGAGATCCGAGATCTCCTGCCAGCCCGTCTAGCATATCAGTGGTATCACTAAATACACCCATTACTTCATCTACTGCTATCTCAAGGTCTAACTCACTGTTATTTACCGGGCTGCTAAGCAGAACAACTGGCGAGACTGGACGTGACCAAGATGAATTCATGGGTGCAGGCAAGGTGATATTCACACCTATGGTTCCATGGGTAGAATCGCTAAAACTCCTGGTAATTGTACCGGCTGGCGCTGAGGTAAAATTTGTGCCGGAGCAGTTGGGGCACGGGCCCAAAAAGGTCAAGGCCGGTACTATTGCCTGGGAAAAGACAGAACCCTGTGAGGAATTAAGTGCCCACCTTGGCTCCCCCTGAGAGTCGTAAAAATAGGCAACGATGGCCACATTATCGCCCTGGGTATCTATGGAGTAACCGTAACCCGGTTCCGAGCTGTTGTACCACAGGCCCGTAAGGTTGGTCTGGGGAACATGGTCAGCCATTGTGAAACGTTCAAGAGGTTCGCTTCCGCTTTGACCATTTAAGTTCCAGCTGAAGGTGGCCTTTGTACGATTTTTGAATTCAAGTGTTATGGTACCCACCGGGTTTGCAACCGCCGAGGTTCCATTCCAGTGGTACTTATTAAGGGTAGCCGTCCAGGTACTTTGTCCTGAATATGGGCCAATAGCAAGATACCACGTGGGGGTTGAATCGGGATTGTAGGTGTACCACACTGCGGCAAGATTGGAACCGGACTGTTCAATGTCCACGCCGTGACCCGGCTTTTCCTTGTTATACCAAAGACCTACCTGGGGTCTAAAATTGGGATTTATTCCCTTGGCAGGGGGTTGAGAGATGGTTGTTCCTCCAGACCCGTTAGAACCGCTCCCGGTTGAACCCGTTGATGTTTGGGATGAAACCCGCACATCCACTGACACAGGATAGCTGTTGAGATTTACCACTGTTATATACCAAGTGCCAGCGGACAAAGGCGGATTGGTGGAACTGTTAATGGTAATACGCTCTTGCCATGATGGGGACTCCGAAGCAAAATCGGAATTGATTTTCAGTTCTGAACTGCTGCTTCCCTGGGCAGGTGTACCCTTTCTCACGTATAGGTCAATGTCACCCGAACCATTGATTATCTCAACGGTCACTGACCTGTCGCTAGGCTCCACTTCTATGGGCCTGCTGGTGTACGATTCAGAATTCAGGGTCACGCTAAAATTCAGGACATTTGCAAAAACATTTCCGGAAAACCACACTGTGCACAAGAAAAATGTCAAAAAGAACAAAAAATGTTTCCTCCTAGTCATATTCCCCTCCTGTTTTTTCTAAATAGTTAAACTGGCTGTCAGCAAACGGTCAAGTTGAGGCAAATTCAGATTTCGCACCTAAAATAAAGCAATTACCGTTCCTCCAGAATTATCTTCATTTTTCTTGAGGCTATGTAACTCAATAAGGTTTTCAATAGCTATTTCCAAAAAGGAAATATTTTTCTCAGAGTGGAAAAATTTTTCCTTTTTTCTATATCATGAAAAGGGAACCCAAAATTAGAGGGGGAAAAGTGATACGAACTTATCGCTTTTTGGCTCAAAAATGTAAAAAGGGGGCCAGCTACCCCCTTTTTTTTAAGCCAGTAAACCTCAATGGACACTATTCTTCGAAGTATTTTTCTTCCACCTGGATTCCAGCCTCTTTGATCCGCTTATAATCCTCCTTTAACCTTGCATTTGCAAGGTTCCTACATGCCATTTTGGCCTCGAAGGACTCAGTTGCAAACTCGGTGGCATAGGTTTTTCTTACAATGTAATTTTTGCCATCTATTTCAAAATGGAAGTCTGCCGTATATAAAAAGGCCTCTATCTCCTCTGTAATTTCAGCCTCTGGGTGCACAAGGTATTTTACAGGCTGCTTAAAAAGGGTCGCAGAGCAGCTTACCCTCTCTGCCCCTTTTGCCTTCTCTAATATTTCTTCCAGTCTGGTCTTTAGTCTTTCCATGTTTTCTTCCTCCCTTTTAATGTTTAAAATCAGCTTGTTACATGCAATGTTTTTGCTTTTATAATTCCAAGTTAAGTATTGGCGCCTGTGAGTCAAGGAGGAAAAAATCAAAAAGGCGGCCCTTTTGAGCCGCCTTTTTAGCCAGATTATGCCTGACCAGTTTCTTTTTTTCTTCAATTAGAAGGAAAAACTCAGTGTTGCCCCTCCATATACAAAGTTGTTATCGCTGCTTCCAAGCGCCCTGTGGGACATGTCCTTTGAGCCATCGCCACTAAGGGGAAACACCCAGTCCACCTCGGGCGTTATGGAAAAATACTTTGCGCCCTCTGCCTTTACAAAGGTGGATAGGGGAATGCACATGGACAGGCTGGCCTTACCGTGATGGAGACCGGAAAATTCGTCCTTTGGATCATCCGGGTCAGGATATGCTCCTGCATCGTCTGAGAAGAGAGCGCTTCCAAGGAGTGAGAAATCGAGGCTTATATCCTGGGCCACCGGAAAGCTGTGGGAAACTTCCAGGGTGATATAGGTGCTGGAATAGTGGGCGAATTCCCTGTAAACCGTAACCGTTGGTGACAAAAAGGTATTCAGGGCAGCAGAGACATAAAATTCCTGGCTGTCAAGGGCCTGATCCAGGGCATAGTAGATATAGCCCACGGATGCACTGACCAACCCAAAGTCATGATCATAGCTCAAGGTGTAATCGGTCTCCGTCAGATTATCCAGAGACTCGATATCATCGTAGAGGTCGGTATCGTAGTTTGCCCAGATGTTTGCAGAAAATCCCTTGTAAGAAAAGGTGGCGGAAGGCTGTATAACAAGGGAATTCTTGCTAAGCTGCTGCCCCCTCCATATGTAAGCGCTGAGCAGGCTTACAGAAAGGTCTGCGCTTGGTCCTTCCTCCTGACCAAAGGCCGGTACCGCTCCAAGAAACATGGTCACCACAAGTAAAACCGTAACAACTCTTCTCATTTTCATTTTTCCCTCCAAATTTATTTTTTTAGAAACGGGCTAAATGGCCTCTTTCCCCTCTCGCCCGTTCCTACTCGCACAACTTCTTCAACAGGCAGGACGAATATCTAGCCGTCTCCAATCTTACCTGTGTCTGCCCTGGAATAAATCGTTTCCACTACACCATTCACCTGCTCTGCGTCAACAATGATCTCTGGCTTTATCTTGGGCAGAAAATCCATTACGTATTCGGCTCCCCTGTAAATTTCCTTGTGGCCTTTTTGCCTACCGTGCCCCTTTACCTCGGAAACCGTCATACCCGTAACACCCATTTCGTAAAGACCTCTCTTTACATGGTCTAGCCTGAAAGGTTTTATAATGGCCTCTATCTTTTTCATTCTGCTATCCCTGCCTATTAATTTATAACCTGGAAGTCATTGTAGGCATGACCGCCGTGCTCAGTGATATCGAGACCTTCCAGTTCCTCTTCCTTGCTAACCCTTAGACCCACCGCCATGTCTATGGCCTTGAAAAGGATCAGGGCCATCCCAAATGCCCATACGAAACATGCACCTATGCCGATAAGCTGGGTGGTTATCATCTTGAGTGAAGTGCCTCCCATGTTGAAAAGCCCGGCAGAAAAGGTTCCCCAGGCTCCGCAGACACCATGGACAGATACTGCGCCAACCGGATCGTCTATCTTCAGCTTGTGATCTATGAAAAGGACAGCCAGGACTACTAGGCCCCCGGCTATCAGGCCAATTATTATTGAACTCCCAGGGCTCACGTTGGCGCAACCTGCGGTTATGGCAACCAGTCCTGCAAGTGCCCCGTTTAGTGTCATGCCTATCTCTGGCTTCTTGAAAAGTATCCATGAAACAATCATGGCTGAAAGTGCCCCTGCAGCCGCAGCCTGATTGGTATTTACGAATATCATTGCGATGGATGTATCGGCAGTTGTAGTAGAGCCCGGGTTGAAGCCAAACCAGCCAAGCCACAAAATGAAAACCCCAAGGGCTGCAAGGGGTATGTTATGGCCTGGTATTGCCCTCACCTCTCCATTTGGGCCATACTTTCCCGTACGAGGTCCAAGAACAATGGCACCGGCCAGGGCACACCATGCACCTACGGAATGGACTACGGTTGAGCCTGCAAAATCGATAAATCCCAGTTTTTCGAGCCAGCCGCCGCCGTGAAAGAGGCTACCCCACGCCCAGGAACCAAACACCGGGTAGATTATGCCGCATATAAACGCGCTGTAACAAAGATAGGCCACAAACTTGGTACGCTCAGCCATGGCACCAGAGACGATGGTTGCAGCCGTTCCTGCAAATACCGCCTGGAACATCCAGAACGCGAGAATCCACTGGTCTCCATCAGGGCTCCAGCTGCTCAGGAAAAAATCTGAAGTGCCAAAAAATCCGTTTCTGGTTGCACCAAACATTATTCCAAAACCAAGCGCCCAAAATATCAATGAGCCTATGGAAAAATCCATCATGTTCTTCATCATAATGTTTATGGCATTTTTTGCCCTGGTAAAGCCTGCTTCAACCATTGCAAATCCCGCCTGCATGAAAAACACCAAGGCAGCCGCTAGCAGTGTCCAGAGATAGTTTGCATGGGTCTGGACGAGCTCAATGGCCTTACGATTGGACTCAACGGTTACCACAGTCTTGGCCTCTTGAGCCAAGGCGCCTGAAATCAAGATACCTGTCAGAAACAGAAACGATACCAGAATCAAAAATGACCCTCTTCTCAACTTCATGTTTTCCCCTTTCGTATAATTTTGTCTATTTGGGGTTACATGAGCAAAAAGAGGGCCAACATCCTTTTATTACGTTAACACATTGATATAATTATGATTTGTCTTCTGAAACCGAAATGCTGATTGTCATTATAAACAAAATTGTAACAAAAATTCCCATACCATATTACATTTTTGTAATTATAAAGAATGTGGACTTTTGTTGATGAAGTGATGGTCAGATCCGGCAAGTTCATGGAGCCGCATTCAAGCATTCGCAGGATACAGCTTAACCAGGCTGAATGGATAGACTGTTTTGGGTTTTTCATTCTTTGTTCAAGGGCTTCAGGATTTCAAAAAATCAATGCACAGACTTGAAGCCTCTTTAGAAAGGACGAGACCAAGATGGGTGGCATGAACCGTATAGTGACCGTCAAGCCAGGACGCCTTTGTTTCAGAAAGGGCAACAACGCCGTCTCCAGGACCATTTATCATGAACATTCCAAAACCCACATTCATGGTCCCAGCTATCATCACAGATTTCACAGGACCTCCCCTTTCAAGGCTGCAGCCGCTTTTTAGTACACCAAGGGCCTTTCCAGTGACGAGCCTGAAAGGGGCCAGATGCTCTAGTCTCCTTGCAACACTACTTCCCAGAAGGGGACTTCCGAGAAATACACACTTTTTTACAACGATGTCTTTAATCCAGCCGTCATAGATTCCGTTTACGAGGCCACAGGCAACAAGGCCGCCATAACTGTGCCCTACTAGGCAGACACGGCATGCCGTATTTTTACAGATGAACCGTGCGAGGGCCTTAACATTTTCATGAAAAGACCTTGAAACCGTTGGATACGAGTAGATATACGCGCCGAGGCCTGCCCTGTCCAACCTTCTTTTGAGGAGAAAAAGCTCCAGCCCCCTTGTCCACAGGCCATGGAGAAGTATTATTGACATCTCTTTTCTAGCAATCATTTTTTCTCCTAAAGATTGGCAGTCAATCCAAATTTAGGGGCCTTTCTGCAAGATATTGCCTTGACATGATGCCCCTGGATAATGATAATAAAATCAAGATTAATTAAGCATTAAATTTTTGTCCTTAAAAACCAAAGGAGGGAGAGATGCCACAGATAAAGAAGATCCTATTTCCAGTTGATTTCACCACTGCTACCGACAAGATTCTGCCCTTTGTAAAGGATATGGTAAAGGCCTTTGATGCCAAACTTTACATACTTCACGTAATCAGGAGCCCAGAGGAGTTCGCAGGCTTCGAGATGGGTCCGGCCTGGTATGCGGCCCTGGAAAAGGACCTTAAGGAAGGCGCAGAAAAGTCCATGAGACGCCTTGTTTCTGAACAATTGGAAGACCTGGGCGATGTGGAAACCAAGATCGAGGTGGGAGATATTGCTGACACAATAATCGGCTTTGTAAACGACAAAGACGTAGATATGATCATCATTGGCACCCACGGAAGAAAGGGCCTTGAGAAGGTCATGTTCGGAAGCGTGGCAGAAGGGGTCATAAAGGATGCCCCATGCCCGGTCCTTACTATCAACCCCTACAAGATAAAAAAATAGGCGCCAGGAAAATACCGAAAAAACAGGGGGCTTTGCCCCCTTTTTAGTTTGATGTACCTGACAACTTGACAACCAAGAACACCAGAAATAAACCCGTTACTCTTGTAACTACCCATTTGAACGCAGACTTTGACGGTCTGGCCTCAAGCTTGGCTGCTGTCCGGCTCTACGGGGATGAAGCGGTGGTTGTTCTGCCAGGTTCCCAGGAAAAGGCGGTCAGGGACTACCTAAAGGCCCTCAAGGAAAAGGGCTCACCGCTTCTTTCCGTGTTCTCCTCCTTAAGGGAGCTTGACCTTTCCCGTCTAAGGCAGCTTGTAGTGGTGGACACCAACCAGAGGGAGCGCCTTGGCCCCCTTGGCGAAATTTTAGAAAAAAAAGACCTGAAGGTCATCATCTATGATCACCACAAAAAGGACGACTGCGACATCCACTTCAACAGGTATATCTCGGCTGAAGTCGGTGCAAACACCACGCTTCTTCTTAGAAGACTCAGAAAAAGGGGGATAAAGCCGTCAAGACAGGAGCTTGACCTGTTTCTACTTGGCATATACGAAGATACGGGCTCCTTCACCTTTACATCAACAACTGCCGAGGATCTCAGACAGGCTGCATGGCTTATTGAAAAAGGGGGCAGCCTTTCCCAGGTAACAAAGTTTCTTGGAGGAAGGTTTACTCCAGAGCACATAAGCGCACTTAATGACCTATTGGAATCGGCCCAGACCCTCAATTTCGGTAGCATCCCGGTTACCATTGCGAGATCTTCTTCCTCCATGTACCTGGATGACTATGCGGTTCTAGTGCACGAACTCATGGACATGGCCAGGCTTCCAGTGCTTTTTGCCCTGGCCATGATGGATGACCACGTGATAGTTGTGGCAAGAAGCAGGGACAAGAGGGTCGATGTGGGCAAAATCCTTCAGGAATTAGGTGGCGGCGGACACCCCTTTGCTGCCTCCGCCTCTTTGAAAGGCGTAACCCTTTCCGAGGCGGAAAACAGGCTGGTCTCTGCCCTTAGTGCGCACCTTGGAAAAGGACTCAAGGTGGCGGATATAATGTCAAGCCCAGTTGTATGGGTTGAGCCAGAGACCCCAATTTATGAGGTCCATGATCTCATTGCCAAGTATGGTTTTTCCATAATTCCCGTTGCAAAAAAAGGCAGAATAAAGGGCTTTGTTACGAGAAACATAGTTGAAAAGGCCATCTACCACGGTCTTGGGGCCCAGCCCGTTTCCGAGTACATGTCCACGGAATTCAAGGTCTTTTCACCCAAGGATGATCTGTCAAAGGTTCAGCAGGCCATAGTGGAGGATCACCAGCGTTTCATACCGGTTGTGGGAGAAGATGGCACGCTCACCGGGATAATCACCAGGACGGACCTTCTGGAGATTCTCTCATCAGACCCCACAAAGCGTCCAGAGGCCCTTATCCCACCAAGGGCCAGCAGAAGAAATATCAGGAAACTCATGGAGATGCAGCTTCCTGAAAAGGCCCTTAAACTTCTGAGGGAGGCGGGAAAGACGGCTGATGAGCTTGGCATGAATGTTTATGTGGTTGGGGGTTTTGTCCGTGACCTTCTTCTAAGACGGTCCAACTTCGACATAGACCTTGTGGTGGAGGGAGATGGAATCCGTTTAGCCAAAAGGCTTGCAGAAAAATTTTCCGCAAGGACCCGCACCCACAAAAAATTTGGAACGGCAGTCATCATCTTTCCTGACGGATCAAAGATAGACGTGGCAACTGCCAGGTGGGAGTATTACGAGTACCCTGCAGCAATGCCCACAGTGGCCCTCTCCTCCATAAAGCTCGACCTTTTTAGAAGGGATTTCACCATTAATACCCTTGCCATAAAGCTAAACTCCAAGGACTTTGGCGTCCTGATAGACTTTTTTGGAGGCCAAAGGGACTTAAAAGACGGAATCATCAGGGTCCTTCACAGCCTGAGCTTTATTGATGATCCAACCCGCATACTTCGTGCAGTGAGATTCGAGCAGAGATTCGGCTTCAAGATTGGGAAACACACCCTCAGGCTAATAAAAAACAGCCTGAAACTTGGCATTCTTGACAGGCTTTCATCAAAGAGGCTCTTCACGGAACTAAGACTCATTCTGGAAGAGCCTGACCCAAGGCCCTGTCTTCTGCGCCTTGACAGCCTCAAGGTCCTTGGAGCAATCCACCCAAGATTGTCCCTGGCAGAGCGGGAAAAAAAGCTACTTGACTCTGTATATGATGTTCTTGCCTGGTACGAGCTCCTTTATCTAAGCAGGAAGGTGAGGAGATGGCAGGTATATCTCATGGCCCTTGTTACCAACATGGGCTTTAACGAGCGGCAGGAGATGGTAAGGCGTCTTGGAATCACTGGCAAGGTGCAAAGGGAGATAGTTGCAGCGCCGGAAAAGGCCAAAAGACTAATGAACGAGCTGGAGGAAGTCTCAAGGCTAAAGGATAGCAGGATAGTGGAGCTTCTTGAAGGACAGGAGACAGAGTTTCTCCTCTACCTCATGGCCCTTTCAAAAGAACCTGTAAGACAGGCCATATCCAGATACATAACGGATCTTTCAAGGATAACACCACAAATCACAGGCACAGACTTAAAGAGGCTTGGCTTTACTCCAGGCCCCATATATCGTAAGATCCTTGATGCCGTAAAGAAGGCCAAACTTGACGGCCTTTTAAACACAAAGGAAGAAGAAATCGAGTACGTAAAGAAAAATTTCGGAGAAAATTCCCAATGACAGATATACCATCCATGATTCAAAAGATACTCATCCTTACCCCGCCCATACTCTTTGCGGTAACTGTCCACGAGGTTGCCCACGGGCTTGCAGCATGGAAACTGGGGGACCCAACGGCAAAGGCCATGGGAAGGCTTACCCTTAATCCCATCAAGCACCTTGACCCTGTGGGAACCCTGGTCTTCTTCATTACCCAGATGATAGGCTGGGCAAAGCCCGTGCCTGTAAACCCCTTGAATTTCAAGGACCCTAAGCGGGACATGATATGGGTTGCCCTGGCAGGCCCTGTTTCCAACATAGCCCTTGCAGTTTTGAGCGCCCTTGTTCTTCGCTCCATAATCGGGCCCCTATCCGGGGCTTCAGCGTCCATGGGCTACATCATAAGGCCTCTTTTGTACATGGCCTTTGTCAGCATACAGATAAACATAGGCCTTGCCATATTTAACCTGATACCCGTCCCCCCCCTTGACGGCAGCAAGGTGCTTGCAGGGCTTTTGCCGAGAAACCTCATGCATCACTACGAGGCCCTTGAACGGTACGGGTTCATAATTCTCTTTGTGCTCATCTTTACAGGGGTGACAGACCGAATTATAGTCCCGCTCATCAATTACGCCAACAGACTCCTGATAGGCCCAATCATATAACTATTGCAGAAAGGATCGTTTCAGACATGAAAAAACGCTGCTTGAGTGGTATGCGTCCATCCGGGAAACTTCACCTTGGCCACCTCCACGGTGTGCTGGAAAACTGGAAACGGCTCCAGGAGGAATACGAGTGCTTTTTCTTCGTGGCCGACTGGCACGCCCTTACCACGAACTACAAAAAGGCATGGGAGATACCTGAAAACATATCTGAAATGGTCCTAGACTGGCTGGCCGTGGGAATAGACCCTGAAAAGGCAACCCTTTTTGTCCAGTCGGACATTAAGGAGCATGCAGAGCTTCACCTGCTCCTTTCCATGATAACGCCCCTTGGCTGGCTCGAAAGAAATCCTACCTACAAGGAGCAGAAGCAACAGCTCAAGGACAAGGACATATCCACCTACGGCTTCCTGGGCTATCCTGTCCTCCAGGCTGCAGACATCATTATGTACAAGGCCAACAAGGTGCCAGTGGGCATTGACCAGCTGCCCCACGTAGAGCTCACCAGGGAGATAACAAGGAGGTTCAACTTCCTCTACCAGGAGATATTTCCCATTCCAGAGCCCCTCTTGGCGGAAACTCCCAAGCTTCCAGGCCTTGATGGCAGAAAGATGAGCAAGAGCTATGGAAACTCCATCTTCATCTCTGACACCCCAGAAGAGGTGACAAAAAAGATAACGACCATGGTCACGGATGTTGAAAGGCCAAGAAAATCAGACCCAGGGGATCCGGAAAAAAGATGCATAGCCTTTAACCTTCACAGGCTCTACATGCCTGAAGAGCGCATTGAGGAAATAGTAAGGGAGTGTAAGGCCGCCAGGCTTGGCTGTGTTGCCTGCAAGAAAGAGCTTGCAAAGGCCGTGGTAAGATTTCTTGAGCCCATATGGGAAAGGAGACAGGAGTTTTCAAAGTCTCCGGAGATCATCCACAATATACTTGAGGATGGGGCAAAAAAAGCCAGGAAGGAGGCCGCCAACACCATGACTCAGGTAAGGGAAGCCCTGTGGAGCCGGAATGCAAGGTCAGATTAGACGTCTTTGAAGGCCCCCTGGATCTTCTGCTTCATCTCATTACGCGAGACCGGCTGGACATCACAGATATTCCCATCTCCCTTGTTACCAACCAGTATCTTGAATACCTGGAGCTTTTTCAGGCCCTGGACATAGAGGTGGCAGCAGAATACCTGCTCATGGCAGCAACCCTCATACAGATAAAGAGCAGGATGCTCCTGCCTTCTCAAAGGCCCCAGGAGATGGATGAAGAGGACCCAAGGCTTCAGATAACAGTGGCACTTCAGGAACTCAAGAAGGCAAAGGAGCTTGCAGACAGGCTTAATGAGTGCCCAATGCTTGGCAGAGACGTCTTTTTATGCCCAGGAGAGTCTCAAAAAATCCAGGCCCAAAATATCCGGGAAGGTCTGGAAGGGGAGAAAACAGAAGCGCTAAACGTCAGTGTCTTTGAGCTTGTTGAGGCCCTAAGAAGGCTCCTAAAAGGCAAAGGCCTTCCAAGAACCATAGAGATAGAAAGGGCCAGGGTCAGGCTCTCTGAACGAATAGAAGAAATAGAGAAAATTATTATAGGTAGGGGAAAAGTGAGTTTCTTTAGCCTCTTTGACCAAGGGATGGAGCGAAGACTTGTTATTGTTACATTTCTTGCCATACTTGAGCTTTCAAAAAGAGGAATTATAAGACTTTTTCAGAAGGCCCACGATGCAGATATAGTCTTAATAAGAAGGAAGGTTTCGGCTTTAGAAGCATGAAAACGGCTCTAACTTCAAGGCCCTTTAAGAAGGAGATGATTCGTTACCAAGGCTGGTTCGGCGCCTTTTCCCGGGCCTTTTTATCTAACGCATCCAGAAAAGGCAGGGAGGCCATGGGGCTAAAGCTCGTCCACAGCCAGAGGGTGCGCCATCTGGCTCTTACCCTGGCAAGGGAGATAGACCTTGACAATGGGGCGTTATTTCTAAGTGAGCTTTGCGGGCTTTTTCATGACATAGGAAGACTTCCCCAGTTTGAGAAATACGGGACATTTCTGGATGCAAAGTCAGAAGACCATGCGCTTTTAGGCGTAAAGGTCCTAATGGAAAATCAGGTATTAAAGGATTTAAAGTTCGAGGAAAGACAGATGGTTCTTGATGCCATCTATGTGCACAACAAGTTTTCCATACCGGAAAGTTTCAAGGGCCTTAAGCTTACGCTTTCAAAAATCATAAGGGATGCAGACAAGATTGACATCTGGCGTGTCTTTGACGAATTTTACAAAAAGGGCAGGGGAAGCAGTGAAATAAACCTTGGCCTTCTGCCAGGGGATGCCATCTCTTCTGAAGTAATGGAGGATTTTTCTTCAGGCAGGATTGTCAGGCTTGAACACGTAAAGAACCAGCTTGATTTCATGATCATGCGCTTAAGCTGGCTCTTTGACATAAATTTTAAGGCATCCCTAAGGATCATCACCCAAAGGGGCTACATTGACACCATCCTGGAAAGGCTTCCAGAAGGCAAGGAAAGACGCCTTATTTCTGGAAAGATTTCCAGGCTCTTAGAGGAGAGACTTGGCACATGAACAAGAAAAAGGCCTTTATCTACAACGTAATCTTCATAATCGGAACTGCAGCCCTGCTCATATTCTTGTGGATGGCACCTCCTGAGACCACTGCCAAGATACCCTATGATGAAAACCACAGGCAGTTTTTCAACATGCCAAAGAAGGAGGCGGAAAAGATGTGTTCAAAGTGCCATGGAAAGGAGGCTGGCATGCCCCTTCCAAAGAATCATCCGCCAAAGTACAGATGCCTTTTCTGCCATAAAAAGGCCAAGCCAGGGTCTTGATCTGACATGGAACTTTGGTACACGGAAAAACATACACCAGCCGCTGGTATAACGCTAAAGTGCAAAGGGACCCTCTTTTCCACAACCACCAGATACCAGCGGATAGACGTGTTAGAGACCGAGGAATACGGCCGAATGCTTCTTCTTGACGGCCTGGTTATGACCACTGAAAGGGATGAATTCATCTACCATGAGATGCTGGTGCACCTGGCCATGCATCTTCATGAAAGGGCCGAAGAAGTCCTGGTGATTGGAGGCGGAGACGGGGGTGCCGTAAGGGAGCTTCTCCGCTACCCCTTTGTCAAAAAGGTGCTTCTTTGCGAGATAGACAGGCAGGTGGTTGAAACGTCCAAGAGGTTTTTCCCGGACATCTCCTGTGGCCTTGGGGATGAAAGGGTGGAGATCGTCTTTGAAGATGGAAGCAAAATCCTTAAAGATACTGAAAGAAAATTCGACATAATTATTGTGGACTCAACAGATCCCATTGGAGCGGCAAAGGGACTTTTTACAGAAACGTTTTACAGCGCGTGTAAAAAGGCACTTAAGGAAGGGGGCATACTTTGTGCGCAAAGCGAATCACCCATCTATCATCTGCCCACAATGTGCGAGATGAAAAAGGCCATACTTTCTGCAGGCTTTTCCTTTGCACGCTTTTACACCGCCCCCGTACCCACCTATCCAGGCGGGTACTGGTCGTGGGTGGTGGCGGGAACTGGCACCTTTGAGATTGAAATGATAAAGCGAAACCTCCTTCCTGAAGAAGGGTACGCGGAGCTTAAATACTTTAACACCAAGCTTGGTTTGGCCTCCTTCAGTCTTCCAAACTTTCTCGAAAGGGCCGTTGGTGAACCATGAAAAAAGGAAACAGAAATCAAAAAGGGTTCCTTTCAAGGGCAAAGGAGCTGTCCCAGTGGCTTTCATCAATAAGGCGCCATATCCATGAAAATCCAGAGGTGGCCTTCGAAGAGAGGGGGACGTCCAAATACGTCTGCTCAATTCTAAAGGAACTTGGCATACCATTTAAAAACAATATAGCGCGCACGGGAATCGTTGCGGAAATAGGGGACAAACACAGCAAAAACGTCGTATGTCTCCGGGCAGATATGGACGCACTGCCCATTCATGAAAAGACAGGGCTCGACTTTTCATCAAGAAAAGAAGGGGTCATGCACGCATGTGGGCATGACGGGCACGTGGCCATGCTCCTTGGTTGCGCAAGGCTCTTAAAGGAGCTCGGCATGGACAAGGGCCTTGTCAGGCTCCTTTTTCAGCCTGCAGAGGAGGGCAAGGGAGGCGCAAAAAGCATGGTTGAAGAGGGGTGTCTTGAAAATTGCCGTTATATATTCGGGGGCCACATAGACACCCACTTTAATGTTGGCAAGGTGGCAGTCCAGGATGGGCTTATCTGCGCCTATGCAGACAGGGTCCGCATCGAAGTACAGGGTAAGGGAGGACACGCAGCAAGACCCCATGAGGCGGCAGACGCAATAGTTGCTGCAGCGAACCTTATTGTCATGCTGCAATCGGCCATAAACAAGAGGATAAACCCCCAGTATCCCTCCCTTGTTTCCATTGGCAGGTTTGAGGCAGGAAGCGCCCCCAATGCCATTGCCGAAAAGGCAATACTAAAGGGCACCATGAGGACCACCTGCGAGGAGATACGAAAAGAGACCTTTGAGGCCATAGAGGCATGTGCCCAGGCAGTGGAGGCAGCCTTCAGGGTGAAAACCAGTGTCACATTTCCTGAGCACTATCCCCCGGTTATTAACAGCAAGGATGCAACCAGGATTGCAAGGCAGGCCGCACTTGAGATTGTTGGAAAGGAAGGGGTCATTCCCTACCCTATCCCAAGCCTTGGTGGAGAGGACTTTTCCTTCTACCTTGAAAAGGTCCCAGGATGTTTTGTAAGGTTTGGGGCAAGGAAAATGGGCAATGACAGTCCTGCCCACAGCTCAGGCTTTGATTTTGACGAAAAGGTGCTTCCTGTAGGTGCGGCATTTTTTGCAAGCTGTGCAATAAAGGCACTTCTGGGCTAAAGTACTTGGGCCCTAATACCAACGAGGAGATGGTACCCCTTTGGTTAAGCCCATTTCTTTTAAAAAGAGCAAACAGTTCACAGTTGGAATAGAAGTCGAATTTCAACTTCTTGATGAGCAGAATCTCGGGCTTTGTTCTCGGGCCGTTGAGATTATCTCTTCCCACCCTGATGAGCTAAAAGGTTACATAAAGCCGGAGTTTATCCAGTCAATGGTGGAGGTCAACACCAGAGTCTGCTCTACCATAAAGGAGGCAGAAGCAGACATCAGGGGCTCCATTGAGTTTCTTGAAAAGGCTGCTAAAGAGAACAGTTGCTCCATCTTTGCCTCAAGCCTTCACCCCTTCTCAAGCTATCAAGAACAGAAACTCTACCCTGACCCGCGCTACAAGACCATCCTGAAGGAGCTTCAAATTATAGGCAAAAGGCTAATAACCCAGGGGCTTCACTGCCACATAGGGCTCGACTCCGGGGAGACGGCCATAAAGGTCTTTGACAACCTTAGGGCATTTCTTCCCATGCTCCTTGCCCTAAGCGCATCAAGCCCCTTCCTTGAGGGTAAGGATACGGGCTTTGCCTCTTTCCGCTCAAAGCTCTTTGACGCCCTGCCCCGCTCAGGCATGCCAGATTCCCTGGATTCCTGGGAGAATTACTGCAACCTTGTTGAACTGCTTAAAAAATGCGGCATAATAGAGCAGCCAAGGGACATCTGGTGGGACGTCAGGCCAAGCCCTGACTTTGGGACTATAGAGATCAGAATCTGCGACATACCTGCCAGATTCAAGCAGATCATGGCCCTTTCCGCCTTGATCCAGGCCTTGGTTGCAGCCATTTCAACGGACAGCATTTCGCTTTTTCCCATGCACATTTCTGTGATACTCAGCAACAAGTGGCAGGCAGCAAGACATGGACTTCAGGGGATATTCGTTGACCAGCAAAGATTTGAAAAGAAGATGATGAAAACCATGCTTGTTCGTCTGGTGCACGCCCTTGAGCCCGTCTTTCAAGACCTTGGCTCCTCCTCCTATCTGCCCATTTTGGAGGACATGATTCATAATGGGCCCACCAGCTCGATTTTCAGAAGGAACGTGGAAAGACTTGGAAGCCCTGAAAAGGCCATACGGAAGTTCCAGGAAGATTTCTGGAGTTAACCCAACTAACCTCAGTCTTTTTAAAAAGGACTTTCCAGCTCAAAAGCTATCCTGAAAAGATGGCGTAAAACTCATCTGCCTCCTGACTTGCCCGCTCAAGGATTTTCTGGGAAAGGGCAGGACCTGTTTCCAGGCTGTTCTTCAGTATTTCAAGCATCTGTTTGTACTCGTCCTCCTCCTGTTCTGGCTGGCTGTATCTGATCTGGGATACTGCAGTCACCGCCCTTGGCACCGACGACTTTGAACTTCCGTTATGGTGGTGCAAGATGGATTCAAGGAGATAATCCGGAAACTGCCATTTTTCAGCCATGAGAGCACCAACCGCCTGGTGATCCACGCCAAAGGTCTCCCGTTCAAGCTTCTCAAGGCTTGCCTGCCTGTCCTCGTTCCACATCTCAAGGGTCATACAGTATTTTTGTTCCTTTACATGCACAAGCACGGGAATGGCCATGTCCTGAAGGAGACCGGCTGTGAAACACTCTTCCTTACTTGTAGGATGAAGCGTTTCCGCAATGGCCCTTGCAAGGCAGGCGCGCCTTGCGCTTATTCTCCAGAAATCCTTTTGCTTGAGACAGTAAAGCTCTGTCTTTGGAATGGCATTTTTTACTGCAATTGGAAGGATTATTCCCTCAAGACGCATCTTTCCAAGAAGACTTATGGCGTGCTGAATGTTACCGATCTTCCTGGGTAGGCCATAGGCAGCAGAATTGACGGTTTTAAGGACCTTTACGTGCATTCCTGGGTCTGCCTCAATAAGCCTTGAAATCTCTGAAAGGGGTGCGTCCGGGTCCCTTAATAGCTCAAGCACCTTCATGACAGAGCCTGGGAAGGATGGAAGCTCATAGTCTTCCAGCAGCTCTCTCAACTGTTCCCCAGGATCCTGCTTTTTCCTCTTGAAAATATTAAAAATAGACACCTTATTCTCCTCTTCGGGCCATCTTGTTGCTGAAGATGGATAGCAGGCCACCCAACATCATGTAACCAGTTATGACCTCGCACATGACCACTATCTGGCCTGCCACGTTTTTTGGAACAACATCACCAAAACCCAGGGTGGTAAGGGTAACAACGCTCAAATACAGGTTGGAAATAGAGGTGGGATGCTCTCCATAATCCACTCCAACCAGGGAATAGAGCCAAGCAAAGAAACATATCTGAACCACTATCCAAAAACACCACCTGGACATGCTTCTGCCGCAATCACTGCTTATAAGCCAAAGGTAATACAGGAACCTGGCAGCCCTGCCTGATTCCTTGAACTCTTTTATATAATTCTGATCCACTGCATGGCGGCGAAGTAGGTATGCGCCGGCAAAATTTATGTTCCTTAGATCCGTTCCGATCCAGTCCGCCTCTTTAAAACCGGTCACCTGCCGAAGCCTGGTATTTCTCATGTCCGCATTGGTGAAAAATGCACCCCTTACATTGCACATGGAAAGGTCACCACCCTTTAGATTGGCCTCTGTAAGATCAGCACCTGAAAGATTGGCTTCCCTTAGCCTTGCCCCCCGAAGCTCTGCGCAACGAAGGTCTGTGCCTGAAAGATTTGCCTTTACAAAACCTGCATGGGCAAGGTTAGCACCAAAAAGGCATGCGTCTGAAAGGTCTGCCATTCCAAAACCCGCCTTTTCTGCACTTACCCTTTCAAGATGTGCATCCTTAAGATGAGCCCCGCTAAAATCCGCCCCTTTTAGATTGGCACCGGTGAATACGGCACCGGTAAGATCCGCCCTCAAAAATGATGCGCCTGAAAGATTTGCACCTGAAAAGTTTGCCCCTTTTAGATTCTGGGCCTGGAAGCTCATGCCGGAAAGGTCCTTTCCTGAAAAATCAGGCTTTTCCATCCCTTCAATAGATTCTGGCCTGCCGCGGCCTTGGGGGGCTGGGCTTTGGCCCTGGAGAGTCAGGGTTTGCTGCTTAACAGTCATGGTTAGTTTTTTTATTTTCTTTATCGTCAACCGGGTGATTCTTTTTGAGGAAATTTTGAACTAAAGGGGAAAAATTCGGGAAATCCAACATGAAAAGAGATTTGGAGAATTAACTATTTGCTTCAAATGAATACGAATTTTTTCTTTTACTTTCTCCCCAATACGGCTTAAATGACTTTGGCAAGGCCTTTAACTTAATGATAAAACGATCTTGGATGTAAGAGCAGGGACAAGAGGGAGCCATGTCTGAAACCCAAAAGAAAAAAAAGCTGTCTGAGCTACAGGCCACTGCCATCTGTGGAAACGACATTACGTCTTCTGTTCTCTACGTTTCCGCCCTTTCCATTGCAGCCTCTGGCAAATATGCGTGGATCGCCCTCCTCATAGTAGCAGGGGTCCTTTACCTGTTCAGAAAGATATACGGAGAGGTAGTTGGCGCCCTACCGTTAAACGGCGGTGCATATAACGCCCTTCTAAACACCACAAGTAAATCAATGGCCTCTTTAGCGGCAAGCCTTACCTTGCTGTCATACATTGCAACCTCAGTGATTTCCGCCTCAGAAGGCATGCACTACCTCCATTCCATTATCCCGGAACTTCCTGTAATTCCTGCTACCATCGTTCTTCTTGCCATTTTCATGGGGCTTACAATTCTTGGTATCGGGGAGTCGGCCGCAGTAGCGGTCGCCATTTTCATATTTCATCTTTCATGCCTCACCCTCCTTGCCGGAACGGTTATCTTTTACATACTGCACAATGGTTTTGATACCTTTATAATGAACTGGCACCTTCCTACTCCACATGGAAGCCTCATTAAGGACCTCTACTGGGGATTTTCAGCGGCTATGCTAGGAATCTCTGGATTTGAGAGCTCTGCAAACTTCGTGGAGGAGCAGCAGCAGGGGGTTTTTCCAAAGACCCTGCGAAACATGTGGATAGCTGTCAGCATCTTCAACCCCCTCATGGCCTTCCTTGCCCTGGCGATCGTTCCCATCCCAGAGGTCCATGACTACATGGCACACCTTTTGTCCCACATGGGAGAGACTGCCGGCGGGGAATGGCTCGCCATGCTAATCTCCATAGATGCGGCCCTTGTTTTGAGCGGTGCAGTACTTACCTCCTACGTGGGTGTGACAGGGCTTGTGGAACGAATCACCCTGGACAGGATATTCCCTGCCTTTTTCCTTAAGAAAAACCGGAGGGGAAGCTCCTACAGGATTATCATTGCCTTCTTTCTCCTGTGCGTATCCATTCTCTTCATCACCAAGGGGCAGGTTGAAGTACTTGCAGGGGTCTACACCATCTCCTTTCTTTCGGTCATGGCCCTATTTGCCATTGGAAACATTCTGCTCAAGATAAGGAGAAAGTCCCTTCCCAGGCCAGAACGGGCAAGCTGGCCTGCGGTCTTTACAGCCCTTATAGCGGTCCTTGCGGCCCTTGTGGGGAACATAATAAAGCAGCCAGAACCCGGACAGCCTGCAAATATCGTGGTCTTTGCAGAGTATTTCATACCAACCATAATACTTGTGGCCATAATGCTTAACAGGATCGTGCTTCTGGAGATGCTACTTAATTTCATTGAGTTCCTCTTTGTACCCATCCTCCAATTCGTGACCAAGGTCAACCAGAAGATTTACGAGACCATAGACAAGATACAGTCTCAGGAGTTTGTCTTTTTTACCCGTGGAGACAATATTGCAAACCTTAACAAGGTCCTCCTCTACATCAGACAGAACGAGCATACCAAGAAAATAAAGATAGTCACGGTAATGGAAGAGGAGGACAAGGAGCTCCTTGAAAAGCTGGAGCAAGACATAGAATTCTTAAAAAGGGAGTACCCGGATATAGAAATAGAGTTCGTAAAGATAGAGGGAAAGTTCACCCCGGAGCTTGTAAGAAAGCTGTCAAAGAAGTGGGGAATCCCCATAAACTTCATGTTTATAGGATCCCCTGGAGACCACTTCCCTTACCGTATTGAGGAGCTGGGCGGGGTTCGCCTCATCATCTAAAGTTCATACAGGGTCTCATCCACGGCTGGTGGAAGATACCTCCTCTTGAGGCCCTTTATGGCCTTCTTTGTACCAAGGCTCTTGAAAATATCCTCGTCATCAAAGAGGTCATCCATCTCCTCCTCTATCTTTTCTGGGTCCTCACCGGCCTCCATGCGGCTTATGGCCTCTTCGATGGACCCTCCTACCTCTAATCCAGCAGAGTCAAAAAGCCTTCTCATGAAACGTGCCGCCTGCCTGGGGTCGTTTTCATCAATATTTTCCGCCTCTGAAGCCAGAGACATCATGGCCTTCTCCAATTTAGACTCATCAATATTTTCAAAGGGGTTGTCCCCTTCTGGCTCACTACGATTTTTTGAAATGGCAAATATGGACATCTTTTTTTCCAGTTCTTCCTTTCCGCAGCGAGGACATGATGGCCTCTTGTCCACGTTTATCCTGCGGGAAAAGAAGTTGAATATCATATGGCAATCGGAGCAGTAAAATTCATATATGGGCATGTCAATAAGTCCTCCTTCAGATAAAGAGAAGTCTGGTCATTTCATCTATATTTTGATTAACCATTCACTTTTGGCTTCTCAAGAGGTTTAAATGTTATTTGGCATAAAATTAGTAAAAATTTTTATTTTGCAACAAATAACACTTTATTATTCCCAAAAGCTAATATAAAATGGATTTGCCAACCAAAGGATGACTCGATTCGTTTAAGGGGGGCGGGAATTTTCATTCCATTCCTGGAGGATGAGTCCTTTCTTTGGAAATTTTCAAGTTTTTCGAAAGGAGTACTACTTAAAAATGGCAGAAGGAAAGGTAAAATGGTTCAATGACAAGAAGGGTTACGGTTTCATCGAAATTGAAGGCCAGTCTGATGTCTTTGTGCACTATTCTGGCATCAAGGCTGATGGGTTCAAGTCTCTAAAGGAGGGGGAGTCTGTCACCTTTGATATCGAAGAGACCAGCAGGGGTCCTCAGGCAGTTAACGTAGAAAAAATCTAAAAACGCCAAAGCAGGGTGCCCCGGAAGGCTTGGGGCACCTTCTCTATACTCTATATTTAATTCCTTCAAAAAAATTCCAGGTTATACGCACCCTATTCACCAGACAGAAATCTCTTTTTGTCTACAACATTCTCACCTGATTCCAGAAAGCCTTTAATGGACCGAAGTTCCACGGGCTTTATCCGGCACCTGAGCCCCAAAGATTCAAGAAACAGGTCCTCTGTCTCCCTTATCCAGTTGTGAAGCTCCGGAAGGTTACCACTAAAGAAGGAGTCATCTATGGCCACCAGTATCTCTACCTGGGTGAGATGTTTCCACTTTCCAAGGACAATGATAAAGGAGAGGTCTTTTCCTCCCGTGGACTGGTTTATGATGTTTCGAACATGATCAGGGGATATCTTCACTCCCCTTACCGTCACGATGTTGTCACATCTTCCCCTTACAGGACTCATCCTCCAGGTCGTTCTTCCACATGAACAGGTCTCGTTGTGAAGGCTGGTGATATCGCCTGTGCGAAAACGAAGGAGGGGATTTGCCCTTGCCGTAACCGTGGTTATGACAAGCTCACCTTCCTGGCCTGGGCCAAGTACCTTCAGGGTTTCAGGATCGATTACCTCTGGGATTACATGGTCCAGAGAAAGATGAAGCCCGTCCTTTTCCCTGCATTCATAGGCCATGGCAGGTCCAGATGCCTCGAAAAGGCCGTATGCGGCCCTTGTTTCAACGTCAAGCTCCCTCTCGAATATGCCCCTTGTCTCATCCGTCAGGGTCTCGCCTAGAAGGATCATGACCCTGAGATTGAGCGCGGCCAGGGGCATGTTTCTTTCCCTGAAGGCCTCGAGCATATACAATCCATAAGATGATGTAGTCACAAGGACCGTTGTCTTGAAATCCACCATGACCCTGACCCTGCTGAGGATGGAAACGGGATCAGGCGGAATCACAAGGGCCCCAAGAAACTCCGCACCCTCCTTGAGATCCTGTCCGTGAAGAGACATGCCTGGGTCAAGGCATATCTGCACGATGTCGTCCTGGTTGATCCCGGCAGAGCGAAAAAAACGACCGGTAAGCTCCCTTCTTCTCTTCAGATCCTGTTTCGTGTAACCCAGGGCAATGGGGTTTGCCTGACCGCTCCTGAGGGTATGAATGCGCACTATGTCCCTCAGTGGCACTGAAAAAAGCCCGTAGGGATAGTTTTCTGCTATGTCTTGCCTGCTTGTGAAGGGAAGCTTTGTAATGTCTTCAACTGAGCCAATATCATCTGGTCCAACACCCGTCTCATCGAGCTTCTTCCTGTAAAAGGGCACCCTGTTGTAGGCCCTGTTTACAGTGGACTGTAAAAGTTCTGTGTGCCACTGGCTCCACGCCTCAGGAGAAAGATACTCCACCCTGTCAAGTTCCATGTCTTTTCTACCTTTCAGATAGGTCTTTGTAATCCTTACCCAGATAGGCCCTCTTTATCTCGCTGTCTTCAGCCAGGTCCGAGGCCCTTCCCTGGAGTATAATACGGCCTGTCTCAAGGATATAGGCCCTGTGCGATATCTCAAGGGCCTTTCTTGCATTCTGCTCAACAAGCAAGATGGTCATCCCCTTTGAATTGAGGTCCACAATGGTCCTTATGATGGTTTCCACAAGTCGGGGCGCAAGGCCCAGGGAAGGCTCATCGAGAAGCAGGAGCCTTGGTTTGGCCATGAGAGCCCGGCCTATTGCGAGCATCTGCTGCTCGCCTCCGCTAAGTGTACCGGCCGTCTGATCCAGACGTTCCTTGAGCCTGGGAAATAGCTCAAATATATGCTCAAGTTCATCCTCCAGCGCCTTCTGGTCCACATTTTTCCTGGCATAGGCACCAAGCATCAGGTTTTCGTACACGGAAAGGGGACTAAAGAGCTGCCTTCCCTCGGGACAATGGGCAATTCCAAGGGACACTATCTGGTCCGGGGAAAGGCCCTTTATTGATTTGCCAAGAAAGGCGATCTCCCCTGAAAGTGAACCTATAAGGCCAGAGATGGAAAGCAGAAGGGTGGTCTTTCCCGCCCCGTTTGCACCTATTATGGAGACTATCTCCCCATTATCCACATGCAGTGAGCAGTTTTTAAGGACCTGTATGGGGCCATAGCCTGCATTTAAATTTTTGATATGAAGCATTTATTAGCCTTGTCTTTGGATATAGGCGTAAGCCTGTCTTTTCCCAGTCTAATTAACACAACACCAACAAAAAACGCAGTACACTTTTTGCCTTTAGGTTTTGACGTTGATAAATGCTCTCTTTTTGTGTATTAGTCAACGTTATAAAATAGCAGAGGGAGGAGAAAAATGCGTTTCTTAAAAAACATCGTCACCTTACTGGCCGCTTTTTCACTGGTACTTCTTTCAGGAACCGGCATGGTTCAGGCAAAGGACACCTTGAAAATAGGCTCTTTCCTGGCAGTTACAGGCCCTGCGTCATTTCTTGGGGATCCGGAACTGAAAACCCTTCAGATGTACATAGAGGAGATAAATGCAAAGGGCGGGATAAACGGACACAAGATCGAATTTGTCCATTACGACACCAAGGGCAAGGCCAAAGAGGCTAAGAATTTCGTCAACCGTCTCATCAAGAAAGACAAGGTTGACGTAATCATTGGCGGTACCACATCTGGAAACAGCCTAGCCGTAATTGACATTGTGGAAAAGGCGAAGGTGCCCTTCATATCACTTGCAGGTTCCATCAAGATAGTGGAGCCAGTAAAAAAGTGGGTTTTCAAGACACCCCACACGGACAAAATGGCGGCAGAGAAGATATTTGCAGACATGAAGAAACGCGGAATCAAGAAGGCCGCACTCATCACTGGAAACGGCGGCTTTGACAAGTCGGGCCGTGCCCAGTGTCTTGCCCTTGCCCCCAAGTACGGTATCGAGATAGTTGCGGATGAAAAGTATGGCAATGCCGACACTGACATGACCACACAGCTCACCAAGATAAGGGCAACGGATGCCCAGGCCATCATAAACTTTGGCTTTGGCAAGGCCCCTGCAATAGTTGCAAAGAACATCAAGCAGCTCGGAATCAAGCTTCCCGTTTATGAATCCCACGGAGTTGCCTCCAAGAAATTTATCGAGCTAGCAGGGGATGCGGCAAACGGCATAAGGCTTCCTGCTGCTGCCCTAATTGTTGCCGATCAGCTTTCAGACAAGGATCCTCAGAAGAAGGTCCTTCTTGCCTACAAGAAGAAATACGAGGCAAAGTATGGCCCGGTCTCAACCTTTGGTGGACACGCATATGATGCCCTGTTCATAACCGTAGAGGCCGTTAAGAGGGCAGGCACCATAGACAGGGCAAAAATAAGGGACGAAATCGAAAAAACCCACGGCTTTGTTGGTACAGGCGGCATCTTCAACATGAGCCCAACCGATCACCTAGGCCTGAACCTTGACGCCTTCAAGATGATTGAGATACAAAACGGAAACTGGAAACTGCTTTACTAAAAAAGTACTTACATAACATCCAATTACCCCCGTCTCAGAATGCTGAGCGGGGGTAATTTTTGCCACTGGAGTATCCTTGAACCTTAAAGGCCAGACTGCATGGACCAGCTTCTACAGTTTCTCATAAGCGGACTCACTGTGGGTTCCATTTACGCCCTTGTGGCCCTTGGTTTTTCCATAATCTACAACGCATCCGACGTTGTAAACTTCGCTCAGGGTGAATTTGTCATGATTGGTGCCATGAGCGCCATCTTTTTGATGAAGGCCGGCCTTTCATATCCCCTTGCTGCACTACTTGCCATTGCCATAACGGCAGGAGTCGGCCTTGCCCTTGAAAAATTCGCCATAGAGCCGGCAAAAAACGCCACTGTGGTAAGCACCATCATAATCACAATAGGCGCCTCCATCTTCCTTAGAGGAGCAGCCCTTTTGATCTGGGGAAAAGAGATTTACGGGCTTCCTCCATTTACCTCCAACAATCCCATAAAGATCGGCAATGCAACCATTCTTCCCCAGAACCTGTGGGTCATGCTAGGGACGGCAGTAACGGTCCTTGCGGTAAAGTACTTTTTCGACCGAACAAAAATGGGAAAGGCGATACTGGCCTGTTCATACAACAAGAAGGCCGCCTACCTCGTGGGCATAAACGTGAAAAAGATGCTCCTTGTGGCCTACGGTTTGTCTGCGGCCTTGGGGGCAGCCGCCGGGCTTCTTGTTACCCCCATCACCTTCATGTCCTACGGTGCAGGGGTCATGCTTGGGCTTAAGGGATTTTGCGCAGCAATCCTTGGAGGCATGGGAAATTCCATGGGCGCAGTCCTTGGGGGAATTCTCCTGGGAATCGTTGAAACCGTCGGTGCAGGCTTTATTTCCTCAGGCTACAAGGACGCCATCGCCTTTTTCGTGATCCTACTTGTCCTTTTCATCAAACCCAGCGGAATCCTGGGTAAAGGAGAGGCAGAAAGGGTATGAAAAGGCTCTCTGGCTTTGCAATCTTTGCTGCAGTCTGCCTTTTGCTACCTGTGATATTTCCTGACAATTACTATGTCACTGTGGTTGGACTGACCATCTTTGTGAACGTCACCCTTGCCGTGAGCCTAAACCTTCTCATGGGTTACGCCGGCCAGATATCCCTTGGACATGCTGCATTTTTTGGCCTTGGGGCATATTCTTCAGCCATTCTCACCATAAAGTATGGCCTTAACCCCTGGCTTGCCATGATTTTTGGGGCGGCCCTTGTCCTGTGCCTTTCCTATGTGCTTTCCCGCCCAATTCTAAGACTTAAGGGCCACTATCTGGCAATGGCCACCCTGGGACTTGGAATAATCGTACACATATTCTTTGTACAGGCGGACGAGCTTACCGGAGGCCCAGACGGCATATCAGGCCTTCCTACCCTATCCCTCTTTGGTGTACCAATAGATTCGGACATCAAATGGTACTTCGTGCTTTGCTCCTACATGCTTTTAAGCGTGCTCTTTTCTTTAAACATTGCTGATTCCAGGGCGGGTCGCGCCCTTTCCGCAGTACACGGAAGCGAAATTGCAGCACAGATGATGGGCATCGACACGGCAAAAGTCAAATCATACATCTTTGTCTTTTCCGCACTTATGGCCACAATAGCCGGAAGCCTCTTTGCCCACCAGCAGGACTTTGTAAGCCCTGAATCCTTCAGCTTCTTCTTCTCCATTGAACTTGTGACCATGGTGGTGCTGGGCGGCCTTGGCTCAACCTTTGGGGCCGTCATGGGTGCATTCATCCTGTCCATACTGCCAGAGGTACTCATAGTGTTTGAGGACTTTGAGGTCCTAATCTTTGGCCTGATCCTCATGGTAATAATGATATTCCTGCCAGAAGGCCTGTTTGTTTCGCTAAAAAACAGGGCCGCCATAATGCTTTCAAAAAGGGAGAGTGGCTCCTGATGACCCTTTTAAAGGTGAAAAACCTGGAAAAGCAGTTCGGGGGGCTAAAGGCCATCTCGGATCTGAGCTTTTCCGTACCGGAAAACATCATCTTTTCCATAATCGGGCCAAACGGGGCGGGAAAGACCACCCTTTTTAACCTGCTAACCAGTATTTACAAACCAAGCACCGGCTCCATCTTTTTCAAGGACAAGGAAATAACAGGGCTTCCACCCTTTAAGATTGCAAGGCTTGGCATGAGCCGAACCTTTCAGAACCTTCAGGTCTTTTTAAACATGAGTACCATAGAAAATGTCATGGTGGGCTGTCATCTTCGTTCCAAAGCGGGGCTTCTGGCCTCTGCCATAAGGCTTCCCTCTGTGATACGGGAAGAAAAAGAGGTAAGGCGCATGGCAGAAGAGGCGCTGCATTTCTGTGGCCTTTCTGAGTATAAGGATCGTCCAGCTGCTGGCCTTCCTTACGGACTTTTGAAAAAGCTTGAAGTGGCAAGATCCCTGGCATCCAGGCCAAAACTTCTTCTTATGGACGAACCTGCTGCTGGCCTCAACGATACGGAGACACGCGAGCTTTGCCAACTCATAAAACGAATATGTGAGTCTGGAATAACCGTGCTTCTTGTGGAGCACAACATGACTCTTGTAATGGAGATATCCCAAAGGGTCCTTGTGTTAAATTACGGAAGACTCCTTGCCGAGGGACCTCCTGAACAGATACAGAAAAATCCAGATGTAATAGCGGCGTATCTGGGCGAATAGTCGTTCCGAATAGGGGCTGAAAAATACCCTGTTTTGCCATTTCCTCTTGGCATTTATCGTCTAAAAGTATATGTTTCCTTGCTGTCTGAATGAAAATTCATCCCTTTTTTTAGGGGTGCGAAGTTTTATTCAAAGCAGGCAGGATACCGCCAAATAATACAAAATAAGGAGACCTCGCTTCTTATGGAAAACTATAATTGCTCCAGGGAAAAAGATGCATGTGCCATTATCGCCTTTGTGGACAAAAGAGGCAAAAGCACCCACGCAAATATTGTAAAAACCATAGAGGCCCTTCAGAAGATGGGTCATCGCTCAGGTGACATTGATGGTGAGGGAGACGGCTGTGGAATCCTCTGTGATTTGCCGAGAAAGGTCTGGGCAAAACGGCTTGAAAAGGAAGGGCTGAGCAGACACCTTGCCGACAGCAGGAGTTTCTTTGTAGGCCACTTCCTCCTCCCCTGCTCCATAGTCAAAGATGAAAAGAGCGTACTTGAGAAGATACGCCAGATATTCAAAAGGGAGTCGATAAATATACTTCTCGAGGTCAAGGGCAACACGAGGAGCGAGGAACTCGGGCCCCGCGCACTGGCAGAGGCGCCCCTTTTCTGGCAAGTAGCAGGGATGCTGGACTTTTCCACCATTCAGGAGGCACAAAAAAGCCTTTTCATGATCCAGATGGAGATAGAAAAGGAGATACCAGAGATTCATATCGCCTCCCTGAGCCCTGACTCTGTGGTTTATAAGCTCAGGGGCACCCCAGACCTCCTTCCAAGGGTCTTCCCAGAGCTCATGGACCGGGATCTCACCTCCATAATCAGCCTTGGCCACAGCAGGTACTCCACCAACACGCTTCCAACCATGGAAAGGGCCCAGCCCTTTTCAATCCTGTGCCATAACGGTGAGATCAACACCATAGAAAGACTTAGGAGCACCGGACGCATCCTGGGCATAGAGCCTGTGCCAGGTGGAAGCGACTCCCAGGATCTCAACAGGATTATCGAGGGCCTCATAAACATGTACCAGCTTGACCCAATGGAGGCTCTGGAAATGGTCTTTCCTGCCATTCATAGCGAGGTGGAATACTACGAGAAGGACCTTCAGAAGGTCTTTGACTTCTACCGATGGTTCTTTCCAAGCTCCGCCCAGGGACCTGCAGCAGTTGTTGCCCGATATGCAAACATCTGCATGGGAAGCGTTGATGCCCTGGGGCTTAGACCCCTCTGGTTCGGGGAAAGCGACTACGAGTACTTTCTGTCTTCTGAAAAGGGAGTGGTGGACATAAAAAACACTATGACGGATCCAATCCCCCTTGCCCCAGGAGAAAAGATCGCCATAGAAGCCAACCTTGGCCAGAGGGCAAAGGTCTACAGGCATACTCAATTCCAGGAAAGGATCAAGGAGCTCATGCATCAAAGAAGAACAAAGATGGAGCTTCTTGAGGGCCTTGTACGTTCAGATTCGGTAAAGGTCAAGGACTCCATATCCCTTGAAACACTTGGCCTTCAGCCCCATAAGGCCCGCCAGGAGATGAAGGACATCAACGTCCTTGGTGCCTTTGGCTGGCAAAAGTACGACATGGACTTGAGAAAGAGGGTGGCCCTTGAGGGAATAGACATAATTGGCTCCATGGGTCACACCGGCCCACTGGCTGCCCTCATGCCAGAGGCCCTTCCAAATGCATCGGAATTTTTCAAGGAAAATGTTGCGGTTGTTACAAATCCTGCAATAGATAGGGAAAGGGAGGCAGAACACTTCACCACCAGGGTAATCCTTGGGGATAAGCCGTGCCTTCTTGTTGAGCAGGAAAAGGCACCAACTGGCCTTGAAATACTCTGCCCCCTTCTCCTGGATTACCAGGGCCTTGAAGGTGTCATTTCAAGGGAGGGCATAAACGAGCTTGCAAGGAAGCATGGCTCCGTTGTCCTTGAAGACATACTTTCTCATTTTTCTGCCAAGGGCCTCGATCCTTCCAGGGTAAAGATTCTTGAGACACTTTTTAATCCAGAGGACGGGCTTAAGAAAAAGCTTGAGGCCATGTGCAATGAGGCCATAGAGGCTGTGGAAAAGGGTGCGGTAATCCTGCTCCTTGACGATAGCAACGCGTTCAAGGACGGGAAATGCTTCATGGACCCGGCCCTCTGTGTTTCCTATCTCAACCAGAAGCTTGAGGAAAAACACCTTCGCAGGCGCTGCAGCGTAATTGTCCGCTCAGGGGCCATCAGAAACCTTCATGACATAATGTTTCTCCTTGGCATGGGAACAGATGCCCTAAATCCTTACAAACTGTGGCAGACCGTCACCACCTTTACCAATGAAAAGGTGGATGAGGCCAAGACCATTTCAAACACCATAGACGTCTTCCAGAAGGGAATGGAAAAGGTCATGTCCACCATGGGCATCCATGAGCTTTGTGGATACGGCAGGATATTTGCCGGCATTGGGGTCACAAATGAGTTCGAGGAGATCTTCAAGGTCCCATGTTTTTGTAAATCAGACCATGTAGGCCTTGGTTTTAAGCTTCTTGAGGAACTTGGCAAGGAGCGCATAAAACGGGCACATGAGGCAGAAGAGAAGCCCCTTTACGCTGAGCCAAACAGAAACGCCAAGGTTGGCCGCATTCTCCGGCAGACTGCTGAGGGAAAAAAGGGATACTTTGAGATGTCAAAGGGCCTTGCAAAGATAGACGAGGAGATGCCCATTGGAATCAGGCACCTTCTAAAGCCTGTTCTTGCAGAGGAAAATAAACGCCTCACCATGGATCAGGTTGACATCTCCATTGGACATCACGATATGCCCATTGTGATTGCTGCCATGAGCTTTGGCTCCCAGGGAGAAAATTCCTTCAGAAGCTACGCAGAGGCGGCAAAAAAGGTGAACATCATCTGCATGAACGGTGAAGGCGGTGAGATTCCGGACATGCTCGGGAAGTACAGGAAAAACAGGGGCCAGCAGATAGCCTCTGGCCGCTTTGGCGTGTATATGGAGCTTTTAAACTCGGCCGACTACCTGGAGATAAAGATAGGTCAGGGGGCAAAGCCGGGTGAAGGGGGCCACCTGCCTGGGCAGAAGGTCTCTGAACAGGTGGCAAGGGCCCGCCACTGCAAGCCAGGGATAACTCTGATCTCACCGTCTAACCAGCACGACATTTACTCCATTGAAGACCTTGCACAGATCATCACCGAGCTTAAGACTGCGAACCCCTACGCAAAGGTCTCTGTCAAGATACCAGTTACAAGCGGTGTTGGGACCATAGCCGTTGGCATTGCAAAGGCAGGGGCAGACATAGTCAACCTAAGCGGCTTTGAAGGTGGAACCGGGGCTGCCAGGGAGCATGCGAAACGCTATGTTGGCCTGCCCATAGAGGTTGGTGTGTCCGAGGCCCACAGGGCCCTTTGTGAGTCAAACCTCAGGGACAAGGTGGAGGTCTGGGCGGACGGAGGGCTTAGAAGTGGCGCAGACATCATAAAGATGATACTTCTTGGCGCCAACAGGGTTGGCATGGGAACCGTGGCACTCATGGGAGTTGGCTGCATAAGCTGCCACAGGTGCCACCTGGATCGCTGCCCAAGGGGAATCTCAACACAGCTTCAGACAAAGGAGCAGGCAGAGGCCAGGGGTGTCAAGGGCTTTTCACCAAGGAAGGTGGACATCGAGGCAGAAAACCTTGCAAGGCTTCTCCGAGCCCTTGGAGATGAGGTGCGCCAGATACTTTCAGACATGGGTGAAAAGAACCTCCAAGACCTGGTGGGAAGAACAGATATTCTGGAGCAGTACCGCTTTCTTGACAGGCTTGACACATCAGGTGTTCTTGCAAAGCCTGATCTTTCCAACATCCCCAAGGATGTCAACCAGGAAAAGAGCATCAGGCTTCCCCTCAACTACCTTACCAAGCTCATCAGTGATCTCATCGTAGATGAATTTGAGAAGGGTAAGAAGGTGGTAAAATTCAAGGAACAGGGCGTAAAAAGTACTGACAGGGCCATGGCCACCTATCTTTCTGGCGAGATAGTAAGACGCTACACCATCTCCACAGACAAAAAGGCAAGGCTCAGGCTGGTTTCATCCGTTCCTGGAAACGGCCTTTGCGCCTTCAACATCACTGCAGTGGACGCAAGCATCATGGGCGGGGCCCAGGACGGGACTGTAAAGGGAAGCTACGGGGGCGTGGTCGGTGTCTTTAAGGGAATAAACTACCTTGGAAACAGGGTTGACGGCTCAACCGGTAAGAGCTTTGCCTACGGCGCCATAAAGGGCACCTTCCTCATCCAGAACATGGCAGATTCTCGCGCATGCATCCGCTTTTCAGGGGCAGACGTGGTCTTTGGAAGGCGCATAACAGAGCCAGTTGATGATTCCCGTGGCAACATTGCCCACAATGCCTTTTTGAAGGGTTTTGCCTTTGAATACATGACAGGGGGAAGGGCTGTGGTTCTTGGGGACCCTGGCCCTTGGATGTGCGCAGGAATGACAGGGGGCGTAATCTATCAGTGCCTCTACCCTGAATTCAACTTTGACGTCTCCTCCATTAAAAGGCGCCTTGCAAGGGGTGCAATAGTAAAGATTGAGAAACTTTCCAAGGAGGGAATCAAGGACATAGAAGAGCTCCTTGGCCTCTACATGGATGAACTGCGCTCCACATTCCAGCTGGAGGAGGCAGAGGCCGTTGAAGAGATCATGAAAAATGCCAAGGATCGCTTCATTATGATCGTACCAAAGAGCTTCAGGCCAAAGTCTGCCGGGTAACCTCCACCATTTTTAACTAAAAAGGGGAGCCAACCGCTCCCCCGTTAACGTTTTTTTCTGTTTGTCGTTAATTAGGCTCAGGCTGTCTTAAAGCTCCTCATCATGTCTTCAAGGCTGTTTGCCAGGCTGTTGAGCTTCCTGGAGTAGGTTGCCGTCTCCTCTGCCACGGCCTGGACAGAGCCTGCAAGGTCTGCGGTTCCAGTGCTCTTTTCCTTTACGCCTCTTACCTCAACCTCCGCCTCTTCCATGTTGACGCTTATTTCAGACACTGTTGCAGTCTGCTCCTCTGCTGCAGAGGCGATGGTGTTTGCCAGGTCATTTATCTGACCTACGATGTTAGTTATCTCTTCCACGGAAGTTACTGCAACCCCAGTCTCCTCCTGTATGGCCTGGATCATGTTTGTTATCTCATCTGTGGCCTCGCTGGTCTGTCTGGCAAGCTCCTTGATCTCGTTTGCTACAACGGCAAACCCCTTTCCAGCCTCACCTGCCCTTGCGGCCTCTATGGTAGCATTCAGGGCAAGGAGATTGGTCTGCTCGGCAATGGTGTTGATCACCTGGATTATGCTTCCTATCTTATCAGAGCTTTCACCAAGCCTCTGGATTACCTCATTGGCCTTATGGGCCTTTTCCTGGGCATCGTTGGTGATGGAGGCGGTATGGGCGACACTCTGGGCAATTTCCGTTGTTGCCTCGGTAAGTTCCTGGGATGCCCTGGTTACAGACATTATCCTGTCATCAACAGACTCTGCCGCCTGCACCACCTCTGTTACGATCTCATTCATGGAGGTGGCCCGGCTGTAGACGTTTTGGCTTATGTCATCAAGTTTTTCAGATGCCTCCTTGATATCGGTGGAGTCGCGCTGAATATCTTTCACCATCTTGTTTAGCTTTTCAGCCATGTGGTTGAGGGCATTTCCGAGCTCCTGAAGTTCACCCTTCACTTTGATATTCACCCTGGCCTTTAGGTCCCCACTTGCAACGCTCTCAATCATGGGGAAAAGTTTGCCAAGAGGTCTCAAAACCTGAACATGTATAAACCACACTGAGAAAAAGAACAGACAGACACCTATTGCAAGGAGAAGGAGCTCCGCCTCCTTTAGCTGCTTTATGGAATTCATGGTCATCTTCTTGTAGGCCTGGGTAACCACATTGGCCTGTTTAAGAAGGGGAATATTGTATTTTGACAGGTATTCCAGGGCATTCTTACTTCTCACAGAGCCAAGCTCTGAATTCACCACCTGGTCTACACTAGACATAAAATCCTTCCAGGCTGCCTCGAGCTTGTCCAGCTCAGAGAGAACATTTTCATCTGTGGTAGGCGCAATACCAAGGCCTTCATCCCCGTTTCTCAGGGCCAGAAGGCTTTTTTGAAACAGGGCCTCGGTCTTTGAAAGCTCGTCCTTCCACTTCTTATCTTTCGTAAGGGCGTATAGGTAGGCCTCCTTTGTCATCTTCTGGGTGAACATGCGCTGACGCCCGGCAATGTCAATGTAGAGTCCATCCCTTTCCTGCTGGGAAAGTTTATAAAATGTGGCCGCAACGGTTATGACATTTATCAACAAAAGAGAGACCATCACGAGAATTATCTTCCCCTGTATACTGCCAAAAGAAAACTTCATTGCTTTCCTCCTGCTTTATTAAGCTTACTCGATCATTATCCTTATCGACTGCTGAAGAAAAAGAATAAAGGTATTTTGGGAGAAAACAAAAAACACCAATTCCACTGACGGTCCCCCAAAAAACAAAAAAATTAACATCAAAAAAATTAAATATCAAAATGAGACCCGCGTGTGATTTTTTTCCCTTGACAACACACTTAAAAATATAATATCTGAATGAATACACATTCATTTATTGGTGGATCGGGTGTATAATAAAAAATCTGATGCTAGGTGACCTTTTTGTCAAAGCCCCTTACTAATCATACAGAAAAGAGAGAAATCACCTTATGAAGGTAGCAGATAAACACGGCCGGATAATTCAGGCTGCCATAAAGGTCTTTGCAAGAAATGGTTTCTTCAACTCACGCATTGCCGAAATAGCCAAGGAGGCAAATGTTGCAGACGGAACCATTTACCTCTACTTCAATAACAAGTATGACATCCTCATAACCATATTTGAAGAAGAGATGGGCAAGATCATTGCCAGCGTCAAGCAGGAACTTTCCAAGACCGATAATCCGTGTGAAAAACTTGAGATATTCGCCCTTCAACACCTGAGCCTGGTTGAAAAAAACAAGGACTTGGCAGAGATAATACAGGTGGAGCTTCGCCAGAGCAGCAAATTCATGAAGGAGTATCGAAACCGGAAATTTGCCGAATACCTCCAAATAATATCCAATATAGTCAAAGAGGGGCAGAAGAAGGGGCTTTTCAGAAAGGACGTCATGCCAGGAATATTTAAGAGGGCCTACTTTGGAGCCCTGGACGAGATGTCCAGGTTTTGGGTCTTGTCTTCCAAGAAAAAATACGGGGTTAAAACCGCTGCCAGACAGATAAGCCATTTCTTCTTAAACGGAATACTTGAGGCTCCCTGCCCTTCACCACAAAAAACAAAAAAGAAGAAACCTGCAAAAAAAACAAAAAGTACCAAAAAATAAGAGTATCCCTGCCACTTTTTTCCTCTCATGTCATCATACCTAGACACACTGGAAGAATACAGGGACCTCATTCCGGAGTTCCACGAATTCCTGGAACACCTTAGAAAACCCCTGCCCGTTTATTTCAGGATCAATTCCCTTAAAACGGACCTGATGAAGGCCAAGGCATTTCTCAAGGACGAAGGTGTAGATTTTGCGGAAACTCCAATAGATGAGGTAGTCAAGGTTCTGCACCATGACCACCAAAGGCCATTACTCAGCTACTTACTTGGATACATCTACCCCCAGGCCATTTCTTCCTGCCTGCCTGTCATTGCCCTTGATCCCAGGCCGGAAGAAACAGTCCTTGACCTTTGCGCTGCCCCAGGAGGTAAGGCCACCTACATTTCACAAAGGATGCAGGACAGAGGCTTTCTTGTGGCAAATGACCGAAAACGCGGAAGGATCACCCCCCTTCTTTCAAATGTCAAAAGGCTCGGGATCACCAACACCCTTGTCACCCAGGGAAGGGGCGAGCATCTCCTCCTGCCCTACTCCTTTCACAAGGTCCTGGTGGATGCGCCATGCAGCGGCCAGGGCAAATACAGGATCGATCCACATACAGGCCTGGTTAAATACATGGTAAAGGGAAAGACCAACCTCTCTGCAATACAAAAGGCCCTGATAAAACACGCCTTCGACATGCTTATGCCAGGAGGCGTCCTGGTCTATTCCACATGCACTCTAAACGTGGAGGAAAACGAAGAGGTAGTCGAGTTTCTTCTTAAGAAAAGGCGCGCCTCCCTTGCCCCCCTGGACCTACCTGTGGAATACGAGCCTGGAATCACACACTTTAGGGGAAAGAGATATCATGGACAGATCAGACTTGCTGGACGTTTTTACCCCCATAAGATCGACTCAGTGGGATTCTTCGTTGCCAAGATTGTTAAGGGATGATCAAAGAGACATCCTCGCTGGCTTTTTTGAAGAAAGGTTTGGAATGTCCCAGGGAATCTTTGCAGATTTTGACATGTTTGCCTTTTCCAGGCAGGCTTTCCTTTTTCGAAGGCAGCCATTTGAAATAAAGTGGCCTGAGGGAGCGTTTGTAAGATGCGGCCTTCCCTTTGTAAGAAACGTGGCAGGTTTTCTAAAGCCTACAACGGTTTTCATCCAGCGCTTTGGTAAGGAGGCAAGAAGAAACGTCCTTGAACTGGACCTTGATATCATAGCCAGCCTTTGCATTGAGGGAGAGATTTCGCTTCCAACCCTTTCTGAAAGTGTGGATATTCAAGGTTATGTAATAGTAAAATTCAAGGAACACTACCTCGGCACCGCCCTTGCCCTTGAAGGAAACAGGCTTCTTTGCAGGTTTCCAAAAGCCATGCGGCAGGCCCTTTCAAGGCTCACTCTCCGGTAATTGTCTCTGCAAGCCTTTCAGCAGCAAAAATGAGGGATTCAATGTCCAGAAAGTCAAGGGCCCTGCTGTCAAAAAGGGCCTTTACCTCTGCAGGAAAGTTGTCTTCCCTGTCCTCGTCCCAGAAGTTTAGCTGAATTGGCACCTTTGGCAAAACAAGGACCACAACACAGGCGTCTGCCTGGCAACCCTTGACCTCTTTTGCCCCGAGCCTTTTGCACTGACTAACAAACTCCTCTTTGCGCCCTGCAAAGTGGCGGGCTATCTTTTCCTCTGTATAGCGCTTTAGTGTCACAACCTTGGAGATGGAATTTGGAAAGGACTCAAGCCCCACCCACTTTCCGCTGAGCTCGCCCTTTCCGCCAAAAAAGAGATAGTTATAAAGGAGTATCTGATCCCTGGTTTCAAGCTCAGAGCCATCTTCAGAAAACACCCGCTCAGGGCTTATGAAAACATCCCTACCGAGATACCTTAGGCGAAGAGCCCTTCCAAAATCCGTTTGAACCACCTCTCCACCCAGGCCCTGGGCCCGTTCTTCAAGGTCAACGCTCCTTACCTTTTCCTTTAGCTCCTTTGCAAGGGCGGTTTCAGGATCCTGAAGGGGAGTGCGCCTGTCCTCACCTTCTGCCTCAACGAAGGGACAGGCGGCCTTGGAACAGGCTCCAGTGTGAACAGCAGCGGCATAGGCCATGCATGTTGGGTAGCCGCATTTTCCGCAGTTGTCCTTCTTCGTCTGTTTCAGGATGTCGAAAATGGTTTCCATGACGATTATCTCTTCTTTGAGGATATTTTAATATCTTACCCAAGTGTGGAACATTTTACACAAAAAGTCCATGATCTTAGATAAGCCTTTTAGCACCATCCACATTTTCTTAAAAGTCGTCCTTTCTTAGCTAGGGAGCCCAGCTCTTGGTAATGGCAAGGACCCAGGAGACTGAAACCATAAAGATAGTAAGGGCTTCAAAAAAGATATCCTTTTGTGAAAGATTCCAAGGAACCATACGCCTAAAAAGAACCACAAGGCCTCCCAGAACCAGCCCGCCAAAAAAGCCATAAAAATGGGCCAAGATGTCCACCCTCCCCTGCCCTGTCCCCAGGATTCCAAGAAGGGCAAGGCCTGAAAGAAGGACCTTGAAGCCCTCCCTAAGCCCTGAAAAACCGTATTCCATGGCCCTTATTGAGCAGTAGGTTCCTATGCTTGAAAATATGGAGGTTGACAACCCTATGGAGACATGCCCGTAACCGTACATCAGGGCATTAAGGTAGTTACCTGCTGCTCCACCAATAATTACCAGGAACCAGCCCATTCCCACACCTGTCTCCTCAAAAAGGATGGTAAAGAACAGGCCAGCCATGAAGACATTGCTAAAAAAGTGGGACGGGTCGGCATGGAGGAACAGGGCCGTGACAGTGCGCCAAATCTCACCCTGGACTATGCGGGATGAGTCTGCCGCCCCCACCTCAAGGAGAATATCCCTGACCTCATACCTGAAGGTCAAAGACATTACACATGCCACGAAAACCACAGACAGGAGGGAAGATTTTATTTTCCTGAATTCTCTGGGCTTATGGCCCTTTTCATGGGAAAAATCCAGGTTTTCCCTGTTATAAAGCCTTATCTCTTTGAAGGCCTGCTTGGCCACAGACTCGTTTACCAGGATTGAAAAGGCTCCATCCCTTTCCCTTTCCAGCACGTGGGGGATGTGTCTTGAGGTGAGGACCAGGGAGTAAATCCTGGCAGTTTCAGGGTCCAGACCTTCAAAAAGGGTTAAGGTGTTAAGCCCCTTGGTATGCTTTTCATGAGTTTTGGGGGAATTTTCATGGGACTCTTTTGATTCATGCATTAAGAAAGGCCTTCCGCAGGGGAACCAGCCCCCTGCGGATGAGAAAAACACAAATTAAAGTTCGCCGTTAAGGAATTTTACAATGGACTCGGATGCAACCCTTCCGTGAAAGGCTGCCTTTGCAACGGTCTGGGGACCAAGGACATCGTCACCTCCTGCAAAAATCCATGGCACCGATGTCTGAAGGGTCTCTGGATTTACGTCAAAGGTGCCCCAGGGGGTGCGTTTTATGTCAACTCCCTTGGCAACAGTTGGATCAACCCGCTGGCTTATTGCTGCAACCACTGCATCGGCCTCTATGAAAAAGTTCGAGCCATCAATGGGAACGGGTCTTCTCCTGCCGGATTCGTCTGGCTCGCCAAGCTCCATCCTTACGCACTCTATTTTCCTGAGCCTGCCCTTTTCACCGTGGATTGCAACAGGGGCTGCAAGAAACTCTACCCGTACGCCCTCTTCCTCCATGTGGTGAATTTCGGCCTCAGAAGCAGGCATCTCCTTCCTTGTCCTTCGGTAAAGGATGAAAACGTCCTTGGAGCCAAGCCTCAAGGCGGTCCTTGCAACATCTATGGCAACGTTTCCACCTCCCACTACCACCACCCTCTGGCCAAGGTCCACGTCCTTACCGAGATTCACGTCACGAAGGTAGTCCACCCCGTGAAGCACACCCTCCAGGTCTTCCCCGGGAATACCTAACTTCCTGCTCTCGTGGGCGCCTACTCCCACAAATACTGCGCCATAACCCTCGTCCTTTAGATCTTGAAGGGTCTTGTCCTTTCCAATGGTAACCTCGTCAATGATATCAACACCGCAGCTTTTAAGCGCATCAAACTCTGCCTTAATGATGTATCGAGGAAGCCTGAATGGAGGAATACCAACCGAAAGCATGCCACCGAGTACAGGCAGGTTGTCGTAGATGGTGCATTTTATGCCCCTGTGGGCAAGATTGTAGGCAACGGTCATGCCTGCAGGCCCTGAACCCACGATTGCCACTTTCTGACCAGTGGGAAGGGCACAAGGCTCCATGAGATTCTTGTTGTGATCCACCATCCAATCCACTACGTAACGCTCTAGAAGGCCAATTGCCACAGGCTCCCCCTTCTTGCCCCTTATGCAACTGCCCTCACACTGAAACTCCTGGGGGCAGACCCTTGAACAGACAGCCGGCAGGGAGCTCGTCTTCCTGATTGTCCAGTAGGCGTCCTCTATCTTGTCCTCCCTCAAAAGCCTAATAAAGGCGGGAATGTCGTTGTGAAGCGGGCATCCCTGAACGCAGCCTGGTTTTTTGCACTGCAGGCACCGCTCAGCCTCAAGTTTGGCAGTCTGGTCATCGAAACCGGACACAATCTCATTGAAATTTGTTATCCTCTCCTCCACTGAAAGCTCTTTTGGCTTCTGCCGCGGTATTGCCATTCTCTCTTTTGCTTTCACTTCTTCCTCCTTGACAATATGGTTTCCAAGTTACTAAATGGAATCAAAACCAGGCTATGAGGTCAGCTCACAAATGGACTTTTTCTGTGCAAAGGATAACCGCCAAACAGATGCAAGTAAAGGGTGCCTGCACCCTAAGGACTACTGCAGCCACAGGAATGGTTGCATAATCCACTTCATGGAAAAGGAAAAAGAGAGGGAGAAAAGGCAGGAAAAGACATGTGATTCTGAAAACCGTGTTGATGCACAGGAGTAATCAGGATTTCGTGTCATGTTTTTTGCCCTCCTTGCCGTAACCTTCCTTCTTGCAGCGGCAGTTTCCTTTATTGTCGTCAGATCCTTCAAGGGTCCGGTATCCACCATCTTTAGACGCATAATCCAGGACCCGGTAAGCTCCGTGTGGGAAAGATACATCACATTTGCCGGCCTTGTAGTGGGAGTATCCGGGGGAGTGAGAATCTACCAGCTGGAACGCTACATAAATGCACCCTACAAAAATCAAAGGGTCCTTAGCCTGAATGCAGAAAGGTGGACCCTGGAGGTTTACCGAACCGTCATAGAAACACTTCAAAGCCTTGCCTGGATGTACCTTGTAGTCTTTGTCTTCGCTCTCTTGGCCTATGTTCTGGTAAAGGGCTTTGAGATGCGCCACAAAAGGAGGGACACAAGATGAAAGGCGCCCCGCTTAAACTTACGGTGCTTTGTGAAAACAGTGTGGCAGGCCCCTTTGGACTCATTGGTGAGCATGGCTGGTCCATACTCATTGAAATGAGGGGAAGAAAGATCCTCTTTGATACGGGCCAGGGCATTGGCATCTTAAACAACAGCATGAGGCTTGGAAAGGATCTGGGGGCTCTTGACATGCTGGTCCTAAGCCACGGCCACTACGATCATGCATCTGGCATTCCCCAGGTTGCGGGCCTTAACGCCAATCTCAAGGTCCTTTGCCATAAAGACGTGTTCCTTCCGCGCTACTGGGTGAAGGACGGGGACGAAAGGTTCATAGGCATGATTCACAGGAGACCCTTTCTCGAATCCCTTGGATGCCGTTTTAGTTTTTTTTCAGAATTTACTGAAATTGTCCCTGGTATCTATTTGACAGGGGAGGTTCCAAGGATAACAGATTTTGAAAAACCAGACCCTCACATGGAGATAGAAATAGAAGAAAACGGGAAGATAACCCGGGTCCAGGACCCCTTGATGGATGACCTGTCACTTGTGGTGGATACGCCCTCGGGACTGGTTGTTGTACTTGGATGCGCACACGCAGGGCTCATAAACATATTGAGCCATGTTCAAAAAAACCTTCCTGGGAAAAAGATACACACCGTCATTGGAGGAACCCACCTGGGCTTTGCAGAAGATGTCCAGTTCCACCAGACCCTCAAGGAACTTGAGGCCTTTGAGATAAAAAGACTCGGGGCATCCCACTGCACAGGGCTTTCAAACTCAGCCCGTCTAGCATCAAGACTTGGAGATCGCTTTTTTAACGCCTCGGTAGGAGTAAAGTTAGAACTCTAAGGAAAATTAACAAAAAAAGGGCGGGCAGGCCCTGAATCGTCCGGAACTGCCCGCCTGGACACCTTTTAGTTACTTCTTCTTGGTCTTGGACTTTGAAGAAGACTTGGTTGCTGATGTGCCCTTGGGCCCCCTGGGCCCCCTTGGACCCCTTGGTCCTTCTGGACCCGGTGGTCCTGGTTCTCCTTGTGGACCCGGCGGACCTTCAGGACCCGGAGGACCCTGTGGACCAGGTTCACCCTGCGGACCTGGAGGACCTTCAGGACCTTGCGGCCCTGGTTCGCCCTTGTCACCCTTCGGACCCTTGGGCCCCGGAGGACCTTCTGGGCCTGGTGGCCCCTGTGGACCCGGAGGACCTTGAGGACCTGGCGGCCCTGGCTCTCCCTGTGGGCCTTGTGGTCCTTCTGGACCCGGTGGTCCCTGAGGCCCTGGCTCTCCCTTATCACCCTTTGGCCCAGGAGGTCCTTCCGGACCTGGAGGACCCTCGGGACCTGGTTCCCCCTTGGGGCCTGGGGGACCTGGTTTACCCGGCGGCCCTGGTGGGCCTGGATCACCCTTTGGCCCACGAAGCTTGCCACTTTCAAGGGCCTGTTTTATCTCTTTAATGTCATTTTCCAGGGCAGTAAGCCTTCGGTATGCGAGGATACCAAAGATGCTAAGCCCGATAGCCACAAATGCAAGAACAATAGCCATTTTCCCTCCTTAAGCTTAATACTTACATATGCGGTAGAAACTACCTGCAATTATAAAAAATTTCACTTTTCCTCTCCCCTGCTATTAAAAATAGGAGGTTAGACCACCATTTAATTACAGTCAATATGAAATTTTTTGATTTTTGGGTTTACTAACTGGCTCTATCTGAACACTTAAAGGGGTTTGAATCAGGATGCCAGACAACCGGAGGTATGAGCACCTGTAGGGCAAAACCAGACAGAAGACCCATTCCCCTACAACACCTGCAAGCCTGAAAAGGGATAGAAAGACATGCTCGTTACTGATTCCATTCTGAGAACACTTCTGGGAATCAATTAAAGGTGTTACATGCCCTTGGATCTCCGGATTTAAAACCCTTCATGAACCACTGGAGGCGCTGTTTTGAGGTGCCGTGGGTAAAGCTGTCTGGAACAACATACCCCTGAGCCTGTTTCTGCAAGGTGTCGTCTCCAATCCTGCTTGCTGCGTTCATGGCCTCTTCCACGTCTCCTGGTTCAAGCCTACTTTTTGTAAAATGCCCCCAAACCCCTGCAAGGCAGTCTGCCTGCAGTTCTACTGAAATCTGAAGATGGTTTGCCCTCTTTTTATCTCCCCTCCTCAAGGCCTCTTGTTGAAGGGCATGTACCTTTTCCAGGATCCCCATTATGTTTTGCACGTGGTGACCAACTTCGTGAGCAAGTACATAGGCCTGGGCGAAGTCTCCTGGAGCATGAAACCTGCTCGCCAACTGGTCAAAAAAGCCCAAATCCAAATATATTTTCTGGTCCCTTGGACAGTAGAACGGGCCTGTCTGTGCACTTGCAAAACCGCAGCCGCTCTGGGTTGCTCCACGAAAGAGCACAAGAATCGGTGGATGATACCTCAATCCATAGTCGGGTAGAATAGAACTCCAAACATCTTCGGTGGTGGCAAGCACCTTCTTTATGAAAACCGCCTGTGTATCATTAGCTGGCCTTTGTACGTGGGTAGGCACTGACTGCGGCTGGAACAGGGCAAAGGGATTAAATCCAAGAAGGTAAGCTCCTGCGCCAATGGCAAGAATTGCCCATCCAAACTTTGTCTGAAGAAGCATTCTTATGAGGGGCCACATAAGATACAGCCCCTGCATGGACATGCCTCTTCCGCCCGTCTCAAAACGCCTGTCTTCTACGTTTCGACTTTCTCTTTCGTCATCAAGTCGCATAACCACCTCCAACACATACTCGCCCCATGTCTAGAACCTTGGCCTCAAAACACCATGGGGCCTTGGGACCCACATCCAGCAACTTGGGTTTAAAGCCCTTTTACCAAACGCACCATTCTGGCGCCAAAGCGCTATCTAGGGGTCCATCCGCCGACCCCGAGGAGTTCCAGATTAACCAGTATGGAGGTGTCGTCAGAGTCAGTCTTGATCTTTCCCTCTATGGCCCAACAGCTCGACGTGTAGCGAAGCACGTACTTGGATTCTATCTGCTTGTTTCTTTCAAAGTCCTGTTTGATATGAAACCTGAATGACCAGGCCGCGGTAACTATGGCATTCATGTCAAAATTGAGCTCATTTATGTCCTCAAGCTTATGATAGCGGTAGTCCAGGTCGAAGGTGCTTCCCCTGTAACCAACATAGCGCCACCTGACGTTATGTGTGCGAAAACCGTCTCCATAAAAGTTGTACTTGGTGTCGTAGCGAAGCCAAAAACTCGGAAAAGGCGTGAAATCAAACTCTCCGTAAAGGTCTGAAAGGCTTTTTCTCTCAAACTCCTGGGCGGAAAGAACCGTGGGTTCCTTATGAAAATTGTACGACTCTTCAAGCTTTATACGAAAAAGATCAGAGTATGAGTATCTTCCGCCTCCAAGGCGCCTTTTGCTGCTCACAAAGGAAAGGAGACTGAAGATGACCTTGTTCCTTTCTGGGTAAAGATCCCGGCTGTCTATGGTGGGTATGTCCCTGCTACTTCTGAAAGGGGAATAAACGTATCTGATTCGGGGTGTGATATAGTGTCGCCAAAGGCCCTTTCCATGGCTGTAGTTTCTGGCAAAGGTCTTTGTCATATCAGCCAGAATGGAGTAGCGAAACCTGTTGGCGGTGTCGTCCGGGTTCAAATTGTTCTTCTCCTCCCTGCCGTAGGCCACATAGACACTATCTTCCACGGCCCCTGTAACCACAAGGTCCGCCCAGTTGAAAAGATCAAGGGGTATGGAAATGGCAGGATTCAGCCTAATCCTGTGTTCCTTTGTCCCCTGCTCGCGCCAGTAATCCGTGTAGTCAAAATCAAATTCATAGTACAGGCGCCTTTCCCAAAGGGGCTGTTTGAATGAATGGACAAAGACGCTTGGCAGGGTCTGAACGGTAAACCCCCTTCGCCCAAAGAAATGGTTGTCATTGTACCTGCCATGGAGGCCAAGAAACATGTCCTGTGTCTCCTTAGTAACCTGAGCAACCGATGGTCGTATCTTGTCTGTTTCCTCGGCAAGGTTTCTGTGAAACCACTTCCTGAAGGTCTCATCACTCCTGGTAAAGCCCATGAAGCCCGTATCGAACTCCTGCAGGTAGTCCATGTCGCTCATGAGATCTACATCAAGCTTTGCCTCAAAACCTAGGGGAAGGGACTGGTTCAGCTTACCCCGGAGCCACCACCTGAAATCGTTTCCCCTTGTGTGGCCGTCTCCGTTAAAGTCATGGTCGTCCTTCTTGTCCCCAAGGAAGTTGTACCTCACAACCGCCTTGTCTGTTGGGGAGAAGACATGCCTGTACTCCACACCCTCCATCCAGCCCCGGCTGGACATGGGATGCTGGTAAAAGGTAAGGTCCATGGAATCATTAAGCACAAGGAAAAAGGGTAGGTTCAACCCGATGCCGTTTCTCTTTGATGAGGTGTACTCTGGAATGAGAAAGCCCGTCTTTCTGTACCTGTTAATTGGCACGTAAAGCCACGGGGTAAAGAGGACAGGGATGTCCCTTATCTCAAAAAAGGTATTTTTCGCCTTTGCCTCACCGTCAACCGTGAGGGTTAGCTCCTTGCATTTGAACCTCCAGTCCTGTTTGGGCATTGGGCAGGTGCTGACAGTGGCCTCCTGGGCGTGATACTCTTCAGGGCCTGTCTTCTCAAGCCTTTTCGCCGTAAGGTGAATGTTGTTTCTCTTTAGATACAAAAAGGCGTTTTCCACCTCTCCTGTTGATGTCTTAAGGTCCAGACTGCCCTTTGAACCCCTAAGCACATCCTGGCCTAGGTGTATGACCACGTGACCACTTGCGTAAATTTTCCCCTGGTCCTGATCATATATGATCTTGTCGGCATAGACCCTCAGTTTTCCACGCTTGATCTCCACGGAACCCTGGGCAACAACAACCCTGGAGTTGTGGAAAAAGACCAGTTTCTCTGCCTTTATGTCCCAGGGCTCCTTTTTCTTGATACTGGCCATGGAACTTGAACAAAGAAGGGGTAAGAAAAAGAAAAGGGTGCAAACAAGAAACAGGGTTATGGATCTGCCACTTGCCCTGTACATATCAGACCACCGAAGAGGGCATGAATATCTTGTTGTAGAGGTTCTGTGCGTATCTGTCTGTCATCCCAGCAATGAAATCACAGACGTGTCGTTCGTAAGGGGTCCTTCCGTCCTCAATGGCCCTTTCCTCCTCAAAAAGCCTCTTTCTTTCACGCAAGAAGGCATCCTTATTGTTCAGGAAATACTCATAAAGTTCAAAGAGGATCTTGCGGGCCTTTTCAAATTCCCCATGGACCTGGGGGGCCCTGTAAACATTGTCGTAAAGAAATGCCCTCAGATCAAGCATGGTCTTTAGCATCTCAGGGCTTATGTCCAGTTCTATGCCCCCTTGGGTAACCCTGGTTGCACCAATAACATCCTTTATCATGGATGAGATCCTGCTGCTATGGGTATCCCCCAGGACCTTGGTCACCTCCCCGGGAACCAGGGACTGCTTAATAACGCCGCTTCTTATTGCATCATCAAGGTCGTGGCTCAAGTAGGCTATTACGTCTGCAATCCTTACGATCCTGCCCTCCACGGTCTGGGCAGATTCCCCCGGCTCCTTGGGAATTATGTTTCCAAAGCCCTTTGAGTGCTTGAGTATCCCGTCCCTTACCTCGTATGTAAGGTTGAGACCCCTGCCCCCATTTTCAAGCACATCCACCACACGAAGGCTCTGTCGGCAGTGGCTGAAACCCCCTGGCACTATCTCGTTCAGTACCGTCTCACCTGCATGTCCAAAGGGCGTATGCCCAAGGTCATGCCCAAGGGCTATGGCCTCTGTCAGGTCCTCGTTAAGCCTAAGGGCCCTTGCTATGGTCCGGGCGATTTCCGCAACCTCAAGGGTATGGGTGAGTCTTGTGCGGTAATGATCTCCCATTGGGGAGAGAAAAACCTGAGTCTTGTGCTTGAGCCTCCTGAAGGCCTTGCAGTAAACAATCCGGTCCCGGTCCCGCTGAAAAGCAGTTCTTATGAAGCAAGGCGTGGCCTTGTAGCGCCTTCCCCTTGTATTCCTGCTAAGACACGCATAGGGGCTAAGGATCTGCTCCTCTCTCAGCTCAAGCTCATCCCTGACGGTCAGAGAGCCCTTGATCTTAAGACCAGTTCCGGAATCTATATACATGTTGTCTGTTATAACTTTTATAAAAGTTACAGGCAATAGCCTATAGTGATGACCATTGGGAAATTAATTATTTTTCCAGGCAGAAGCTAACTGAAAAATTCCTTTTTTTTGAAAAGACTTCTGTGAAACCACATATCAACAAGAAGGTAGAGCACAGAGCCGAAACTGCAAAGCACAAGAAAAGTTGCAGAGGCTGCTCCAAGACCTGCCCCAGATGAAAGCATGGCCACAAAAACCAGGACAAGAAATGGGGTAAAGAATCTCTTTTTGTAAAGGGAAATATCAAACCTTCCTTCCTGTACCGCCCACATGTCTATTCCCTGGACGGCAAACTCTATGGCCAGTATCAGCACCACCAAAAGATGCGACGATCCCGGGGTGAATGGCAAAAGGAGCAGGGCAAAGAGGGGATTAACAATGGAAAGAAAGAGGTCCAACACTGGCAGGAGACCCCTTTTAAGCAGACCCGGCATGGAAGCCAGGACGTACTGGGCACCAGAGACAAGAGTCACTACCAGGAGCACCACTCCATAGGCAAGCTCCACCTGTCTTGCAGGAAGGGCCACGGCTATGGCAAGGCCCATGCCCTCAAGGAGAAGAGCGCTCTTAAGCCTGCCAGTAAGCTCACCGCTTTTTGACGAAATGGCAACGGCAAGGAACAAGGTGGCAAGGAAGAGGCCTGCAAGAAAAAAAATGGTTGGAAGCCTGTCTGAGAAGGTATTAGTCAACAGGATAAGGCCGACTCCAGTCATCTGAAGGGTTGTCTTGATCTTGGCAAGCTCAGTGACTCGAAGCCCTTTCTGGCCAGGGGTCATGAAACGTCTCATCTCGGTAACCAGGAACTCCCTGAAAAATATGGGCCACACTATCCACATGGGAAGGATGTGCAGGTCTGCCAGGGGCACAAGGGTCACCGCTATGAATATCTTGTCTGCTATTGGGTCAAGGAGCCTTCCAAGGGATGTGACTCCATATTTTCTTGCAAGCACACCGTCCAGGTAATCGGTAAGCCCCAGAACCGCAAGTATGAGAATGGCCATAAGACGCGAAAAGGGGCCTCCATAGATGAGGAATAGGGGAAGCGGCAAAAGCACTATCCGTAGTGCGGTTATCTGGTTGGCGGTTATCTTCATCTTTCCTTTTCAGCCTGGATTTCCTTCCATATCTGGAAAAAGCTCTCAAGTAGCTCTCCCCTTGCCCTGCTAAGCTCCTGAAGATCATTAATGAAGCTGCGGTAGTCACGGGCAGGGCCTATCTCAAGCTGCACGAGAAGGGGGTCGCAAAAATACCAGGTACACCTGTAGGGCCGCTGGGGCCGGGGAAGCACGCACCCCCCCTCCCCTATGAACTGACATATAGCCTCTTCATCCACATCCAGGTCATAACTTGGTATCTCAAGACCAAGGGCCAGAAACCCCACCACGTCTGCAAATTCCGGGAACCCAAACTTGTTTGCGCAACAAACAGTGCCGCAGTAGGGGCATACCTTTGAGGTATAGGACTGGATGAGGGGGTCCAGTTTCTCAAAGGCTGCCATGAAGGCGGGCGCCTTCTCAAAGACCTTGTCCAGTTGCCCCTTGTGATGAGAAAAAAATCCCTTAATCTCCTCTATCCTTTGCCAGAACTCCTCAGGGTCCTTGTAATTTAGCTTCGGGAAAACGGTTGTGTCAAAACCAACAACGGCCATAACAGTCCTTTAAGAAATCGTAACACTCGCTAAAACGCATGAAATACCTTCAAACATACCTTTCATACCCGCCTTTAGCGAGTGATTCAACAAGCTCTCTCACCCTATGAAGCTCCTTTCTGGGGCAAACAAGAACGGCGTCACCCATGCACACAACTACCATGTCCTTAAGCCCTATGGCGCCCACCAGGGTCTTGCCCTCTGAAATAACAAGGCTGCCGCTGCAGTCAATGGCCTTGGCGGTCCCAGAGATTGCATTTCCTGCCTCGTCCTTGGGAAGCATCCTGTAGTAGCTTTCCCATACTCCAAGATCGTACCAGTCAAAGTCACATGGAAAGACCACCAGGGAAATCGGAGACTCTCCCCCGAGCCTGCCTGCACACCTTGCCAGCTTTTCCAAAACTGCCGTGTCAAAGGCATCATCTGGCAGGGAAAGGTAAATTTCTCTAAGCCTCCCATGGTCAGGTTTCGCACTGGCCCTCATTTCCTCATAAAGAGGCTGCCAGAGCCTGAATGAATCGCCACTGATTACTCTTTTAAGAACGCTAACTGAAAAAGAAAGCATGCCGCTATTCCAGAGGAAGCGCTTTGAACGAAAATAGGCCAGGGCAGTTGCCGGATCCGGCTTTTCATGAAAACTTGTCACCTCCATGCAGTTCCAGTTGCTGCACTGGCCCACTGTGCCCCCGGCCTCGATATAGCCGTAGGCGGTTTCTGGATGGTCTGGTCTTATTCCGTAGATAACCATGGAATCATTGGATGCTGCCCATTCCATTCCCGCACCTATAACCTTGGCAAACCTGTCCACCGGCTTGATGGAGTGATCAGATGGGAACACCGACAGCGTGGCCCCTGGATGGGCCTTTTCTATGCTAAGGGCCCCGAGAAGCACTGCCGCTGCTGTCCCCTTGGGCACAGGCTCTATTATAATGTTTTCGTGCAAAAGGTCAGGGACCTGACGTTTTACCTCATCAAGCTGGTACGGCTTGCACACCACCCAGATACGCTGCCTTTCAAAAACCGCCTGGGCCCTTTCCATGGTCCTGGCAAGAAGGCTCTGGCCCCCGTCCAGGGCAAGAAACTGTTTTGGCCTGTTGATACGGCTTTTGGGCCAAAGCCTGGCGCCTATTCCTCCTGCAAGAATGAGTGCATGGGAATTTGGATTCATGTCCGTAACCTTTTTTTCAGAAAAATTTCGGAAAGGAGCGCTCCCAGATAGATTGCAGCCGTTTCACTTCTAAGGATGCGACTTCCAAGACCTGCGGCCCTGAAATCCATTGACATTAATAGCTCCTTTTCTTCTGGATCGAACCCTCCCTCTGGCCCAATGGCCACGGCACAGGGAAAAGTGATGGGTGTAGTTTCAAGCACGTCAAAAAAACCTTTACCCCTTTCAGATGCATAGAGGGCAATCCTTTCTGCCACTCCATTCAGGTTTTTAAGGGCCTCTGGCAACACCTTTGGACGCCTTACCAGTGTGGCCTTGAAACCTCGCGACTGTTTCAGACTCTCAAAACATATATTTTGCCACCTATTTAGCCGTTTTTCGAGCCTTTGGGGATGAGTGCCAAAATATCTGCTCCTTCTTGTTATGACAGGCTGCACAACTGCAACTCCCATCTCTGAAAGCCTGGCCAGGGCCGCTTCAAATCTCTCATACCTTATGAGGGAAAGGATAAAAGTGCAGGGGATGAGATCATCGTGGCTGCCAAGATCATGAACTACGCGGAGCAGAACCTTTTCCCGTGAGATCTCCTTAATCTGCGCTACAACCACCCAGCCTGTTCCATCTGCAACCCTTACAAGTTCACCCTCCCTCAGTCTTCTTGCGCCCTTAAGGTGCACGGCCTCCCTGCCGCCCAAAACCATCCTTCCAGAAGAGGTCAAAGCGCCCTCCTTTACCACAAACTGGGGAAGGCCTAGGAATTTGCCAGAAACTCCAGCAACACCCATTGGCTGTCTTTTTCATCTGCCTTCATGGCGGAAAAATGAAGGCCTCTCCGGACATAGGCCTCCTTCACGGCCCCGGCCTGCTCCTTTAGAATACCGCTAAGAAGTAGCCTCCCTCCCTGAGACACCTGAGTGGAAATCTCCTTTGAAAGAAAAAGCAGCGTGTCCCTGTCGATGTTTGCAAGCACAAGATCAAAGGGGCCTTCCACCTCCCACACCGGCGTGGTGCTCACAGTTATGTCGTCATGGCAGTTGTTGAGGTGAACATTTCTCCTGGCTGTTTCAACTGCATCAGGGTCTATGTCTATGGCCAAAACAGACCTGGCACCAAGCTTTGAAGCGGCTATGGCAAGTATTCCAGAGCCTGTTCCCACATCAAGGACCTGTGTTTTTCTTAAAAGCCCCTTTCTTCCAAGTTCCTCAAGCCTTTCAAGAACAAGCCTTGTTGAGGCGTGGCTTCCCACACCAAAGGCCCGCCCTGGGTCCATCTCTATTACCACGTCGCCCACCTCTGGCACATACTCTTCCCAAGTAGGCTTTACCACAAGGCTCTTACCTATCTTTATAGGCCTGAAAAAACTCTTCCACTTGTCGTACCAGTCTTCTTCTATGACCTTTTCGTTCTCTATCTTGACGGTGGCCTCAGGATGGAGGACGGAAAGCTCTTGCAGGTAGGTCTTAATGGATGAAAGGACCCCTGATTCCAGGTCTTCCCTGCCAAGATATGCCTTTATGAGAAGGAGGTCTTGGCGCTCTTCCACCTCCTCTGTGATGACACCGCGCCCAAGCTCAGAGACCAGGTAGTCCACAAGAGGTTCCTCAACTTCCCTGCTGCACTTTATTGAAAGCTCAACCCAGACCTGTTTCCCTTCCTTGTCCCTTATCATAACTTTTTCTTTTTCCGATAACGCAAATGAAATCTTTTCTTTTTGACTGAATCTTAAAAATAACCTATTCCCATAAGGGTAAGATTACAACTTCAAGTTGATGAACGATTTATACTGTAACAAGGACTTTATATTCGGACTTCTTCTGGAAAACGGGCTCATTTCTCAAAAGGAGCTCTCATTCCTGGAGGAAAAACATCACATTGCCCAAAGAAAGGGCATAGACCTTATCCAGTGGATCGACTCACTCTCCCTTAAGAGGGCAGATCTTCCAGAAAAATTTCTTACAGAGGCGGACATCCTGGAGCTGGTCTGCAGGCAGAAGGGCTGGCCCTTTAAGAGACTTGATCCACTTAAGCTCGACATGGAGGTCGTTACAAAGACCCTTCCCGCCTCCTTTGCAAGAACAAGGCTGGTCCTGCCCCTGGAGTGGCATGGAAATATCCTTGAGATCGCCTCTTACAATCCTGAACAGCAAGACATAAAAGAGGACATCCAGCGGGTCTGCAAGACGGATGTGACCTTTATTGTAAGCCCAAAGGCGGATATAGAAAGGGTCATACAGGAATTTTTTGACTTTAGAAGCTCCATTGCCGCAGCCCAGGACTTTCTCACCGCACCGGAAGTGGATATCTCAAATCTTGAGCAATATGTAAAGCTTTCCGGCAAGGAGCTCCAGGCAAGCGACAAGCACATCAACAAGGCAGTGGACCATCTCTTCCAGTACGCACTTAACGAAAGGGCAAGCGACATCCACATTGAGCCAAAGAGGAAGGAGTCGGTGGTGCGATTCAGGATCGACGGGGTCCTGCACACCATTTACCGCCTTCCCAGGGTGGTGCACGAGGCCCTCTGCACCAGGATAAAGGCCCTGTCCCGCCTAGACATAGCAGAAAAAAGGCGCCCGCAGGACGGAAGGATAAAGCTCTCCTGGAAGGACGAGGATGCAGAGGTGAGGGTCTCCACCATCCCGGTGGCCTTTGGAGAAAAGGTGGTACTGAGACTCCAGAGCGCCAATATCCTCATGAGCGACCTTGACAGCCTGGGCTTTTCAAGGCGCGATTTTCTTGCCTACACGAGGTTTCTTCAGAATACCACCGGCATGATCCTCATGACAGGCCCGACTGGTTCTGGAAAGTCCACCACCCTCTACTCCACTCTGCGCTACCTGAGCAGCCCTGAGGTGAACATCGTTACCATTGAAGACCCCATAGAGATGGTCTACGAGGACTTCAACCAGATAGCGGTTCAGCCGCAGATCGACGTCACCTTTTCTACCATCCTCAGAAACATACTTAGACAGGACCCTGACATCGTGATGATTGGCGAAATCCGCGACGCTGAAACCGCCCGCTATGCCGTGCAGGCCTCCCTTACGGGCCATCTGGTCTTTTCCACCCTGCATACAAACGATGCTGCAGGGGCAGTAACCAGGCTCCTAGATCTTGGACTTGAGCCCTATCTCATTGCCTCAACCCTCCTTGGTGTGGTGGCCCAAAGGCTTGTCAGGACCATATGCCCGGAGTGCAAGGCAGAGACGTGGATATCTTCCAAGGAGCTTGAGCCCTTTGGATGCAAGCTGAAAAACGACAGGGCCAGAGTCAATTTTGGCAAGGGGTGCGACACGTGCAGGTCAACGGGCTATTATGGAAGGATAGGCATCTACGAGGTCCTTTCCGTCTCCCCTGCCATTAAGTCTATGATACACAAGGGGGCCTCAGAGGCAGAGATAAAGAAAAAGGCCCTAAGGGAGGGGATGAAGACCCTAAAATTTGACGCCTGCACCAAGATGCTTAAGGGCATCACCACACTCGATGAAATACTCCGGGTAACCTACTAAAATACACAGGAGCAAACCTGTGTAAGGCATTGCATTTTATGCACACGGGAACCGGGACAATTTGGCTACAGAGTTTTTGAACACTCCTGCAGAGGGGCAATCTCCAAAAAGTCTCCCTAGGGTGAGAGGAGCTCCTCCTTTTTGCGCTCGTAGGTGGCCCGGCTTATTTCCCCGCTGTTATAAAGCTCCCGGAGGATCTGGAGCTTTCTTCGAACCTCAGGATCATCAATGGTGCCCGTTGGGGCCTGCCTGTAGATTGGCCTTTGTGTGGAAGAGGGGGCAGGACGCTCAAACCTTATCCTGGGGGCCTCTCCTTGAGGCGAAAGCTCCTCCTCCACTGGACGTCTTCTTATCTTTCTCCTGCCCCTTTTCAAGGGGGCTGGCTTAAAGTCGTAGCTTAAATCCACGATCAGCCAGTTCGTGTAGTAGGGCTGCTGAAAGAAGGAAAACGAGCTCTTTGGGGCCGGTTTAAGGCTTTGGCCTGGGCCGGGAACAAGACGCCACGGGTTTGAAAGGGGGCGCTTTGTAGGGTCACTAACAAACTGGCGGATGGCTTCCGAATAGTTTACACCCTTGTAATTTATGGTCCTGAACACCATGTTCAGCTTCCCATCCTTTATGAACATGATGCCGCTTGTAAAAAAATCGTTGGAAAATATGACAAGCACCTGTTCCTTGAGTATAAAGGAAAAATCCACCACTTCATCAGGCCTTGCCATGGCAAATGCCTTTTGAAGGGGCTTAAGAAGCCTTGCACGCACCTTGCTGGTAAATACCGGGAACCTCTTTGACTTTCCAAGAACGTCCCTGTCCTCGTAATACACAGAGCCCAGGATGCGATTTAGCTTTAGCAGCGTAAAATTGTATGGATGATCAAAACCCCCCTTTTTAATAAGGTCAGAGCCTGATGCGAACTTTGTAAGCCTTACCTGCCAGTTTTCTCCCTTTTCCACAGGCCTGAACTGGTTCCTTGGAAACATGGCACAAGAGACTAGAATAATGCCTAAAAGGCCAATGAAAATCGACCTGGCAGGTAATACTTTCATGAAGCAGAAGATTAATAAAAAGAGGTGATCCTTGCAAAGCTTTGTTTTGATTTAATTGGTTGGCTTTCTCAATTTAATGGCCTTGCCATTGATATTAGTCAATGCGGTGATTAGAAAAGACATTAATGTTTCATATGAAATATCTACTTAAGGAGGAACCTCAAAATGTCTCAAGTCACCATTCCCGGTCTTATCCCCCAAAAAGACGGATCCTTTGCAATATACGTTGAGGTGCCAAGGGGAGCATGCCCTGAGGCCTCGGACCTCAAGGCACTGGCAGAGATGATGGAAGAGCTAAAGTGCAAGGTGCACCTTACCACTGCACAAAAATTTCTGATACTGGATCTCACAGAAGAAACAGGCAAAAAGGCCCTTGATATAATTTCTAAGACAAACCTTTATGCAAAGACGGCCCTTGATCTTTCCCAACCCAGGGTATGCGTGGGAAAGCCCTACTGCAAGCTTGCCCTTCAGGAGACCTTTCCCCTTGCCCAGGAACTCATGGACAAGCTGGCAAGGGAGCCCATAGCACGGAAAATAAAGGTGGCAGTTGCAGGGTGCCCTGCCAGCTGCTCCTGGGCAAACATGGTGGATGTCGGCTTTGTTGGCGTTAAGAGCGGCTTTCAGGTTTACATTGGGGGGCACGGAGGAGCGCGTCCAAATATTGGAGAAAACATGGGCAAGATAACCTGCAGTGACGAGGCAGTGGAGCTTGTTCGAAGGATCGCAATACTTTTCAGGGAAAACGTGAAGAAAAAGTCAAGGTTGGATAGAGTCATAAAAAAGATAGGGCTTGAAGAATTCAAGAAAGAGGTTGGACTCTAATAAAACAGGGCTGAAACAGGTCTGCTGGACCTATTTTGACAAAAGACCAGAGGCGGTCTGCAAGGTGCTTAATGCCTCGGGACTCGCCTCTTTTCTTTCTTCACCCAGAACGCTTGAAAAGAAAATTATCCTCATCAAGCCTAACCTGGTGAACCAAAGCCCCTTTCCAGTAACGACACCCTGCTGGATCGTGCGTGAACTTGTTCGTTTCATAAAGGCCACCGTCCCCGGAAAAGAGATAATCATCGGAGAAGGCACAGGGCAGCCAGGGATAGAAACAGGGGAACTTTTCTCACTCCACGGTTATACCAATATCAAGGGTGTTGAACTTGTTGATCTCAACCATGAAAAGTGCGTGGAAGTCAGACCTTCATGGGCTAAGAGGTGGAAGAGCCTTTTCATTCCAGCCCTTTTGCTTGACTGCTTCGTAATTTCTGTACCGGTCCTCAAGGCCCATACCCTTGCAGGGGTAACCCTTTCCATGAAAAACATGATAGGGGTCTGCCCTCCCAGGTATTACCAGTCGGATGGTTCCTGGAGAAAATCCGCCTTTCATACCAAAATTCATCATGCAATCTTTGAGCTCAACCGGGTGGTGGCACCAGATTTTTGTCTGCTGGATGCAACAGTAGGCCTTTGCTCAAGCCACCTTTCTGGACCGGCCTGTGATCCGCCTGTAAACGTGGTTGCAGCCAGCAACGATCCAGTGGCCATGGATGCATTTGGAGCCAGACTTCTTTCCATCAAATGGCAGACCGTAGGCCATATCGCCATGGCGCACGATGTTCTCGGCTTGGCAGATGCGTCCAGTGTTTACATCCAATGAAAAGGTGTACAAACTTGACAAGGTCGACCAGGTCCATTTATTAATTACATAATTTCAGTCCGTGGCAGGGAATCTGGTGAAAATCCAGAACGGGCCCGCCACTGTAAGCGGGGACGAAACCTGAAAGGTGCCACTGTCACCTTGGTGTGATGGGAAGGCTCAGGGAGTAGGTGGATCCGCAAGTCAGGATACCTGCACGAGGCTGAAGGACTCAAGGGTCCAGCGGGGACCTGGCCCCTTGAGAAAAGGTTGCGGGAAAGCGGGCACCCGTATCCTGTTAAACGCAGGATACGGGTTTTTTTGTTTTCCAAGCAGCCTTTTTTATGATGTCCCCCAAAAATATCAAGGAGGGAGAACATGAACCGGTTTTTTTGTGTGATTTTTGCAACCCTGTTTATTTCCGTCTTTTCAGGGCAAGCCCTGGCAGGACAGCATGTGTTGAGATTTCTTAAACCAGAAAAAAAGGATCTGAAGCCCGCAATTGTACTTACCGCCTTTGGTACCAGCACAAAGGCACAAAAGACCTTTGACTTTATTGACAAGAAGATAAAGGCAGCCTTTCCTGGCCAAGAGGTGCGCTGGGCATTTACGTCCCAGATAATTCGTAACAAGATGAACAGTATCTACAAAAAGAAAGGTGTGAACAAGACCCTATTCAGCCTTCCACAGGTACTTGCCTCCCTTCAGGCAGAAGGCTACACCAAGGCCGTTGTCCAGTCCCTGCACATCTTCCCAGGAGAAGAGTACATACACATGACAGACCAGGCAAAGATGCCAGGGATGCAGATAGCCATAGGAGAGCCTGTCATGGCAACGTGGGAGGATGCTCACAGGCTTCTTGAAGGCATATCAAAGGAACTTATGAGCCCTAAGCAGGGATGCAACGTATTTGCAGGCCACGGCACCCCAAATACCTACTCTGCGCCATCCACAGCGGTTTATCTCGCCTTTGACCGCTTGCTAAGTGTCCACTACCCCAACTGCTTTCTCGGAAGCGTTGAGGGGATTCCAGACCGCACTGATGCCCTTAAGCGTGCAAAGAGGTACCCTGGCAAAAAAGTACGCATAATCCCGTTCATGCTAGTTGCCGGAGATCATGTGATGAATGACATCATGGGTAAAGAGCCAGACGAGGAAGGTAATGTATCCTGGGCCGTTGAGCTTGAAAAGGCAGGCAAGCATGTCTCATGCCCGGAGACAACGGTTGAAGGCGTACGGCTCTACAAGGGCCTTGGGCTATATGAGGTGACAAACGAAATAATCATAGAACACATAAAGCAGGCCATGGGGGATTTTTAGGTTTTAGGGGCCAGAGGGAAAAAGGAGGAAAAACATGAAAAAAGTTGCCATCGTTACCCTAGTCTTTTGGGTTGTCTTTCAGGCAGGCCTTGCCCTTGCTGGAGGAAGTGTTACCAGGGAGCAGGAGCTTGAAAAGCTGGTCAAGGAGCTGGCAAGGCAAAACAGGGAGCTTAATAGAAGGCTACAAAGTGTTGAGGAGGAACTTGCCCGCATTAAAAAACATGAAACCGGCAGCCAAGAGCAACCTGAGATACTTGAGGACGAGGAACAGTCCCAAGGAGAGGGAGAAGAAGAGTGGTACAAGAGATTCAGCCTGAGTGGAGGGGTAACGGGGATCCTAATGGGGACCCTTGGAGATGCAAACAGCGTGGACAATGTCCGCTCCACCCAGGACATCTCCTACACCATTGACCTCAACGTGGATGCGGACTTTGCCAAATGGGGCAAGTTTTTCGTCCACTTCGAAGGCGGAGACGGAGACGGGCTGAATAACGATGTGCCGAGCTTCAGCGTGCCCAACTACGATGCCTACAAAACAACCATTGGCCTTGACCAGGCAGCCCTTACCATCTCTGAGGCCTTCTACGAATTCTCCTTCCTGGATGACCGGTTCGGCTTTGATGCCGGAAAGATGGACATCAGCGTTCTTTTTGACGAAAACGAAGCGGCAGGAGACGAGACCACGCAGTTTCTTTCAAACATCTTTGTAAAAAGCATGGGTGTAAACATACCTGAGCCAGACAGCTTTTACTGCCCGGCATTCATGTTGAGGGCCAGACCAGTTGACCTGGTAGAATTCAAGATAATAGGAGCTGGTGTAGCAGAGCACGGAGATGACTCTGTATGGACCGACCCCTTTGATGAGGGAATGATCATTGGGCAAGTTAATATAATGCCAGGGCTTTTTGGCAAAAACGGCAACTACAGATTCTACAGCTGGCTTGACAAAAGACGCTACATGAAGGCAGACGAGCTTCAAAAACTTCCTGACCTGAGCCATGAGGCAGGCCACAGGTATGCAGACAACTCCCTTTATGGCTGGGGGCTTTCCTTTGACCAGGAGATAGTGCCTGGGCTTACAGGCTTTGCCAGATACAGCCAGACGCTGTCTGATGACAGGGTGAGGTGGAACGGTGACGATGATAAATGGGAAATAATCCCTGTGGACAGGAGCTGGTCCGTTGGCTTTCAGCTTGACGGCGGCCTTTGGAATCGGGGCGGAGATGCCTTTGGATTCGGATTTGCCCAGACCCTTTTATCTGACGACTACGAAAAGACCCACAGCCACACTGCAAATGAGAAATACATAGAGGCGTACTACCGCTTTATGGTGGTTAACCGCTTTGCACTCTCCGGAGATTTTCAGTGGATACAAAACGCCGGAGGAGACTCCAGGATGGATGACATCTACATCTGGGGACTCAGGAGCCAGATAGACTTCTAGGGATAAATACAGGGAAGAAAACTAAAAAGGGCCTCTTGCAGGCCCTTTTACTTTAAACTCATTTTAGCTAACGGATCTTGAACCTCTTTTCAAATTCCCTGTCCAAGGTCTTTCGCTTTAGGGCCTCCCTCTTGTCATAGAGCTTTTTGCCCTTGGCGAGGGCTATCTCCACCTTTACCTTCCCCCCAGAAATGTAGACCCTTAGGGGAATAAGGGTAAACCCCCTTTCCTTGACCTTGCCGGCAAGCCGCTTGATCTGCTGTTTGTGGAGAAGGAGCTTTCTTGGCCTCAATGGGTCGGGCCGTGCAGTGTTTGTGGCAAATGGATAGGGTGAGATGTGCACGTTTTGAAGCCATGCCTCTCCATCTCTTATTTCAACGTAGCCATCCTTTATATTGATTCTTCCATCCCGAATGGATTTCACCTCCGGCCCCAAAAGCACGATACCTGCCTCCAGGGTATCAACTATATGATACTCGTGCCTGGCCTTTCGGTTCTGGCTTATTACCTTTATTCCTTCCTTTGTCATAAGTGGTTCCTAAACAGATGTCACTTCCCTTACCAGTCAAGGGGCTTTGCCACTATCTGCCTTATTTTTAAGTTAAACAGCCTGTTGGAGGGGGCAGGATTTATGATACATGCTGTATCTGCGCCCCTTCCCGTGCCGGCAACGGTAACTATGTCCTGCTGGTCAATCAAGCCGGCATCAAAGGCCATAAGGGCTATCTCAACACACACCTTTACTCCCTGACCCAAAAGCCTGAGGGTGTTGGCAATCAAGTCCTGTTGTGAATAACCCATGGTCTCCCTTATTGCGGTCCCTATGGTCCTGAAGGGCATAGTGCCGGTGTGCACCACGGCTCCCTTTTCAAGGAGAATGTCTCTTGTCTCATGGGTCATTTCAAGGCCAGGCTCTCCCTTAAAGCCAAAATTGTGAGTGACAACTACGAGCCTGCACCAGTCGATGTCCCTTTCTTCCATGAGTTCAACAGCCTTAAGGGCCGTATCCCCATAGGTGGAGGCCACCACAATCCGTGCAATGTTATACTTTTTTGCGCAATCAAAGGCTGCTTCCAGAGTCTTTAAGGTATTCTTTCTTCCTGCCCGTTTAAAAAGGACCACTTTTCCCTCCTTGCCTTGATCCTTATTGCATTCAGATAGCAATGACATTATGCCTTTCAGTCAGGTAATGTAAGCTATGTGGCTTCAAAAACAACTCCTTTCAAACGAAATCAGGACATATTTTACAGTTTTTAAAAAGGCCTGTTAACAAACGATTTTAAGACTATTTGGACAAAAAAAATTTTTTTGACTTCAAAATTTTCGAATAGTGACTATAATTAATCTCCCCTGGGAAAAGACCGTTATCTATTAAAAAGAAATCTTTCCCGCCAACTTTAACAGTAGAAAAAATGACAGGAAGCAACATGAGTGAACAAAAAAGGGTTTTGGTACTTGATGATGAAGAGATGATACTGGAGCTGGTTACAGACATATTCACGTTGATCGGCTTTGAGGTGGTCCCTGTGACAGACGCCAAGGAGGCCATAAGCCGTTTCAAAGAGGCCCATGAGCAGGGAGAGCCCTTTGACCTGGTGCTCTTTGACATGACGCTTCCCGGGGATATGGACGGAGCGGACGTCCTTAGGGAGATAAGGAAAATAGATCCCCAAATTAAGGCTATTGTCTCAAGTGGTTACTCACAGGAAGAGCTCAAGGAAAGGGCCGGAGAAAGCGGTTTTGACGCAGCCGTCCCAAAACCATACTCAATAAACGTCCTAAGAGAGACCGTGGAAAGGCTTTTAGGACAGGCTTGAATCAACCTCCCCTATCACCCTGTCTCCCTGGGCCTCGATTACCCTGACCTTCACCACGCTTCCGGAAGCCGTCTCACGGGAGGGCACAAGGACCTCCACGTAGTTGTCACTTTTCCCCCTAAGATACCCCTCCATTTTGGCCGGCCCTTCAACCAGGACATCGAGTTTCTTGCCTACGAGAGACATGCAAAATTCAGCGCGCTTTTCCTGACCAAGGCCAATAAGCATCCTGGCCCGTTTCTTTGCGTCCTGCCGTGAGGCCTTACACGGTAGAGAGGCGGCAATGGTTCCGGGCCGTGGCGAGTAGGGGAAGGCGTGGAGGTATGAAATTGGGGCGGACTTAAGGAGCAAGACGGTCTCCTCAAACTCCTTCTGGCCCTCTGTTGGAAAGCCCGTCATTACATCTGTTCCAATGGCGCAAAGGGGAATGAGTTCCTTTATTCTCTGAAGAAATTCCACAAACTCATCCGGTGTGTAATTCCTGTTCATGTCCCTAAGGACCTTGCCTGATCCGCTTTGAAGAGGTACGTGGAAGTGTCTGCAGAAGTTCTCGGTGCTGGCTGCCCAGTCTATTAGCTCCTGGGACAACTCCTTTGCCTCAATGGAGCTGAGCCTGAACCTTACGTTCTTGAAACTGGAGCAGAGCCCTTTTAAAAGGTCCAGAAGGCCTCCCTGCTGGGAAAGATCCTTGCCGTACATGCCTACGTGTATGCCAGTAAGCACAATTTCTCTTACCCCTTTTTCTGAAAGGTCCTGAACTTGTCTCAAGACGAGATCTTGAGGGAGACTCCTGCTCCTGCCCCTGGCATAGGGAACAATGCAGTAGGAACAGTATGCATCGCAGCCGTCCTGGATCTTCACAAAGGCCCTTGTACGCCCCCTTGGCGGCCTTGAGATGCAAAGCGGGGCAATTTCCCGCACCCTTGATATGTCGGTTATGAATATGCCAGTACAGCCCGTATGCTTTATGGACATGGAGGCAATTAGGGGTTTTTGCTCGTTTCCTGCAAGGCATACCCCAGTACCAACAGATTCGATGATCATGGATGGATCTGTCTGTACGTGGCAGCCAGTGGCAATTATCTTTGACTGAGGATGCTCACGCTTTAGCCTGCTGAGGATCTGTCTCGACTGGTAGGCAGCCTTTGAGGTTACGGCACAGGTATTTACGACATATATGTCTGCCTCATCCTTCCAGGAGACAATCTGGCAGCCTTCGGCCTCAAACTGCTCCTCCATGGCGGTTGATTCAAACTGGTTCACCTTGCAGCCAAGGGTGTAAAAGGCTACCCGCAAATCCTTCCACCTCCTACAACGGCCTTACCCTTATAAAAAACCGCAAACTGGCCAGGGGTTATTGCCCTTTGCTTTTCGTAAAACGAGACCTTCACCCTGTCTCCCCTCTTATCAAGAAGTTCAAGAAGTGCAGGAGCGGCCCTGTGTCTTGAGCGTATCTTTATCTGGCATCTAAGAGAGCCAAGCCGTGACGGTTCGACAATCCAGTTTATGTCCTCTACCGTCATCTCCCTTTTCAAGAGGTCTTCTTCCTTGCCGACCACTATGACGTTTTCCTTCGCCCGTATCTCCACCACGTAAAATGGCGTCTCATCAGGGATGCCAAGCCCCCTTCTCTGGCCTACAGTGTAATTACTGATCCCTTTGTGGGTGCCTATCCTTTTTCCATCCACGGTCAAAATTGCACCAGGAATCAGAAAGGAGGGATGGGCCTTTTTAAGAAAATTCCTGTAATCTCCTTTGAAAAAGCATATATCCTGGCTTTCTGGATGTATGTAAGGAAGAAATCCGAGATCGCCTGCAAGGCTTTTTACCTCTTTTTTTGTAAGTTCACCAAGGGGGAAAATCAATCTTTCAAGCATCTGCCTTGGTATTCGGTGAAGAAAGTAGCTCTGGTCCTTGCTCTCATCTAGGCCCCTTAGAAGCAGGGGGACCTTTGCTCTCAATATGCGGGCGTAGTGGCCTGTGGCAACAGATTCAAGGCCAAGCCTTTCTGCCACTTTGAACCCGTATCTCATCTTTATCTGGTAGTTGCAGATGCAGCAGCAGTTTGGCGTCCTGCCTGCAAGGTAGCTTTGTTCAAAATATCCAATGACTTCCCGTCTGAAGTCTTGAGAGACATCCAATACATGGAGCCTTACCCCAAGCCTCTGGGCCAGTCTTCTTGCAGAATCAAGAGCTCTTTCCTCTTCTAAAAGGCCTGTCATCTTCAGAAAAAGGGCCTCTAGCCGAAATCCCTTCTCATTCAAAATATGCATGCCAACGCAGCTATCAACGCCGCCGCTAGCGAGCATGAGTGCGGAACGAGACATTTCAGCTAAGGAGCTTTTCTGCTGCGAACCTTATCTCCATTGCCCTTACCGGACAGACAGCCACACATAGCCCGCAACCCTTGCAGTTATCCGGGTCGAAGACAACTTCCCAGGTCTCCTGGTCAATGTAAAGGGCACGGGTCGGACACACCCCCGTGCAGGCACCGCACATGAGGCAAAGTTCGTCGTTTCTCCTGATCTCCTGGGCGACTGATTTTACCTTAACGCCCTGGCTTCTTAAGAATTTAAGCCCCTCCTGGACCTTTTTCTTGTGTCCGCTAAGCTCAAGAATCATTATGCCTTCATGCCCTGGCAAAATTGTGGCCTTGAGTATATTGAAACAGAGGTTATATTCCCGGCTCAGGCTGCAAACTATGGGCTTGTCTGTAATCTCAGATGGGAACCTCAGGACAAGCATACGCTTATACATAGTCAGCTCCTTGAAAACTAAAATTGAATAACCTTGGGAAGTTACACCAAAAAGAGAGCATGATAAAGATAAAACCGCATGAAATTGCCTTTGACATCGACGGAGTGGTGGCAGATACCATGTCATCCTTCATAGGTGTTGCCAAGAAGGAATTTGGCATAAACTCCATAAGAAAGGAACAGATAACCTCCTACTGGCTGGAAGAATGCCTTGACATACCAGAGGAGACCATAAAGGCCATCATCAACAGGATTCTTGAAGACCCCTTTGGCACTGGCCTTCGCCCCATTGATGGTGCTGTTGAGACCCTGGAGGCCATAGGAAGATGTTGCCCGGTGCACTTTGTCACGGCCCGCCCCATAAAGGAGCCTATTGTGGAGTGGCTTTACAATTACCTAAAAGATGTTCCCAAGGACAGGATAAAGGTTGAGGCAACCGGCCAGCATGATCTCAAGCCCCATGTGCTAAGAAGGCTTGGAAAGACATACTTTCTGGAAGACCACCTGGACACCTGCCTTGCCCTTCATGCCTCTGGACTTAGGCCCATAGTCTTTGACCAGCCCTGGAACCAGGGGCAAACGCCCTTTTGCCGCATCTATGGCTGGAAGGAGCTTAAGGGACTACTGGAGCTTACACCTTGAACATCAACGAGATACTAGGCCTTGTAAAAAGGCCGGGCAGATACATAGGAGGAGAGAAAAACGCCTTTAATAAGCCCTGGGAAGAGGCAAAGATGCGCATCTGCTGTATTTTCCCAGACCTTTATGAGATTGGCATGTCTCATCAGGGCCTGTTGATACTTTACGATATCCTTAATCGAAAAAACAGGTTTCTTGCAGACAGGTGTTACTGCCCGGACACGGACCTTGAAAAACTCCTGAAGGAAAACCGTATCCCCCTGACTGGCCTTGAGACTGAAAGGCCCCTTTCGGACTTTGACATCCTGGCCATTACCCTTCCCTACGAGCTTTGCTACACCAACATACTTACAGTGCTTGATCTTTGCGGCATACCTCTTTGGAGCAGGGAGCGCATGGATGGTCCCTGGCCCCTTATACTTGGCGGTGGAAGCTGCTGCCTGAACCCGGAGCCTGTTGCCGATTTCTTTGATGCCATCCTCATAGGAGACGGAGAAGAGGCCGTGCCTGAAATCGCAGAAATCGTCATGGAATCAAAGGAGGCCAAGGCATCCCGCATGGAGCTTCTTGACAGGCTTTCCAAGGTTTCAGGCCTCTATATCCCGTGCCTTTACAGGCCCATATACTCTGGTGGAAGGTTTAAAGGCATGGAGACAGGCCCAGGGGTTACGCCAAGGATTAAGAGGAGGATAGTTTCCGATCTTGTTCCAGGTTATGAGGTAAAATCGCCCCTTGTTCCAAACATTCGCATAATCCATGACAGGCTAGGGGTGGAGATCGCCCGCGGCTGCACCAGAGGGTGCCGCTACTGCCAGGCCTCCACCATCTACAGGCCAGTCCGAGAAAGAACCATGGACCAGATAATGGAGATGGCAAAGCGAGGAATCAAGGCTACGGGCTGGGAGGAGATATCGCTTCTCTCCCTTAGTACCGGCGACTACTCTGCCATAGGAGAACTCATCCCCTGGATCATGGATGAATTTGTGCCCCAAAACTGCTCGGTCTCCCTTCCCTCCCTACGTGTGGGAACGCTCACCCCCAAAATCATGGAGCAGATAAAAAGGGTCAGAAAGACCGGCATCACCCTTGCCCCTGAGGCGGGAAGCGAAAGGCTGAGAATGGCAATAAACAAAGGAATTACAGAGGAGGCCCTTTTAGAGACTGCCAAAAACGCCTTTGAAAGGGGCTGGAAAAACATAAAACTCTACTTCATGATAGGCCTTCCAGGCGAGACAGACCAGGACCTTTTTGAGCTTGTTGAGCTTGTGAAAAAGGTGCGTTCCCAGGCGCGCCTTGTAAAGGATTTGAGGGGTGGCGTTCAGGTGACGGCAAGCATAGGAACCTTTGTGCCAAAGGCCCAGACCCCCTTTCAGTGGGAAAAACAGATTGACAGCCATGAGTCACGAAGACGTCTTGAAATCATAAAAGAGGGGCTAAGGGCCAAGGCCTTTAAGGTGAAATGGCACGATCCAAGACAGTCTTTCCTGGAAGGGGTCTTCTCCCGGGGTGACAGGCGCCTTTCCGCCCTTATACACAAGGCCTGGACCATGGGGGCGAGGCTTGACGCCTGGACAGACAACCTCCGGGTCAAAACCTTCAAGGAGGCTTCAAAGGCCATTGGTATGGATCTTTCCTCTTATCTTTGTGAAATTCCAGAAGATGCGCCCCTTTACTGGGACCACATTGACTCTGGCGTAAGAAAATCCTTTCTGAGACTTGAAAGGAAACGCTCACAAAAGGCGCTCTACACCCCTGACTGCCGCTATAACGAATGCCATGGCTGCGGGGTCTGTGATTTCAAGACCATCAAAAACGTTCTCAAGGGCAAGGAAGAGGCACATACCCATGAGCCTTCAAGGAAAGAGGAGGCAAGGGTTTCTGAAAAGGGCCCATTCTTCTACACGGTTACCTACGAAAAGCTCTTTGATGCAAGGTTCATAGGGCATCTTGACATGGTGCGCATATTTCACAGGGCCATAAGGCGGGCAGGTATCCCTGTAAGCTATTCAAAAGGCTTTCATCCAATGCCCAAAATCTCCTTTGAAAACCCCATACCCCTTGGGATGGAAAGCATGGCAGAGCGCTTTACCATGGAGCTTTTTGAAAGGCTTGATGAAACTGAAATCAAAAGCATGCTGCAAAGGGAAATGGTCCTTGGAATAGGCATAAAAAAGGTCTCCTTTTCCCCCAAAAAGGTAAGGCTTCTGCCCAGAACTCCCCAGGGCTACCTGGTGGTCCTGCCTGTGGCTGAAGAAGGGCTTAAAAAGGCCATAGAGGATTTTCATGGCAAGAAGGAACTACTTCTCATTCTTCAACGAAAAGGGAGAGAGACGAAAGTTGACCTAAAAAGACGGATAAAGGAGATAAGCCTTATAAATCAAGCTGAAACAGAAATTTCCTGGACAAAAAGGTCAAGAGCCCAGCTTTCTGCAGATAAGACATCCACGGTAAGAGTCGTGATTGATCAGTCTGCTTCCCCCTTCATCAAGCCCCAGGAGGTATTAAGGGCGCTTTTTCATCTTGATGAAAAGGACCTTATGATCTGCCGCTATCTCAAGCTTTGGCACAGTTAAAAGAGGGATTTTTGCCTTCCCCTCTTGCCCTTGGCCGTTTTCTTTTTCGTGGCCTCTTGTTCTATCTTTTTTTCTTTTTTCAAAACGGGGGTTATCCGTCCGTAAACCCCGTCGTAGCCAGGAATGACCTCAACCTCCTCCCTTCTCATGGCAAGGATCCTTTCAAGGAGTTCCCCGGGCAAATACCGCTTAAGCTCACTGTCATGGTGCCATATGAGCAGGTCAAACTCCGTTCCTGCCATCTCAAGAAGCTTCAGATACTCCTTGTGCACCTTCTTTGTAATGCTTTTTACACCAAAGGACTGGGCAATCATCTCCTCCAGAGGAATAAGATGGATGTTCATCCTGGCAGTTTTTGGAACGAAACCCTCGGGCCTGTCAGCCAGGTCATCCACCCTGTGGCAGACGCCAATGGTAAGGGGCCTTTTGCAAACAGGGCAGAGCCCGCCATGACTTTTGGTTTCAGTTGGTGAAAAGCACACGTTACAGCTTCTGTGCCCGTCATAGTGGTATTTGCCCTCTTCCGGGAAAAACTCCACGGTTCCTTCAAAACCGTGTTCAGGGTTTTTCATGGCCTTAATGATGTCGTGGTAGTTCATATTGCAGGAAAAAACGTTGACCTCGCGTCCGAGTTTCCAGGGAGAGTGCGCATCTGAATTGGAAATGAGGGTATAGGAATCGAGGCTTGAAAGACGCCAGTTCATCTGGGGATCAGATGAAAGACCGGTTTCAAGGGCATAAATGTGTTCAGAGTACTCTTCGAAACACTCTTCCACTGAGTCAAATCCCGACTTTGCCCCAAAAAGGGAAAACCAGGGGGTCCAGACGTGGGCAGGCACCACAAAGCACTCTGGACTTGCATCCATCACCAGCCGCACAAGCTCCTTTGCTGGGAAGCCGAATATTGGCCTTCCGTCTGAACTGATGTTACCAATGGCCTTGAGACGGGCCTGTATGTCCCTCACCACCTCAAGACTTGGGGCAAAAAGGACAGTGTGAATGCGCCTTCCCTTGCCTTTCCAGGTATAGATATTTGAGACCTCTGCAGTCAGGATAAAGCGTGTGCCTTCCGGGTCTTTCTTGCAAACAAAGAGGCCATTACCAAGGGGTTCCAGCTTTTCCTCAAGCTCCTTCAGGTAACCTGGATGGGTAAAATCCCCGGTTCCCACCACCTGGATACCCTTTAGCTTTGCAGTGCGATTAAGGCCAAGGGGCTCCATATTCTTGCTTGTGGCCCTGCTGTATCTTGAATGAATATGGAAATCGGCCAGGAACACATCCCTTTTCCAGGGAGGCCAGTTCTCTTTCATTTCAAACCCCTGTCAGCTATTTTACAAGACAAAAACTTCACACGATCGCAACTGCGAGTCAAGAAAATAAAGTATTTTTTCGATTAAACATATAAGAACTACAATAAATGATCCTGAGAGTTTCCACTGCCAATATTTGAACATTTTGTCTTTAGAGGTCTCATACACGGATCAAGATAAAAAAGCAGTTGACAACTTTTTTAATTGGGTGAAAACATAGGACGTTTGATTTAGCAATTAACATTAACGGTTGAACCAAAAAATGAAAAAAATAGAGCCTTCCCACAGAACCGAGCACATTGAATATGCAATAAGGGACATACTCTTTGAGGCCAACAGGCGCAAGGAATCGGGTGGAGACCTTATTTACCTAAATATAGGAGACCCTGTCCTTTTCGGCTTCCATACGCCCAGGCACCTGCTTGATGCCACCTATCAGGCCATGCTTGAAGACCACACCTGCTACAGTGCGTCAGAGGGTGTGCCGGAGGCCATAGAGGCCATAAAGAGGGAGGCTGAAGGAAAAGGCATAAGACCCCACGAAATACTCATTACAACAGGGGCCAGCGAGGCCATAGATTTTGCCTTATCTGCCCTGGTTAACAACGGGGAAAACGTCCTGGTGCCTTCACCGGGCTATCCGCTGTACAATGCCCTTTTGAGCAGGCTTATTGGTGAGGCACGCCCCTATCTCCTTAACGAGGAAAAGGAATGGCAGCCCGACGTCGAGCACATGGAATCCCAAATAGATGAAAAGACCAGGGCCATCGTTTTAATAAACCCGAATAATCCAACAGGAGCTGTCTATAGCCGGGAGACCTTACTCCAGGTCATCGAGCTTGCAAGAAAGTATAACCTGCTCATTATGAGTGATGAGATATATGACAAGCTCATACTTAACGGAAAGGAACATATAAGCATTGCCTCCCTGGACAGGGATCTTCCCATGGTCACATTCAACGGCCTGTCAAAGAGCTATCTTGCCCCTGGTTTTCGGATTGGCTGGTCAATTGTGAGCGGTGCACCAGAGCTTGTTGAGGACTACACCGAGGCCATGAGAAAACTTGCCAGGGCGAGGCTCTGTGCGAGTCATCCCAAGCAATTTGCCATACCCGTTGCCCTCAACGGAAACCAGGACCACTTGAAGGATACCAGGCAGAAACTTAGAAGCAGGCGGGATCTCACTATTGAAAGACTGAATGCCATACCTGGTATTTCCTGCCAGGAGCCAGAAGGGGCCTTCTATGCCTTTCCACGCATTGAACTGGATGTGAACGATCAGGATTTTGTAAAAAGGCTCATCAGGGAAACCGGAGTGGTGGTTGTGCATGGAAGCGGTTTCGGGAGCCTTCCTGAAACCCCCCATTTCAGACTCGTTTTCCTGCCTGAAGAACAGGTTCTAAACGAGGCCTATGACAGGCTGGAAAAATTCATGAAAAAGAATTTTTAGTTCTTGCACCATACCCTGACACCAAGGTGGATTTCCTTCCTCAATCCTTTCTTCAGCCTGAAATAGTAACTACAAGAGAAAGGCTGTACACCTTCTCTTGCAAATTCCTTCTACCAAGATCAAGGTTGGTGCAGGCAACCTTCCAAGGGCATCATCCTGTAACCAATTTCACCGTCACTAACATCACTAAAATCATGGTTTAAATTTTTACGTACATACCAAATCAGCCAAAAGTCCTGGTGCATCTTTTATTTATTTTGCTGCATCCTTTTTGTTGCAGGGCACTGGATCCTCCACATCCATGCCGAAGGCCATCAGAAAAGGGACTGTTTTTTCACCTGCGCCCATAACCTGTTGAAAAGTGAACAAAATATCCATTCTACTTTGGCCTCTACAAGTTCTGCTACCAAATTTTCTTAATTAAATCATAAGATTACATCCGATTCCAATGCAATTTTAAGGTTGCATTTCAATGCTAATTTTTAGGGTAAAATCCAAGGGTGTCTAATCTTAACCTACTGAAATAATAATAAAATTTTCAAACTGGAAGTTCATGTTTAAAAAGGCACACAGGTTGCTCTTCAAGGGCGACTAAAGTTACAGGAGGACTGATCTTGTGAAAAAGACGAAGATTCCAGCAGCTACAATTATCAGACTCTCCGTATACCAGCGTTATCTCAAACAGTTACTGGCACGCGGAGTAAAGGTCGTTTCATCCCAGGATTTGGCAAGTCAGGCCAATGTAAATCCGGCCCAGCTTAGGAAGGATCTGTCCTATTTCGGGCGTTTTGGTGTCAGAGGTGTAGGTTACTGCGTTAGCACCCTGTTACAGAGCATATCTTCCATCCTGGGCGTAATGGAGCAGAGAAACGTCATACTGGTAGGCGCAGGCCCCATAACCCAGGCCCTTTTGAGGCATCCTGGTTTCGCACAGCAGGGCTACCATTTCGAGGCCGTTTTGGACATTGATGAAAGAAACATCGGCAAGTCCCTGGATAACGGCATGGTAGTCCAGTCAATGGAGAGGCTCAAAGAAATTGTTGAAGAAAAAAACGTTGAGTTGGCGGTAATTGCCGTTCCCTCTGACCAGAGCCAGGAGATTGGCGATGTGCTGGTTGAGGCAGGCATCAAGGGCATACTGAGTTTTTCGCCAAATCGCATCAAGGTACCAAGAAACGTCAGCATCCAGTATGTGGATTTTACCATCCTGCTGGATAGCCTGACCTACAACATCTCTAAGGGACGAAAGGAGGAAACGAAAAAGGAGCTAAAAAAGGAAGAACAAAAACTCAAATGGGGCAGCGAGCACAGCTGGCCTGTTGTTCAATCAAATTCAAACGGATACAGCGTAGGCTACAGTAGTTAATTATCACATCTAATACCTAATAAAGTAATCGGAGGAGGAGTTTATGAGAAAGCAAAATCTGATAGGGGTAGTTTTTGCCTTTCTTTCACTACTACTATTTACCGCCCAGACAGAGGCAATAGAGGCCAAAATCGATTCAGAAAATGTCAAGGCAGGAAGTCCAATAACGGTCAAAGGTAAGATAGATCCAGGCAAGGACATCTACATCGTTGTGTGTACGGACAAGCTTTTCAAACCTGCAGACGCCCCGGGCGCCAAGGAGAGAAAGAAGCTTACCAAGAAATTTGGTGATACGGCCATCCCAACCACCTACTACGTGGTGACAAACAGGCCGGAAGACCTGGCCACTCCGAAGAGTGTTGCCATGGGCCAGACCTCAGGACCTTTTGCATTCCCGCCATTCAAGTTCATGGTCAGGGTCAACAAGATTAAAAAGTGGGAAAGGATTCCGGAAGGGGTCAAAACCCAGCTTGGGCCAATCCACACAGAAAAACAGTGGAATTTCCTCATCTTCACCCATGAAAAGAAGTTCGGTATCAACACTATCTCCAAGGAAAGGCCAATTGGCGGTGGAAATGCCAGGATGATCCTTACAGATTATCAGACCCAGAAGGAAGACTGGAACAAGGGCGTCACCCTCAAGCTTAACAAGGAGACAGGGGAGTTTGAAATGACCATGACGCCTTACAAAAACCTGGCTCCTCACACAAAGATGGCCCTCTGGATAAATGGTCAAAAGGCGAGCACCTTTACCATTATTCCGTCAACATTTTACTTTAAGACCGCGTGCTGCTACATGAACCCCCTTGTAGTTCTTCTTGGAGCCTTTGTCATCGGCGTGTTATTTGTGATAATGGGCGCAGCAGGTGGTCTCTTTACCGCAGCCTATCAGATCACCGTTATCGGTACAAAGGGGCCAATCGGTATCAATGCGGCCAACACCATCAAGCCCACAAACCTGTTTCTCACCCTGGTTTCGCCTCTTACCGGTCTTATCAACTACTACAAGAGCAAGCGGTTTGCCTGGCCTGTGGCCCTCTTTTTTGCAATGGGCATACTTATCGGTGCCTTCTTCATAGGCCCCACGTTTTCAGCAAAGTACCTGCCACTAAAGGCCTACAAGTTTTACCTGGGTATCATCTGTTTGCTCATAGGATTTAAGCTTTTTCATGAATCTCTTCCCAGCACCATTGAGAAGAAAAAGGCCCTGAAGGCCATAGTCCAGAAGTTCAACAAGGCCGTTGAAGAGGCGAAAAAGACTGGTAAGGCTGCCGAGCTTGGAAAGGTTGAGTTTGACAAGTTCAACATCATCAAGTTTGACATGAGGTTCTGGGGTGAAACATTTGTTGCCAAGCCCCTTACCATGCTCATTGGCGGAATCATCATGGGAATGATCGCCTCTTCCTTTGGAGTTGGCGGTGGCTTCATGTTCATGCCGTTCATGACCACATTCATGGGCTACCCAATGTACCTGGCAGTTCCTATTGCCCTTGCAGGTGCCTTTTCCACCTCACTTGGCGGAATTGCCAAATACATACTCATGGGTTATCAGCCAGACTGGATAATGGCGGCCTGCATAGCAGGAGGTGCCATTGGAGGCGGAATGGTTGGACCCAGGATCCAAAAGAAGCTGCCAGAGATATTCCTTAAGAGGATGCTGGCTCTGGCACTTATAATTGTATTCATGAAGTACACAAAACTTCTTCCATTTATGAGATAAAGCGACATCAGCCAGCTCGTTGCCAATCTCAAGGAGGCTGCCGTTTTCATATTTACGGCAGCCTTTTTTTGTTTTAACCAGTGAAAACTTTAAAGACTGTATATTTTAAATTTCCCATCTGCTATTCTTTAACATATGAAGATAGCAGTTGTGATTCCCCCCTGGCTTCACCCAACCTCTCCTCCCCTGGGGCCAGCCTGCCTCTCTAGCTTCTTAAAGGCCCATGAAAAACATTTAGATATCCGCATCTTTGACCTGAATATCAGATACTACAAGCAGGCCCTTAAGTTCTGCCAAGGGGGTAAAATTGGCGTAAGCATTTACGGCTGGAAGCCCAAAAAGACGGCAGAGAGGGTAAAACAGGCCTTTGAGTTCCTGAAAGAAAACCACCTGTCTCTGGTTTCAGCAAAGAAGTGGCATGAAAATGCCACCATATTTCTAAGCTTTGAAAACATCCTTAACGGCTTCATGGCAGAGATGGTCGCAAGAAGCCTGTTTAACCTGGATATCCCAGGGGCCATTAATGGCTTCTTAGGCGGGCTTACAGATGAAGTAATAGACTTTTCTCCAGAACTTTGCGCCATTTCTGTCTCCTTTGATACACAGATGCCCTTTGCCTTGGCCATCTCCAGGATGATAAAGGAAAATACAGACGCATTTATCTGCCTTGGCGGGGCAAGGTTTGGAACAAGCCCCCATCCTCAAAGGCTCTTTGAAAGGGGCGTTTCCCTTAAGGTAAGGGGGCAAGAGCGCCATCTGGAAGATATTCCCTTTGTGGATGCCATCATACCAGGTGAGGGGGAAATTCCCCTGCTTAAACTGTGCAGAAGCCTTAAACAGGGAAATCTACGTGATGTGCCAGGCCTTGTTTACAGGGCCTCAAAGCGCGTCATTTTTACCAGGCCTCCAGAACCCTTAGACATGAACCAGCTGCCTGTCCCTGATTTTTCAGACCTTGATCTTTCTGCCTACATGACCCCTGAACCTGTTCTTCCCTTCATGACTTCCCGCGGCTGTGCGTGGGGAAAATGCACCTTCTGTACCCACCACAAGGGCTACATAAGATACAGGCAAATGGCAATAAGCGAGGTTGTCAGACAGCTTAAGGAGATGAAGAACGCCTACAACACTAGATTTTTTACCTTCTTTGATGAAATGATCCCGCCTGGAAGAGTAAGAACGCTCTCGATGGAGCTTATCAAGGAAGGCCTTGATATCTTCTTTTCCGCCTATGGAAAACCTGTCAGGGCATTTGACAGTGCGCTCATGACACTTTCTTTTAAGGCAGGCTGCAGGGTTATGCTGTGGGGCGTAGAATCAGGCTCACAGAAAATCCTTGATCTTATGGGTAAGGGAACTCGGGTAAAAGATATAGAGCTGGCCCTTAGGGCCTCCCATGAGGCAGGGGTAAGAAACCTCTTGTTCATAATGTTCGGGTTTCCTGGCGAGGGCACTAATGACTTCAAACAGACCATAGACTTTTTAAAAAGAAACCGGGACTATATAGATGCGATCTCAAAGGGACTTTTCATTCTTATAGAAGGCTGTGACGTTCAGAAAAAGCCAGAAAGATTTTTCATTAAGAAAATGCGGCAGGTGGCAGATAACTTCTCAGGGGCGATATCTTATGACTTTGAAACCATAAGGGGCCTTGATAGAAAGGAAGTGGAAAAACTATACAAAAAACACCTGCCCTTTTTGGAAAAACTGGGCATAAGCCCAAGGCTTGGTGTTTACAGAGAACATCTGCTCTTTTAAAGGCCGGTCTTCACCTGCCTCTCCTTTTCCTTTCTGTCAACTGCAAGCTCAATGAGCCTGTCAAGAAGCCTTGGGAAATCGAGGCCGTACGCCTTTGCCGCCTGGGGAAAAAGGCTGGTGGGGGTCATGCCTGGAATGGTGTTTGTTTCTATACAGTAGATCTTCCCGCTGTCTGAAAGGATCATGTCTGTCCTGCTGTAAATGGAAAGGCTAAGAGCCCTGTGAGCCTTTATTGCCGTTTCCTGGGCCCTTTTTGAAACCTCTTTTTCCAGCCTGGCAGGGCAGATTTCCCTGGTAGCCCCTGGCTTGTACTTTGCCTCATAGTCGAAAAAATCAAAATCCTCTCCCGGGATGATCTCAACAATGGGCAGGGCCTCCACGTTTTCAAGGCCTAGAACCCCGCCTGTTATCTCTCTCCCTTTTATAAACTGCTCAACAATCACCGCACTGTCCCAGGAAAAGGCCTCATCAAGCGCCTGCTGTAGCTCTTTTTCAGTATTCACAAGGCCTATCCCAACGCTTGACCCCTGGGTGCTGGGCTTGACCACAAGGGGCAGGCCGATTTCCTCAATCAGCTCCTCCTCATCCACTGGCTGATCCTTTAAGACCTTTTTCCATGAAGGCGTAAGAATCCCGGCCTCCCGATACATTATCTTTGAGACATGCTTATCCATGGATATGGCGCTTCCAAGGACTCCTGAACTTTGGTAGGGAAGGTCCAAGAGATCAAGGAGGCCCTGAACTGTCCCGTCTTCTCCAAAGCGTCCATGAAGGAGGATGAAAACACAGTCCAGCCTTGGGGCATCGTGAACCAGCCCCTCAAGGTCAGTAGCAGCATCGTACTTGAAGATCATGTATCTTTTCTTATCAAGGGCCTTTTCCACCTCCCTTGCCCCGGCAATGGAAACGTCCCTTTCTGCTGATTTACCCCCGTAAAGAAGCGCAAGATTCATCATGGAATTTATCCTCCTTTTTTGAAAGAGCGTCTGTAAAATATGGGCCTCTTGGACTATTGTTATCTATCATGAAAGAGACGGCCAGAAAAGAAAGGTGTGAATATCCAAGGTTTCCCATCCCTGCCGTTGGAGTTACGGTGGTGTCGGAAACCGGTAAAATACTCATGGTAAAAAGGGGGAAACCCCCTGCCCAGGGCCTTTGGTCCGTGCCTGGCGGCACCATAGAACTTGGAGAGACCATTTTTTACGCAGCAAAAAGGGAGGTGTTGGAGGAAACCGGCCTTTCATGCAAACCCCTCAAGGTGTGTGATGCAATAGATGCCATCTACACCGATGATAAAAACAGGATTCAGTTTCACTATGTCATCCTCTACGTCCTGGCCCGATGCAAAGAACAGCCCCCCAAGGCGCATGACGATGCCCTTGAGGCAGGATGGTTCAGCCTTGATGAAATAGAGCGGCTTCCCACCCCTGGACGGACATACCAGCTTGTAAAAAAGATATGGGAGACCTGCGGATTAGGGCAGCCCTAAGTTAGCCCTTGTTATTATTTACCCTGGAGGAAGCCGCCTTGTCGTTAAACCGGCTTTTTTTGGAAGGAGAGGCGGCCTTTTCAATGTCTATGATCCTTGTCTCGCCAACGTAGTTTTTGACCTTGTAAGAACTAATGGATGATATCTTTCCTGCAATGTTTGACATGCGCTCAACTTCCGCACAAATCTTTTCTGCATTCTTGTAGTTTGGATCATCTTTTTTTAGCTTTGAAAGCATCATCCATGCAATGCCAGAGATCACCTGAAGCGGCTGGTTGAGTTCATGGGCAGTGGCCCCGGCCATCTCCAGCACCCCTGCCAGCCTCTCCTTTTCTATCCTCTCCTTTTCCGCCTCCATCTTGTCGGTAACATCGAGAACAACAGCAATGGCCTCAGGCTCTGCATCCGGATTCTTGAGACTTGTGACATGCCATGAGATGAAACGCTCCCGGTCGAGCGCATCCTCAAACCTGAGCACCACCTCAAGGCTTGCCCGCCCGGCCCGGAGCTCTTCCACTGCATGTCTCATCTTGGAGATCTCCGATTCTGGAAGGAGTGAGAAAAGGGATTTTCCCACAAGTTCACTCCTTGGCCTTCCAAACAGGGAAAGGGCCGCCCTGTTTGCATCATGGACCTTTACTTCAACAAGATCAAACCTCAAGATTCCTATGGAGGGCGGGGCCTCTGTAAAGAACCTGTAACGGTTCTGGCTCTTCTTTATGATGGCGGCTGCCCTGGCAAGCTGCCTTTGCCGTTTGATAAAGTAATAGAGGGTAAAACACAGGGTGGAGGACAGGATGAGGATCACTATTGAAGACAAGGTAATCAGTTCCCTGATGGATCCAAGGAGCCTGGAAATATCCGTGACCGGTGCGCTCTTTGCGCTAAATTCCGCGATCTCAAGACTTACGTTTGCACTCTTAAACACCAAAAGAACCACACCCGCCACGGAAAGAAGGCCCAACAGTCCAAGACCTGTCTCCTTTAAGTGGGAACGCACTATCTTTAGAAAATTCATGTCATTCAAGAAGCTCAAAGGCCTTTTCCACCGCCTCCTCAGGGGTGTTCACGTAGTGCACGTCAGCCAGATTCTCCCAGGTATTTAAACCTATGACAGGCTTCCACATCTTTAGGGCCAGGGCAATCTCAGAGAGTGTCCCGTGTGAGCCAGATATGGAAATAAGTGCCTGGCACGAGCGCACAAGAACCACGTTTCTTGCGTGGCTGAGACCAGTAACAATGGGTATCTTTACGTATGGATTTGCATCAGACGCCTTAAAGCCAGGCAGGATACCAATGGTCAGCCCGCCTGCCTCAACAGCCCCCCGACAGGCAGCCTCCATGACTCCACCAAGACCGCCGCACAGGACTATTCCGCCACGTTCGGTCACCAGCCTGCCAGCGTTCCTTGCAAGCTCGTATGTTTCCTCATCGCAGAGGCCAGCGCCGATTACCCCTATTCTTGCACCTAAAAAAGCCATTTTAACAGAATATACCCCCCGATAAGCAGTATAGTAAACAAAATGGTAAAAAGATTGAAATAGTTTTCAAGAAAATAGCGCACCTTCGGCCCAAAAAAATAGATTGCTCCGGCAACAAGATAAAAACGCATACCCCTGGATATTATAGATGCCACCACAAAGACAAAGAGGTCAATCCTGAAGGCCCCTGCCGTTATGGTAAAAAGCTTGTACGGAAGAGGTGTAAAGCCGCCAGCAGCCACGGCCCATGCCTCATACTGCCTGTATAGCTGTCTAACCTGTTCATACTTGTCCATGAGGTGATAAAATTCCAGTATCCGGTCCCCAACAGCTGCCATGAAAAAATAGCCAAGACCGTAGCCAAGAAGCCCCCCAAGCACGGAGCCTACAAGGCATATACCAGCCCACCTGAAGGACTTTTTTGGCAGTGCCAGGCCCATGGCTATAAGCATCAGATCAGGGGGTATGGGGAAAAAGGATGCCTCGGCAAAGGCCAGAAAGAAGAGGAAAAAGGCCGCGTTCTTGTGGGCCGCCCATCCAAGTACCAGATCGTATGTCTTTTTCAGCACGGACGGGAAAAGGGCTGCGCCACTACCTACGCGCGCCATCCATGATCTCCAATGAGCTTTACGAAACGGACGCCTTCCAGGTACTTCGTCTCCACCTTGCCGTCCTTCTTGATTATCTTGGTAAGGGTCTGGGAGTATTCATCTCCCACTGGAACCACCATGACCCCTGGGTCCTTTAGCTGATCGAGAAGAGGTGTCGGAATGGTAGGGCTTCCAGCCGTAACCAAAATGGCATCATAGGGTGCATGTTCCTTCCATCCCCATGTACCGTCATCAAGTTTTATCATTACGTTGTGGTAGCCAAGGCTGTCAAGAACCTGTCTGGCACGTTGAAGAAGGCTAGGTATGCGTTCAACACTGAAGACCTGCCTGGCAAGTTCCGCCAGTATGGCCATCTGGTATCCTGAGCCTGTCCCTATCTCAAGTACCTTCTCATCCCCCTTTAGACCGAGCTCTTCCGTCATCCTGGCCACGATGTAGGGCTGTGATATGGTCTGGCCACTTCCAATGGGCAGGGGAAAATCGCTGTAGGCCTGATCCCACAGGGCCTCATCCACAAAGAGATGCCTTGGCACCTTTTTCATTGCCTCCAGAACCCTCTTGTCCCTGATGCCCCGGGCAGCTATCTGGCTTTCAACCATCCGCTCCCGCGCTATGCGAAAGTGGTCATTTTTCGGCAACATAGTAGATCACCTTTGAAACCCGATCCATGTAGAAGGTCACCTGGATGACCTCCACTTCCCTCTTTCCAAAGAGCCTGCCAAGAAATGGAATCTTTTTGTAAAAGGGGGTGATATCATTGTAGTAGTACCACTGTTCGTTCCCCTTCTCTGTCTTAGTAATATAATCAGGCTTACCCACAAGTTCCATAACCTGGTCCTTGGTCTGCCCTTTGCTAATAATTGAGGCATCCACGGCAAGGTGATACTGCTTGGTTGCACAAGATGTAAGGTAAAAGGGGAATATGCCGATAAAAACAAATAGAACAATATATTTTTGTAATATTTTCATAAGCTTTTTCCAAAAATTTTTCATGACAATAATCTATTGTTCAAATCTTTTCAAACAGTTGTTGCAGCAGGGATTTGATTTGACCAAAGAAAACAAAGGAGAAAAAGCATGAGATGCAAAAAATGTGGCTGGATAAGCTTTGACTGGCTTGATACCTGTGGAAAGTGCGGAAAATCCATGGAGGATGAAAAAAGGGCCATTGGTGCTTTTATTTCTGACAAGGAACCGATAAACTGGTTCAAAATGGATCTTTCTGCCGTGGCTTCAGAGGCCAAAGACGTTGATACAAAGGCCTCAGATGCCTTATCTGAGATAGATGTTTCTGACCTGATGGATTCCGCACCTGAAGTCAAGGCAGAAGAAATCGACTTGGAAGAGGTTGAGCTCAAACGCATAGCAGAAGATCAAGACTTCCAGAAGGCCCTGAACGAGATAGCAGACTAGGGAAAAAGACAAGAATTGTCATAGAAAAGGTTGTTTGCGGTGGCAAAGGCCTTGGCAGGATAGATGGCAAGGCCACATTCGTCCCCTTTGCCCTTGAAGGGGAGGAACTGGAAGTTATCATCACCAGGGACAAAAAGAGCTGGTCAGAGGCAAAAATAACCTCCATCTTGAGACCAGGTCGTTCCAGAATCGCCCCTTTATGCACAAACTTTACCAGATGCGGCGGCTGTCACTTTCAACACGTCCCCTACCAGAGCCAGCTTCAAATCAAGGAAGAGATATTTGCCTCAATCTTTGAAAAGTTCCTGAAAGATGGAACAAGGATAGAGCCTTTTTTGCCATCACCCATTTCATACGGATACAGGGCAAGGGCTCGCCTTTTCCCATCAACAGATGAAGAGGGGGCAAAAGTGGGCTTCTACCAGGAGGGGAGCAAAAAGGTGGTAGCCCTCAAAAGGTGCCCGGTCCTGACTGAAGACATTAACCTTGTGATTGAAATGCTTAATGATGAGACGAACACTGCCTTCGGGGCCCTGGCAAAATACATTGATTACGTAAGGGTTGAAAACGATCTTTTTGGCAACTCCTTCTTAACCCTCTCTTTTACCAAAAGGATAAGGGAGGAACTTAAAGAAAAAATTCGTGCACTTTCAACACATATTGGCGCCCGCTTCATGATTTTCAAGAAAAAGGCGCAGTTTTTTTGGCAAAATGAACTTATCTGTTTTTACAAGAATCCTGACCTTGCCCCGCAAGGGCTTTTTTGCAAACCAGGACAATTTTTTCAGGCAAACCTTGAGCAAAACAGGGCCCTTGTGGAGCTTGTTGTTTCCCTGGTGAAAGAGGAGAAAGGAGAGACGGTTTCAGAGTTCTTTTGCGGCTCTGGAAACTTTTCCATTCCCCTTGCAAGAATAGGCCTTGAAATAAAGGGCTTTGACCTGGAAAGAAAGGCCATCAAAAATGCCCGGGAAAACGCCCTAAAAAACCAGTGCCAGCAAAATACGCAATTTTTTACTTGGGATCTCCTTTCAAAGAATCTTACCTATAATTCGAACTTCAAGGCGGACGTAGTGGTCATGGATCCTCCGCGTACCGGGGCAAGATCCCTTTCAGCCATCATGGGCCTTGTTGCTCCAAAGACCATCATCTATGTTTCCTGTGACCCAATGACCTTGAAAAGGGATGTGGAAACACTCAAAAAACAGGGATTTAAACTTACCGCCCTCCACCCCCTGGACATGTTTCCCCAGACCTATCACATTGAAACAGTGGCTGTGCTTAGAAAAAGCTAGCAGACGACCCTTTTCTATATCTCCACCTTGCTGTGATCCCCTATCATGAGGCGCAAGGCACCCCTAAGGGACTCCGACTTTCTCACCCTGGCGTTTCGTCCAATAAGGCTGTCTTCCAGCCTCACCACACCCACCACCTCAGATTCATCAAGTATGACAACGTGCTCAATAACCGAATCCTTTATAACACTTCCCCTTCCCACGCTTGAGAAAGGACCGATAAAGGAATTTTCTACCCTTGTGCCTGCACCAATGACCACAGGTCCCCTGATGGTGCTTCGCAAAACCGTGGCACCCTCTTCTATGTGGACCCGGCCCTCTATGGTGCTTTGCTCATCCACCTCCCCCTCTATTCTCCTTCTGGTGTATTCGTCAAGGACCGTTGTATTTGCAGCAAGAAAGTCGTCCTTCTTTCCGGTATCCAGCCACCACGACTCCAGAATCTCTCCCGTGACACTTCGGCCAGAATCTATGAGCGCCTGTATGGCATCTGTTATCTCAAGCTCTCCCCGCCATGAGGGCTTAATGGTATCTATGGCCTTATGGATTACAGGGGAAAAGATATAGACCCCCACAAGGGCCAGGTTGGAAGGGGGCTCCTTTGGCTTTTCAACAAGCCTCACTATGTTGCCAGACTCATCCAGCTGGGCCACCCCAAAGGCCCTTGGATCAGCCACCTCCTTAAGAAATATCATGCAGTCTGCATCGCTTTCTTGAAACCTTCCCACTGCATCCCTTATTCCGCTTCCAAGGAGGTTATCCCCCAGATACATGACAAAGTCGTCATCTGCCAGGAAGTCCCTTGCAGTCTTAACGGCGTGGGCAAGGCCAAGTGGCTGCTCCTGCACAATGTAGCTTACGTTAAGGCCCCATTTTCCACCGTCTTCAAGGTATCTTCGCACCTCTTCCTGGGTCTCAGGGGCCACTATCACCCCTGTATCCTTGATTCCAGCCTCCCTGAGGTGATTCATTACGTAACCAAGGATTGGCTGATTTGCCACAGGCACAAGCTGCTTGGCCATGGTATGAGTTAGTGGCCTGAGCCTTGTGCCCTTTCCCCCGCTTAAGACCAGCGCCTTCATCTTCTCGTTTCCTCGCTTAAAGAAAGTTGCTTCAAATCCACTGACACGTCCCCGGAGGTTTCTATCTTTGCCTGCCTTTTCCCCTCAGGAGACAGCCTTAGCCCTACCCTTATAAAGGGACACCCTGGCATTTCTGCCATAAATTCCGCCCATTCTATAATGACAAAAAAGCCGCGTTCAAGGTATTCATCAAGTCCCAGTTCATAGATATCTGCCCCCTCCCCCAGCCTGTAAAGGTCAACATGGGCCACAGGAAGCCGCCCTCCCTGGTATTCATGAATAACAGCAAAGGTTGGACTCGTCACCTCCCTGGGTTTAATGGACAGCTCCTCACAGATGTATCTTGTGAGGGTGGTCTTTCCTGCACCAAGATCTCCTGTAAGAAAAAGGGCCATCCCAGGCCTTGCCGCCCTTGCAAGTTCTTTGGCAAGTAAACGTGTATCCCGCCTGTTTCCTAAGTCAACTTCCCTTTGCATCCAGAAAATTTCCTCAAATTACAAACAAAACAACTTCGAGTGGAAAAGCCTTGATTACTATAGTAATATCCCATTTCGTTTCAAAAGGAAAAAGACAGAAGGAGAAAGTATAACAAGATGGGCCTAAACGTTACAGAAAAGATCATCGCCTCCCACATTGTTGAGGGCCAGATGAGCCCCGGCCAGCCGATTGCCATAAAGATAGACCAGACCCTTACCCAGGACGCCACAGGCACCATGGCCTACCTTGAATTTGAGGCCATTGGTATCGACAGGGTAAAGACAGAGCTTTCCGTAAGCTACGTTGACCACAACCTGATACAGTCTGACTTCAGAAACGCCGATGACCACCGGTTCCTCCAGTCCATTGCCGCAAAATATGGGCTTTACTTCTCAAAGCCAGGTAACGGGATATGCCACCAGGTACACCTGGAAAGATTTGCAGCACCTGGCAAAACGCTTCTGGGTTCAGACAGCCACACCCCTACAGCAGGCGGCTGCGGAATGCTCGCCATAGGCGCGGGGGGCCTGGATGTTGCCATGGCCATGGCAGGGCAGCCCTTTCATCTAAACATGCCAGAGGTGATCGGAGTCCATCTGACCGGTTCCCTAGGGCCCTGGGTATCTGCCAAGGACGTTATTCTTGAGCTTCTAAGACAGCTTTCCGTCAAGGGCGGAGTGGGAAAGGTCATGGAATACTTCGGCCCTGGGGTCAAGACCCTATCCGTGACAGACAGGGGCGCCATTGCAAACCTTGGGACTGAACTTGGCGCCACCTCAACCGTCTTCCCCTCTGATGAGATAACAAGGTCATTTCTGGAGGCACGGGCCCGGCAAGGTCAGTGGGTTGAACTTGTGGCGGACTCGGATGCTAGCTACTCAAGGATAATAGAGATCGATCTGTCTGCCCTTGAACCCATGATCGCCTGCCCTTCTTCACCTGATAACGTAAAAAAGGTAAAAGAGGTGGCAGGAAGGCCGGTCGCACAGGTGATAATAGGCTCCTGCGCAAACTCTTCCCTTCGAGACATAACTGTTGCAGCAAAGGCCCTTGAGAACAGACAGATCCACAGGGACGTAAGCTTTGAGATAAACCCAGGAAGCCGCCAGGTCCTTGAAAACGCAGATGCAGGCGGCGTTCTCAAGTCCCTTATCCATGCAGGTGCAAGGATTCATCAGTGTGGATGTCTTGGCTGCATAGGCATGGGTCAGGCCCCTGCAACCGATACCATATCCTTGAGGACATTCACCAGGAACTTTCCTGGAAGAAGCGGAACCAAGAATGACCAGGTCTATCTGTGCAGCCCTGAGACCGCAGTGGCCTCGGCAGTGAAAGGCGTCATCACAGATCCAAGGGATCTGGGTGAAGCCCCTGAGATTGAGCTACCTCAAACCCTTATCATCAACGACAACGGCATCATTCCACCTGTGGAAGACGGCTCAGGGGTGGAAATCGTTCGTGGCCCGAACATAAAACCCCTTCCTGAGTTTGACCCCCTGCCAGAGGATCTGACAGGGGAGGTGGCCCTAAAGGTGGGGGACAATATCACCACGGACCACATAATGCCTGCAGGCAGCAAGATACTGCCACTAAGGAGCAATGTGCCGGCCATAAGCGAGTTTGTCTTCTCAGCAGTGGATTCCACCTTTCCAGAGCGGGCAAAGAAGGCCGGCTCTGTAATAATCGTAGGCGGAGAGAACTATGGACAGGGCTCTTCAAGGGAGCATGCCGCCCTTGCCCCAAGGTACCTTGGGGTGCGGGCAAAACTGGTAAAGAGCTTTGCCAGGATACACAAGGCAAACCTCATAAACTTTGGCATTGTGCCCCTAACCTTTGACAATCCCGCTGACTACGAAAAAATAGAACAGGGAGACACGCTAACCATTCCCGGAATAAGAAACGTGATACTTTCCGGTGCAAAAACCGTCACTGTAAAGGATTCAAAGGGCAACACCTTCCAGGCCAGACTGGACCTTTCCCAGAGGGACCGGTTCATTCTGGCAGCAGGCGGGCTCCTGAACTGGGTACGGGCTGAGCTATCAAAGGATGACCACTAGGGAGCCAAGAATAGACGCAAAAACTGGTGCATACGCAATCATCGGAAGGCCGGTGAGACACAGCCTGAGCCCTGTAATGCACAATGCCGCCTTTGGGAAGACGGGAATAAACGCCGTTTACCTGGCCTTTGAAACGGAGGACGTGAAAGGTGCGTGCAGTGCCATGCGCGC
>JALWNK010000046.1 GCA_026995935.1 Deltaproteobacteria bacterium
CTTGGGATAAACGAACAGCAATGAAAAGCGTAGCAATCCTTGGTGCAGGCAGTTGGGGTACTGCCCTTGCAATTCTCCTTGCAGAAAAGGGCGTTCCAGCCACCTTGTGGGCCAGAGATCAGGAGCAGGCACGTCAGCTTTCTGAATCAAGGGAAAACCGCAAATATCTGCCAGGCTTTTCCCTGCCCCATGGCCTCGAGGTCACCTCCAGCCTTTCAGAGGCCCTTTTTAAAAAGGATGTGATACTTTTTGTGGTCCCGTCCCATGCCATGAGGGAGACTGCAAAACTGCTTGTCCAAAGGATATCGGCGGATGTGCCCCCTAAGGCCCTTGTGTCCTGTGCCAAGGGCGTAGAAAACGGCACCCTTATGACCATGACCGAGGTCCTCCAAGAGGTGTTTTCCGGTGAAAGCGCATCCAGGGTGGCTGTCCTTTCCGGGCCAAGCTTTGCCAAGGAGGTTGCAGCCAGGATGCCAACTGCCGTAACCGTTGCTGCCCTCAGTGATGAAATCGCCCGCGGGCTCCAGGAATTTTTGTCAACGGACTTTTTCAGGGTCTACACAACCCATGACGTTACAGGGGTTCAGCTTGGAGGGGCTGTAAAAAATGTCCTTGCAATAGCCGCAGGAATTTCAGATGGCCTTGGCTTTGGCACAAACACCAGAGCGGCCCTTATAACCAGGGGGCTTGCCGAGATGTCACGCCTTGGGCTCAAACTGGGTGCAAATCCCCTCACCTTTGCAGGCCTTGCAGGCCTTGGTGACCTGGTGCTTACCTGTACAGGGGATCTTTCCAGAAACAGGCAGGTGGGCCTCAAGCTTGGCGCCGGGCAGAGCATGGATGAAATCCTTTCCTCCATGAGCATGGTTGCAGAGGGGGTCAAGACCTCCAAGTCCCTTTACATGCTTGCAAGAAAACACGACGTTGATATGCCCATCACAGAACACGTCTACCAGGTCATCTATGAGGGTCTTAGCCCAAGAGACGCCGTCAGGGGGCTTCTTGAAAGGCCCCAGAAATATGAACTTTACGGGGTGAACTAGTCGGCCATGGTGCAGGTGCGTTCATACCGCACCTTAATGAGGCGAAAGGGGCTTGTCTCCTTTACGGTTCGCCACAAGGAGACTGACCTCTTTATCCAGGCCCCAGGGGATTTTTCAAGGCAGGTATCGGCCTGGGTTGTAGAGGCAAGGGGTGCCATTGAGGAGTACGCCCGGCTTCACCCAGGTTTTATCGAGTCATACGTACCCCTTCCCACAGATCCCCTGGCTCCCGCAATTGTAAAAAAGATGCTTAAGGCTGGGGATGCAGCCGGTGTGGGGCCCATGGCGGCGGTTGCAGGAGCCATTTCAGAGTATGTTGGAAGCCGCATTGCAAGTGTATGCCAGGGGGAGGTGATGGTGGAAAACGGCGGAGATACCTTCCTGCGCATTCTCTCTCCTGTCACTGTCTCCATTTACGCAGGAAAATCCCCACTTTCTGGTAAGGTGGGTGTGAGGCTGACCCCTGGCAAAGGTCCTGTTTCCGTATGTACCTCTTCAGGAACCCTGGGCCATTCAAGAAGTTTTGGGCAGGCAGACGCCGTCACCGTGACAGGCAGTGATTGCGCCCTTTCAGATGCAGCAGCAACCTCTGCTGCGAACCTGATTCAAAGCAGAAGGGACATCGCCAGGGCCCTTGAATTTTTGCAGGGAATCAAGGGGGTTTCAGGGGCGGTGGTCATAAAGGCGGATGCCATTGGCGCCTTCGGGGACCTTGAGCTGGTGCCCCTTTGATAAAAAAGCAAGGCTTAAAGGAGAAATTCTTATGTCAGAGCATATGGAGGTAATAATTGTCGGTTCTGGAACCTGCGTACCCTCACTTAGGAGATCCGGCCCCTGCCAGGTCGTAAGGGCCTTTGGCTACACCATAATGATAGACTCGGCTGCAGGGTCCCTGCGCCAGCTTCTAAGGGCAGGGATTCGCCAGGACGACATAGACCTTATCCTCTACACCCACTTTCATCCGGATCACACAGGGGAGCTTGTCCCCTTCATCTTCGCCTCAAAGTACTCACCATCCTTTAAGCGTAAAAAGCCCGTGCTGATTTGGGGGCCCGAAGGGCTTTCAAACCTTCTTGCCGGTTTTGTCAAGGCATGGGGAGAGTGGGCAGAGCCGGAAGAAGGAAGGGTGGTTTTTGAGGAAATTCCTGTAAGCTTGATGACGTCTCAGCAGTTTCCTCCCTTTGTAATAAAGACGGTCCATACAAAACACACCCCACATAGCCTGGCCTACCGGATAGAGGGGCCAGGAGGGAAGGCCATAGTCTTTTCAGGGGATACGGAATACTGCGATGAGCTTGTGGAGCTTTCAAGGGATGCAGATCTTCTTGTGCAGGAATGCGCCGCTCCTGAAGGGAAAAGGATACAGGGGCACATGACCCCATCCCAGGCAGGAAGACTGGCATCCAGTGCACAGGTAAAGAGGCTTCTTCTTACCCACTTCTATCCGGAATGTGACAGGAGTGACCTCCTGACTCCATGCAAGAGACGCTATCAGGGACCGGTTATCCTTGCCGAAGACCTCATGAGGATTATAGTTTAACATGCATGCATGATTTTAATGCGCTGAACCAGTGTGTCGTGTTTCTTGACCGTGGGTGGTTCGTTGTGATAAAAAAGTGGCCGAGACGGGCCGGCATAGCTCAGCTGGTAGAGCAGCTGATTCGTAATCAGCAGGTCAGCGGTTCGAGTCCGCTTGCCGGCTCCATACTATTTCAAGGTCGTCAATTTTGTCGAAGGCAGTCTCTTTTGTCGAGTATCGGGTCTTTAAAAAACTCAACTTTCCATTTTGCAGCAGCCATTAGAGATTTTAATAGGTCGGTAACTGGCAGGCCCTTTGCATGAATAAATTAAAGGTCCTGGTTGACAGGTAATTTCAGGGACTTAAAGAGATATAAAGGGATAATGAAAATTTTATACAGGAGGTCTTTTAAAATGAGGAATTCCTTTCCGGCAGTAATGCTTTTGTTGCTTGTTTTTCTCCTTTCATCCTGTGCATCCCAAAGTGGATGGACACCTACCATAGATCCAACCAGCAGTCCGGCGGCATACCCTGCACAGCCGTACCCACAGGCACAGCAGTATCCGCCACCTCCTCCTCCACCGCCGGCTCCAGCACCACAGCCTCGACAGGTGCAGCCTGCTCCAACCTACCAGGCACCACCACCTCCTGCACCCGCATCCAGGCGCAGCTATACCCAGGATCTCACGGAGTGCAAGATGCTGGCACAGCAGGTATCAGGCTATACTCCTGAAGAAACCATTAAGGGTGGACTTATTGGTGGAGCAATCGGTGCCGCAGCGGGTGCTGCCATTGGTGCCGCCACAGGAAATGCAGGAAAGGGTGCTGCCATTGGCGCTGCGGCAGGAGGAATAGGAGGAGGCGCCTACAAGGGTATAGAGGCAGAGAAGAAGTATAAGGAAGCATACATAAGATGCATGAGAAACAGGGGCTGGAATGTGGTAAATCCTTAGCCTTGTTAGGGCAGCATATATAAGGGCAAGGCGCTTTTCTGCAGCAGGGAAAGTGCCTAGCCCTTATTTAACCGGTATTACGCAGCGGACAGGGCAGCGGAGAGGATAGCAGCCTTCCGTGAAAATAATCCATCTTTCCAATTAATGAGAAAGAACAACCCTCACTATGCATTCCCGTAACTTCGAGTTTGCTTTTTTCTTTTTGGCCACCTCCTTGTGGCCTGTTTCACCTTGGGCTTCATGGTCCTCGTAAGGAGAGTCGGATAAACGGTTCTGGCATAGTCGTCAGGATAGTTTGTGCAAAAAAGCGAAAACGTACTTGTAAGCCAGAAAAAATGTGCTTTATTAGTTTAACTTCTTTGATAAAAGAGGAAAGTGAATATTAAAATCACAAGGTTGTTATTGTTCTTCAAAGTCAAATAGTCCAATTTACATAAGGAAGGCAGAGAGGAGAGGTTAAAGTTCCATGAGCTTAAGAAAGGAAAATTCCAGCATGCTGCCAAAGGTGATGAACGGTTGTCTGTTCTTTTTCCAGGAATTCCTGAAGCACCCTTTGCAGATAGGATCTGTAATACCTAGTTCTCAGGCCCTCATAAGACGCGTAATAGATGCAGCGCAGGTGAAACAGGCAAAAACCATAGTAGAGCTTGGTCCGGGAACAGGATGCACCACCAGGGCCATTCTTGAAAACATGGGCAGGGATGCCAGGCTTCTTTCCATTGAAATAAATCCCAATTTTTACTCCATCATAAGCCAGATTCAGGATAGCCGTCTTATTACCCATCTTGGGGATGCCCGTAAGCTAAAGCAAATCCTCAACGACCACCATCTTCAGGCACCAGAGGCCATTATTTCCGGTATACCCTTTTCCACTATGAGTGATGAATGCGGCTCCCAGATAATCAGGGCCATTCATGAGGTACTGGCTCCGGGAGGACGTTTTGTGGCCTATCAGTTAAGCAAGAAGGTAATAAGCCTTTGCAGCCCGGTAATGGGCCAGGAACGGGTACAGTTCGAATTCCTGAACATCCCTCCCATGCGCGTATGCTGCTGGGAGAAGGGAAACGGGAATGGAAGCGGCAGCGGCACAAACGTGACGCGCAAGGTGCAGTAAGGCGCTTGGAAGATCTGCCCGCCGCTCCATGCTGGTGCAGGGTTCCTGATTTCCCAAACCGGATTATTAGTGATCCCTGATCCAGATCGCTTTTTTTAGATGTTGCTGGCATTCGGTACCATTAATTCGACCCCTAAAGTTTGTTATTTTCGTTCGAAATACCTTGCATTCTGGATTTATGTTCTCGTACGGCTCGACACTATCTGGGACCTGATCATAGGGCCCATCAAATTTGTAATGAATGTAACGGATGTACCGGGAATGCTTGCTCGATCGTGCAAGAGACTCATAAATTGAGGCTGCCTTTTTGCAAAGCCTGATCTGGCTGGAGTTCGCGTGTATGATTCCCCTTGATTTATAGTTACAGGTAGTGCTCTGATGCCCGCTGGCAAATTGCATGGTCATTGCCAGATCGACTATGTAATAATGCTTTCCTCCTGAATTCCCGCCATGTGAGTGGCCATCATTATGGCCGTGGTGTGGCCTGGTTCCATGGTCTGAGGAACTACCGGGATTTTGATGGTCGTGTCTATGCTGTCCGGTTTCTGCGGAGGTTTCCGTGGCAGTTTCCCTATTATTACTTCTCCCATTGCCATTTGCGGACACGTTTCCCGGGGAGCTTTCATGGGACGTCTGGGAGGGCATGCCGCCATCCTGGTTCTGTAGGCCATCTGGAGTTTCAGGAACGCCCGGTGTTCCTTCTTCGTGGTGGCCGTGAGTTCCCTGCGTGTTACGGATGGTGTTAAGTCCTGCTGCAAGACGCGCTCCCAGGCTTGCCAGGGAAGGACGATCGGTCCTGTTGGTCATGTCCGAGGAAATATCCTGTGAGATATGGTCGTTGACATCATGCTGGCGGTCCTGCTCCCTGCTGCCATACATGTTCTGTGCTGCAAGGTAGGCGCTGTCAATGGGGTTTTCGTCTTGGGTGTCCTGGTGTCCCGGGGAAGTTGAGGCAGGGCTGGATTGGACCTTGCACGTGAGGGCCTTTTCTCGTAACTGCTTCAGGATGGTCAGTCGTGGTTTTACCATTGTTCTCAGACGCTCGAGCTCCGAGAGGCTTATTGTCAGATGATCCAGGCTCATGTCATTTATTTTTGAGTAGCTATTCATGATATCGGTGAATGGTATTGACACGTTTATTTCATCATACGGATTTGAGACCTCGCAACCTGGAGGATAACCTTTGAGTCTTGACAGGATGCCATTTAGCCTTTCCACTGTATTTCTTGCTTCAGCACCTTTACAGGGTGAAAGGGCGGGCAGAAGTGAGGAAATTTCCGGGATAAGTGTCTGTTTCATTTCGGCCAGTTTCTCGTTCAGCTCCTTCAAGCCTTTTTCTTCCTGTTCAAATTCGTCTTTTAGCTTACCCGCCCGGCGATACCGGTCCATCAGCTTTTTGACCCTTTTTTTCAGGTAATCTTTTGCCACATCTTTTGCCGCCTCGAACTCCTTTACGAGTTTGTTGTATCTCAACACTTCCGATGACACTTTGGACAGTCGAGAGGCAGCTGATTCACCGACCCCGATAGCGTCTGAAAAGATATCTCTATTTTTTTTGAGCCATTTGCAATCAGATATCTTTCCGGACAGTTGGGCAGTGGAGTCAAGAAAGGTCTTTGCGGTATCAGATACGGACATTGCCCTTGTTTCAACCGTGCTGTACGTGCTGGCCTTGTCTTGGATGGCGGTTACCCGTGATGTAAGACTGGTGCCCTCTCCGGCCATGGACTCTATCTCCTGTTTTATGGACAAAATCGTGGAAGAAAGGCCCTTGAGCCTCTGGCAGGCTGTCGAGCTCTTTTGCGCGCCTTCATCTGCCGGGGATATCTTGCTCTTGATACTGTCAAGGTCAGAATTGGCGTTTTTGCACGCGTCCGGTTCCTCAGGGCCCCTGTTTCCTTCCTGGCCTTCTGGAGGCTGCTGTGTCTGGGAAGTGCTGGCCCTGTATCCTTCCTTCTCCTTGACGATTATCTCAAGGCCCGTGGTCCTGTCTTTAAAGGATAGAGTCACCCTGAATCTGCCCGGTTTGTCCGCCTTGAATCTGTTCCCAGGCTCCCAGCGGGCCTGTTTGTGTCTCGTAATGTTCCGTCTCGTTTCGTCCTCGTATATGGCGAATCCTTTGAGATTCAGTTTTGCGCCTTTTTCCAGGGTTATGCTACCGGAATCTCCAGGCTCTATTACTATGCTTTTCAACTTTTTCTTAAGGATTATGGGACGGTAAAGGTTTTTGCACCTGTAAGAAAATCTTACTTCTGTGCGGCCGCTCTCGTAGTGTTTCTTGGTGGCTCGGACAACCGCTGCAGAGCCTAGAAGCCTTCCGGGAAGAAGTATTTCAAATTGTCCTTGCTCATTGGTGCTTTGTGTAGTTCCTTTGACATGTACTGAGGCACCTGCCACCAATGCCCCGTCTTCCGATTTGACCGTTCCTGAAAACAGTATGTGATTCGAATAGCCTTTGAAGAGAGAGTCGAGCCTTTTTCTAAAGGACGCCTTCAGCAAATAAAGCGCCTCGAGTTTTCCGTCTTCATCCTGCTGGCATATCTCTTCCATTTCTTTGAGCCTGTGGAGAGCTGACATTATCTTTTCCATGCAGAAGTTGTCCTGTACGATGTTACACATGCCATCCTTGCGTATGCCCTTCAGTTTCTCACGCATGGCCTTGAGCCGCTGGTATCTTTCAGGCGAACAGTAGCCTGCAAGCGTTACCCCCTGAATGGGCCCGTTTCCATAGGCAAGCCTCCAAAGCTGCAAGATATCGCTAACGCACTCGGAGGAGATGACAAACCATTTGCCAGACACGAATACGTACAACATGCCCTCGTCCGAGTTGGAGCCTACTAACACGTACGGCTGCAGCCCGAGAAGCTCAAGGCGCTTGTTTTTCTGCCTGCATACCATGATACCTTCTTGCACAGAGGGCATACGGTAGAGACTTCGAAGACTCTCATCATCTGACGTCTTTAGTTGCTCTATGGTCAGACATCCCTGACGCATATTGGCCTGTATCTTTTTTTCAACCCGTTTAAGTGCCCGTGAATAGTCACTTGCGGCCTGCGCGTATGCGCCTATCATCGTTGTGATGACTCCTACGCCTGGAAGGGCCTGTCCGACGGTGGAAACCATGTCGGAGCCTTGAGAAAGAATACCCGAGATTCTTTCGAGCCGTTCAAAAGGGTTGTTGGTTGGCTCCACGAGCCGGGCTATTTCCCTGTATTCCTTGAGTTTCTTGATTTTTCCTTCTGCAAAGTTGAATTTTTTTTCTATGGAGCCAAGGTGGGATATGGCGTTTTTCAGGTGCCTGCTCAAACCTGCCTTTTCAAGTTTGTTTATGGCCTTTACGAACTTTGGATCAGATCCGTAACTGTCCTTGAAGGCCTGCCACTTTTCCTGGTACTCCTCCAGCTTGCTCTTGGTTTCGCTGACCGTGTTCTTGAGCGCCTCGTAGTTGTCTTTAAGCTGCTCAATGGATTCCTGGTCCGCCTGTGAGAGGATGCCTTCCGCGGTCTCAGGAGTCCCTGCCCATGCGAAACCCTGAATTAGAGCGGTTGCAAACAGGACTGAGATGTATAGCAGCGCTACGCCCTTCATATGAAGAATCTGGTTTGACATGCCCTCTTTTTTGCTCTTCATGGTTGTTGCTCCCTGTTGCCTAAAGATGCCCCGGGTTTGACGATGACACACAGGCTTTACGCCCATGATCAAGGATCAGCCCTTGTCACCGTGAGATACCAAAAGGACGCCTCGTTCCTAATACCTGAAGTACCTTTCAGGAAGGTGATTGGCCAGGTAGTAAACAGTCTTATTAAGGCACTGCCTGATGGCGAATTCCATGGGCGTTTTTCTGTAGCTTTCAAGGCTGCCAGCCATATTGCCCCTTGCTCCCCCAAAGAGGGTGGCCTTGTTAGCCTTGCCAATGCCCTTTATCTTGTTTGAAAGTATGACCTGCCCAGTTTTAGCATCAGTAACACGTACATCAAGGGCGATATGGGCCGTTCTCAAATCGTATCCCGTGGCGACCGTTGGGCTTTTTGATATCAAAACAGCAAGCATGGCAAAGGCCTCTGTATTTATGTGTGTCATTTCGAATTCAGAAACGGTCCCCGAAATGATGAGGTCAGGTGTTTGCGGGTTTGTTCCCGGCACATCTTCAATCACGGTAAAGTAGCCGCTGTCGAAGAGCTGTGTTTCAAGCATCTCCTTCATTCCCTCTCCAACAAAGTTCTTTGCCTTTTCCGCAGTCACCGACAGCTCTCCTACCTTTATGAGGGCCTTGGCGGGGCCCGGCCTGTTGGAGGCCTGTACAAGTTTGCCCTCCGAGGAAAAGTATGCTGTCTTGTCCACACGGCCAGAGGGGCCGCCAACCTCCCTGTTTTGTTCCTTAAAGCCCGGGGCAAGTGCAATGGACGGTGCCTGATTCACTGCGTTTATCCGTTCCTTGAATCTCTTCAGGAACTTTCTCGTCATAAAGGGCAGGTCAGTGGTAAAGGCGATCTCAGGGCCAGCGATGGCCCTGGCATTTACAGCAAGCCCCCCGTCCTGGGAGCGGTTCAACCTGACTTCCATAAAGTAGGTCATGTAGTCAAGGCTGAGGAAATCCTTCTCCTTTTTTTCCGCAAATATGTACCCCTTTAATGGGTCCTGCTTCTTGATGCCGTATCCCAGTTCCTCAAGTACGAGCCCGGCCATCTTCACCGCCCTTGCCATGGGTATTCCAGTGCTGGAAGAAGGCGGGATCAAGGTGCTTTTGGAGCTGCTCATGCCTGCGCAGGCCGAAAGCAGTATAAGGATACATCCAATAGTGACAATCGGTTTCATACAGGTTCTAACTGACGGCTCTTTGAGTTTCATGCCTTTCTCCTTTTTATCTCACCGGGAGGTGAAATATTCCAGTGGAATGGAGTTGCACAGATATATGACCGCCCTGTAGATACAGTCCCTTATGGCAAGCTCCATGGGCGTATTCTTGTAAGCGGCAAGGCTTACCGGCATTGTGGTTGTTCCACCAAAGAGCCTTGTGGCAAGATCTGCTGAAAACGAGGCTGCCGAACCGGCAAGGCGCCTTGCAGCCACTATCCTGCCCGTTGCCGTATCAACAACGCGGACATCTATGGCCATGTGTGCGTTCTTACCCATGGCTCCACCTGTAACGGGCACTCCGGGCATGGCTGCCATGATTCCCATTCCCCCTGTATTGGCCTCGAATTCAGTTACCGCTCCGTAAACCAGCAGCCTGGCCACTTCCATTTGCCTGCCAAGCCTCGGGGAGCCGGGCTTAGCCATTTTTGAATAACTGAGTGACTGTTCGGCAGCCAGGCCCTTCATGTCCATGCGGTCCAGGGTATTGAACCGTCTCGATTCAAAGAGGGCAGTCTCAAGCATTTCCCTAAGGCCGTCTCCGATGTAGGAAGATGCGCCCCTGGCCTTGACGCGGAAATCTCCAACGGCCACATTTGCCCTTGGCCCGTTATAGCTCATGTCAAGGTATCTTTGGGGTTCCTGGCGGGGAGTAAAGCTCGTCATGTAATTCTGGCTGGCACATCCGGTCCAGAGGGGAAAGGTCAAACATACAAGCATAAGCAGGCAGAATCGCCCTTTTCTGTTTTCCCTGTTCATCTTTTGTGTCCTCCTCGGTTTTCCCGGTAGTGGTGTAAGTGGCGGTGGTCCAAGGGATATGGTTGCCAGGGCAGCCAGGGGGCCGGGCCGGAAATTCCCCAGCAGGCAGGGCCGTAGGGATAGGGCAGATAGGGCAGCCATGGGGACGCAGGGGGTAAAAAACAGGACGGAGGCGGGGGAATGGGAGGAGGCGGTGGAAGGGGGTTGTTTTCCGGGTCTTGGAGCCACTTTTCGGTAAGCCCGAGATGGAGCCACTGCCTGTAGGCCGAGTAGTAGTCAGAAAGCAGCCGGGCCCTGACTGCCCAGTAATCATAATAGCGGTAGCTCATCTCCTGCTGGCTCCTTTCCCTCTCCTTTTCAGACCATAGGTAGAGGGCCCTGAAGGGGTCATGCTGTTCAGCCTGTTTTTTATCCTTTGAGGCACAAGAGGCAGCAGGCGGCAAAGAAAAAAGGGCTGCGAGCACCAGAAGATAAGCTACCTGTTTCAGTTTACGGTTTTTCATTTTTTATCACCTTTTTTGTTCAAAAATTCCTTGACGGCTTTACAAAGTTCTTCCGCGCTCTCGAAGTGTTTCGAAAAACCAGTGTAAACATGCCTCAGAACCCCTGTTAGGCTGTTGTTCGTTTGCCCTTTATTTCTGAAGATGTGTAGGATGAAAGTCTCTTTTTTCCTCACAGATATTCCCCGGTGGCCCCCCTAAGTCCATGTGATGCCAAAGTATAGCTCCGCTTACTGACAAAAAACTGACAAGGATAGCGATGTATGATAAGTAAGTTGTGAAGTTAGGCTTATGCTTGCTGGAAACCAGTATTTTCAGAGGTTTTCAGGGATATTTTCAGTTTTTTTCGGCAGATGCTACAGGACAGGCTTGACATAGGCGGCATATGGATTCACTCGTAAAAGTCAGCGCTGTAAGTAATATGGAAATTCAGGCTCCCATGGCATATTGATGGCGTCTTCAACTGCAAATATTAATGAATCAGAAGCTGGCATCCGTCTTTGTGAAATCGCCAGGGACGGGCTTTTGACTAGGATCACACCTCTTTTTCGTCCAGGCTCTGTCTTGCTGGTGAGCGGAGAGGCGGGGGCAGGAAAAAGCGTATTTGTAAGGCAGCTAATGGAGAGGTGCGCTTACAACTTTTCAGTGTTGGACATGAGGGGCCTAGGGCCTGATGAAGCCACCTTGGTAAGGGTGCTGATTTCAGTTTGGGCCAGGCTTTGGCCCGACGTGATAAGGGAATCGGTATTTGAAAAGAAGGTACGTGCGACCGCTTCTCCATGGGTGGTCATGGAGCAGATGCTGGACGAAATGGTCATAAAGGGGTCTGCTCCGGGCGTCATGGTGGTAGAAGGCTGCGAAGTTCTAAAGGACAGGCCTGGCTGGAGTGACATAGTTACAATGATACTGGAAAGGTTTCCGTCCTTTGCATCCGTGGTGCTTGTATCGAGAGACAGGCTTGATCTTGCGCCGATTCCGGCCCTGCGCCTTGAAGGAAGGATAGTTGAGGTGGAAAGCTGTGATCTCCACTTTGATGAAGACGAGGCAATAGAATATCTGCTCACCAATGTGCCTGCTCTTGAAAAGGGTGCCGCACGGAGGATTTATGAAAAAGTGGCAGGCTGGCCCGCTGGCCTTTCCCTTGTTTGCATGAACATGAAGAAAAGGCCCGCCGGTATGGATTCAGGCCGTTTTTCATCAAAAGAGATTTTCTCATACCTTCAACATGAGATCTTCTCGGGCCTGGATCAGGAACTGCGCAGGGTTCTTTGTGTTGCAGCCTGCATTCAACCCTTTGACATGGTTCTTCTCGGCCGCTTTTTGCCTGCCATGGAGCTTGATGGGGCGGGCGATTTCCTTGAACACAGCACCTTTGTGGAGAGGGATGATGGAGGGGAGGGGAAGAGGTGGTTTCGGTTCTCCAGCCTCTTTAGTGATTTTTTGCGTGAAAAGGCGATTCATATCCTGGGACAAGGTGAATACGACAGGATACACAGGGACGCAGCCGTATTTTTTGAGAAACGCGGGGAGATTGACCGTGCCCTGTACCATTTCGCCGCCTTAAGGAGTTGGAACCAGGTGACCCGGCTTGTCTTGTCAATACATGAAGACTGGATAGAAAAAGGCAGGTTCGAGGAGCTGTCTTCATGGATTGAAATGATACCCCAGCCGGTGCTTGAGAAACATCCCGTACTGTTCACGGTATGGGGCCTTGTAAACCTGTATCTTGGCAATTTAGAAGACGCCCAGGACTGTTTTTCATTGGCCCTTAAATATCTCGGCCCCAGGGAAACGCAAAGGTTTAAGGCGGGCAGCAAGTTGTGCGAGATACTTCTTCTTGCTGGGGAGCCTGAAAAGGCCGAGGAGCTTGCAAGACGGCTTGTGTCCGAGTCGGGCTTTTTCAGCCGCTACAAGGCGGAGGCCATGCTTTTTCACGCAATTGCCCTTCACCAGATGTGCCGTTTCCGGGAATGCGGCAGAAGGTGGCGACAGGTAGAGGCCATTGCCACATCCAGGATATTGCCCATAGACCAGGCCACCCGGTGTTATCTGATTACCCCAAAGGCCGTGTTTTACAATCTTGAAAGGGGAGAATTTGAAGAAAGCGAGCACATTCTCGACTATTCCATAGCCGTATTCAGGAAAAAGGACCCAGAGAAGCGGCTGAGCTGGGCACTTCTGTTCAAGGGGGTGCTAAAGCTGGAGCAACTGCAGTTTGATAAGGCGCTGTCCTGGTTCAGGGAGGCGGAAAATGTGAGCAGCTCCCAGAACAGATCTGTCCACGCGCTAGCCACAGCCTTTATGGCTTTTGTATTAGCCCAATCAGGGCGGCTGGATGAGGCGGGAAGATGGCTTAAAAGGGCTGAGCAGATGGCGGGGAGGGACTTGACCTTGTGGGTGGAGGTCCTGAATGCAATTACCATGGCCTTTTTATGCCATACCGCTCTAGATAAAGGGAGTGCCCTGCGAAAGGCCTGGAACCTGTCGATTCGCCGCAGGATGATCATGCTTCAGTCGTTTGTGGCATATACGGCGTTTCAAATGCGAAGGATTCTATCGGATGTCTCCCTTGTGAAGGATTACCTCAGAAAGGTGGTTGCCACCTCCAGAAGGTGGAAGGTATCTCACCGGGAAGCCAGGGCCCGGCTTTACTTACTGTGGTTGAGGCTGGAGGCTGGTGATGATTGTGAAGCTCAACCGCTTTCAGGGGCAATGAAGCTAATAGCTGAAAAGGGCCTCGGTTTTCTGCTTGTTGAAGATTCAACAATAGACGGGCTTAGGATTGCCGAAAAGGCCATGAAGGCGGGTTTCCAACAGGATTTTCTCCTGGATCTGTGGGCGGCCTGGGGAAACCATGGCAGCCGAAAACTGCTTGGGATGTTCAGTGAAAGCCCGGACAACCTGAAGCTGGGAATATGTAATGTGTGGCTCAAGACTGGTTTCAGGGCTGCTGCTTCCCTTGTTTCACAACAGGCCAAAAGGATTGAGAACCCTCAAACTTCAAAAAGACTCGAAAAGATGGCGAGATTGCTTTCGGATCTTTCGCCAGAGCCGCTTCACATCAGACTTTTAGGCAGTTTTCAGGTAAGACGTGGAGAAGCTTTGATAGATGAGCGGGCGTGGAAACGCCAGAAGGCCAAGGAGCTGTTTAAGTTCCTTTCTCTCAATGCCGGGGTGACCTTTACCCAGGACCAGCTGATGGAGCTCTTTTGGCCGGATAGCGTGGCGTCAAAGGCGAAATCAAATCTGTGGAGCACCATAAGTGCAGTGCGTACGGCCCTGGAGCCATTCCTTTCCCCCAAGGCCCGTTCCAGCTATATTGTTGTGAGAAACAAGACCTATACCCTTTCTCTGCCAGAGGAGTCCACCTTGGACATTCGACTTTTTGAGCAAAGCGCAGAGGAAGGATTCAAGTACCTGAAATCTGGAGATGTGGCCAGGGCCTTTTTGTGTTTTCAAAAGGCCTCTGACATCTACAGGGAGGACCTGCTTGTGGAAGACCTCTATGCGGACTGGTGCGCCGAGGAGAGGGAAAGGCTCAGGTTGCTGCTTGCAAGGGTTTTTCGGGGTATGGGCACCATTTATCTCGAAAGGAGAGATTATGAGGGCGCACTTCGTGTTAACGAACGCCTGATCGGTATTGATTCCTGGGACGAAGAGGCCTACCTTCACCTTATGGAATGTTACGTACTCCTTGGACAGGAGACAAAGGCCCTGGATGTATTCAAAAAGTGTCAGGCTGTTTTGAAAACGGAGCTTGATATCGAGCCCGATGAGAGGCTGTGGGCCCATTATCGCAGGATAACCAAACGCAGGGCAGCCTTGTAGCCGCTTGTAGAATAAGGGTTGTAAACAAAATAAGCCTTGATTGACTCCATGCCCTGCTTGCCGTTAAATTGAAAACCCATGAGAGAAAACAAATTTCCCCTAAAGGGGCGTGGAAACCTCTCCGTTCTTCTTTCTGCAGGGGCCCTTCTGGTTGGCTTTCTCCTGATTTTTGCAGGGCTTAATACCTACAAGTATCTTACCACAAGAGATGAGTACTCCTCAAAGGCCCTGTTCAAAATTGCCAAGGCAGAGCTTGACCACATAGATGCCTTTTTTGAAAGGGTCTCCAAGCAACTTGAGATAGTTAAGGACCTGGGTGAAAATGGGGTCCTTGAAAAGTCAAACATCAAAGGCCTTAACAAAAAGTTTATTCCCTTGCTCAAGAATCAGAGGGTATTTGGCGGGGTCATCCTGGCTGATGAGACAGGGTGGGAGTATTTTCTCTACAGAGACGGAGAATTTTGGATCACCAGGATAACAAGGCGCGTGAACCAGGGCAGCCTCATGGAGTTTACAAGGTGGAAGGCACCTGACAAGCCCGTGTCCAAGTGGAAAAAGAGTTCGATTTATGATCCAAGAAAGCGCCCATGGTTTACAAAAGATGCGGGGAAGGTGCACTGGTCGGCCCTCTACACCTTCTTTCAGTCCGGTGAGCCCGGAATTACCGCCTCCATCTCCTGGAAAACTAAGGAGAAACCGCCTGTTACCATGGTCTTTGCCATGGACATCCCATCCTCCCGGATAAAAGACCTCCTTGATATGAGAAGGCACAAAATGGAGGGGCTGCCCTTTCTCCTTGACGCCTCGTCAAATAAAATTATTGCCGGTAAGGCAGCAGGGTTTGAAGAAGACGAGACGCTTCTAAAGAGGCTTGTAGGGAAGTGGGAGGACAAGGGCAAACTCCAAAACGAGCCGGTATCAGTGGAAAACGATTCACACCAGTGGTTCGCAGTGCTTAGCCCTGTAAGTTCCAGCGGTTCCAATTTCTTCCTGGGGGTAGTGGTTCCTGAAAGGGTCGTCATGGCCGATTTCAAAAAGGCCCTTTTTCGTTTTGATCTAAAGGATGCAGCGGCGGCCGTGGCTGGTGGGCTGTTGCTTGTTTTTCTCTTCTGGCGCTTTGTGGGTTTTGACCGGGGAAGTGGCCAGGAAACTGATCCCTTTAACCGCCTCATGGACTACATCAGGTCCGGAGAGGGAGACAGGGTAGAGTTTAAGTCCACTGTTCGAACCAATCTCAGAAGCGGAAAGCCAGGCAAGGAGATAGAGCTTGCATGGCTAAAGGCACTTGTGGCCTTTTTGAATTCAGAGGGCGGGGTCGTGCTTATTGGTGTGGATGACACTGGAAGAATAGTGGGTGTAGGGCCGGACAACTTTGAAAACAGTGACAGGTGCCTGCTACATGTAAAGAATCTCATCAATCAGCACATAGGAGCAGAGTTTTCAAGTTTTATGACCATAACCCTTGTAGAGGTGGATGAAAAAGAGGTGGTGATGATAGAGTGCGCCCCATCAAAAAAGCCCGTATTTTTGAAGATGGGAAAGAACGAAGAGTTTTATGTGAGAACCGGCCCTTCCTCTGTGAAATTAACCCCCAGCCAGACAATAAGTTACCTCCAGCACAGCGGAAGGCTTAAGCCGGGCTAACTCGCCCAAAAAACTTTAAGGCCCTGAATATCTGGAGACAAAGCCCCCGTGCCCCTTTCAGGGACAGTTTATGGCATCCTTAGACTGGCGTTTGTCAACAAGCATGAAGCAGGTCCTGACGGTGCTTACAACCTTTACGAGACCCTTTTCATCAGCCAAAGAGGCAACTTTTGTGCGAACTTCCTTTTTTTCCGCCTCCGTAAGGGGCCTTTTCATCTCAAGTCGCCAAATGAGGTTCTCTGCCTGTTTTTCAGCAGGACGGATCTTCTCCCAGCATCCTGTAAAAAAAGTGAGACTGGGTGCAAGACCCAGGCTGTACAGGTAGTTGAAGGTTATGGTTATGTCCTGACCCTTCTGGTCCATCTCTCTGCCCAGTATCTTTCTTGAAAGCTCGGCAAGAAGCCTGTTTCTTCTAACCCCTGCCCATGTGACTATTCCTATGAATCTTTTGGAGGAGGCAACAATTTTCCTTATGTTGGCGCTATCCCTCAAAAGCGGGGTCATGGAGCAGAAGACCAGGTCAAAATCCTCTTCTGGGACAAAACCCTGCCAGTCTTCATTTACTATCTCTATGTTTGAAAGGCTGAAGCGCCTGCATTTTTCTTCGAGTTTTGCAAGCATGCCCCTTGAGATGTCAATGCACGTGACCTTTTTGCAAAAGGGCGCCATTCTGACTGCATAGGTCCCTGTTCCGCAGGCCACGTCTGCAACAACATTTTCCTTGTCTAAGGCGGTTTTTTGTTGCAAGATATTGATGATTTCTGTGACTTGGGATTGATAATCTTTGCACTTTTCCAGGTCATCATAAGTGGCAGCGGCCTTGTCCCATGTCTCCGGTTTTAGGCATTTTTTGTTTATGGAATCGTCACACCTGGTCTTTGACAGTCTTTCCCAGAATTCAGGGGTTTCAGGATTGATGTTTTGCAAGGCAGCCACCTCTTTTTCAGGAGATTGAAAACAGATGAGTAATAAAACATTTGATCAGTTATTGAAAGAGTCTGTGGCCATTCATGGTCATCTGTGTCCTGGGCAGGTGCTTGGGGTGAGGCTTGCAATGCATGGCCTTGACCTTCTGGGCATAGAGGACCCAAAAGGAAAGGACAGAAAGAGGCTCATGGTATTTGTTGAGATAGACAGGTGCGCAACAGATGCCATACAGTCTGTTACTGGCTGCAGTCTTGGCAAAAGGACCCTTAAATGGATGGACTACGGAGTAATGGCCGCTACCTTCCTGGACCTTGAAAAAGGAAAGGCAGTCAGGATAGTTGCCCGGGAAGAGGCCAGGGAAATTGCTGCCCAAAAGTTCCCTGAGATAGAAAACAAGTACAAGAGACAGCTTGAGGCCTACAAGGTCATGGACGACAGTGAGCTTTTTTCCGTTCATGAGGTCAAGGTGGAGGTCCCGGAGGCGGACATGCCAGGCCGGCCAGGACGGAGGGTCCAGTGCCAGGAGTGTGGCGACTGGGTTCAGGATTACCGTGACGTTCAAAGGGACGGGAAGACCTTGTGCAGGGCGTGTGCCCATGGTGGTTATTACCAGGTAATTTCAAAGGGGAGGTCTTAGGTGGCTTCTGATAGCTTGGTTGAGTACCAGTCCATTCCTGGCGTAAAAAGGCTTGTGCCTGTGGAGGAGGCAGTGGGCATGGTGCTTCCACACGACATAACAGAAATCGTTCCGGGGAAAAAAAAGGGTCCGGCCTTTAAGAAGGGCCATGTAATCCGCACAGAGGACGTTTCAAGGCTGAAGGATCTCGGAAAGTTTAACATCTACTGTCTCGAGCTTGGCCCGGAGGACGTACATGAAAACGAGGCTGGCGTTGTCCTCGGGCAGCTCGCCTGCGGCCCTGGAGTTGAGACAGATCCAGAGATTACAGAGGGAAAGGTCGCATTCAAAGCAGCTACCGACGGCCTGTTCAAGGTGGATACGGACATTCTTTACAAGATAAACCTCCTTGGTGACATAATGATTTCAACAAGGCACACCAACAGCCCTGTGAAGAAGGGGGATGCAGTTGGGGCAGGAAGGGCCATCCCTCTGGTCATAAGGAGGGACACCTTGAGGCAGGCTCAGGAACTCCTGGAGCAGGCAGACGGCCTTTTGAAGGTCCTTCCGTGGAAGATTTCAAGGGGCGCCATTGTGGTAACTGGAAGGGAGGTCTTTGAGGGCCGAATCAAGGACGCCTTTGGCCCTGCCATGACAAATAAGCTTACCTCCTTTGGAGTGGACGTCATTGGCATGGAAAAGGTGCCGGATGACGCTCAAACCATCTCCGAGGCCATAAAAAAGGCGGTCGAAAAGGGGGCACAGATTGTGATCTGTACCGGAGGCATGTCTGTGGACCCTGATGACGTTACAAGGAAGGGCATAGCCCTTTCCGGTGCAACTGGCATAACCTATGGAAGTCCGGTGTTGCCTGGTGCCATGTTTTTAGTAAGCTATATTGAAAATATACCGGTACTTGGTATTCCTGCCTGTGGCATGTATTTTAAGACAACGGTACTCGACCTTGTTCTTCCCAGGATTCTCGTGGGGGAGAAGTTTGGCAGGAAAGAAATCGCCAGGATGGGGCATGGAGGGTTCTGCCTTTCTTGCAAGAAGTGCCACTATCCCATCTGCCCCTTTGGGAAATAACCGGTAAGGAGAGCACTGTATGTTCATATTAAGCAATTTCATAAAGTCACTTGCCACCATCATTCACATTCTTCTTAACCTGTACATGTGGGTCTTCATTATCAGGGCCCTTATTTCATGGGTGAGCCCGGACCCTTACAATCCAATAGTGCGTTTTCTGTATAATGTTACTGACCCGGTAATGAACAGGGTAAGGAGGTACCTGCCACTTCACTTTGGAGGTATAGATCTTACCCCAATGGTGATAATCATTGCGCTCATATTTCTGGACAGTTTCCTGGTTCCAAGCCTTTACGAGCTTGCAATGAGACTTTCATAGGACGGAGGCCTGAATATGTCCATAACTCCTAATGAAATATTGGAGAAGGAATTCGAAGCCAGGTTTAGAGGGTATGACCAGGATCAGGTAAGGGCCTTCCTGGAGGAGGTTGCAAACTACCTGGCATCGGTAATAAGGGAGAGAAATGAGCTAAAGGACAGGGTCTTGTCCTTTAAGAAGCAAATCGCCTATCTCAAGCAGCAGGAGGTGGAATTCAGGAGGGCCCTGACTGCCGCTCACGAAGCAGCCAAGAAAATGAAAACAAGCGCAAAGAAGGAGGCCGAGCTTATTTTAGAGCGAGCAAAGCTCGATGCGGACAGGATAGTTCAGGATGCCCACCAGGAGGCCGTTGAGCTTGAGGACAGGATAAGAAGGCTTCGCATGAAACAGAGGGAGACGGTATTTAAGATTCGTTCATCCTTTGAAGGCTTTTTGCGTTTGCTGGACGATGAGATGGCGCTTCCTCCTGAGGAGATGGACGAGACACTAAAGATAGCCGCCCGGGAGGTCAAGGCAATCCAGGAGGAAGGCCCCCGTGTTACAAAAACGGAGGCGGTGACCCAGGAGCCGGATACGAAGGAGCCTCCTGAGGTCATGGAGGTTGAGGAAGAAGAGACGGACGAAATAAAAGACATAGAAATGGAGCTTTCAGAGCTTGAAAAGAAGGACAAGCTCAAGGAAAGTTTTGGATTTGAGCCTTCAAAGCTCTGGCCTGAGGACTAACTACTGATATCTGCTCTTTTCTGCAGCATCCTTTTGAAAAAGGAGCAGGTAAGTCCTTCTAATTCGTCAAGATTTTTTGTCCTGAAAAGGGCGTCTCTAAAGGCTGCGCTGTTTCTCATGCCCTTGGTGTACCAGGCAAGGTGCTTTCTTGCTATCTTAAGGGCCACCCCTTGCTCATAAAATTCCCTTATGGCATCCAGATGAAAGAGGATGATCCGCAACCTCTCCCTCACGTTGGGAATATTTTGCTCTTTCCCGGGATCGATCTGATCTGAGATGACTCCAATTATCCAGGGCCTTCCCATGGCTGCCCTTCCAACCATGATGCCGTCTGCCTTGGTGATATGAAGGCACCTTTTGGCATCTTCAGCTGAAAAGATATCCCCGTTTGCAACAACTGGTATGGAAACCGCTTTTTTGACTCTGGCTATGGCCTCCCAATCCGCCTTTCCAGCGAACATCTGACTCCTTGTCCTTCCGTGGACCGTAATCATGGAGGCACCTGCATCCTCCATCCTTTTTGCAAATGAGGGTGAATTGATGCTCTGGCTATCCCATCCGAGACGTATCTTACACGTTACGGGAACAGATACCTTCCTGGCCACCTGTCCAACTATCCCTTGGGCAAGGGCCGGATCAAGCATCAGGGCAGCCCCTGCCCCGGTCTTAACGATCTTTTTTTGAGGGCACCCCATGTTGATGTCAATGAGGGTTGCGCCAAGCTCCTGGCAGATGATGGCAGCCTCTGCCATGATTTCAGGATTTGAGCCAAAGATCTGTACGCCTACGGGCTGCTCATCTTTTAGGGTCGATACCATAGAAAGGGTTTTTTTGTTTCTGAAGACAAGGCCGTTAGACGAGATCATCTCGGTGAAGACAAGTTCTGCGCCACACATCCTTGCGGTTCGTCTAAAGGGGAAGTCTGTAATACCTGCAAGGGGCGCAAGAAGGACGTTTTTTTTAAGAACGAGTCTGCCGCTAATGACAAGGGTGGGCTTTTGCATGGATGAAATTCCTGGGTCTTGCCGCCCCTTTTTAATGCATGTCCGTGGCGTTTGAGGATTCGGGAGGGGATGTCTTTTCAAGGATCATGTGAACATAGCCTTTCTCATTTTCTTCCAGGAGAACCCTTCCGCCAACTATGGAAAGGAGTTTTTTCATCTTGGGCACGGTTTCAGGCCTGATGAATACCTCCACCCTGTCTCCTTCTGGAACCTCCTGGTTTCGAAAGCGCAGACCCACGCCCACTATTGCCTTTCAGCAGTCCTTTCTGCTGTCAATGACAAGGGATACGTCTTTTCCGCTATTTACCTTATTTTCCTGGCTGCACATGGTTATGAAAGTGGATGAAAGGGCCAAAAAGACCAAAAATAGGGGGTTCATTATTAAAACCGTATAATTCCTGCGGATTTGTCCCTTTCTATTTTGGAGATATTCCCTCAAATGCCTTAATGTATCCCATTATTTTATATACTAGACGGGCGCAGGTAAACTCTGGAAAGTGTAGACCGGGCGCTGGGGAAAGCTCCACAACGTCAAATCCAACGACCTTGTGGTGTTTGATGCTCTCTTTCAATAAGTGCAAAAGCTCGAACCAGGCGAGACCGCCAGGTTCGGGAGTGCCTGTTGCCGGCATCACAGAAGGGTCAAGGCAGTCCACATCTATTGTGATGTATATTTTCTCGCTTTCTATCTTTTCCAGGATTTTCCTGGTGGCCTGCTCAAGATCCTGCCTGATCATGTAAGCAGTAACTGGCAGGTTTTCCATTTTCTTAAGATGTTTCCACTCAGCTTCAGAAGAAGAGCGAATACCTGCCTGTACCACCTGGCAAAGTTCGCTTGCACGCCTTGCGACACATGCGTGACTGAGTGGACTGCCCTGGTATTCGTTACGCATGTCTGTGTGGGCATCCAGGTGCAAAACGGTTACGTCTTCAAAGATATCAGTTACGGCCTGGATTACCCCTATGGTAATGGAGTGGTCCCCACCGAGAAAAACGGGAACGTTTTCGCCTCGCAGTATGTCTCTTGCAATATCCCTTGAAAGCCTTCTTGCCATCTCAGGCTCAACGGGAACCTCTGGTATCTCCAGGGTATGGATGCCGGCTTTGTAGGGGCACTCCTCAAGTTCTTCGTCAAACAACTCCAGCTGCGCAGATGCCTCAAGAATGCGGGCAGGCGCAAACCTTGCCCCGGTTCCGTAGCTTGCCGTGGCGTCATAGGGAAAGGGGCTTATTACAAAGGTTGCATGGTCAATGCCTGCGGAGTAGGGCGCTCCCAGAAAGTCAAGGCCCATGGTTTTTAGACCGCCATGTGGCTTCGTTCGTCCTTTATGAATTCCTGAACGCTTCTTATTATCTTGGGGAATTCCTGCCCTCTGTTAAGGATCTTTACCTCCATCTTTTCAATGGAGAATATCTCCTTGATGCGTTTTGCAGCAAGTTCTGCATCGAAATGTTTGCAGGAGAAGATATCCAGACTCAGGTAAAGCTTGTCTGGAAACGTGTGGATACTGATGTGGCTTTCTGCAATAAGCACAAAGCCGGATATTCCCCAGTCTTCTGGCACCTTGCCGGAATACTTAAAGACATAAGGGGGCATTATCTTTGTCATCTTTATTTCGTCAGGGTATCGACTAAGAAAATCATAGATACCGTTAAGGTCCATGAGCTTGTCGCGATCACATCCATAACCGTCCAGCATCAGGTGCTGACCAAATCCATATTCGATTTTAGCCATTTTCATGCCCTCCTTTTTGATAACCTGGTGCGAAAGCCAGGGCATTTTCAGGATGAAACGGGGCTGTTACCCGCATTTTGGCAATGTTTAAAATCTGGTTTGTCTTTTCCGTATTATCAGGTAAAATCCCAAACGGTCTGCACTTTTGCATGGCAAAATGCAGGCAAGTCAGCAAATATACATTAGCCCTAAAGAAACTGCCACTACTTTTTGAAAGATTTGTTGTGAAAAGAGACAAAATCATTATAGCCAACAGGGGCGAGATCGCCATACGGATAATGCGTGCGTGCAGGCAGCTTGGCCTTGACTATGTAGTCGTCTATACAGAGGAAGACAGGCACTCCGGTCATGTCAGGGCAGCCACCATGGAAAAGGGAAAAGGGGCGGCCTTCAAGATTGCAAACTACAAGGATCCAAACGAAATATTTGCCGTTGCAGACCACTGCGGTGCAACTGCTGTGCATCCTGGCTACGGCTTCTTTTCAGAGGATTTCCGTTTTGCCAGGAGGGCCGCTGCGAGAAATCGTCCCATTACCTTCATAGGGCCACGATGGGAGGTCATAAGGGATCTTGGCAGCAAGATAAACACCAAGAGGGTGGCAAAGGCCCTGAATATTCCAGTTATCCCAGGGTCGGATGAACCAATATACAGCGAGTTAGAGGCGGAAAGCCTTGCAGAAGAGCTTTTTCAGAAACAAAGGGAAGAGGGGGTTAAGGGGCCTTCTATTCTGGTAAAGGCCTCTGCTGGCGGTGGTGGCATGGGAATTGAGGAGGTGACCCACCTGGACGTTTTCCGCCAGGTTTACAGGCGCATACAAAACTATGCCAAGAGACAATTCGGGGACGAAGGGGTTCTGATTGAGCAGTGCATGAAGGATTACCACCACCTTGAGGTTCAGCTCCTTTGCAGCAGGCACAAGGAGGTGGTGCACTTTGGCACCAGGAACTGCACCATCCAGAGCACAGGGCGCCAGAAGCGTGTCGAGGTGGCCCCTGGCTTTGACCCGGATCATGTGGCCTACCCCTTTGATGCGGAAAAGGTGCTGAAGCAGATAGTGGCCTATTCCATTCGCCTTGCAAAGGAGGTGGAATATGACAACGTCGGTACCTGGGAATGGATCGTAACCAGAGATGGCAGGCCATATTTATTGGAAGTCAATACACGCATACAAGTGGAAAACGAGATATCCGCCTGTATCTCAAGGATTTCCAGGCAAAAGGGGCCAGTCAATCTCATAAAGGAGCAGATAAGGACTGCACTTGGAGAAAAATTGAGATATTCACAGAAACACGTCTCCTTTGAAGGCACCAGCATAGAGCTAAGAATAGTTGCAGAGGACGTTAAGAGGGGTTTTGCTCCATGGTGCGGAACCATAACCAGGTTCGAATTTCCCCAGGAGCCCTGGCTGCGCGTATATTCCCACGTCCCCCAGGACGAGCCCTACGAGATTCCAACAGAGTATGACCCGAATCTTGCCCTTGCCATAGTGTGGGGAAAGGATACTGAAGAGGCCAAGGCCAGGGCAAAGGAGTTTCTTTTAAATGTAAATATAGCGGGCGAGGACAGCCTAGGAAGGCCCATTGTGACCAACCTACAATACCTCTATAGAAAAGTGGACGACATTTTGAGGTTTGTGTAATCGTAAGGAACGACCATTAAAAGAACAAGTACATGGAGCAAAACAGGCTTTTAGACAGTGGCAAGTACATGACCGAGCTTGCCCAACGCATAAATTATCTCGCCGATATAAAGGGCGGCCTTGAGTGGGGAAGCCTGCGGGAGTTGTCGGAACGAGTCCAGAATCTCAGGTCCAAACTCTTTGATCTCAAGGAAGACGAGCTTTTTGTGGAGCTTGACCAGATAGAAAGGAGGTTGGACTACCTGGAGGATCGGGTTGCCCAAGACCTTTCATCAATTGAGATTGTAAATATTGTAAGAAGCCCTCAGCGTTTTACCCTCCAGGATATCCTTGAAAATTGCTATGACTCCTATACAGAGCTCGGCGGTGAGGGTGAATGCAACATTGACCCGGCGGTAGTGGTTGCAAGGGCCACCATAACCAGACGGGTGAAAAACAGGCTCTATTACCATCAGGTAATGGTTATCGGCCACGAGAAGGGTTACGGGGAGGAGTTCAGAAACGGCGGATGCGCAAAGCCGTGGGGAAATGAAAAGGCCCTTCGGTACATGAAGGTGGCAGAGATAGAGGGAATCCCCATTCACAGCTATATTTTTACCCCAGGAGCCTATCCCATAGAGGATTATCCAGGAGCAGCCCAGCAGATTGCCAGAAATCTCTTTCGCATGTCAAGGCTGAAGGTTCCAATCGTAGCCTTCATATCCGAGGGGGGCTCAGGCGGAGCAGAGGCCATAGGCCTTGCAGACATCCGTCTAATGGCCTCAAGGGGATACTACTCGGTGATTTCTCCTGAAGGTGCAGCGGCAATAGAGGGCAGGATAAAGGAGGGGGGAAAGGTTCCAAAGGAGCTAGTGGAGCACTGTGCAGCCCAGCTAAAGATGACCGCTGAGGATAACCTCAAGCTCAAGACCATTGACAGGATAATAGAGGAGCCGCCCCTTGGCGCAAGGCGGGGGGATTACCAGTTTTTCAGGCGTCTTCGTTATGAGATGGTGCGTGCAACCGACGAGGTGGTCCTTCAGACCAAGAGCTTTAGAACCTTCAGGTCATATGCCCTCAAAAGGCAGAGTCAGGAAAAGACAGAGGGTTTTAGCGACGAGTTTGACATTCACATAAAGTGGTCTCTAACGGATTCTGAAAAGAAAAGGCTCTTGGAGCTTCGCTCCAAAAAATACAGGTCCATGGGCAAGGGCTACAAGGAGCTGAGGCAGTCACTTGGAAGCCGCCTTTCAGAGGCCGTTGAGACAGTAAAGCAGAACTACTACGACATACGTTATGGCCTTCTCAGGCAGCGTTCAAGGCAGGTCCAAAAGCTAATAGAAGAGGTCTCAAGCGAAGGTTCGGTGTTCCTGAAAACCGTTACCGAGCCCGTACGGGTGGCCTATGACTTTGTGTTCCCTAAGCCAAAGTCCGAAAACGGCTTGAGCCAGCAGGATATCCTCAGGCGTTCCATTTTCATGCAGGACTGGGAACAGTATATTAGCCCCCTTGCCAACGAGGACAAGACCGTAAGCTGCCCCAATGCGGAAAAGTATGGATGCAAGGATCTGTGGGTGCCAGATCTTTATGGGGAATTTTGCGGGGTATGTCCAACATGCGGCCATCACTTTCCCCTGGAGTACCAGTGGTACCTTCAAAACCTCTTTGATCCAGGCTCGGTCCGGGAGTTCAACAAACACATAGTCTCTGCCAATCCTCTAAAGTTTCAGGGGTTTGACGAAAAGCTCAAGAAGGCCATAGAGCGTACTGGAAGACGTTCCGGCATCATCACCTTTGATGCCTCGGTTTTTGACATAAAGATAGTGGTGGCCATGCTCTACAGCGACTTCAGGAGTGGAACCGTGGGTTCTGCCGAAGGGGAAAAATTCATAAGGGCCTGCGACAGGGCAAGGGCAACCAGGCGTCCCTTTCTCGCTTATATCCACACAACAGGAGGCATAAGGATACACGAGGGAACCCTGGGAGTGATACAGATGCCGCGCTGCACTCTGGTGGTCCGGGAGTACATAGACAGCGGCGGACTTTACATAGTTGTCTACGACAACAACTCCTACGCAGGGCCGGTGGCAAGTTTCCTGGGATGTTCGCCGTACCAGGTGGGAATAAGGTCTTCACGTATAGGTTTTGCCGGGCCAAGGGTCATCAGGGAGACCACGGGCGCAGACGTGCCCCCGGATTATCACAGCGCCAAAAACGCCCTTAAACGCGGGCACATCCAAGGTATCTGGGACAGACGGGAATTCAGGAAGAACCTCTTCGAGGCCCTCATGACCATGGGCGGCCCCCATCTCTATTACAAGTAGGCTTGTTATGGAAATAAACCTCAAGGACCTTTTAAAAAAGTACAAGTCTCATCCCTATGAGGATCACGAGATAAGGACCCCGCACACGGGTGTTGTGCACATAAACGTGGAAGACGGGCAGGAGGTGAGCGGCCCCACTGGCCGCTGGAAGCACAGACCGGGGACGCTTCTCTACGTGCTTGAAAGGGAAGGCAATCCAAAGCGTATCACGTCAAGGTATACGGGTTTTGTAGCGAAACTCAGAAAGGACCTTGATGGAAGCTTTGTGCAGGCAGGTGAGCCTGTGATGTTGATTCGTCACCGCCTTAACAAGGAAGAGATAATAGACAGGATACTTCGGGAGGTGCTCTACATCTTTCCTGCCCCACAAAGGGCCAGATATTTTTTTACCCCTGAGGTCTCTGCCGCCATGGAAAAAGACAAGAAAAAGGCCCTTAATCTCAAGGAAGGGGACGAGATACTTATAATGTCCCTTATGAAAAGGGACACGCTGCTTTCCTATGAGGGGCCTGCTGGCGTCTTATACAAGGTCTATTTCAACCACGGGGATCTAAAGGAGCAGGGCGCTCCCCTTCTTGGCATATGCTCACCTGAAAGGCTGCCCTTTGTGGAAAAGATGATACAGAGGATAAGGACCGAGTGGGATGATTAGGCTTTTGGAGGAGTTGCCATAAGAAGTTTTGTACTTGCCCTCCAGTTTCTTACAATAATTACTGTTGTTCCGAGGCTTGAGGTGACTAGGGATGAGCTTTGCGCATCCCTGGCCTACTTTCCACTGGTTGGCCTTATCATTGGTGCGCTGCTTGCGCTTTTTTACTGGGCCCTTTCCCCCCTTCTTTCTCCCGAGCCCCTTGCTGCCCTCCTTGTTGTGGCCCTCGCCTTTCTTACAAGGGCCCTTCATCTTGACGGATTGATTGACACGGCAGATGCCATTGGCAGCAGGGCAGAAAGGGCCAGGGCCCTTGAAATCATGAAGGACAGTGCGGCAGGTTCCCTCGGAGTGGTGGCAGCAGTAAGCGTGCTGCTTCTAAAGACAGGGTCTGCAGTGAGCCTTTGCAAGGTTTCCGCCTGGCAGTTTCTCATCCTTATTCCGTGTCTTTCAAGATGGTCCCTTGACTGTCTGGCCTCCCTTAGCAGGTATGCAAGAGATGAGGAGGGGCTTGGCTCCCCCTTTTGCGGAAGGCAGGGCAGGGCATCCATTCTTACTGCGGCCCTTAGCAGCATTGCCGCCTCCTGGTTCCTGCTCGGAGTGACTGGTCTTTATCTCTTTGCAGCAAGCACAATCCTTGCCGCAGTGTCAGCGGCCTTTTTCAGGTCGAGGTTTGGAGGCGTTACAGGCGATTGCCTTGGGGCGCACCTTGAATCGGTTGAGACGCTCCTATTTATTGCTGGAGCGGCCATTAGCACATGGACAGGGTAGTTCTTTATCTTTTAAGGCACGGAGAGGTGGATTTTCCTCAAGGCGTCTTCTACGGCCAGATGGATATCCCCCTGTCAAATACCGGCAAGAAACAGAGCAGGCTTGCTGCAAAGAGGCTCGACGGCCTGGACCTGGACTTTGTTGTAACAAGCGACCTTTCAAGGTGCACTTACGTTGCAGAATCAATGAAGAGCCTGCCCCTGGAGTGTATCCGCAGGGAGCCAGCCTTAAGGGAGATCAATTTCGGCCTCTGGCAGGGCCTTTCCTGGAAGGAGATAGATGAGGCGTGGCCCGGGCAGATGGAAAGGCGCATGAACTGCCTTTCCTCCTTCAGGCCACCAGAGGGGGAAAGTTTGAGTGATCTTTGGAACAGGAGCAGGGATGTTTTTTCCGCCTGTCTTGAGGGCAGGTTCGGAAAAAGGGTGGCCATAATCGCCCACGGGGGCATAAACCGGGTCTTCATGTGCAGGCTTCTTGGCATGGACCTTCAAAACCTCTTCTCACTTCACCAGGATTACGCCTGTTTCAACAGGGTGGATTCCTACCCCGACTCCGTGAGGGTGCTCCGGTTTGCAAACTGTACGTGCCACCTGGAGGGTCTTTGACAGCCGGCCAACTGGTTCAATGGATGCATCATCGGTTTCCGAATATCTGAGCTCTTTTAAGAGGTCAAAGACCCTTGGCAGGCTCATTGTCTATTCACACACGGAAAAGGGGCAGAAGGCGCGCTTTAGGGCCCTTTCCACCCCCCTTCCAAAAGCCCTGGAAAAGGCCCTTTCAGTCTTTGGAATAGAAAGTTTTTTCAGCCACCAGGCAGAGGCCATGGACCTTGTAAGGAAAGGCAAGAACGTGGTTGTTGCAACTCCCACTGCCAGTGGAAAATCCCTCATATACAACGTCCCCATACTTGAAAGGATGATAAAGGACAGGGACGCACGGGCACTCTACCTTTTCCCCTTGAAGGCACTGGCCCATGACCAGTTAAAGGTCCTTGACAGGTTGACCACAAATCTCGAGGGTGCCGAGATTTCCCATGCCATCTACGATGGCGATACCACCTCTTACAGGCGGGGAAAGATACGGCGGGACCCGCCAAACTGCCTCTTTACCAATCCGGACATGCTCCATCTTTCCATCCTGCCCTATCACGACGCATGGTCGGCCTTCTGGAAGGGGCTAAAGTTCGTGGTGGTGGACGAGGTGCATACCTACAGGGGCATAATGGGAAGCAACATGGGCTGGGTGTTCAGGAGGCTCAGGCGCATCTGCAGCCTTTACGGCTCAGAGCCGACCTTCATCCTGAGCTCTGCCACTGTGGGCAACCCAGGTGAGCTTGCCAGGGAGCTCATTGGCCTTGATTTCCAGGTGGTTACCAAGAGCGGTGCACCAAGGGGCAAACGCCACCTCATCCTGGTTGATCCAAAGGGGGCAGGGGCGGCCCAGACGGCTGTGCTCCTGATTCTTGCTGCACTAAAGAGGGGGCTCAGAACCATCTGCTACACCCAGTCAAGAAAGCTTACCGAGCTCGTAAGCCTCTGGGTAGGCCAGAGAGCAGGGGGCCTTGCAGAGAAGGTCTCCGCATACAGGGCAGGTTTCTTGCCAGAGGAGAGGCGGTTGGTTGAGAAGCAGCTTTCAGAGGGTGATCTCCTCGCAGTCATCTCAACCAGCGCCCTTGAGCTTGGCATAGACATCGGGGTCCTGGATCTTTGCATTCTCGTAGGATATCCAGGCACGCTCATGTCGCTCAGGCAGCGAGGGGGACGGGTTGGAAGAAGCAGCAGGGAGTCTGCGGTAATAATGGTCTCTGGCGAGGACGCCCTTGATCAGTACTTTGTGAACAATCCCAGGGAGCTTGTTGACAGGCCCTCTGAAAAGGCCGTAGTCAACGTCTTTAACCCAAAGGTTGTGGCCAAACACCTGACTTGCGCGGCAAGCGAATCTCCCATGAGGCTTAACGAGCAGGTGCTAAGGCCAAGGGCTGTGAGGGAAAAGGCCAGCAGGCTGGTTGAGGCAGGACGGCTCTTTCTGAGTGCAGACGGGGAAAAGATCATCTCAATGAGAAAATATCCCCAAAAGGACGTGGATCTTCGCGGCACTGGCAGCTCCTACCAGATAGTGAACCTGGAAGACGGCAAGACCATAGGCTCAATAGACGGCTTTCGTGCCCTCAGGGAGACGCACCCAGGGGCAATATATCTCCACCGCGGCCAGAGTTTCCAGGTGGCAAGGCTCGATATCGAGACAAGGCGCGTGGAGGTGAGAGCTGCCAGGGTGGACTACTTTACAAGGGTAAGGGCGTCAAAGGATACGGAGATACTTGAGACTAGAAAGAGCAGGCCCCTTTTTGGCGCGACCTGCCACTGGGGCAGGCTCCTTGTCACAGACCAGGTCACAGGCTACGACGTTCTCCAGATACGGGGTCAGAAGCTCATAAACAGGGTGGAGCTTGATTTGCCGCCTCAGCGTTTTGAAACAGAAGGCCTCTGGATAGAGATTCCCGCCCGTGCAAAGGCTGCCTGCGAAAAGGGGCTCTACCACTTTATGGGGGGGATACATGCCCTTGAGCACGCTTGCATAGGTGTCATGCCCCTTTTCGTGCTATGTGACAGAAACGATCTTGGCGGCATATCCATCACCTTTCATCCGCAGCTTTCAAGGGGTGCTATATTTGTCTATGACGGGGTTCCAGGCGGCGTGGGCCTTACCGAGGCGGCCTTTGAAAGGTGCGACGAGCTTCTAACTCTCATCCAGAGCACCATTTCTTCATGCAGGTGTGAAAACGGCTGCCCCTCATGCGTGCACTCCCCCAAGTGCGGTTCTGGAAACAGGCCCATAGACAAGGAGGCAGCGCTTTTTTTGCTAAACGAGCTAAAAAGCCTCTCTCCTTCTGTGATAAGAAGGGCTCGTCAAAGGAAACAGAAGGAGGAAAAGGGGCCCGTTGATGATGTTGGAAATATCACTTTTGCCCCAGGAGGCAGGCCAACTTCATCTGCAGAAAAGTTGGATGATAAAATCAGAGATTCTCGGTCCTTGCCCCAGGGTCTGCGTTTCGGAGTGCTCGATATCGAGACCCAGCTTTCTGCCAAGGAGGTGGGAGGCTGGCACAGGGCTGAGCGCATGAGGGTGAGCTGCGCAGTGCTCTGGGACTCAAAGACTTGTTCCTACGTTGTTTTCAGGGAAAAGCAGCTTCCCTTTCTGTTCAGCCTGTTAAGGAGGCTGGATATGGTGGTAGGCTTTAATATCAAGCGCTTTGATTACAGGGTGCTTTCCGCCTACACAGAGGAGGAGCTTTCTCTTTTGCCCACCCTGGACATTCTTGAGCATGTTTACAGAAGGCTTGGCTACAGGCTTTCCCTGGACCTTCTGGCATCTTCCACCCTTGGTACAAAAAAGAGCGCAAACGGCCTCCTGGCCCTTAAGTGGTGGAAGGAGGGAAAGATCAGAAAGATAATAGACTACTGTAAAAGGGACGTTGCAATCACAAGGGACCTTTTCCTCTTTGGCAGCAGGGAGGGTTTTCTGCTTTTCAGGAACAAAGAGGGCTCCCTGGTGCGCCTTCCCGTTGATTGGAATCGTGACCAGGCACTGAACAGAGGCTGATTTCTTAGGCTTCTTACATTAAAAGGCACCTCATCAAAGGGTGCCAAGCCTGGTGTATAAGCTTATGATTTGGTTACAGGGTAGCCTGCGTTGATCCATGCCTTCATGCCCCCGGCCAGGCTGTGCACATGGGTGAAGCCATGTCTTTGCAGATAGCTTGCGGCAATGTTCCCCCTGTAGCCAATTGCGCAGGTTACGATCACCTCCTTGTCCTTGGGAATGTCAGGGATTTCCTTGAGGAGCTTGTTTAGGGGCAGGTGTACCGCTTCCTTTATCCTGCCAGCTGCCCATTCCGCAGGAGTTCTCACATCGAAGAGGTAGTCGTAGTTGCCAGTCTGAAGTTTTTCATAAAGCCTGTGGGCTGAAATCTGCCACAACTGTCCGATTGGAAGTCCAGCCTCCTGCCATGCGGCTATTCCTCCATATAGATATCCCAGTATGTTATCGTAACCTATCCGGTGTAACTGTTTGGTCATTTCATCATAGGCAGATTTACTGGTAACCACCAGGATTAGTTGTGCCTCCGGTTCTATGACCATGCCTATCCAGTTGGCACTTTGAGGTGCCAGGCCAATATTTATGGAGCCAGGTATATGAACACCACCAAAGGCCGCTGCATCCCTGGTATCAAGGATTACTGCTCCCTTCTTTAAAAGCCCATTTACCTGTAATGGGCTAAGATCCCGTGTTACAGGGCATCGCTCCAGAAGTGGCGCCCCTTTCAGGTTTGTGTTGATGATGTGGGAAAAACTCTTGGGCCTTTCTGGAAAGTCCTTTTTCATGACCTCCTGAAATTCCTCAAAGGAAAGCCTTAGAATAGGGTTGTGGGCCATCTCGAAACCTACGGTGGAATTGGGTTTTGAACTCATGCCCTTTCCGCAAAGGGAACCCTCGCCGTGGGCCGGGTAAATCTCCATGTTTGAAGGAAGCCTGCCAAGCTTTTCATGCAGAGACTTAAAAAGATTTTCCACCTGTTCATCAAGGTGTTCCTTGCCTGCCAGGTCTGGACGGCCTATGTCACCCACAAAAAGACAGTCCCCGGTGAGCACGAGCCAAGGGGATTCCCCACGAGACAGGTCAGTTACAAGGATGGACATGGAATGGGGGGTGTGGCCAGGGGTTTTAAGGAATCTGAGGCGCACCTTGCCGAACTCCATGATTTCATGCTCTCTTACCTCCTTGTGGTCAAATTCCACAGGAGTCCCTTCCATGAAATATATGTCAGCCCCGGTTCTTGACCTGAGTTCCTGGCTTCCGCTTACGTGATCTGCATGCACATGGGTCTCAAATACATGTGTTATCTCCATGCCGTTTTCCCTGGCGGCATCAAGATAGTCCTGAACATCTCTTTTGGGATCTACTACGCAGGCCCTTTTGGCCATGGGGCAGCCGATGAGATAGGAAAGGCATCCCATTCCCTTGACTGAAAACTGTTTGAAAAACATGAAAGTCCCCCTTTTTAAACAGATTGTTTAACTTTATGCCTGAAGAAGTAGAAAGGTTGATCGAGACAAGGTCAAAACCCCATCAACGCACCTGTTAACTGACATCTGTTTTATATGCTCATAATATTTTATATAATCGAATATGGTTTAAGTCAAAGGACCCAAATAGGTTGTGTTGGATATTATGGTATCCAAAGGTGATGGGTATGGCTTGGTAACGTCCCTGTTACTATGTGTTTAAGGGGTCAGACCGGTCGATCCGGATCGGCCTGAGCCTTGAAAGATAGCGAATGAATCAAGAGCATAAAAAAATGAACTTTTTGTAAATTTAAGGTACTTACCAATAAAAGGGGGGTAAAATTATAAGGGACGGCTAATTCAATACTCCCCAAACTTCAAGATCAAAGGAGGAACATCATGAAACGGACATTGTGTAGTAGCTTGATTGGAATGCTGGTGCTTTTGGGGACATTTTTGCTGTCAATCTCCAACACATGGGCCAAAAACGCATCTTCGGCCCCTGAAAGAAATACCATCAAAGTCACCAAAAAACTGGATTTGAGAGTGCAAAAAATGGAGGCCGTAAAGATTGGCACTGTTGGAACTAATGATAAGGTCCGCATTACAGTATCCGTGATAGCCACAACCAACAGAATGAACAGGGTCTGCACCGGTCCCTTTAAAGTAAAAGTGAGTAAAGATCAGGGTGGCACCTGGAGGTATCTTGCCCAGGGAGGCGTATCCAACTTATGTGTGGGAGGTCCTTCAATAGGAGCTATAAAAAAACTTACATTTACCGATACAGTTCCATCAGATATGCATGGAGCCCAAAAATACCGGGCCGAGGTAGATTACGATAATCGTGTGGTAGAAACAAACGAAAGCAACAACATTGGTGGCACACGGTATATGCGCAGCGGATTTGTCCAGTTTGATTATATACCTTCTAATTAAAAAATTCAGGTTTTTTCATTTTTTAAGGGCCTCTGTTGATGCTTGTATTCATGGGGGCCCTTAATAGCCAGCAAAAGAAATAGCTTCTCCAGTTAAACTTTTTGCTAAATTTTCCCCCAAAAAACTCTTAAAGGCGAGTTCCACATTTTTTTGAACCTTTTTCTTGAATTTCATTACTTAATAAAAAAGGGATCCAGGTTAAGAAAACCTTTTGACCACGGTTAGGCTAATGCGGAAAAGGCATGTAAAGGCCTTACCTGTTCCATCCTTATAGTATCCAGTCAGGCCAGGCGTAGTGGGCCTTTTGCCACCTGGACGCACATGCCCTTTCCCAGAACGGGAGTTTCAAGAAAAAGAAAACAGGAGGAAAATTATGCACCCAAAAACAAGACAAAGGGCCTGGTCTATTCTGGCAGCCTTTCTGGTAATTTTTCTTCTTGCTCCATTTGCCCTTGCCAAGAGTGGGAAAAAGGGAACGGTGCAATTTATTGGTTTTTGCGTTGCCAATGGCAAGCTGTTTTCTGCAACCAAATCCAGATGCCAGAAGGGAAAAGGTATCTTTTTCAAGAATCGCAAGGAGGCCATGGACTGGCAGGATGCCCAGACCAATGGATTCTGCTACCTGGACGGGCGAGTCATTGTCATGAAAAAGGGCAACTGCCTGAAAAGAAGGGGAAAGTTCTTTACAAACAAGGGGCGTGCCATGGCCTGGGCAGAAAATCATAAAAGGGGATTTTGCTGCCTTAACGGAAGGGTCTTCTCAATGGCCAAGGAAGAATGCACAAGAAAAAAGGGTGCCTTTGCCCTCTTGCGCAACAAGGCCCTTGAAATCTGTGACCCTCTGGGCTGGTGCCTGACCGGGAACTTGGTAAGCCATCTCAGGAAATCTGCCTGCTTGAGGAAAAAGGGAAGGTTCTTTTCCCAAAAGGCGGAGGCAGATAAGGCGGCCCGATCCATCTTTGCTGGCGCCAAAAATTCCAAAGGCAAAGGGCATAAAGCATCAACGGGCATGGCGCTTAACTCCTTGCTCCACAAAGCAATGCCCTTTCTGGGTGTGGAGCGTATCTACCTTGAAGGTAATACCGTGCATCTTTCCCTGAAAAATAAGGGGAAGGCCAGGCTTAGCCCGGGTATGTACCGACAGGGCAGCCTGGTTCTCAAGGTGGGAACCAAAACCCGCACATGGCCTCTTTCCAGAGTCGATAAAAAGGGCTACCTGAACCGGGGTGCTACTGTCACCTTCAATACCGGTCTGAAAATTAAGAGACAGGCTGCCGTTCAGGTGTCCTTCCGTAACTTGCCTGGGGAGAAAAAAGGAATCATCCTTATGCTTCGCAATATACAAAAAGGCACACAAAATATTAAAATTGCCCATTCCACTGAAACAAAGGCAAATAAGGCGCAGCCAGCGCTTTTGCCGGCAAAAAGAGTGCGGGGCCATTCACCTGCCAGGCAAGGGCTTGCATCTGAATCAACTTCCAAGGATATTACTCCCTGGCTAAGGTTTGTTTATCCAAGTTCAGGGTTTACTCTTTGCTCTCCGGAATTACGCATAAGTTATCATCTGAGCCCGGCTGTTAGACCCGGACCTATTACCTTCTTTTTGTTGCGTAATGGCCACATCGTTGCACAAACGAGAAGGTATATCCTTCAACGGGTAACAGAACGAAGACTGCAAACATTCTATTGGTTTTTAAACGAATTGACCTCCGAGGAGAATGGCACAGGTTACAGGATAGGCGCAATCACCTCCGGACATCCCGAGGTATTTAGTGAGTCCTTTCGCATCTCCCTGTCCGAAGACACAAGAGTATTTTGCTCAATAGTAGAGAGAGACACACAATTCTACCAGGATGAAACCTTACATATTCAGGCATGGAATCCTCAAAGATTTCATCTGGTAAACTGTCGGCTCTTCTTTGTGCCTGTTCGGGGATCAGGAGGCAGTGGCATACGCGTTCCCATAGACAGTGATCCCCATAGCACCTCCTTTGAAGTTTCACTTGCCGTACTGGAACCAGGGGAGTATCGGCTACGCTTTGTTGCTGATGTTGTGCACGCAGGCGAACCGCGCAGAATAATCTCACGCAATGTGGAGGCACTATCACGTCCATTTTCTGTGTTGGCCAGACCCTCACCTGAACCTTCTGTTCTTGAAGTAAGCTCGCCGGAAGAAGGATACAGATTACCCCTGGACATCTCGGTGACTGTAAGGTGGCATGTTGTTTCCGGATGGCAGAATGGGGATCGTATTGTATGTCGTCTGCGGCATGGTACCACTGAACTCTATAACAGGGTTCGATATGTACAACATGGGCTGTTAAGCATGTTTTACAATCACAGGATAACCGCTGATGCAGAGGGAGAGTACCAGATCGTTGTTGAACATCGGCGTGGAGACCGTGGAGAACAGCTTTTAAATTCGGCAACAAGAAATTTTGTCTGGTTTTTTCATTCACGGAGGCACTGATTAAAGGAATGTCCCATTAATACGTTCATGCTGTCCGTTTGATGTATCTTCAAGCCAGCAGCACCAAGGAGAAGGACTTTTGCTTGATAGGCACCGTTGAACACCTCAACAATATTTCAGGTTTTGGCTGGCTATTATAAAGGATGTCTTTAATCGCAATTACCATAACCAAATGTCGAAAGGAGAGTAAAATGGAACTCACCAGGAAAGTTTACCTTTTGGTTTTTCTTCTGGCCGTCTCCGCGGCCCTTGGCATGGAGGCCAGGGCAGATGATCCTGCACAGCTCAACTTGATGCCAGTTCGGATTGAGTTTATCCGGCCAAACTCTACCTGTGTCTATTATCAGGGAGAGACCATGTCCATAAGGTTCAGGCTGGCGCGTTTACCCGGTGCAAGCATCCCTCGCGGTGCAACAGCGGTAAAACTGGCTATATATGATGCAGGCGGCAGGTTGTACCATGTGCCTTCAGTGCCTTTTGTAGGGGGACATCCGCTCGTTGCCAGTTTTTGGATTCCCAATAATTTCAGGCCTGGTAGAGCCATCATAACGGCAAACTTAACGGACGGGCATGGTTTGGTCTTGACCAGAGAAATTGGCAGAACCGGGTTCAGGGTTTATGAGAACCATTCATACCTTATAGTAAATGTAGGAGGGCTTATTGAAGGTCATCATGTGCTTGAAGTCGGAGAAAGGGTTCAGGTAGAGTACACTACACTGACAAGGTTACCACCCTGTAAAATCACTTTCACTCTAAAAAGGCGAAATAGTAACAGAACCTTAAGCTCGGTAGTCAGGGATTACAGGCCTGGCGCCCCTGATCAAAGGCGGCAAGTGTATTCCTTTGTTATCCCTTACACCATCAGAGAGGCAGGAGAGTATCAGGTTAATTGGACGTCAACTCCTCCTGTTTTCAGAGCTGGTGAACAAAGGTTTTCAGTGGTTCAACCACGCAACACACTTGTTCCCCCTCTTGGCTCAGCACGCTGGAGCATCGAGATCATAAGTCCACGTGCAGGTGTTATTGGATTTTGGTCGGGAGGTACTGTGCGGGGCATAGCATGGCGTTTGCGTGGCCAGTTCCCAGAGCCCCGGTCTTTTTCCGTGGCCCTTGAGGATCGCCAAGGCCATAAGATTTTAGACATACCTACACGTGGGCGGGTGACTTGGAGACCGTCGGACGCTACTTGCATATTGTCATGGCAAGTGCCCGAGGGCTTGGATGGCGCTTATCGAATCAGGGTTACAGAGGTTAATAGTGGTGTGACCGCAAGAAGTGCTGTTTTTTCCATAAGGGGAACCGGCGAGCCCTTCTTGAGATTTACCTCTCCTGGAAATGGTCTTGTGGTGCATAATAACCAGATCGTGCCAATCAGATGGGAGGCCAGAAATTTCCCGCACCGCGGCTCAAGACGTGAACCCACTGTCACAATATCCCTTGTAACTCCAGACAGGGAAATAAGGCCCCTGGTTTTCAATGTGCCAGTATACAGACAGTCATTCTTGTGGACCGTGGACGCCAACAGAAGACCGGTTGATTTCCGTGGTTCTAACCAACTTGTTGGGGAGTCTCCAGGGTTTAGCAGAGGGCACATGGGAGGAGTCTTTTATCCTGCCGGGGAATACAGGCTGGTGATGGAATGTTCGGCCTATGGAATAAGGATAGAGGGGCCAAGGTTCAGGATACAGTAGTGTTCAAAGGGGTGGTCTTGTCCCTTTTTGATCCAACGCCATTTTGTGAAGCTCCAGTTAAGCCGTTTTTTGGAGATGCTATTTTCAGGCATAGGGAGTAAGGGCACGGCAGGCCTCCCCTTAAGTCCTGGCACCGCTGCTGGGTTGAAATCGCAAGAGAGCGGCTTTTATTGGCATCTGAAAAGTCTGGCGTTAGTCCAAGGGGATGGAGACGGATCCAGGCTTTGGGGCCTTATAGATTCAGGCCATAGTGGAGCGCCGCTCTGGGAACTGCCTGCCCTGTAAGCGGCTCCACAAGCTCGTTTCTTTCCTTTTTAAAGGGAATAAAAAATAGCCTTATCCCCTTTATCTGCATCTTGGTCTTGTCTGCGGCCTCAACCATCTTTTTTCTGTTTTTCAAAAGGGACATGAAGAGGAAGGCAAGGGACTGGATGGCAGTATCCACGCCAAGGTTTATGCAGTGGGCATCTGGGACTGTGGCTGCGTCCCTGCTCTTTAAGGTAAGAAATGGGAGTTGCGAGCTGCTCATTCTTTTACCCAGCCTGATGAAAAGAGACGGGTTCACGCTGAAGGCAGGAATGACGAGTTGTACGGGCTCTTTTGAAAAGTTTTCCGGAAACTGCTTGTAGGGGAAAAGATGTGATAGGAAAGCCCTTCTGTCCGGGAAGGGGAAACCATGCAGCTTAAGGCTAAAGTGGTAAAAGGGCAGAAATTTCATGCCCCTTTCCACTTGTTGTGTCAGGATATGTGCCTTTTTGGGCAGAAAGCGGTTATTCCCAAGGCCCCAGAGCCTCTTACACGCCTTGCAAAAAAGGACCGATGCCATGGAAATAGCAGGAAGATCGGTTCCACATTCTGGGCATATCAAGGGCATAAAGCTTACTGCCATATTTGAAGCTGGCCCTTTTCCCTGGTCCACGCCGTTATGGGGGAGTTTTTTAACAAGGTTTTCCAGGGGCCCGTTCCTTTTTATTTGGAAAAAATCTCGCCTCTTCTCCCAAAGGGGTCTTAGTAGAAGCTTTTCATTCCTTTCAACAAGCTCAAAGGGCGCACTTATTATTGTAATCTTCTCGCTCAGAATGAAGCTCGACACAGGGCTTTCCCTAAGCCCCGCCTCGATTCGCCTGTCCACCTTCCTGATGGCATCCTGGGGGGCAAGAAACGATCTGCCCAGTTGAAGGGGGCCGGTATCAAGGCGCATGTCCGAAAGCTGTGTTGCAAGGCCAAGGGAAGGAAGGCCATCAAGGCCGGAAAGTGCAGGGATGGTTGAATCAACCAGGCTTGTTTTTACGCTCTTGTCATCAAAGAGGCGAAAGCGAAAGCCCTTGAATCTCCAGTAGGGCAGAAAGACCAGGCTTCCTTGAAGGGGCGCAGCGGAATCAACGGGAGTGAGTATGTAGCTGAATATGCCGCTTTGAGGCACAATGTAGAGGCTGGTCTTACAAAAGGCGCACCTTAAAAGAGGGTCTCCAACCTCAAGGTCAACCTTGCCTCCGCACTGCGGGCAAAAGCCCCATGCCTTTTCTTGGGCCATTACCTGATGGGCTTGCCGCACTGGTTACAAAAGGATGCCTGAGGAAGGTTCTCGGCTCCACAATGAGGGCATTTCTGGGGCAGGGGTTCACTGCCTGCCGGGGTTCCGCAGCTTGGGCAAAAGCTTGCCTTGGGAGTGAGATTTTTGCCGCATTTTGCACACCGTCTATAGACAAGGATCTGGTGGCCACAGTTGGGGCAAAAGCGGGCGTCGCCGTTTATGTCAGCCCCGCATTCCGGGCACTTCTGAGTTGTCTTATCTGGTGGCGCTGGCCCTCCATTAGGAGGCGGGTTTGTTGCGCCAAAAAGTCCCATGGAGCCAAGAAGCCCAGGTATCATGAGTCCGAGCCCCATGCCGATGCCGCCCTGGGCCATGGACTGGCCCTGAGAAGACTTTTCAAGGGCCATGGCCGCCTTCATCTTCACAAGATCCGGGAGATCGCCACCAAGAAGCTCAAGTCTTGTTCTGTCATCTATTGCCGCCTGTACCTCTGCAGGGGGAGTAATGGCGTTTATAAAGAGGTCTTTAAGGGCTATGCCGTAGTTGGAAAAATCCCTGGCAAGCTCCCTTGAAAGGCCCTCGGCAAACTCTGTGTATTGGCTTGGAAGGTTCAGGAGGGTGTCCAGTTGTTCTCCAAGATAGTCGTTGAGCCTGGAAACGATAACCTGACTCAGGTAATCCTCAAGTTCATCTATGAAGAAGGAGGGCTTTGTGCCCACAAGGGAGTTCACGAAAAGCACGGGCTGGTTGATCTGGATATTAAAGATGCCGTGTGCCCTGAGCCGCACCAGGCCAAGTTCCTTGTCCCTGAAGGCCACAGGGTCTCTAGTTCCCCACTTGAGGCTTGTAAAGACCTTCATGTTTACAAAGTATATCTCCGCCCTTATGGGACTGGTAAATCCCCAGGGAAGGGAAAGGAGCTTTGTGAGTATGGGGATGTTCAAGGTGGAAATTGTGTGCCTGCCAGGTCCTAAGGCGTCACAGGCAACACCCTGGGAGTAAAATACCGCTGCCTGGTTTTGTCTGACTATTGCCTGGGCACCCAGCTTGAATTCTCCGGAACCCTTTTCCGGAAGCCTGTGGCAGACCTCGTTTCCAGACTGGTCAAGCCATTCCAGGACCTCTAAAAAAATGACGTTGTTGGTGGACATGGAAGAACTGGGCCTCCTTTTTTTTAGAGAGTAAAGAGATAACACCTCTGGTGTTCTGGTTCTCTTTTTCTAAACGGAAAAAGATGCGTATTACTTGAGGAAATAAAGGTGGAGAAGGCCAGCGGATATTTACGCCTGAATCGGCATTCTTTTAAACCATTTTTCCAAAAGTTCCGTCACATAAATCAGAACGACGAAATTTGTGCTTTTCGCATTTACAGGAACAGTAATTCCACAAGGGAGGTTAAGGAAATGTTCAAGACCATCTGCCTTTCACTGGTTTTCATGTTGATGTTTTCCCTTGGCTTCCTGGGCTGCGCCAAGGCCAGGCCGCCAAAACCAGGCCCCAATTTTGTCTGGGTTCCAAAACACAGGGCCCCAAATGGACTGGTGATTCGTGGCCACTGGAAATATGTTGGGCCGCCAGTATCTTCTGGAAGGCACTGGGTGCCGGCTCACTACAACAAGAAAGGGGTTTGGATCCCTGGCCACTGGTCAAGGTAATAAATAGATGAAACGAAGGAAAAAGGAGAGACATATGAAAGAGAGACCGAGGCTTGCAATATTTTTGGCCATCTTTTTTATCTGCTTTTGGGTATCCGTAGCGCTTGCTTCTGCCCCTTCGCCCCAGATAATGATTATCCTCGATGCCTCTGGTTCCATGTACGGAAAGATCAATGGCCAGGCGAAAATTGATGTTGCCAAACAGGTGATCCACAAGATCGTTCCTGCCATTTCCCCAAAGGTGAAGGTTGGGCTTAGCGCATATGGACACCATCGGAAGGGGGACTGCTCGGATATGGAGATAATCTTAAAACCGGGGGAGGCAGACCGGAAGGTACTCCTTCAAAGGATGGACGCCATATCTCCAAAGGGCATGACGCCTATTGCCCGGTCAATAACCGTGGTGGCAGACACATTGAAGGGCAACGAGGCCGAAACAACAATTATCCTAGTGAGTGACGGAAAGGAGACCTGCTATCCCGATCCGTGCGGAGTGGTAAGGAGACTCAAGGCCAGCGGAATAAAGTTTGTCCTGGATGTAATCGGATTTGACGTATCTGCTGAGGAAAAGGAACAGCTCATGTGCATGGCCAACGCCGGAGGCGGAACGTATTATGGCGCAGACGATGCCTCCTCCCTCCTAGCTGCCCTTAAGGATGTGAAAAAAGAGGTGAAAAGAAGATCGAGCCTGCCAAAAGTGTAAAAAAGAGTGCAGCCATTGGCCTTGGAAAGCTGGATGTGGAATTTAACAAGCATACTGGAGGCTCCATATTCGAGCTAAAAGTCATAAACCAGAAGACAAACAAGGTTGTTGCCCGCAAGGAATTTCATAACACCTATGTGCCAAGTTTTAAGATTCCCCTTTTAAGCGGCGATTACGAGATTCGATCATTTTGCTGTGGATTGT
>JALWNK010000047.1 GCA_026995935.1 Deltaproteobacteria bacterium
CCCCTTGCCGCATGTCTTGCATCAGGTCTATCTGTTTGCGGCGTCTCTGCAACCATTGCAATTGCGCCTGCCGTAAAGGCACGAAACAGGGACATGGCGTATTCCATCGCAGTGGTTCTTATGTTCGGTCTCCTGGCCCTCCTTGTATTTCCTCCAATAGGCCGGATACTCAACCTGTCCGACACCCAGTATGGTGCATTTTGCGGCGTAGGCATTGTAAACTCTGCCCAAGTCCTTGCCGCCGGCTTCGGATACAGCGACGGTGCGGGCCTTGTGGCAGGAATTTACAACATCGGGAGGGTAATCTTCCTTCCTTTTGTTGTGCTTATGCTCGCCATAATGGCTGCCAGCAGGGAGACTTCGGAAGGCGGGCAGGAAATAGAGATAAACAAGTGGAAAATGGTCGTTGACAAGTTTCCCATATTCGTCCTTGGCTTTCTTGGAGTTGTTGCCTTCAATACCCTGGGTTTTTTGAGCAAGGAAGAGATAAAGCTTGCAAAGACCTTCATGGAATGGTGCTTTTTGCTAGGCTTTGCAAGCATAGGACTTACCACCAGGCTTGCAGATCTGAAGGCGGCAGGCCTTTCAGGATTCTTCATGGGATTTTTGGTGGCAGGGGCAAAGGCAGCCATTGCCTTAGTGGTTGTCTTGACTTTTCTTGAATAAAAACAGGAGAGCAGGCCATGAAGTGGTTCAAAAACCTTTCAAAATCAAGAAAACAGGATATAGCAGTAATTATAATGGGAATCCTCCTAGTAATCCTGGCAAAGATACTGAGATAACCTTGCTAAACAGGTCAGGCGGGATGATACTTGCCCTCCTAACCCGGGCCGAGATGGGCAAGAAGGACCTTGAATTTCTCAAGTTTGCCCACCAACTTGCAAAAGGTCTTAAAAAAAGGCTCATGGTTATTGCTTTTAAAAGGGACTCTCTCAGCCATTATGGAGAGGTGGACTCCCTGGCATCCTTTAAAGACAAGGCAGAATTCGTCTCCTATGTTTCTCGACTTGAAGAAAAGGAATATGATGATTTCAAAAAGACGGTTCTAAGTGCCTGCCCTGGATCCAAAATAACTCTGTTAAACAGGGAAAACTTAGAAAGGTTCATAGATAGAAGATATTCTGAAATCCTCTTTGTGATCATTCAGGAGAAAGGCTGTTCCAGGCCCTTTTTTCATAAAAACCCAGCCTACTTAAAATCTCTAAAGAGAAAAAACATAAACACCCTCATGATTAGAAACACCCGCGTCTTATCGCAGTAATATTCTTTGAAGCAATTACCAAAGCGAGCCCAGACTAATTGGCCAGTTGTTGACTGTACTGGCCTACTGGGCTTTATTGTGCCTGATATTTGGTTTTAACATCGATTATGAAAGGCTTTGGCAGTCATTCCATGAAAGGCTACTTTCAAAACATCCTTCAACTGATTGGCAATACGCCCCTTGTGGAGCTCAGGCGTGTAAATCCCTACAAACGGGTAAGGATCATGGTAAAACTTGAATCCTTCAATCCTGGCGGTTCAATAAAGGACAGGATAGCCCTCAACATGATTGAAGCGGCTGAACGTCGGGGAGAGCTCACCAAGGACAAGATCGTTCTTGAAGCCAGCAGCGGCAACACAGGGATAGGTCTGGCCCTTGTTTGTGCAGTTAAGGGCTACAGGTGCCTTATTGCCATGAGCGAAGGGGCAAGCCTTGAAAGAAGAAAGATAATGAAGGCCTTTGGTGCGGAGATACTCCTCACCCCTGCAAGGCTTGGCACCGACGGGGCCATCGAGGCGGTTTACAAGCTTTTCAGAGAAAACCCGGAAAAATATTTCCTGACTGACCAGTTCAACAACCCGGACAACTGGAAGACCCATTACAACACCACTGCGCCTGAAATATGGGAACAGACAGGTGGTGAGCTGGATGCGGTTGTTGCAACCATGGGCACAACGGGGACTCTCATGGGCCTTGCCCGAAAATTCAAGGAGATGGCCCCCAATGTAGCGGTAATAGGGGTAGAACCATACCTTGGACACGCCATCCAGGGCCTAAAAAACATGAAGGAGTCCTACAAGCCGGGGATATTTGACAAAAAGGTCCCTGATAAGATCATCCACTGCCACGATGACGAGGCCTTTGAAATGGCAAGACGTCTTGCAAGGGAGGAGGGCATCTTTGTTGGCATGAGTTCGGGCGCTGCCGTTTCAGCAGCCATTGAGGTGGCCTCCCACATGGATTCAGGCACCGTTGTGGCAATCCTCCCTGATGGTGGAGAAAGATACCTGAGTACAGAGCTCTTTGCCTATGAAGAAGGAGAAAAGGAAGAGTCAAAAACCCTGAGGCTCTTTAATACAAAGGGCCACAAAAAGGGCATTTTTGAACCCTTAAGGCCGCGAAAGGCCGGCATATACTCGTGCGGGCCAACTGCATGCGAATACATCGATCTTTCCATGGCACGAAGGGTGGTAACGGCTGATCTTCTTAGAAGGACGCTAGATTACATCGGCTATGAAGTAACCCATGTCATGAACATAACGGACATAGATGACAGGACGATAAATGCCGCCTTTAAAAAGGGCATGGATCTCAAGGGGCTCACACAGAAATATGCCAATGCCTTTTTTGAGGACATCGCAAGACTGAACGTAAAAGAGGCTGCACACTACCCACTTGCCAGTGAACACGTTGAAGATATGGTCAAAACCACTAGCCAGCTAATGGAAAAGGGCTATGCCTACCAGCGTCATGGCTCCGTATATTTCGACATATCAAAGCTCCACGGATACGGCGCCCTTTCTGGTGTAAAGCTTGATGCCATTGACATTGGAAGAACCGTTGACCTTGACGAGTACGAAAAGGACAGCCCCCTTGATTTCACCCTCTTTAAAAGGGTGAGCCTTCAGGAGCTTAAAATAGGGATAGGCTACGAGACGCCCTGGGGCATGGCAAGGCCTGGATGGCACATAGAGTGTGCGGCCATGTCTAAAAAGTACCTTGGTGACTACTTTGATATCCACACCTGTGGCACAAATCTCCTTTTCCCTCACCACGAAAACGAGGTGGCCATTGCAAGGGCGCTTACTGGCAAGGGGCTTGCAAGGTTCTGGCTACACAGTGAAATGGTCCTTTTCAAGGGTAAAAAGATGTCTTCAAATCATGAAGACAGGGTTACGCTCAGGGAGCTCTTTGAAAAGGGCTTTTCAGGAAGGTCCATAAGGTTTTACCTATTGCGTAGCCACTACAGAAAGGCCATCAACTTCACCATGAAAAGCCTCCAGGAGTCATGCAAGGCCCTGGCCCGTATCGACACCTTCAAGGAAGACCTAAAGAGCTGCCTTCTTCTTGACCCTGAAAGGGAGCCATCTGACAACATTATCCAGGAGACAGAACTTCTCTGTTCACGTTTTCTCACCGCCATACTGGACGATCTGAACACCTCTGGAGCCATGGGGGCACTCTTTTCCTTTATAAAGAAGATAAATCCCCTTATCACAGCCGGGCAGATAAGCGGGCAGGAATCCTCGCTCATTCTCGAAAAGCTCCAGGAAGTAGACACGATCCTCGGGCTTCTGGATGTAAAAACCACAAAAGCTCAAGTGCCAGAAAGGGTGCTTACCCTTCTGAAAGAGAGGGAGGCGGCCCGGGAACAAAGGGACTTCAAAAGATCGGATGAGCTCAGAAAGGAGCTTATTGAACTTGGCTTTGAGGTGATAGACACCCAAAATGGCCCCAGGATAAGGCACATTAGGTCAGCGCCCTGCCAGGCTGGTGGAGATGCCTGAAAAAAAGGAGACCAGTGCGCTACGTGTGGCAAGGTCTGCCAAGTCCGTAAGCGCTGCCGTCTTTCTTTCTCGCATCTTTGGGCTTGTAAGGGAACAGGTCCTGGCCGTCCTTTTTGGCGCAGGGACCCAGATGGATGCCTTCGTGGTGGCCTTCAGGATTCCAAACCTGCTTAGAGACCTATTTGCAGAAGGCGCCCTCAGCTCTGCCTTTGTCACGGTATTTACAGAATATGAGCAGAGAAAGACCAGGGAAGAAACAAACCGCCTGGTAAGCAACGTCTTTACTGCCATCTTCCTGATACTTGCCGCCATCTGCGTTTTGGGCATGATTTTTTCCAAGGACTTGGTCCTCATTATGGCCCCTGAATTCTCCCAGGTGCCCGGGAAGGTCATGCTCACAACAAATCTGACCCGCATAATGTTTCCTTTCCTTTTGATGATCTCACTGGCGGCCCTTCTCATGGGGCTTTTGAACACCAGGGGCTACTTTTTCATACCCTCCTTTGCATCAAGCTGCTTCAACCTTGGCTCTATTTTAGTTGGCGGGGGGCTTGCGATTCTAATCCCCTCCCTAGGCTATCCTGCCATTTACGGTATGGCCATTGGCACCCTGGCAGGAGGTGCACTCCAGCTCCTCATCCAGACGCCGGCCTTTAAAAAGGAGGGATTTCGAATAAGGCCCTTCCTGGATCTCAAAGACCCGGGTCTCAGAAAAATTGGAAAACTGATGGTGCCAGCCATTGTGGGGCTTTCTGCCACACAGATAAACATCTTCGTAAACACAAACTTTGCATCGAGGTGCGCAGAGGGAAGTGTTGCCTGGCTGAACTATGCATTCAGGCTCATGCAGTTTCCTATTGGGCTCTTTGGAGTGGCCCTTTCCGTTGCCACCCTTCCAATGGTGGCGAAGCAGGCAACACAGGGCAAGATCAGGGAGCTTGGAGACACCCTTGTCTCCTCCCTCACCCTTGCCTTTGCCCTCACCCTGCCTGCGGCAGTGGGGCTTTGGTTGCTTGCAGAGCCAATTATAGCACTCATCTTTCAACATGGACGTTTTACCCATTTTGATACCATGATGACTGGCGAGGCACTTAAGTTTTATGCAGTGGGGCTTATGGCCTACTCAGCAGTAAAGATCATCGTGCCGGTTTATTACGCGCTCAACGACACCAAGTGGCCTGTTGTTGCAAGCTTTATCTCCGTTGCCTTAAATGTCATTATCATTCTCATTACCCTGGATAGGTTCCAGCACAGGGCAATAGCCCTGTCCACATCCATGACCATAATTTTCAACTTTGTCTTCCTCTCCATAATCCTTTACAAAAAAATTGGTGGATACCCGGTTGCAAGACTCCTTGCCTCCCTTTTAAAAATAGCCATCGCTTCTGCCATTATGGCCTTTGCAGTGATCTTTACCCAGAAACTCTTTACCTATAGTTCTGGCATGTCTGCACTTTTACTGCAGGTTTTTTCAGGGGTTCTTGTCGGTGTTATCGTCTACTTAGCAAGTGTCACTGTTCTTGGCTTAAAGGAGGCAAGGGAGATCATGTCAAGGATTTTACAGATAATCACCAGGGCCTAGATTTAGACCTGATCTTCAAGAACACCAAGAAGGTCTAGTACACCAACATTCTTGATTATATGTCCCTTACCATCAAGTACAGGCATCTCCTTTATGTTATACCTGAGACACCGATCAAGCACGTCCTCAACTTCTTCATCGGCTTTGGCATACACAAGGGCCCTGTCCATTATGTCGCCTGCCCTGTTAGAAACAAGGCAAGAAAGGAGTTCCCTGGGACTGATCCTTGACTTACAGCGTCTTTCAGCCGTAAGATTTTTTATCAACGCCCCAAGGGAAACCTCCCCGAGCACCTTTCCCTCCTCGTCTGTCACATAGATGCTCCTGACACCAGGATGTCTCCTGACAAGCTCCCCCAACTTTTCAACCGGAGTGTTTTCCTTTACCATGATGTATTCGTACTCTGGAATCCTTGGAAGCACATTCTTAAGTTTCACCAGACCCTACCTCCTGTAACTTGTTTCCAGAGACCTGCCCTGCCTTTCGCAGGCAGTGATGCAGAAGAACTGGCGCAATAAATTCGTTGAGGATCACTGAGCCGATCATGGCGTTTACCACGATAAGGCCAGCCTCCTCTGGAAGCATGTCCTGGGCCAGGAGCACAAGGCCAATAGTTACCCCTGCCTGGGGAAAAAGGGCAAGCCCCAGATACCTTTTAACAATTTCAGAGGCACCGGCTAATTTTGCACCCACCATAACGCCCAGCTGCTTTCCTGCCATTCTCACAAGAAGAAGGATGACTGCAAGAACCCCAGCCGTTCTCAAGATGGAAATATCCACATGAGCACCAGCAAGGGTAAAGAAAAGGCCAAAAACTGCATCCTCTAAGGGCTCTAGGACCCTGAAAAAGTTCTGATGGGCTGGCTTGTGGTTTATGATTACAAAACCCACCACCATTGCTGCAAGAATAGACGATGCATGAAACATTGATGCAAGGGCGCAGGTAATAAAAAGCACCCCAAGAACAACCATGAGCATGGCCTCTGTTCGCTCTATGACCATCCCTGTATAGGCAAGAACAAGGCCAGCGCTTAACCCGAAGATAACGGATAGCCCTATTTCATAAAAGGGCAGGAGCAAGAGATGGCTACCCATGAAAGTCGAGCCCATAATGGACTGGGACACTGCACCGGCAATAGAAAAGAATATGATTGTTAGGGCGTCATCAAGTGCAATAACACCAAGGAGTATGTTTGTGAACTCCCCGCTTGCCTTCACCTCTGAAATAACTGCAAGGACTGCCCCTGGAGCGGTTGCAGCAGATATTGCGCCCACCATCAGGGCAACGGATATCCAGATTCCGAAAGTGGCAAGCTCCCCGACTGAAAACCCTGGGAAAAACCTCAGAAATAGGACCATAGCCAAAAAAGTCACCATGAAAGCGCCAAGTGCCTGGAACCAAGTTATCCAGCCGATTGTGCGTCCAAGCCCCTTGAGACCCCGAATATCAAGGCTTCCGCCAACATTGTATGCAATAATGGAAAGGGCTACGTCATTTATGAAGTGCAGCCTGTGATAAACGGTTTCTGGGCCTAAAAGGCCTAACACCGAAGGACTGAATAAAAGGCCTACAATGAGGTATCCACTGATTCTCGGCAAGGAGAACCTGTTGGCAATACGCCCTCCCCAGTAGCCAAAAAAGAGGAGCAGGCCCGTGGCAAGAAGAGGGTTGTCTATCACGCCATCTCCTGGGATTAGGTGGTTAATTCAATTTTACATTAATCTTACTGCAAATTGCCAGGGCCTTTTTGGGAAAAAACCAAATTTTTATTCTCAAATATTTTATTCTCAATACTTCTAGACATGGCCTCATCACAGATGCCAGAAAATGAAGCACCTAAGACTCCTGACCCGCAAGGGGTATAACGGCCTTGGGAAATCCGTTTATACCCCCCTTTTAACAAATTCCTTAAGGGAAATGGCTTTCTACGTATTTCTAATTACCTATGCCCTTTGCCTTCTTCGGCCTCTACACTTTCCCTCTGCAAACTGGGTCAGGCTCACCACCTTGGTGATAAAAGACTCCTTCTTTTCCTTCCCGTGAATTGATTCTGCCTTCTTCACACTTGCACTGCCTGTAAAGCCTGTCGCCACATCCAAAAAACGTTCCAGGTTTTCAAGAAGGCCGTTTTCTCCGTAGACCTGCTCCATCAGCATCTCATGAAACATGAAACAGGCCTCCAAGGGATTTTTGCATTTTTTCCGCTTCATATCCAAGGTCCACTGAAACCTTCTAAGCCTTTCCTGGACCTCAGGGGGATATTTTGAAATCTCTTCTTCTATTATCTTTCTGCGCTCCTCTTCAAATGCCTCATCATTCAAGTCCTGGAGCACAGACAGCCTCTCAAAAAGATTGTCTTTTGCCTGGGCCTTTTCCATTCCTCTTCCTCCTCCTGGCTTTACCCTCCTAAGCGCAATTGCTATTCCAAATTATAGATGAACTCCCCATGAAATCCAGTGAGAATTCCCTGTATAAAAAGTCAATCTTTAAACAAAGAGGAAAACATTTTCCCAATCCCCGCAAAGGAAGGAAAAAATTTTCACCCTATAGTCAAGAACCCTGGGCCTTTAGTTCATTTTTTATATCACTTACCAACCCCAACAAGTCCGCGTTTGATGGCCTGAGACGAGTTATCACCTGGGCCTCCTTGATTGCCCTGTCAATCAGGCCCGACTTAAAGGAAACAAAGGCCATAAGGGCTCGGAATTGTACATTGAAGGGTTCAATAGAAAGGGCCTTGTCAAGTATCTGTGCAGCCTCATCCAGATTGCCAAGATAGAAATAACAAAGGGCCATAAGGGCCAGGGCCTCTGCGTCATTGCGATTTTTGGACAGGAATTCCTTAAGGGGTTGACAGGCCTGGTGAAACCTGAACAGACGGGCCAGGCAAACTGCATGGTTGTAGCAAGAAAAGGCACCTTGGCATCTTTGCCAGGTACTTGCTGCCTCTTCCAGTCTCCCAAGATAAAAAAGACATGTGGCCTTTAGCTGCAGCACCTTTTCAAGGTAATCGTTGCCTGGCTCTACCTGCTTCAGGTGATCCAGGGCCCTTTGGTAATCGCCTGACAAAAAAAGGGCCAGGGCTTTGTTCACCCTTACAATCAATGACAACTCACCCAATCCATCAGCTCCCATGGAATCCTTTATGTTATCTATATTATTTAACCGAGAATTTGCCTCTTCGTTTCTACCAAGGGCCATAAGACAGCATGCCGCGTTTACATGGGCAGAGACAAGGCTCTCCTCCAGCCTTGCGGCCCTTTCAAAGGAGCGCAGAGCCGTTGAGAGCTGCCCCGACTCCACAAGGATCAGACCCGTTTTGAACCAGGCATGGGCCAGCTCTTTCCTGGCTGGAACGCGTTCGCCTTGGCTTTCCTTTTTTTTCAGCTTTCCTTCAAGGTGGGTAAGTTCAGAAATAAAGACAAGGATCTGCCTGAGAGAGGAAGGAATTTCGAAGTTTTCAAATATCAGGGGCTCTTTCCTGTAAAAAACAGGCACAGTGAGGTCTTCGTCATGCCTTGGCCTTGGATCCAATACCTTCAAGGGATTCATATCCCTTAAAGACCCACCCTTGGAAGGAGCAGACGGTTCCCCCTCATCTGTTTCAAACTCCTTGAAAAAGCGCTTCAGCATAGAGGCGAGATCCCCCTTTTCACTGCCTGTTGACGTGTAAACCGGGGTATCTTCCTGCCTCTTGCCTCCGTCAGGTTCACCCTGCTCTTCCTGTTCAAGGACAAGGTTTTGATCCTTAAATCCTGATTCACACCTTTCAGCAAGGGTCATTATGGCCTTTGCCGCTGGGGATTCAGGCCTTGAAATCACAATATTTTTCAACTTTACCAGCTCCCTGGAGACAACCTCATCCCTTGGCACGGCTCCCAGATAGCGAAGCTCAATGTCAAGAAAATTTTTGCAAATATCTATAAGATTCGAGGCAACAGCCCTGCTGTGTTCCCTTGATTTAACCATGTTCAAAACAAGACATGGCCTGAACTGGTTGCATATGGCGGAGATTTTGTCACCAGCCTCCTGATCCACCTGATAAAGCTGTTCAAGCAGATCACGCACTGAAGAGCCCTGCTGCTGGTTTTCCCCAAACTTGTGGGCCTCGATTATCTCTTGGGCGATGTGGCCCTGCTTGAAACTCCTGGAGAAGATGCGGAAAAGCACGTTCTTTATGAACTCATAGGCGTTGAGTATAGCAGTGGGCTCGGGATTTGTAACCACGATCCCCGACCTTGTTATGGAAAAAAAGTCTATGACATTGTAGTTGGTGCCAGCACCCAGATCCAGAACGACAAATTCATAGTCAAGCCTCTTAAGCCCCCTCAGTATCTTGAGCTTCTGGAAATAGTAAAGGTTTGCGATCCCGGGGATGAAACCGCCTCCTGGTATGAGCCTGAGGTTTGGCACATCACAAGCAACGCCGTAGTCATCAAGATTTCGGGAAGAAGGGCGAAATAGAAAATCACCTATGCCCTTTTCTGCTGATCTCAGGCCAAAAAATGTGTGAAGATTTGCTCCTCCCAGGTCAAGATCCACACAGACTGTGGACCTGCCCCTGAGTGCCAGTGCCGTGGCAATTCCAGAGGATATAAGGCTTTTTCCGACCCCACCCTTTCCGCCTCCAACGGCTATGAATACAGGGTCTTTCTCCATGGACTGGTTCCCTTGTCTATACAGTTGGTTGTTGTTATTTTATCAATTAAACGTGTTTACCGAAATATATACTAATTTCTACAAGTTAACATCATCTATTTGCGAGACAGGTAACCAGGAGACTTTTTGTCTTGGAAAGGTCAGCGGTTCATTTTTCTAAGAAGCTACTTGTTCTTGACTACAGGCTGCTGGCTAATTAAATTAGTGTCCTTACCAGCCAAAAGGTTATACCTTAGGAGGGATGGCCGAGTGGTTTAAGGCGGCGGCCTTGAAAGCCGTTGTGCCCTCACGGGCACCGTGGGTTCGAATCCTACTCCCTCCGCCACACACTGCGGAGAGGTGACCGAGAGGCTGAAGGTGCTCGCCTGCTAAGTGAGTGTACGCCGAAAGGTGTACCGTGGGTTCGAATCCCACCCTCTCCGCCATTTTGAAATTGACCCGGCTTAAGCCGGTTTTTTTATGGCTGTGCTTTTAAAAAGCCTGCCGTTCATCCAATCCACAGGAGGATCATCCGAAATGATGCCAAATTTTCTTTTCACATCCGAATCTGTTACCGAAGGGCACCCGGACAAGGTGGCAGATCAGATCTCTGACGCAATCCTTGACACCATCCTGTCCAAGGACCCTTATGCAAAGGTTGCCTGCGAAACCATGGTTACCACAGGCCTTGCCCTCATTGCCGGTGAAATTACCACAGAAAGCTACGTTGACATGCCTAAGGTGGTAAGGGGCACAATAAAGGAGATAGGTTACTCAGACTCCAGCATGGGTTTTGACTGGCAGACCTGTGCGGTCCTTATCAGCATAGATAAACAATCCCCTGACATTGCAATGGGAGTGGACCGGGACGACGACATAGGGGCTGGTGATCAGGGACTCATGTTCGGCTACGCCTGTAATGAAACCCCAGATTTTATGCCCATGCCCATATGGTATGCCCACAAACTTGCCAAGAGGCTTGCCGAGGTCAGAAAAAGCGGAGTCATCCCATTTCTTCGCCCTGACGGAAAATCCCAGGTTACAATCGAATACAAGGACAAGAGGCCCGTCTCAGTCCACTCTGTGGTGATTGCAGCACAGCACACGCCAGACGTCACCCACAAGGAAGTTGAAGAGGCCGTTGTCGAAGAAGTCATAAAAAAGGTGATTTCCCCTGAACATCTCACAGGAGGAACAAGATATTTCATCAACAGCACAGGTAGATTCGTGGTTGGCGGCCCCCTTGCAGACTGTGGGGTCACTGGCAGAAAGATCATTGTGGACACCTACGGAGGAAGGGGTCACCACGGCGGCGGTGCATTTTCCGGTAAGGATCCAACGAAGGTAGACCGTTCCCCGTCATACATGGCCAGGTACGTTGCCAAAAACATCGTTGCAGCAGGCCTTGCCGATGAGTGCGAGGTACAGGTGGCCTATGCCATCGGGGTAACAGAACCCCTTGCCATAAACGTGCGCACCTACGGAACGGAAAAGATATCCCAGGACAGGATAGTTGAGCTCATAAAGAAAAACTTCAGCTTTAAGCCCAAGGACATAATAAATTACCTGGACCTTAGAAGGCCCATATACAAAAAGACCGCTGCCTATGGCCATTTTGGCCGCATGGAGCCTGAGTTTACCTGGGAAAGACTTGACATGGTAGACACATTAAAGGAACAGGCTGGTCTTTAACAGGGAGGAATAGACCGTGAAATATCATATTAAGGATGAATCGCTGGCCGATGCCGGCAGGCTTAGAATAGAATGGGCTGCCATGAGCATGGCCGTTCTCAATCTCATCAAGGAGCGTTTTTCAAAGGAACAGCCGCTAAAGGGTATAAGGATAGGAGCGTGCCTCCATGTAACCACTGAAACGGCGTCACTGATGCAGACGCTCAAGGCGGGAGGGGCCGAGGTCTATCTTTGCGCCTCCAACCCCCTTAGCACCCAAGATGACGTTGCCGCATCCCTTGTGGTACACGACAAGATACCTGTGTTTGCCATCAAGGGAGAAGACAACGACACCTACTATGACCACCTAAGGTCTGTCATAGCAGCAGATCCTCAAATCACCATGGATGACGGTGCAGATCTCGTCTCCACTCTCCATACAGAGAGGAAGGACCTTCTGGACAAGATCATAGGGGGAACCGAGGAGACAACCACCGGTGTCATACGCCTTAAGGCCATGGCCAAGGATGGCGTTCTCCACTATCCAATCATTGCAGTAAACGACGCAGACACGAAACACCTCTTTGACAACCGCTACGGCACTGGTCAGTCCACCCTGGACGGAATAATAAGGGCCACGAACAGGCTAATTGCAGGCTCCATATTTGTTGTGTGCGGATACGGATGGTGCGGAAAGGGCGTTGCCATGAGAGCAAAGGGACATGGAGCCAGGGTTATCATCACAGAAGTTGACCCAATCCATGCCCTTGAAGCGGTGATGGACGGTTTTGAAGTTATGCCCATTGCGGAAGCGGCAGAGATCGGCGACTTTTTCTGCACTGTAACCGGAGACATACACGTCATCAGGCAGGAGCACTTCCTCAAGATGAAGGATGGGGCCATTGTAGCAAACTCTGGCCACTTCAATGTCGAGCTCGACCTTGAAGGCCTCGAAAAGGTTACAAAGTCTAAAAGGACCATAAGGCCCTTTGTGGATGAGTACCTCCTTGAGAATGAAAGGAGGGTTTACGTGCTCGGAGAAGGCAGGCTCATAAACCTTGCCGCTGCAGAGGGCCATCCTTCTGCTGTCATGGATATGTCCTTTGCCAACCAGGCCCTTTGCGCCGAGTACATGGTAAGAATGGGCAAAAAGCTCGAAAAGAAGGTGTACGGTGTGCCAAGGGAGATAGACCAGGAGATTGCAAGGCTAAAGCTTGCAAGCATGAACATCGCAATTGACAGCCTGACAGAAGAGCAGGAAAAATATCTTTCCTCCTGGGAGATGGGAACCTAACAGCCCTTTTACCCTGTAGGCCCTTTTTGGGTTTACAGAACTCGTATAA
>JALWNK010000048.1:0-35000 GCA_026995935.1 Deltaproteobacteria bacterium
GAATCTCATAAGTTTGATCTCCTCCATTATATGTGCCCGGCTCATATGGATACCTCCTAAACTCCCATATAAATCCGGACAAGTTATGTGTTAAAATGGAGGACAATTTATTTGCTCGTAACACACCAAAACGGTGATTTACCATTTAAGAATATTGAGTCATATTTTTTATTGACAACTAAAAAGATAAATTTTATCCTATAAAAAATTTTTAAAAGAAGGAGGAAGAGAAGATGAGTAACATGCAGAGAATGGAATGTCCTTGTGGTTATATTTACGACCCGGCAGAGGGCGACATCGAACACGGCATTGAGCCAGGTACCCCTTTTGAGGATCTGCCAGATGATTGGGTCTGCCCAAAGTGCGGTGCCGAGAAGGAAAACTTTTATCCTGCCGACTGATTTTATTTGAAAAAACCTTTGGCCCCTGGAATTGCTAGGGGCCTTTTTGATTGTTGGAAATGGCGGCACTCAAGGGCCTTTATGCAATTACAGATGAAAGGCTGACCCGTAAAGACACTGTGTTGGACCAGGTGAAGGAGTGTCTTAAGGGCGGGGCAAGGATTGTTCAGCTTCGGGACAAAAGCTCTCCGGATGAGATACTTTTGCCTTTGGCCAGGAAACTAAAGCGGCTTTGTGAGGGCTTTGGGGCAGTTTTCCTTGTAAATGACCGCGTGGAGCTGGCCCGGCAGGCAGGCGCAGATGGGGTTCATCTTGGAAAGGACGATACAGATATGGAGAAGGCCAGGCAGATCCTGGGCCCTTCAGCCATAATTGGAATATCCTGTTACAATGAGCTTGAAAGGGCGGTCTTTTATGAAAAAAAGGGGGCAGATTATGTGGCCTTTGGCTCATTTTTCCCTTCTCCAACAAAGCCTGATGCCGTAAAGGCCCCTGTTGAACTTATAGCAAGGGCAAAGGCCCTGCTGAATATCCCTGTTTGTGCAATAGGGGGAATAACCTCGGAAAATGCCAGAGAGTTGATCAGTCAGGGCGTGGACATGGTTGCGGTCATAAGTGATCTGTGGAAGGCAAGGGATATCCGGGCCAAGGCACAAATGTTTCAAAGGCTTTTTGAGCGTCTTTGATTTTCCAGGCGGCCCTGGTTATTTTTGCTAAAAAATTTAAGACCAAAGACATCAAGGAGGAACGGATAATATGAAGAAAAAGGTAGAGGAAGCCCTGGGAAAGGTTCGCCCCATGCTACAGGCAGACGGGGGAGATGTCGAGCTTGTTGATGTGGATGAAGAGACAGGTGTAGTAAACGTAAGGCTTACAGGGGCCTGCAAGGGTTGCCCCATGAGCCAGATGACACTCAAGGCCGGAATCGAGCGCTTTCTTAAAAGCGAGGTGCCGGAGGTTTCTTCAGTGGAATCCGTGGAGTAGATAGGCCCGTTTTGTATCACTTTAACAAAGTTAGTGGTGATAAGGGCTTCCAGCATTTATTGATGCGGCCCTGTAGAGCTGTTCCGCCAGGATGAGGCGCGCCATTTCATGTGTAAAGGTCATCTTAGAAAGGCTCAAAATAAGATTAGCACGCCTTTTGATCTCCTCTGTAACTCCGTAAGCGCCACCAACGAGAAAACAGAAGGAATTTATCCCCATCTCCTGCCTCTTTTTTAAAAAACTGGCCAGTTCTTCAGACGACATCTCCCTTCCTGTCATATCAAGGACAACGAGAAAATCCCTGTTCCTGGAAAGGGCCTTTGCAAGATGCTGGGCCTCCTGTTTTGCTGCCTGATCCATCTCACGCCGCGAAAATCTTGCAGCCCTTGTTTCAACCACGTTTACCTGGTAGTAATTTTTGAGTCTTTTAAGAAAAAATTCGATACCTTGTTTCAACCACTGTTCTCTTGTTTTACCAGGCCACAGGAGCTGGATTTTTGCCATGACAGAACCCCAAAATAGAAACGAGCTTTTAAAAAGTATTCCCAAGACAGACAGGATACTTGAACGGATTCCAAAAAGCATCCCCCACACGCTAAAGGTGACCGTGTGCCGGGAGGTCCTTGACGGCCTTAGACGACAGATTCTAAAGGGACGTATTTCCTCTGCAGAGGCCCTGGGGCTTGAGCGCGTGGTGGGGCTTGTAAAGGATGCCCTTGAAAGAAGGCTGAGGCCGTCTCTTAGGCCGCTCATAAATGCTACGGGAGTTGTGGTGCACACGAACCTTGGCAGGTCCCTTCTTCCAGAAGACGTCTTCAAGCAGATATTCGAGGTGGCAGTAAACTATTCGAACCTGGAATATGATCTTGAAGCAGGAAGGCGTGGCTCCAGGTATTCCCATGTGGAGCCAATACTTTGTGAGCTTACGGGCGCAGAGTCCGCCCTTGTGGTAAACAACAATGCAGCGGCCGTGTTACTTACCCTGGAGACCCTTGCCAGGGGCAGAGAGGTAATTGTTTCAAGGGGAGAGCTGGTGGAGATTGGCGGATCCTTCAGGATACCAGACGTCATGGCAAGGAGCGGGGCAATCTTGCGTGAGGTTGGCGCAACCAACAGGACGCACCTTCGGGACTATGAAAACGCAATAAACGAGAATACGGCCCTCTTGATGAAGGTTCACCAGAGTAACTTTGCGGTTGTGGGCTTTACCTCCAAGGTCTCCATGGGCGAGCTCAAGGAGCTTGGAAGACGGCATAACATCCCCGTGATAGAAGACCTTGGAAGCGGAAACCTCGTGGACCTCACCCCCTATGGCTTTACACACGAGCCAACGGTCCAGGAGTCCCTAAAGGCCGGGGCAGACCTTGTAAGTTTTAGCGGGGATAAGATGCTTGGAGGGCCCCAGGCCGGAATCATAGTGGGAAAGACGGAGCTTGTTGACAGGATAAAGAAAAACCCAATGAACAGGGCCGTAAGGATAGACAAGCTCACACTGGCTGGCCTTGAGGCAATCCTTTCCATTTACAGAAATCCCGAAGAGGCCCTAAAGAGGATTCCCACCCTGAAGATGCTCTCCATGCCTTATGAGGAGACGAAAAAGCGCGCCCAGCGCCTTGCAAGGCACCTGAGGAGGCAGGGATTGGAAGGGGTTGAGGTAGATTACATGGATACCATCTCAAGGGTTGGAGGCGGGGCCATGCCCCTTCAGGAGCTCAAATCCAGGGGCGTAGTCCTTGACCTTTCCAGGCTGTCGCCAAAAGGGGTGGATGCAGCGGCCCTTGAGCGCGAGCTTAGGGCAGGCGAGCCCCCTGTGATTGCACGGATAGAGGATGAAAGGATACTTTTTGATACGAGAACCATTAGGGACAGGGAGCTTCCCGTCCTTTCTGAGTGTGTAAAGATGGCCCTAAAGCGTGCTGAAAGGGCATCTGCCTGACAATGAGACCAGCCCTAAAAAATCCTGAAATCCTGCCAGTTGATCTCTCGCTTTTTAAGGAGCAGGTGTCAAAGGGCCTTGGAGGACTTTTCCCCTTTAAATCCCTGGATCTTTTCCATGCGGCAGATAGCCGTGAACTAAAGGGCCTTTTGGCCCGGATAGGTCTTTCAGAAAGACAACAGGAAAGGGCACTAAATATGATCTTGAATGGAGATCCCTTTTGGGACCGCATCTCCAATCAGGCCCTTATCCCCATGGCAAGTGAGAAGGGGCAAGGCACTTTTTTGTGCAGGATTTTTGGGATGCCAAAAAGTATTGGAGCAGAAGAAGGTGCCTGGTTTCTTGGTCTTTCAAAAAAAGCTATCGGAAATATCTTTTTTAGGGCCAAGGAAGACAGCCTTTTTTCTGAAAAAAAGGGCATTCCCTCCTATTTGCAGCAGATTATAGAAGGGGAAAATTGCCCCCTTCACATCTTAGAGCTTTCCTTTTACCGGGCTTTTTTCCCGGATTTAAATACCCTTAAGGGGCAGCTTGAGAGGCTTTTTCGTGCTCCAGGCCTCTTTTTCTGTGGGTTTTGTGAAGCCTCTTTCTGGTTTGGCATTAAGGATGGTGAAGAAAAACAGCTTGAGGCGGGTTTAAGGCGTGCACTTGCCCATTTCAGGAGGCAGGGAGTGCCTTTAAAAAGGTTTTTGGCCTATAGTTTCATTTCAGACCGGGAAGATCTGATTGGTTTCAGGGACTTTTCAAAGGGGTTTAAGGCAGCAGTTTTTGCATCTCACCAGGTACGAGATCTCCTTTCAGAGACAGGGCTTGACTACAAGGATTTCTTTCGCATCTCAAGGATCAAGTCCCCATCATCATCTGTCGGGCTAATGTTAAGGTTTGGAAGCCAGGCCAAAAGGGATGTGGCCCTTTCCATGTTAAAGGATTGCCATTTCAAAACAGGGCTTGGAGAAAGGTGCCTCTTTGCATGCCTTAAGGCTTCTAGCTTAAAGACATCTCTCCAGGGTTCTGGGATCGGAGAGTACTGTGAGAGACTTTTTTCTTCCATAAAAAGGGCAGTTGACAAAGAGGCAACAGGAGGGTTTGCAGGAGTGATTCAGCCCTTTGTCACAAGGGATAACCTTGCCGTTTCCACCTTTCTTGCCCTTTATCACGCACATCTTTTGGGACCTGGAAACTGGGCCCTTTTTGACCACGTAACCTGCAATGTTCACGGAGACATACTCTTTTCATGGGGAGACATTTCAGGGGCCATGGTCTCTTTCAGGCGGGGGCTCAGGCTTAAAGAAGATGACGTAAATCTCCTTAACAGCCTGGGGGCTTGCCTTGCAGATGTGTCAAGATTCTCCAAGGCCAAGGCCCTTTTTCAAAGGGTGCTGGAGGTTGAGCCAGGAAACGTCATGGCACTTTATAACCTTTCTTCCATTTATCTCAAACAAAACAGGCCCAAGGAGGCCAAGGAGATGGCAAAAAGGGCCTATGAGCAAAATCCATCAGATATTGCCTTACAAAAAAGACTCCTTGAGCTTCATATTAATGATGAGGAGTGGCCTGATGCCTACAAGCTTTCCCGCAGGATTTTTGAAAGCGGCTGCAGGTGCACTCCAGGGGTTTTCAAGCTGTGCGCCAGGGCCGCCATGGAGATGGGAAAGTGGCAGGAGGCCAGGGAGCTTCTAAGAAACTGTCTTGAGAAAGGCCAAGAAGACCAGGAGGCAATTCTTCTTCTTGCAAAGGGCTTTCTCGATTTTGACAGGGACGTTGAAACGGCAAGACACCTCCTTGCCCGTTTCAAGGAGAAGGATATGCCCAAGGGGCCTCTTAAAAGGATGGCCAGTGGGCTTTGGGAGCGAATTGGCAAGTAGCGAGGTTTCAGTCAGGCATGAGGCCAGTTAGTGGAAAGGTAGCAAAGTCCTTGACAAAAAGGGATTTGACAATAATAATTGCCACACCTTGCAAATAACTGCCGAGGTAGCTCAGTCGGTAGAGCAGGGGACTGAAAATCCCCGTGTCGGTGGTTCGATTCCGCCCCTCGGCACAAACACTTATGGAGGCTCTGGCCTCCTTTTTTGTTTCCCAATCTCAAACTTTCTTAGCGGGCTGGAATGATCTCTGTATTGTCCATATATGGCAGAAGGGCCTTTGGAATCCGCACGCTTCCATCTTCCATCTGGTAGTTTTCAAGAACTGCCACAACCGTTCTCCCAACGGCAAGGCCTGAGCCGTTTAGGGTATGCACAAAGCGCGACTTTTTATTGCCCTTGGGCCTGTAGCGGATGTTTGCGCGTCTTGCCTGAAAGTCCTCAAAGTTGCTGCATGAAGATATCTCGCAGAAGCGGTCCTGACCTGGTAGCCAAACCTCTATGTCATAGGTCTTTGCAGCACTGAATCCAAGGTCCCCTGTGCAAAGGGTAACCACCCTGTAGGGTATTTCCAGGAACTGAAGCACCTCCTCGGCATCCATCAAAAGGGCTTCCAGCTCATCATAGGAGGTTTCTGGTTTAACAAATTTTACAAGCTCAACCTTGTTGAACTGGTGCTGACGAACAATGCCCTTTACGTCACGGCCATAGGAGCCTGCCTCTGAGCGAAAACATGGGGTATAGGATGCGTAATACTTGGGAAGCTCGTCTTCACCAAGTATTTCATCCCTGTGGAGATTGGTTACTGGCACCTCAGCCGTTGGTATGAGAAAATAGTCCTTGAAGTTGAGCCTGAAGAGGTCCTCTTCGAACTTTGGCAGCTGGCCTGTGCCGAAAAGGGATGCACTGTTTACTATCACAGGGGGCATAACCTCGGTGTAGCCGTGTCTTTTCCTGTGAAGATCGAGCATGAAGTTTATAAGTGCGCGCTCAAGCATGGCCCCCAGGCCCATGTACACAACGAATCTCGAGCCTGTGATCTTTGCAGCCCTTTTAAAGTCAAGGATTCCGGTCTTTTCGCCTATCTCCCAGTGTGGCAGAGGCTTAAAGGAAAACTCAGGTATGTCGCCCCACCTCTTTACCACAACGTTATCTTCCTCGTCCTTGCCCACCGGAACGGATTCATGGGGAATGTTGGGGATGGAGAGCATGATCTTTTGGATTTCATCTTCGACAGTATCAAGTTGTGCCTGAAGGCCCTTTATCTCCTCTCCAACCTGTTTCATCTCGCTTATGAGGGAAGAGGCATCGCCCCCTTCCTTTTTTATCTTTCCAATTTGCTGGGAAACCGTGTTTCTCTTGTTCCGCAGCTCCTCTATCTGTTGAATGAGCCTCCTTCTTTTCTCATCAAGTTCAAGAAATTGGTCCAGAGACAGCTGGCTGCCACGTTTTTCAAGAGCGCTTTTTACCTGGTCCAGGTGTTCCCTTACAAATTTCAAATCAAGCATTTCAAGGACTCCTTTAAATTTTTTGGACTTTATTTCCGGTAATCAAGAATCTTTCCCTGGTAACGGCCCTGGTGAGTCTGGCAAGGCTTGGAAGATTCTCATGGAGCAAAAGATGCATCCAGCCTCCAATGTAAACCACCCGTTTATAGGTGGAGCAAAGCCCAAAAATGCGTTCAGCCAGGGTCTTCTCTCTTTTACACCACTGCTCATCAAAAACCAATTCAATAAATTGATTGATGGATTCGTTTCTTCCCAAAAGGTGTGATGCGGCCTGGTTGTAGTGCCTTGAAAAGTATTCATCAAGGCTTACGTCCTGCTCGGAAACTGCAAGAAGTATGTTGTCGGTGTTAAGAAGTTCGTCTTCCCAGCAAGGAAGCTCCCTTTTGGATATTTCGCCTGAGTCCACCGGGAGCACTGGAATTGAGCTAAGGTTGCCGTACTTTTTTGCCACTTGCCATTCAAAGGGCATTATTAGCTGCCTTTTTAGAAGGCGGATGCGGAGGTGTTTTCGTTTTGAGGGAGGAAGTTCTTTTAATATGGAGTCGAGTCTTCTAAGCCAGAAACCCTGGTGCTTCTTTCTGTATCTTACGGAAAAACTGCTGATCTCGACTGCAATACACTCAGGCTTAAGTTTTTTTAAAAGGTCAAAGAGGATTTTGCCTGCGCAGATGTCAAGGTGAATGGTGCCAATCATGAAAAGGGGCCGGGAAACAGGCAGGGGGGAATGCTTGTCAAAAGGGGAGTTTTCTGTCAAGGCTTCTGTACTGGACCGCCTCTGCGACATGGCCTGTTTCTATGGTGGTTTTACCTTCAAGGTCTGCAATGGTCCTTGCTATTTTCAAGATGCGGTGGTACGCCCTGGCGCTCAGGCTGAGTTTTGAGCATATCTTTTCCAGAAAGCCCTTGCACCCTTTTCCAAGAACACAGAATTTATCGATTTCTTTAACAGACATCTGGGCATTTGAAAACAGGGGCAATTCGGCAAAGCGCTCCTGCTGTATCCTTCGTGCAGCCACAACCCGTTTCTTTATTGTGCTTGAAGGCTCCCCCCTTCTTTTTTCAGTAAGCTCCTCCAGGGGCACTGCAGGCACGTCTATGTGTATGTCTATTCGGTCAAGAAGCGGTCCGGAGACCCTTGTCCTGTATCTGTGGATCTGGGACGGCGTGCAGGTGCATGTCTGGTTCTCCTGGCCAAAGAAACCGCATGGGCACGGGTTTTGGGCGGCAACAAGCGTGAATCTGGAAGGAAAGCGAAGGCTGATGGCAGCTCGTGAGATGGTTACAAATCCGTCTTCAAGGGGCTGTCTCAGGCTGTCAAGCACATGACGTTTGAACTCTGGAAGCTCGTCAAGGAAAAGTACTCCGTTGTGGGCTAGGCTTACCTGCCCGGGCCTTGGATATGTGCCGCCTCCAATGATCCCGGCATCTGATATGGTGTGGTGTGGGGCACAAAAGGGCCTTTTGACCACAAGAGGGGTATTTTCATGGAGAAGGCCGGCAACGCTGTAGATGGAGGTGGTTTCAAGGGCCTCGTCAAAGGTTAGTGGCGGAAGTATGGATGGAAGTCTCCTTGCAAGCATTGTCTTGCCAGATCCTGGAGGCCCGGTCATAAGGACATTGTGTCCGCCTGCGGCGGCAACCTCAAGGGCCCTCTTTGCTGATTCCTGGCCTGAAATGTCTGCAAAGTCTTCTTGCCCGTTTTCCTGGGCATCAAGGAGCTCTTTAAGGCTAGACTGTATTGGTGAAAGCCCTATCTCGCCCCGAAAAAATTCCACTGTTTGACTCAGGTGGGAGACAGGATAGATGTTTATCCCCTCAACCACGGCTGCCTCTTTGCCGTTTTTCTCTGGAACCACTATGTTTTTAAAACCCCACTTCCTTGCGGCCAGACATATTGGAAGTATCCCCCTTGAAGAGCGAATGGCCCCATCAAGAGACAGCTCACCAACAAAGAGAAAATCCTCCAGTCTTTCCTGGTTCAGTACCTTTGAAGCGCAAAGGATTGCCATGGAAATGGGGAGATCAAGCCCAGTGCCCTCCTTTTTGATGTCAGCCGGTGCAAGGTTTGCGGTGATTTTCTGGGTGGGAAAGCGGTAGCCGCAGTTTTTTATGGCCGCCTTCACCCGTTCCCTGCTCTCTTTTACTGCGTTTTCTGCAAGGCCAACGATGTTGAATCCTGGAAGGCCGGCAGAGACATCAAGCTCTGCCTCCACCTTAAAGGCGGTAATGCCCACTACTACGCTGCCATAGGTTCTTGCCAACATACCTTAGAAGATAAGAAAAAGGTTCCTTTCCTTTTCTTATCGGCGCAACCACCTATAAGTGAAAAATAAAAGGCCCTGACGGATTCCGCCAGGGCCCTTGATAGGCTAGTAAACAGTATCTTTTATTTGGAGGCCATTACATCATGCCGGGCATTCCTCCGCCCATTCCTGCTGCACCCATGCCGCCTGCCTCATCTTCCTTCTTGGGTATCTCTGCCACCATGGCCTCGGTGGTAAGAAGCAGGCTGGAGACACTCGCAGCATTTTGCAGGGCGCTTCTAGTAACCTTGGTAGGATCGATTATACCGGCCTCCATCAGGTCTTCAAAGGTGCCCTTTGCGGCGTTGAAGCCCTCGTTCTGCTTCATGCTTTTCACCTTTTCAACCACAATGGAGCCTTCATGTCCGGCATTGTAAGCGATCTGACGAAGCGGTTCCTCCAAGGACCTTCTTATGATGTTGATTCCGTGAGTCTCGTCCTCATCATCAACCTTGATGTCATCAAGTACGTCGAGGCAGCGAATCAGCGCAGTACCACCACCTGGCACAATGCCTTCCTCAACTGCGGCACGGGTTGCGTTAAGGGCGTCTTCAACCCTTGCCTTCTTCTCCTTCATTTCGGTCTCAGTGGCTGCGCCAACGTGAATTACGGCAACTCCACCGATGAGCTTTGCAAGGCGCTCCTGGAGCTTTTCCCTGTCGTAGTCAGAGGTGGTCTCCTCGATCTGGGCACGGATCTGTTTTACGCGGCCCTCTATCTTCTCCTTGGAGCCTCCACCGTCAACTATTGTGGTGGTGTCCTTGTCAACAACCACGCGTTTGGCAGTACCAAGGTCGTTGAGGCTTACATTTTCCAGCTTGATGCCAAGGTCCTCGGCTATCATGGTGCCGCCAGTGAGGATGGCAATGTCTTCCAGCATTGCCTTTCTCCTGTCACCAAAGCCAGGAGCCTTGACTGCGCAAGCCTGTAGCGTACCCCTAAGCTTGTTGACAACCAGGGTTGCAAGGGCCTCTCCGTCAACGTCTTCCGCTATGATGAGGAGAGGACGCCCCATCTTTGCAATCTGCTCCAGGATGGGCAGAAGATCCTTCATGTTGCTGATCTTCTTTTCATGGATGAGAATGTACGGGTCTTCAAGAACGCACTCCATCTTTTCAGGGTCTGTTACGAAATATGGGGACAGGTAACCCCTGTCAAACTGCATACCCTCTACCACGTCAAGGTAGGTGTCCATGGACTTTGACTCCTCAACGGTGATAACGCCCTCTTTGCCTACCTTGTCCATGGCCTCGGCAATGATATTGCCGATGGTTGGATCGTTGTTGGCAGAAATGGTGCCAACCTGAGCAATCTCCTTCTGGTCTTTGGTGGGCTTGGAGATGGATTTCAGCTTGTCCACTACGGCGTCAACGGCCTTGTCTACTCCGCGCTTGATGGCCATTGGGTTTACGCCTGCTGCTACAAGCTTGGAACCTTCAGTGTAGATGGCCTGGGCGAGAATGGTTGCGGTGGTGGTTCCGTCACCTGCCACGTCGCTGGTCTTGGATGCCACTTCCTTTACCATCTGGGCACCCATGTTGGCAAACTTGTCCTCAAGCTCGATCTCCTTTGCAACAGTGACACCGTCTTTGGTGATCACAGGGGAGCCAAAAGATTTTTCAATAATCACGTTGCGGCCCTTTGGGCCAAGGGTAACCTTGACGGCGTTTGCCAGTGCGTTTACCCCTGCAAGAATGGAAGCCCTTGCAGATTCGCTATATTTGATGTCCTTTGCTGCCATTTTTTATCCTCCGTTACATTTTTAATTGTAGTAATTTCTGATTTAAATTTTTGGATTACTGTTCAATTTGGGGTAGGTTGCTAGTCTTCTATGATTCCAAGGATATCGTCTTCCCTCATGATGAGATATTCTTCTCCGCCTATCTTCACCTCAGTACCAGCGTACTTGCCAAAGAGAACCTTGTCGCCAACCTTGACATCAAGCGGTTTTACCTCTCCGTTTTCAAGCATCTTGCCATTTCCTACTGCCACCACCTTTCCCTCAATGGGTTTTTCCTTGGCGGTGTCGGGAATTATGATTCCTCCCTTTGTCTTTTCCTCTTCTTCAAGGCGCTGAACCAAGATTCTGTCATGAAGTGGACGTATCTTCATAGCTGCTTCTCCTTTAATTTTAGTTTTTTTGTTGGTTTTAAAACTTTTATGAGGATGGCCATCCTTCAATATTAGCACTCGTTAATTGCGAGTGCTAATATAAGCACGACTTTTCAAAATGCAAGATGTTCAAAAAAATTTTTTGCTTTTTGGGGGAGGAGGTCAGTCGGTACGATCAAGCAGAAAGTTGAGTATTATCAGGAAGACTCCCACTGTTATGGCGCTGTCTGCAATGTTAAATGCAGGCCAGTGAAGGCCTTTTATGAAAAAATCAAAGAAATCCACCACGTAACCAAGGCGGATTCGGTCTGCAAGGTTTCCTGCCGCCCCTCCACAGATAAGCCCTGTACCTATCACCACCAGTGGTTTGTCATGGTTTGAATAAAAAAAACGAAAAATGAGTATTAGGGCCAGCAGCCCTACGGAGAGGAAAAAGTAGATTCGCCACTTTTCCGATCCAGAAAGTATTCCAAAGGCGGCACCTGTATTTCTCACATAGGTCAGGCTGAAAAAACCAGGGATCACATCAATGGACTGATGGAGGTGCAGGTGCGCTATTACCGCCTGCTTGGTGAACTGATCCAGGCCAAAGACCGACAGCGCAACAAGTATGAAACAGATGGTACTTTGAAGTTTTCTAATTGTAAGGTTTCCTGACAATCTAGTCCCCCTTCTCCTCCTCCTTGGTAAGGCGTTTTCTCATGGGACTGGTCTTTGGAAGCAATGCCAGTGCCCGCTTCCTGTGGTACTGTGCAGCTTGGGGTTTTCCGCTAAGAGCATAGAATCTATAAAAATAGTAGTGGGCAAGGCCATCCTTTTTTACTCCAGCATAGCAGCGGCCAAGCTGAAAAAGAAAGGGGGTATTTTCTTCCCAGCGCGGAAGCAGCCTCTCAAAATAGTATAGGGCCTTTTGGGGCATGCCACCCTCCAGGTAGGATCTTCCGAGAAAATACATGGTGGTCACGTCCCTTGGATGGCCCTTCTCGTATTTTTTCAGAAGGGAGACGGCCTCCTTGTATTTCCCCATGTGAAAATAGGTTATGGCCTTGTCTCTTAAAAATACGTCCTTGTCTGGGAATAGGAAAAGGAGCTTGTCATAGGTTTCGATCGCCTTGTCGAATCTTCTGGCCTTGTCCAGGCTCAGGGCATATCCATAAAGGTATTCAAGCTTTTTGGGAGATTTTTTTAACAGATGCTCGTATCTTGCCATAAGTTCTGCGGGATCTGTGGAGAGCACTTTGATCTTTATCTGTATCCTTTTGAGCCTGAAGGGATCTTCCTTGTGTTTCAGATAGCATGGGTGACTCTTCCACAGGTCTTCAAGGTAGGTGATCCTTTCTTCTGGAACCGGATGGGTAGAAAGATACTTGGGAATGTGCGGGGAGCCCAGCCAGTTATTCTTCATCATCTTTTCCAGGGTGGTCTTTAGCCCTCGGGGATCCCAGCCTGCCTTGCAAAGCCACTGGAAGGCCCTGCGGTCCGCCTCTTGTTCATCGGCCCTGCTGTATTTAAGGGCAATGGCCTGGTTCATGGCCATGGAACCTGTAAGAATAGCGGAGCCAAGTTCCCCCCTGCCCAAAAAGAGCCCCGCTATGGCCATTACAGCAGTCCCAATACTTACATACTTCATGTTGTCCATGCGATGGGCCACGTGGCGGCCCTGGACATGGCCAAATTCGTGGGCAAGAACGCATGCAAGCTCGTTCTGGCTGCCGATTGCCTCAAGCAGGCCCGAATGGACAAAGACAAGTCCTCCTGGCATGGCAAAGGCGTTAAGGGCCGGATCCATTATGACGAAAAAGCGGTACTTGAAGTACTTTCTGTCAACTACACTGAGAACGCTTTCGCCGGTCTGCCTGACAAAATTTTCTATTTCAGGATCATCCACCAGCCGGACCTGGGAAAGGACCTGTTTCAATAGCTTCTGCCCAAGCTCCCTTTCCTCTGAAATGGACATAAGGGCAAGGGCTGGCGTCAAGGTGGCGCTTAAAAAAAATATAAATGAAAGGCCAAGGGTTATGCCTGAAAAGAAACGGCTATCTTTTTTTCCTTTTGCCCTTGATCTTTTCTTTTTTGGCTCTTCTGCGTGCCCTTTTGCCTTTTTCAGCGACAAACTCCTGAAAATAGTCAAGGGATGGCATAAATGAGCCAGGAAGTATTGGAGTATCATCATCTCTTTCTTCAGAACCTGAAGGCATGACCTTCTTTTCCTTCTTGTTTTTCTCGGTTTTTTCCTGTTCCATTTCAAGGCTTTTTTTAGGGGCAGGTGGGAGCTTAAGCCATACGGGTTCAAGCCACTCCTTTGTTAAATATAATTCCGAACCTGCATAATGGAATATGTGCCCCTGGTTAAAGGCCCTCCTGGAAAGGACCTTAATAATCAAGGGCGTGTGATGAAACCTTCTCCCAACAACCCTTGCTGCATCTCTTGAGGCACACAGACAAAGCCATGTCTTGCCCTGCGGGCCAATCCCCCTTTTTTCTACTGAGAAGTAGGCCTTTGGCCTTATGGGGCAAAAAAGAAAGGGGGGTGGCTCCTTGGGAGGGTAATCAAATATGCCTGGCCTTATGGATTCGGGCCTTGCACGCACCAGCCCTTCCTTCTCCCTGATCTCAAACTGGCCGGGTCGATATAGACAAAAATACTGTTTCAGGGAGCTTGGTGTCAAAAATGGCAACATTTTTTCCTCAGAAAGCACCTTGTGAAGATCCTTAAGCCTTATCCAGCCCTCTTTATCGCCCACAAGTAGAAACTCAGCGGGATTTTTCCCAAGAATATTAAGTAGAAGTTTATTTAGCCTCTTTTGCTGTTTTTTGTCCATGAATACCTAAAAGGCCAGAAGTCTGTCCAACATACCAATCTTTTTTAGATTTTTATGGAAAATGGGGCACTTTGTTTCAAGATCAGATACGGCAGCGAAAAATTCGTGGTCGAGTTCTGTCATTTTAAGCTTTAACAGATCGCAAAGGTCAAGACATACGGACTTCACGTGGGATTTTAGGGCCCTTCTTGAAAGGGCCTCCTTAATAAAGTGGTTGAGGAGACTGACTAATTTAATTATGTTCCTGTCTCCTTCGGCAATGCTGTTAAGATCAAAGTCGTCCGGGGTAATGGCCATTTTCACGAGTTCAGGCAGGTTCCAGTGTCGGACGAGCTGGACCCCAAGCCTTCTTGGATTGTATCCTCCGCACATCCTTGAAAATCGTTTTCTCATTATGACAAAGGAGTCTGGCAGAAGGCTTGCCTTAACGATTTTGGGAACAGATATGGCCGCTGCCACCTCTCCAATGTTCTGCAGCATTCCACATACTTCTGCCTTGTCCGTATCAAGGCCGGAAACACCCGCCAGCCTTCTTGCCAAAAAGGAGACAAGAAGACCTGTACCAAGATAGAGGATCACAATGTTTTCCTCTTCTTTTGTCAATATCGGGGCCTTAATGATGATGTTGCTCAGGTTAAGCATGCCCAGAAGCACCACCATATATCTTATGGAAAGGATGTCCTTCCTTTCAAGGGAGAAAAACGCCGAATAGACTGTGGTGAAGATACGAAGCGTAAGTCCATAGTCTGCCGCTATCACCTCTGCCAGGCGGCCAGAGGTGGCTTTTGGGTCCTGGCATATAACCAGGGCGGCTCGGTAATTGTAGGACTGAACCGGTACAGAAATATTTCTTGCCTTTGCAAAAAGTGTATCGGATCTGATTTTCATTGATGCTTTAAGGAGTTTTTTGATTAACTAATTCAACTTTTTCAATTTTCTTGCCAAAATTAGGATATTGGGGCATTGGGTGAATTCATCGTGCAGATTGGACACCCTGTGTTATTTTAAAACTAACAAATATTTACTGGTATGCCACAGTTATATCTTCAAGCACCTAATGATGAGCGGGTAAAAATGATGAGACAGGCAGGTTATCTTTTGTTATAATACCGTAACTGTGCCAAATATTAACTGATTTTCGTCTTGGCACTGGTCGCAAACATTAATTGTTAAATTTCAATATATAGATTTTTAAAAAATTGACCGAAGAAGAAATTAGGCAGGAGCGAAGCAAGGCCAGGCAGTTGAGGAATACCAGGTGGTGGCGTAAAAAGTGCGCCTCTGGCAGGTGCTATTACTGTGGCAGGTTTGTTGGTCCGGCACATTTGACAATGGATCATCTGGTGCCCTTATCGAGGGGTGGGAAAAGTATTCGGGCCAACCTTGTGCCTGCATGCAAGGAATGTAACAACAAGAAAAAGAATAATCTGGCATTTGAGTGGGACGATTTTGGGAATATCCAATTGTGAGGGACCTTTTATGAAACCGTTTCATATGAAAAACAATATTATTTTCTTTTGCGTTTCAGTAGTTTTTTTTATCTGCTTTGTTCAGGGAGTTGCCTTTGCAGAAGGGAAAAAAGTTTCCAGCAGTGTTGATAGAGATACCTATGTAATTGGCTGCGGAGATACACTTTCCATACAGGTATGGAGAGAGCCCAATTTGTCCGGGAATTTTACCGTAAGGCCTGACGGCAAGATAACCTTTCCATTACTTAATGATATCAAGGCCGATGGACTCACCCCCTTGCAACTTAAAAAGGTCATCGAGACGGGACTTGCAAAATATATTGCCACCCCGGTAGTTACTGTTGTTGTCTCATCAGCAAACAGCAAGAATATTTTTGTTCTTGGCAAGGTAAACAGCCCGGGGAAATATCCCCTGACCGGGCCGACCACTGTTTTACAGGCACTCGCAGAGGCAGGTGGACTTGCCGAATGGGCCAAGGGCGATGACATCGTTATACTTAGAAACAAAAATGGCAAGCAGGTGAAAATAGAGTTTGACTACGACGACGTTTCAAGGGGTAAGCACCTTGAACAAAACATCTTTTTAAAGCCAGGTGATACTATTGTGGTGCCTTAAAGACGCGAAAAATATATCCACTCGTTTTTTCTTATGTTTGACCGTGTTCTTGGTGTTTTCAGGCGTGGTTTCCACAGATGCGCTGGCTGACTGGATACCTTACGTCCGGGCAACGGTTGAGCAGCTTTACGACTCAAATATCTTCCTGGACCCGGATGGAGTTCATAGACCTGGTGCCAACAAGTCCGACTTTAGAACCAATATAACCCCTGGAATAGGTCTCAGAAACGAAACAGAGACTCAGACCTTCAGTGCTGAGTATGTCTTCAACTATTCATATTTTGTGAATAACAGTGATCAGAATTATGCAGGGCATACGGGAAATTTTGATTTTGAAAGGCACCTGAGCCAGCATCTTCGCTGGTATGTTCATGATAGTATCTCGGTAAGCGAAGAACCCAGAACCGATACCTATGACTACGTGACAGTGAACTATGGCAGGCGAAGAAACCTTACAAATGACGGGGAAACCGGTATTGAGTATGCCTTTGGGCCAGAAAACACAGTTGAGTTTCACTATTCCGACAGCAGGCTCGATTATTTAAGTGATGGAGACGCAAGAGACGAGCTGGAGGCAAGGCTTGGGTCTGATGATTCGGTCACCTATGGTCCAGGCATTGAATTTAGGTATTGGTTCACATTGCACCACGGCATTGATCTGGCCTACGAATGGGAGCGAACGGACTACAAAATAAGAGCGTCTGAGAGGCGGGATCACCTGGATCTCGGCTATACCTACAGGTTCTCTCCACATACCTCAGTACGCTGCGATTTCATCCTTGATTATGTAGATTCAAAGGATCCATTACTCTTTGACTACAAGATTTATCAGGCAACAGTTGGTTTTTCAAAGGTCTTCAGCCCTGCCTGGAGTCTAGACGTACATGGCGGTTTTTACTACAGGCCTTCCAGTGATGTTCCTGATATAATTGAATCCTCTGATAACGAGGGTTTTTCTGGTGGTTTTGACCTCACTTACACCCAGGAGGTCTGGCACGTCACACTCAGTGGAGAGGCAGGGGCGCGCATCGAATATGGTGATTACAACAACAGGGGTTACACACCATACAGGACCATTTCCCTTGATTTTGGATATGACGTCACCTCCAGGCTTAGAAGCTCTATCACCGCCTCATACGATTATGAAAAATCACCAGATACCTTGGTGGCAGTGGTGACAGGTGAAAACAGAAGGGAGACTTACGACATTACTGCCGGTTTGGAATACGAAATTTTGCCTTGGCTCCATTCAAGGGCAGAGTATGGTTACTCGGAAGAGTCAGCAACAGATCTATCTGGTCATTTGCCAGCCGGTTACAAGGATCACAGGTTCCTCATATCACTAACCGCCAATTACGATTGGTTATAGGGTAAGATATTTGTATGACTGAGACAAAACAGAATTCAATCCAGCAGACCATTTACCCCTATATTCAACTAATCCTAAGAAGAAAGTGGATAATTTTATTTGGAGCCATTCCCATTTTAATTGCTGGCCTAATTTATTGTTTGACTGCACCACTTACTTACAAGGCAAGTGCGCTCATTGTTGTTGTTCCCCAAAAAGTGCCAGAGTCTTATGTTCGTACAACGGTAACAGGACGAAATGATGAACGAATACGAGGGATTGTTCAGCAGATTACCAGTCGGACTTCCTTAGAAAAGCTTATTAAACAATATAATCTTTATCCAGAAATGCGCCAAAAATATCCCATGGAAATTGTCGTGGAGCATATGAAAAAAGATTTGGAGGTAGAAAGTCCAAGAAATGAGCGTCAGACTACTTTTCATGTAAGTTTTCAGGGAAGGAATCCCAGGCTAGTTGCAAAAGTAACCAATGCGTTTGCAAATCTGTTCGTTGAACAGAATCTCAAGTTAAGAGAAAGTCAATCTACCAATACGGCAAAGTTCTTAGAGGAGGAGCTTGGTAAAATTTATGTGAAATTAAAGAAGAGAGAGGAAACACTCAAAAAATATAAAATGGAGCATATGGGCGAGCTTCCCGAGCAGCGCCAAAGTAATCTTACAACATTAGCAGCCCTGCAGAGGCAGCTTCAAGATATACAGGAAAATATCAGGCGCGCAGAGGATCGCAAACTTCTGATAAGACAACAGCTTTCGGATCAGAGGACTTCCTTAAATCTAGTGCAGTCTCAGCAAGGAGCACAGTCTCGTCACGGAGCCACCTCAAATTTATCACTTCCGGAACTTAAAGAGAGATTACGTATTCTCCTTTCTCGTTATACAGAAAACCATCCTGATGTAATCGCCTTGAAAAAGGCCATTGCCAAACAAGAAAAGTTGTTGCAGATTCATAAAGAAAATGCTGCGGAATCTTCAGCTCCAGCTCCTAGTCTGACAGGAAATCCAGCACTTGATGCACTTAAGCTACAGCTTAGGAGTACGGAATTTGAGATAAGACAACTAAAAGAAGAAAAAAGAAACGTTGAAAAACAGATTGCCCTTTATCAAAAGAGAATAGAAAATACCCCAAAAAGGGAGCAGGAATTAATAGATCTTACAAGGGATTATGAAAATCTTAAACAGACCTATGATGACCTTCTGCAGAAAAAGCTTGAGGCCGAACAGGCTGCCGCTCTGGAAAGGCGTCAGCAGGGAGAACAATTTAGGATAGTGGACCCGGCCAGGGTTCCAGAACGTCCTGTTAAACCCGATCTAAAGAAATTGATACCTATTATTCTGGTGGTTGCCTTCGGTTTCAGTGTTGGGCTGGCCTTTATAATAGATCTGTTGAGCAACAAGTATTATGATCCGGACGATGTTAAGGCGGACTTAGGCCTTGAAATCCTCGCATGTATTCCTTTGTTGCTAAGTCCGGAGGAGATTAGGAGGAGGCGTCTTAAAAATTTGGCTCTTTCCTTTGCAGCCGTTTGTGGATATGCAGTTGTCCTTGGCCTTTCCGTCTTGTTGTTTTTAAAGGGTCCTGGATCCTTCTCAGGCCTCATCTGATATAATGTATTTTGATTTTTATGGTCTAAAATATGAGCCTTTTTCCCTGTCTCCAGATCCGCGTTTTCTATATCTTGCAGCATCTCACAAGGAGGCATTGGCACATCTTCGGTACGGACTCATTCAGCAAAAGGGTTTTGTGGTAATAACTGGAGAGGTGGGAACCGGTAAGACAACTCTTATCTACTCCTTGCTTTCCCAAATGCCACAACAGGTGATAAGTGCCTTCATTTCGAATCCAGTTCTTACCCGAAATGAATTTTTTTATCTGCTTGCCCATAAATATGGCCTGGGTGAGATAGAGAACAAGGGTGATTTTTTGGTAAAATTCACTCGTTTTTTGGAAGAGGCCCATAAAAAAAAGAAAAACGTCGTCCTAATAATTGATGAGGCCCACTGTCTGGAAAAAGAAATACTTGAAGAGATAAGGCTCCTTTCAAATCTCGAGACCCCCCATTCAAAATTGATAAACATCATTTTAACAGGCCAGCCAGAATTTAATGAAAAATTAAATGTTCCGGATCTTAGGGCCTTGAGACAGAGGATTACCTTAAGATATGAGTTGGAGCCACTGGATTTGAAGGAAACAAATGCCTATGTTCAACTGCGTATGGCCAAGGCGGGTGCCAAGGACGCAGGAATTTTTACTCATGCTGCAATTGACAGTATATATGAGTATTCCGGGGGTATACCTCGTATAATTAATCTACTTTGTGACCATGCCCTTTTAACCGGTTTTGTTAAGGAAGCCAAAATCATAGACGATAAAATTATTGGAGAATGTGCAAAAGAGACCGGTTGTTTAAAAGGGGATAGAAGGGGTAAACAAACTCGTACACTCAGCGGGAAGACAGACCACAAAAAACATATTTTAATGTGGTTCCTTATTGTTTTATTGTTGTCTGCCTCTGCTGCCTTTGTGTATGTTTTTTTCTCAAAACTTGAGCAAGGCCGGGAAATTTTAGAGAAGATATATCAATATTTCTAGGTGGTTAAAATGGGTAAACTTTACAAGGCCCTTGAAAAGGCAAACATTTCTGAATCAAAAGAGTGGCCTTCTCATGATGAATCCGACGAGGCTGTATCAAACAGAAATACACATAGAGATATTAGTGCAGACACAAAGGCAGCTTCACAAGATAAACTAATTGCAGAAAAAGATCATATAAGCAGTCCAGTGGATTTCAGGGTTGTAGTGTATCATAATCCCGAGTCGCTGGCAGCAGAGCACTTTAAGGTCCTTCGTGGCTCTATAATGCATTCGTCTGAGAGGAAAATTAAGTCTGTTCTGATTACATCTGCCCTGGAGCAGGAAGGCAAAACCATGGTTTCGTGCAATTTGGCAGTAAGTATTGCACAAAGCATAGATCCATACGTTTTGTTGATAGATGGCGATGTCAGAAGGCCAAGTGTGCAAAAGATGCTTGGTTTAAGGAAGGCAAAGGGGCTTACAGACTATCTTCTTTCTGGTAAACCCCTTTCGGAATATTTAATGAAGGGCATCCTTGATAAAATGACTGTTTTGCAGGCCGGTTCTACGGTTCGAAATCCAGCGGAACTCATGACTTCGGAAAAGATGCAACATCTGATAGAAGAGGCTCGTGACAGATATGCCGATCGCTTGATAGTCATTGATTCGCCTCCTGTAAATCTAGCCGCAGAGACACTGGTTTTGGCAAGGCAGGTGGACGCGGTGGTGATGGTGGTTCGTTATGGGGTTTCTGACAAAAATGCCGTCGATGAGGCTGTTAACAAGCTTGGAAGAGACAAGATACTTGGTTTTGTTTTTAATGGATTTGAAATAACTCCTAGAAAATATACATACTATAAGAAAAAATATTATAAAAGTGCCTATTGAGAAAAACCTGCCTTTATGCTCCGCATTTTTGGTAAAAAATACCCCTTAAGAAAACTCATTCTCTTTCTGGGAGAGGGCTTCTTCCTTTTTCTGACCCTTTATGTTGTTTATTTTAACCAATCCCCGTCTGCTTTTGAGAATCATCTTCACGCAATATTAAGGATATCCTTTGCTGTTGTTATATGCTTACTCTCCTTGTATTACTTTGATCTGTATACATTCAGATATGGCTATAGCTACCTGGAAATGTCTACCAGGCTTTTTCAGGCAGTAGGAAGTGCCTGTATTTTTCTTGGTTTCTTTTATTTCCTTTTTCCAGGTTTTATGCCTGGTAGGGGTGTGTTTCTAAAAGAGATTATTGCTTTCATAGTTTTTAGCAGTATATGGAGATATTTTTATATCTGGTTTTTAAAAAGAAATATTGGGTCTAAACCCGTCTTGGTAGTTGGTCAAGGTGCAGCAGTCAAGCAACTTTTAGATGAGATTAAAGAAAATAGCGATTGTGGGTATTTGATAAAGGGCATCATAGTCCCAAACAACGAAAAAAAGTTACAAGATACAGATGTCCCCATCTGGCATGGCTTTGATAAGATAATCAAAAAGGCAAAGGAGCTTGATGTCGATGAGATAATAGTGGCCATGGAGGAAAAACGTGGCCTTTTACCCATAAATGAGTTGCTTGCATGCAAAATGCAAGGCCTTTCAATCATTGACGGAGAGACATTCATAGAAGAAATATCCGGGAAGCTCGCCATTGATAGTATAAATCCCAGTTGGCTGATATTTAAGGAAGGATTCCAAAAGGACCGGCTCACCATGATAGGCAAGCAGCTTATAGGAAGCTTTTTTGCCCTTATCGGCCTGATCGTTTCCTTCCCAGTGTCATTGCTGGTGGCCATTTTGATAAAGCTTGAGTCAGAAGGCCCTGTTTTTTTTAGACAGACCAGGGTAGGGCGTGATGGCAAGGTATTCACTCTGGTAAAGTTCAGGTCAATGCGCTCTGATGCAGAAAAAGATGGCGCCAAATGGGCAAGGCCCGATGATGACAGGGTTACCAAGATAGGAAGAATCATACGCAAGCTGCGTATTGATGAGATTCCTCAGATGTGGAACGTTCTAAAGGGGGACATGAACTTTGTTGGACCAAGGCCAGAGCGCCCAGAGTTCGTAGAAGACCTCAGGAGAAAGATAAAGTACTACGATCAGCGTCACACAGTAAAACCTGGAATAACCGGTTGGGCCCAGATAAACTATCCTTATGGCGCCTCCATTGAGGATGCCAAAAAAAAGCTTGAATATGACCTATACTACATAAAACATATGTCCGTTCTGCTGGATCTTTATATAATTTTAAAGACTGTTAAGACCATCCTTTTCAGGGAAGGATCACGGTAAAGGGAGGTATCATGTGCGGTATTGTTGGTTACGTTGGTCACAGGCGCATTCTTCCAGTCCTTTTAGATGGCCTCAGGAGACTTGAATACAGGGGATATGACTCGGCAGGGGTGGCGTGGCCAGAAAATGGTGATCTTAAAAGGGTGAGGGCCAAGGGAAAGCTCAATATCCTTGAGGAGGCCCTTGAAGATTTCAGGAGTACAAGGAGCAGCATCGGCCTTGGACACACCCGCTGGGCAACACACGGAAGGCCAACAGAAGAAAATGCCCATCCACATGCAGACTGCACTGGCAGGCTTGTTGTGGTGCATAACGGCATCATAGAAAACTACTTTGCCCTCAGGGAACAGCTAAAGAAAGAGGGCCATGTCTTTAAATCCGATACCGATACGGAGGTCCTCGCCCATCTCATAGAAAAATATCTCGAGGATGACCTTGTGGAGGCGGTTTTAAAGGCCCTAAAGGATGTCGAAGGGGCCTATGCCCTTGGTGTCCTGTGGGCCGATAAGCCAGATACCCTGGTTGCCGCAAGAAAACAGAGTCCATTGGTCCTGGGTATAGCTGAAAATGAGTGCTTTATGGCCTCTGACATCCCTGCACTCCTTCCCTACACCAAAAGGGTGGTTTTTCTTGACGATGGAGAGCTTGCCGTACTCTCAAGTGGTGGCATAAAGGTCCTTTCCATAAGCAGCGGAGATGAAATAGAAAAAGAGGTCCAGGAAATAAAATGGGATGCGGCCATGGCTGAAAAGGCCGGGTACAAGCACTTTATGCTCAAGGAGATATACGAGCAGCCCCAGGCCATCCTCAACACATTTCGGGGACGCATGCTTCCGGATACTGGCGAGGTGGAGCTTCCGGAAATGGAGCTTTCCGATGAGGTGATAAGAGGGCTGAACAAGGTGGTTCTTCTTGCCTGCGGAACCTCGTGGCACGCAGGCCTTGTGGGCAAGTACTGGATAGAGAAGTGGGCAAGGCTTCCGGTGGAGGTGGAGCTTGCCTCTGAGTTCAGGTACAGGGGCCTTCTTCTTGATGAAAAAAGCCTGACCATTCCCATCTCGCAGTCTGGAGAGACGGCGGACACCCTGGCAGGTCTAAGGATTGCAAAGGAGCTTGGCTCCCATATAGTCTCCATATGTAATGTGGTTGGCAGCACCATAACGCGGGAGTCAGATGGCACCGTCTATACCCATGCTGGCCCAGAAATTGGGGTTGCCTCCACAAAGGCCTTTACAAGCCAGCTTACTGCCCTGTATCTGCTAGCCCTCTACATGGCAGAGAAGAGAGGAACCCTCAACGAACAGGAACGCTCAAGGCTTTTAAAGGCGCTCCTTGATGTACCAAAGATTATTGAGGACAGGCTTGGTGAGTGGCACGAAGACGCTTCAGCCCTTGCAGATGAATTTTACACCTACAGTGATTTTCTCTATCTTGGAAGGCATCTTCAGTTTCCCATTGCCCTTGAAGGGGCCCTCAAGCTTAAGGAGATATCCTATATCCATGCGGAAGGTTATGCGGCAGGTGAGATGAAGCATGGCCCCATTGCGCTTATTGACAGAAACATGCCTGTGGTGGCCCTGGTGCCAAAGGATCACGTGTATGAAAAGATGGTAAGCAACGTTGAAGAGGTAAAATCCAGGCGAGGGATAGTGATTTCCGTAGGAATTGATGGCGATGAAGGGCTTAACAGGTTAAGTAGTGTCATGATACGTGTGCCTGAGGTGGAAGCCGAGATCAATCCCTTCATATTTACCATTCCGCTTCAGCTTGTGGCCTATGAAATTGCCCTTGCCCGCGGATGTGATGTTGATCAGCCAAGGAACCTGGCAAAGAGTGTTACCGTGGAATAGATACTTGGAAGGAACATTTTGATGAGAAAGGAATTTAATAAGATACTTGTTACCGGTGCGGCAGGCTTTATTGGCTTTCATCTTTCAAAAAGGCTTCTTGACGAAGGCTGCCAGGTCGTAGGTCTTGATATAGTAAACGACTATTACGACCCTGCAATAAAGGAGGCAAGGCTCGAAATACTTAAACCCCACGAGGGGTTCAAGTTTGTAAAGATAGACCTTGCGGACAAGGACTCCATGGAAAGGCTTTTCAAGGAGGAGAAGTTTGATGCAGTGGTGAATCTTGCAGCCCAGGCCGGGGTCAGATATTCACTGGTCAATCCCCAGTCCTATGTGGACTCAAACCTTGTTGGGTTTGTAAACATCCTGGAAGGATGCAGGCACAATGATGTGAAACACCTGGTCTTTGCCTCATCGAGTTCCGTTTACGGCTCAAACACAAAGATGCCCTTTAGCGTGCACGACAACGTGGACCACCCGGTCTCCCTTTATGCGGCAAGCAAAAAGTCAAATGAGCTCATGGCCCACGCATATGCACACCTTTTTTCCATTCCATGCACGGGCCTTCGTTTTTTTACCGTGTATGGTCCATGGGGAAGGCCGGACATGGCGCTTTTCCTGTTTACAAAGGCAATCCTTGAAGACAGGCCAATAGATGTCTTCAACTACGGGAAGATGCAGCGGGACTTCACATACATAGACGATATAGTAGAGGGCGTGGTGAGAGTTATTGAAAGGCCAGCACAACCCAATCCAGATTGGAATGGTGACAGCCCGGACCCTGGCTCCAGTTACGCCCCTTACAAGATCTACAATATTGGGAACAATCAGCCGGTTGAACTCATGCATTTCATAGAGGTCATCGAAGATACCCTTGGGAAAAAGGCAGAAAAGAACCTTCTGCCACTTCAGCCTGGGGATGTGCCTGCCACCTATGCCAACATAGACGATCTTGTTCGGGATACGGGGTTTAAGCCAGCCACACCTCTTGAGGTCGGCATACCAAAATTCATCAAGTGGTACAGGGATTATTTCAGGGTTTGACACCCTTTTCTTGACTATTTAGTGTAAAAGTGTTAATCGAAAAGTCCTCTTTTGGGGAAGGCTAAGACCTGTCGGGACGTGGCGCAGTCTGGAAGCGCACCTGAATGGGGTTCAGGGGGTCGGAGGTTCAAATCCTCTCGTCCCGACCAATTGAAAAATTAAGGCGTCCAATGGACGCCTTTTTTATTTGGTGCCCGTGATTTTCGCTGTTACTGGCTCTGGGCCTCAAAATTTGGAATGCATGAGGGATCCTTGGCAAGTTCCTTGAATGTTACTGACTGCAAGGTCCTTCTCAGCTCGTTTCTTGCCTTGCCCCATACCTTGTGGACGGCGCACGTTGAGCTTGCGCTGCACTGGTTTGGTCTTGCGATGCAGTCGTTTAAATAGATTTCACCTATAATGGCCTCCACCACATCCAGCAGCGTAAGTTCATCCGGTTCACTGGTAAGGACAAATCCTCCCTTTGGTCCCTGTTTTATTTCAAGGATACGTGCCTTTTGCAGTTCCTGTGCAATTTTTGACAGAAACTGTGGGGGAATTGCACATCTAGCGGCAATTTCCTTTTTACTGACAAGAACCCCGGGGCCCTTATAAGCCAGGTACAAAATGCATCTGATTGCGTATTCTCCTGCTCGTGTAAGTCTCATTTTGTCGCTCGGATATTTAAGATTAAAAAAGTCTAACTTTTGACGGCAAGCTTACATGGCTCTTGGGTTTTGGTCAAGTCTTTTTTTGGGTTTATCAACTGTACAAGTGTACGAGGCGACGGCCCAAATTGACATAGCATTTCACCACAATTAAACTGGCAGACCATGTTGCTTGAAAAGATTACAATGGATCACTTCAAGGAGGGACTGTCCCGGACCAATACGGTGATTGTCCCCTTTGGGTCAGTGGAAGAACATGGTAGCCATCTTCCACTTGGTACTGATACCATCCATGTCTATGAACTTGCCAGGGAAACCTCCATGCTCCGGCCCGTCTTTGTAGTGCCTCCTGTATGGTACGGCCTTTGCCGAAGCACAAAACAGCATCCCGGAACGGTGGGTATCAGTTCGGAAACACTAAAGGCCATTGTAAGGGATGTATGTAAGTCACTTTACCGCCAGGGGCTAAGAAACTTCGTTCTTATCTCCGGCCATGCAGGCGGAACCCACATGGCCTCCATACTTGATGCGGCAGATTCGCTTATCGAAGAGCTTGATGAAAGCAGGTTTGCGGTGTTGTCTATTCTGGATCTTGTTGCCATGCTTCCTGAAGGGGTTGTGCAGACCTCTGGAGATGCCCATGCCGGGGAGGTTGAAACATCGCTGATGAAACATCTTCGCCCCAACCTGGTTAATGGGACAAGTCCAAGGGAGTTTCCCTCCTTCCCCAGGTTTATCATTGCCCGCAACAAGCTCGCCTACTGGCCTGGCGGTGTCTGGGGAGACCCTGCTCCTGCGACATCTGGGAAGGGTAAGCAGATAATCGAGCTCGAGGCGCAAAAACTTTCAGAACTCATAGAAGATCTCGAAAATTTCCACGAGTAAGGAGTCTGTGACATGAAAACACTAAAACATATGATGCTGTTTTTTGCCTGCCTTTTGGTTTTGACACTTATGCCGGCCTGTCAGGGTCAGAGCGAGGTGTCCAGGGCGCCTGACTTTACCCTGCTTAACCTTGCAGGCAACACGGTTAATCTCTCCGACTTTAAAGGCAAGGTGGTATTGATCAATTTTTTTGCAACATACTGTCCCCCCTGCAGGATGGAAATTCCTGACTTTATCAGGCTTCAAGAGGAGTTTTCGCCCAAGGGGTTCACTGTAATAGGCATTTCAGTGGATAATGATGGAGAAAGGGTGCTTCCTCCCTTTGTTAAGAGGCTTGGAATGAACTATCCTGTTCTCATGGCCACCACCAAGGTACTGAAGGATTATGGAGACATCTACGCCCTTCCCGTAACATTTATCCTGGATAGAGATCACAAAATAGTTAAAAAGATAACAGGTATGGTTAACGAGGAAGAGCTACGTCCCATAATCGAAAGGCTTCTGCAAGCTACTACCAAGCAAGACGATAAGAATCACGCAAAAAAAGAAAAATAGATGAAATGTTAAGGTTTATTTCAGCAAGCCTAGTGCCAGTCCTGGACTATTTGTACTCTGCCGGGGCCCTCTTTGACGTTTCCAATTATTGATGCGTGTTCGTGCCCCAGCTTATGGAGCCTATTAATAAGATTTTCCCCCTCAGATTCCTTTATGCTGATTAGAAGGCCCCCTGAGGTCTGGGCGTCGAACAACACGGTTACGAGTTCGTCATCCAGGCCTTTGTCAATCTCAAAGGATTTTTTGCAAAATTCCTTGTTGGAATAATCCCCTTCAGGAATAAAGCCCATTTTTAGAAATTCCATGGTCTCAGGAAGAACTGGCACCTTCCTGGCAGCTATATTTATGGTGCATTTGCTGGCAATGGCCATTTCCAGGGCATGTCCTGCCAGGCCAAAGCCGGTTATGTCTGTTGCCCCAGAGGCGCCAAGCTCCACCATGAGCCTTGATGCATCTCTGTTTAAGGTCTTCATTACATGGATGAGCAGATATTTGGCCTCTCCCTTTAACATACCCGCCTTGAGGGCAGTGGACAGTATGCCCGTTCCTATAGGCTTGGTCAGGACAAGCACGTCTCCCGGCCTTGCCCCGCTGTTGGAGATAAATTTTTTTGGATGAACCAGCCCTGTAACAGAAAGTCCGTATTTGGGTTCCGGATCTTCAACGCTGTGTCCACCCACTAGAAGGGCCTCTGCCTCATGGATTTTCTCAATCCCTCCTTTCAAGATGGCCTTTAAAACATCCTTTGGTTGCTCCTTTATGGGAAAGCAAAGGATGTTCATGGCAGTAACGGGTGTTGCTCCAACTGCATAGATGTCGCTAAGGGAGTTTGCCGCTGCAATCTGGCCAAATTCATAGGGGTCATCCACAATGGGAGTGAAGAAATCCAGGCTCTGCACAATGGCCAGCTCGTCTGACAGGCGGTAAATGCCTGCATCTGCTGCAGCCTCCATTCCCATCAAAAGGTTGGGGTGGGAGGAAAGGGGAAGATCGCAAAGGATGTCTGCCAGGTCTCCCGGACCTATTTTTGCCGCTCAACCCGCGGCCTTGGAAAGAGAGGTTAATCTTTTCTTGTCCATGAAGATTTGCAGGATCTATTTCCTGAGTGTGGCAATCATCCTGTTTTTCTTAAGGAAGATGTCTAGGGCGTCACAGATATTCAAAAAGACCGCTTGACTTGCAGAAAGGGCCTCCATGGATGCCCCTTCTGGGCCTATGACGGAAATTCCAAGGGCCGCCTCCCTGAGAAGCAGTGCATCGTTGCATCCGTTTCCTATGGCAGCAGTGCGTTCTCTACCTAGTTTTTCCAGAAAATTCAGCTTTTGGATGTCCCCCCTTCCTGAATCCAGTTTGTGCACCTCAATGGATGTGTCTTTCTTCAGGGAGTCGAGGATTTCATCGGCTGTCTGATGGGTATCAGCAGTTAGGAGATAAACGTTTAGGATTTCGGACAGCTTCTTTAATCGTTCTTCCACGCCCTCTATGAACTTTCCGTCAACTGTTAGGGTGCCATTTAGATCAAGTACCAGGTTGGAAAGGTCATAAAAAACACCGCATGGCAGGTCAATTTCCAGATTTTTCTTGACTATCATGGTTCTGTCACCTGTTTAATGTTGTTCCACCTTGGCAAGCAGTGCCCTTCTGACTCTCGGAGGCAGAAATGCCACTGCCCACTCAGATATTTGCTTGAGAAGGGTTACTAGCTCTTCAGGCCCGTCCCAGTACTGGGCCAGGACCTTTTCGTCTGTCCTGAGGATGAGGCGCAAAAGGGCAAGGGCTATCAGATAAAGGTCATCTACCATCCCCAAAAAAGGAATCCAGTCAGGTACGATATCGGCAGGATTTATCAGATAGGCTATGGTGGCGCCAAGAATTGCCTTGTCTGTAGCAGAAACCCTCGAATCTCTAAGGAGGTTTAAAAGCAGCCTGAAAAATCTGGGGATATAATTCAAAAAACCAGGTGACCTTGTTGGTGTTGTCCTTTTAAATTTGGCCATAATCGTTATTATTAACTACTGCCATGGTAGAATAGGTTCATTTACATCTTAACTGGTAAGTAAAAAACTAAAAAAATTATTGAAAATAGTCAACTTTAATGGAGTTTTTTCAGGGTCTGACAGTAAAACGGCAGTTAAGAGGAGAAAATTCGTGGAAAAGTCCAAGGCCATTCTTTATCCAAGGTGTTTTGTTAAAAGGAAAACAGGCTCATTTATGGCTCCCTTCTTTGAAGAGCTTTTGGTTCTTTCCCCCACAGAGGCGGATAGTACCAAAATAGACACCGCCCATTTTGAAAATAAATATTCTCTGAAGGTTACCTCATGGATTGCCCGTGAAAATGGCAAGCTATCCAAAGAGCTTGCACAGGGAATAAAGGCACTGACAGAGTGGGGTGAGCAGCTTGGTCTGGGCCAGAGCGTAAGCTTCGAGACCCTTTACTCGGCCCTGAGCTCGTCACAGGATTCAGAGATGAAGTCTGTCATGCAGGCACTGAAGGGTGGCAAAAAGGAGGACAGGCTCACGGCTGCACTGGCCTTTCTTTCTCTCTCAGTGGAGGCTGACAAAAGAGAAGACGATCTGGAGTTGGAGCTTGAAAGGGTTGAAGAGAGGGCAAAAAGTATTTCAAGGCTTGTGGAGGATGAAACCATACTGCCAGAGGCACAGGAAAGCTATTACTACGTCAGGCCCTTAAACAAGGCAAGGGAGAGAATGAGGGCCTGGGCCCGGCTGGCCCTTTCAGAAAACCATATCCCAGGTGCCTGGCCAGTGGGGGAAAGCATTGCCGTAAAGGACCTCGTTGATGCAGCCTATGAGTCCCTTTCCGGAGGGAAAGCGGTTCTGGATGTTATGAGCGTGTACATACCGGCAGAAGAGGAAAAATTGTCGGATAGGGACTTGATTTTTCGCTCGCGCACCATATTTAAAGATATTTTAGCACTCCTTCAAAACACCTGTGCTGATCAGTCCTTCAAGGAGGAGGCGGAATTCAAGGAGCTTGTCCTTGCCCTGGCAGAGTCCCTCGATTCAAAACGCTGGGAAGAGGTGAGAGGGCCGCGGCTAGTGCTAAGTTTATACCCGGGTTTTTCCTGGCAGGAACTTGTTTTAGAGGCTGCAAAGATAGACAAAAAGGAGTTTGAGCTCAAGGAACACCAAGGGAAGCTGTGCGCCTCATTTTTTATCCTTTAGCCTCTTCTCCTCTTCCTCCAGGGAGTTTCCCTTAATGAATTTCAGAAATTCGTTGTCAGGTGTGATGACAAGGGTGGTGCCATTTTTAAGCGAGTTTCTATAGGCATCAAGGCTTCTCAAAAACTTGAAAAATTTTGGATCCTTGTTGTAGGCGGCTGCATAGATTCTTGCCGCGTCTGCATCTGCACGCCCCTTGATTTCTTTGGCTGTCTTGTAGGCCTCAGAGGTTATTATCCTTAACTGCCTTTCTTTTTCCCCTGCAATCCGTGCAGCCTCTCCGGCCCCTTCTGCCCGGTACTGCTCGGCGATCCTTTTTCTTTCCGCTATCATTCTTGCGTAAACCTTTTGCCTTACGTCTTCCACGTAGTTTATGCGCTTGAACCTGAAGTCGAGTATTTCAATGCCAAGGTCCTTTGCCTTCTCTGCCGCTTGTTTCAATACCTCTTTGGACAGTACCTCACGGCCATACTTTATGGGCTCAAGCTTCTTGTTGGCCTTTTTTTCTATGCCGCTTCTCACCAGTTCAATGAGTCTGTGGCTTGCTACGACATTTCGAGTACCACCATCAAGGATGTCGTCTAGCCTGCTTTGGGCGATTCTCTGATTTCTGAGCCTCTGAAAGAAAAGGAGTGGATCTGCAATCCTCCACCTGGCATATGTATCCACCCAGATGAACCTCTTGTCCTTGGTGGGAATCTGGTTGGGGTCGCCATCCCAGGCGAGAAATCTTTTCTCAAAATAGTTGGCTTCCTGGATAAAGGGTATCTTGAAGTGAAGGCCTGGCTCCAGAATGGGTTTCCCAATGGGTTTTCCGAACTGGGTGATAACAACCTGCTGGGTCTCGTTGACCGTATAAAATGCCCCGCTCAGGACCAGTGCAATACCTATGAGCACCAATATTACAAGTGAAGAAAATATCCTCATGGCTTCACCTTCTTATCAATGTTGAGAAATGGTATGAGCCCCTTCACCTTTTCATCCACGATGACCTTTCGCTGGAATCTCGGATAGATCTCCTCCATGGTCTCCAGGAAAATCCTTGTTCTTGTGACCTGGGGCGCCTCCTTGTAGGCCTTGAGTATCTGTTCGAAAAACAGGGCATCACCCTTTGCCCTGTTTATTCGGTCTGCTGCATAGCCCTTGGCCTCCTGGATGGTTTGAAGGGCCTGGCCCTTGGCCCTTGGAATCACCTTGTTGTACTCTGCCCAGGCATCGTTTATCATTCGCTCCTTTTCCTGCTGGGCCTGGTTCACCTCATTGAAGGAGGGCTTGACAGGGTCAGGCGGGTTGGCGTCCTGGAGCACGATTTGTTCCACTACGATGCCTGTTTTATACTGGTTGCAAAGCTCCTGCAGTTTTTTCTTGACCTCGTCTGCAATTTCCTGCCTGCCTACGGTGAGCACCTCTGTAACCGTCTTGTCCCCCACCACCTCGCGCATTATTGCCTCGTTCATGTCCCTGAATGTCTGGCGGGGGTTTTTCACCTTGAAGAGGTAGAAATATGGATTCCTTATCCTGTACTGGGTGATCCATTCCACAACCGCCACGTTCAGGTCCCCGGTTAGCATGAGGGATTCATGTTCGAAATTTTTTTGTGAATAGCGAGTCCTGACCCCAGGCACCTCAGTACGAAACCCGAATTCTTCCTTGAGCTGTCTCTGCACGGGGATTTTTATCACCTGCTCTATTGGATATGGAAACTTAAAGTGGAGTCCAGGCTGGGTCTCCTTTTGAAATTTCCCGAATCTGAGTACAAGCCCAACTTCTTCGGGCTCTACAGTGTACCAGCAGTTCCATAGAATAACGCCAACAAGAAACAAAATTACAATGGGAAGGGCAGACCTGAACTGTTTCTTGATTTGTTTCCCGTCTGGCGGGTTGAAATTGGCCGGATTCTTTAAGTCCATCTGCTTTGACCGTCCTTGGGTTTGTTTTTATTTTGTATAATTTTGACAATGATGTGACTTATTTCAAACAAACAATACTTTGCCCTTTTTAATAAAGAAAGCTATTTCCTTTTGCCATGGGGATGGGACCTTCCAAAGATTTCTTTCAGTCTGGCCACATCAAGGCTAGTGTAGACCTGAGTGGTACTAACCGAGGCATGTCCGAGGAGTTTTTGAATTGATCTTAGATCCGCCCCTGCCTCCAGGAGGTGGGTGGCCATTGAGTGGCGAAAGACATGGGGAGTCAGGCGTTCGGACGTTGGAAGGCTCCAGCCCAAACGCTGGATCATGCGCTGGACGCTTCTCTGGGTGAGCCTGCCACCTCTTGCGTTTATAAAAAGGGCCTTTTCCCTTTTCAGGTGGAGCCTTTCAAGGAGATTTGCCCTTTCTGGTAGATACCTTTCGAGGCTCTCCCTGGCCTTTTGCCCAAAAGGAACGATTCGCTCCTTTCTCCCTTTTCCCCGCACCCTGACTATCTCAGGGGAGAAAAGCGTATCATCCACATCAAGCCCTGTGAGCTCGCTCACTCTGATTCCGGTACTGTACAATAACTCCTTGATTGCCTGGTCCCTGATACCAACAAAGTCGTTTCTAGGTTGGTTATCAAGGAGCCTTTTCATGTCATCTGCAGTGATGCTTTTAGGCAGGGGCCGCATGCGCAGCGGAAAGCCTATGGGCTCAGCCGGATTTGAGCGCACATATCCTGACCTTGTTAAAAATTTGTAAAGACTCCTTACAGAAGACAGTTTTCTGGAAATGGTGGTGCGTTTAAGGCCCTTTTTCCCTAGAAGCATGAGCCATCTTCTTATGTCCTTTGGTTCAACATTTTGAACCGTCCTTTTTATAGACTTTAAATAGGAGCCGAATTCCTCAAGGTCCCTCTTGTAGGCCTCTATTGTATTTTGAGAGCAGTTTCTTTCTGAGTCCAGAAACATGAGGAACTGCCCAAGAAGTGATGAAAAATCTTGATGCTTGCCCATTTTTACCGATGATAGTACAAAAGGACCTTCTTGTTCAGCCACTTAAGGTCAAAAAATAAACGTTTTCTGTCTGCTTTTTTGGATAATACAGGCTAATCAGGGGCGGATAAAGGAAAAGTTTTCATGCAGGTAGATATGTCAGAAAAGGACGCAACCCTTTCGTTGCTGCTTATAAAGGGTCTTGGCTCAAGGAGGTTTTTTAGGCTGAGAAAGGTCTTTGGCTCTGCCCTGGATGTCTGGAAACATGCAAGCAGAAAGGGATTGGAAGGCTTGGTACCTGATTCGGTTTTACAGGCAATACTCAAGGGGCCGGATGAAAAAGGGCTAAAAAAGCTAAAAGAAACCTGCAAAAGAGAGGGCTTTTGGCTCCTTTTTTACAATGACCCTGACTATCCGCCTTCTTTGAGGCACATACATGACCCACCTGCCCTGCTTTTTGGAGCAGGAAACAGGAAGGTGCTTTCCAGCAGATGCGTTGCCATTGTTGGCTCAAGAAAATCGTCCACCTATGGTCAAAGAGTTTGCGTTTCCATTGCGAAGAGTCTTTCTGAGGCAGGGCTTACCATAGTTTCAGGCCTTGCTCTGGGCATCGATGCCTGTGCGCACCGTGCGGCCGTGGAGTCAGGGGGCTCCACCATTGCGGTAAAGGGATGCGGCCTTGACGTCAGGTATCCCATGAGAAACGTATCCCTTGCAGAGAAAATTTCGGAAAATGGCGCAGTAATAAGCGAGTTTTTTCCAGAGGTAATGGCCGAGCCTGGGAATTTTCCTGCCAGAAACAGGATAATAAGTGGACTCAGCCTGGGTGTGGTGGTTGTGGAGGGTGGGGTAAAAAGTGGCTCCCTCATTACGGCATATCTTGCCCTTGAACAGGGACGGGAGGTCATGGCCGTACCAGGAAGCGTTTTTTCTCATGGTAGTAAGGGTTGCCACAAGCTTATAAAGGAGGGGGCCACACTTGTTGAATCTGGTAAGGATGTTCTTGAAACACTTGGGCTTGACAAGGGATTTGCCAACACCAATTCCCCTGAAAAGCCCCATAAGAGACCTGCCATATCAGGAGAGGCCGGCAAGGTTATTGACAAACTGGAGGCCGACCCTCAACATATTGATGAAATAGCTTTTAAATGTTCCATGCCCGCTTCAAGGGTGGCCTCCATTCTTATAGAGCTTGAGCTCAAGGACCTGGTCACCTCCTGGGGAAGCGGGATGTATAGCTTAATAAAGAGTAACGAGTAAGAGAGTATGAAAAAAGGACTGGTAATAGTTGAATCACCCACAAAGGTAAGAACGCTCAAGAGATATCTGGGCGGAGACTATGAAATCATGGCCTCTGTTGGCCACGTAAAGGATCTTCCGCCAAAAAGGCTAGGCGTTGACAAGGAAAAGGGTTTTAAGCCTGAGTACGTGGTCATAAGGGGCAAGGGTCAGGTCTTAAAAAAGCTCAAAAACGCCGCTTCAAAGGTTCAGGACGTGTATCTTGCCCCCGACCCTGACCGGGAGGGAGAGGCCATTGCCTGGCATATAGCAGAGGAGCTCAAGAAGGCGAAGGCTGGAAATGGCAGGCGATACCATAGGGTTCTGTTCCATGAGCTTACGAGGCGGGCAATCTTAGATGCCCTAAAGACTCCCACAACCCTCAACAAGAACCGGTTTGAATCCCAGCAGGCCCGC
>JALWNK010000048.1:40000-41627 GCA_026995935.1 Deltaproteobacteria bacterium
GCTGGTTCTCCCCGAAATATATTGAGGTATAGCCTCGGGTGCTGAGCAGCGGGGGTAGAGCACTGGATGGGCTAGGGGCCTCACCAGGTTACCAACCCCAACCAAACTCCGAATACCGCTGTGTGTAGCCCGGGAGTCAGTCCGCGGGCGATAAGGTCCGCGGTCGAGAGGGAAACAACCCAGACCGCCAGCTAAGGTCCCCAAGTGTATGCTAAGTGGGAAAGGTAGTCGGAACGCATAGACAACCAGGAGGTTGGCTTAGAAGCAGCCATCCTTTAAAGAAAGCGTAACAGCTCACTGGTCAAGTGGGCCGGCGCCGAAAATTTAACGGGGCTCAAGCATACCACCGAAGCTGCGGACTTGAGAGAACTCAGGTTCTCTTGAGTGGTAGGGGAGCATTCCAGTTGCCTGTGAAGGAGAGTCGCGAGGCTCTCTGGAGGTCCTGGAAGAGCGGATGCTGACACGAGTAGCGATAAAGCAGGTGAGAATCCTGCTCGCCGTAAGCCTAAGGTTTCCTGAGTAAAGCTCGTCTGCTCAGGGTTAGTCGGCCCCTAAGCCGAGGCTGAAAAGCGTAGGCGATGGGAAACAGGTTAATATTCCTGTACCACGATTGTGGCGTTTGAGTGAAGGGGTGACGGAGAAGGGTAGGTCAGCCGGGCGATGGTCGTCCCGGTTCAAGCCTGTAGGCGGAGGCCCTAGGCAAATCCGGGGCCTCGTTAACGCTGAGAGGTGATGACGTGGGCTTTAAGCCCTGAAGTGACTGATCCCATGCTCCCGAGAAAAACCTCGTAGCGAGTCGTAATCGTGACCGTACCGCAAACCGACACAGGTAGGCAGGGTGAGTATCCTAAGGCGCGTGAGATAACCCTGGTTAAGGAATTCGGCAAAATGGCCCCGTAACTTCGGGAGAAGGGGCGCCCGCACTAGGTGAACTCCCTTGCGGAGGGAGCCGAAGCGGGCCGCAGTGAAAAGGGGGTAGCGACTGTTTACTAAAAACACAGGACTCTGCAAACTCGTAAGAGGACGTATAGGGTCTGACGCCTGCCCGGTGCCGGAAGGTTAAGGGGAGGTGTTATCCTGCCTCGGCGGGAGAAGCACCGAACCGAAGCCCCGGTAAACGGCGGCCGTAACTATAACGGTCCTAAGGTAGCGAAATTCCTTGTCGGGTAAGTTCCGACCTGCACGAATGGCGTAACGACTTCCCCACTGTCTCGACCAGGGACTCAGTGAAACTGTAGTGCTGGTGAAGATGCCAGCTACCCGCGGCTAGACGGAAAGACCCCGTGAACCTTTACTACAGCTTGGCATTGGGTTTTGGGGTAGCTTGTGTAGGATAGGTGGGAGGCTGTGAAGCCACGCCGCCAGGCGTGGTGGAGCCGTCCTTGAAATACCACCCTGGCTACTCTAGGATCCTAACCTAGGCCTGTCATCCAGGTCAGGGACAGTGCCTGGTGGGTAGTTTGACTGGGGCGGTCGCCTCCTAAAGAGTAACGGAGGCGCGCGAAGGTTCCCTCAGGCTGATTGGAAACCAGCCGTAGAGTGTAAAGGCATAAGGGAGCTTGACTGCGAGACCTACAAGTCGAGCAGGTGCGAAAGCAGGCCTTAGTGATCCGGTGGTTCCGAATGG
>JALWNK010000049.1 GCA_026995935.1 Deltaproteobacteria bacterium
CTCTGGGTGGGGGAGTCGGGGGTTATGGTTTCAGGGTACCTTTCCTCGAGCTCCCTGAGCTCGTGCATGAGGGCGTCATATTCCTCATCGCTTATGACCGGGGAGTCAAGCACATAGTAGCGGTAGTTGTGATAATTGATCTCTTCCCGAAGTTTCTTGATTCTTTCAAGTACCTCTGGAGGGACTGCCATGTTCCTAATCCTCTACTATCTCAAAGTTTATGTGTCTTCTGGCCTTGTTGACGGAAATGAGCCTGAGCTTTAACTCCTGGCCGAGCCTGTAAACTTTGCCGGTACGCTTACCAATGAGCATATGTTTCTTTGAATCATACTCGTAATAATCATCTGCCATGTCAACAAGGCGTACCACGCCTGAAACCAGTATCTCCTTGAGCTCAACAAACATCCCAAAGGATGTAACACCGGAGATGATGCCGTGAAACTCCTGGCCGATCTTGTCTTCCATGTAGCGGATCTTGAGCCTGTCAAGCATTTCCCGCTCCGCCTCCATGGCCGTTCTCTCTCGCTTACTCAGATGCTCGCCCAGGGGGAAAAGTTCTTCCTCCTTGTAGACAGGCCGCTTCCGTATGCGCCTCAGGTTTCCCTTTAGTACCCTGTGGACCACAAGGTCGGGATAACGCCTTATGGGGGAGGTGAAATGTAGATACGTGGGGGATGCCAGGCCGAAATGTCCTTTGTTTTCAGGGGAATAGATGGCCTGGTTCATGCTTCTTAGGAGCATGGAGTTTATGACGTACTCTTCAGGCCTTCCTTCCACCATCCCAAGTATTTTCTGGAACCAGAATGGGTCTATTTTTTTTGGGGTCTTCAGGTTATAGCCAAGGCTCCTTAGGTACTGAACAAGGTCATCTATCTTCTCTCTTTCAGGCGGCTCATGTATCCGATAGAGTACTGGTATCCCCCTTTCTGAAAGGAAGCGGGCCACGGCCTCATTGGCTGCTATCATGAACTCTTCGATGAGCCTGTGGGCCATGCTTCTTTCCCTTAAAACTATGGTCTCCAGCTCTCCGGTAAGGCCAAGGATCACCTCCGGCTCAGGAAGGTCAAAGTCTATGCTTCCACGCTCCTTGCGCCTTTTCATTAAAAGGATTGCGAGCTCCTCCATGTCCCTAAGGCCCTTTAGAAATGTTTTGTATTTTCTTGCAAGTTTTCTGTCTTTTCCGTCAAGGAGCCTTTGGACCTTTTTATAGGTGAAGCGGCAGTGGCTTCTCATTACCGCCTTAAAAAAGCTCGCCCTTTTCACGTTTCCCTTGGAATCAAAGGTTATCCTTGCAACCATGGCCAACCTGTCCTCATTTGGAACAAGGCTGCATAGGCCGTTTGAGAGCTTTTCTGGAAGCATGGGGATTACCCTGTCTGGAAAGTAGACGCTTGTACCCCTTTCAAGGGCGTCCCTGTCCAGAAAACATGCCTTTTCCACGTAGTGGCTCACATCTGCTATGGCAACCGTGAGTACAAAGCCGTTTTTGGTTCTTTTGACGTGGACTGCATCGTCAAAATCCTTGGCGTTTTCACCGTCGATGGTAACCAGGGGAAGGTTTCTGATGTCCTTTCTACCGGCAAGATCCCCCTTCCGTACCCTGTCTGGCAGTTCGTCTGCCTGTGATATAGCCGCCTTTGAAAATTCGTTTGGAAGCTGGTACTTGTTTATGACTATCTGGGACTGGACCTCAATGCTTTCAGGGTCTCCAAGCACCTTTACTATCTCGCCTTCAGCCGTGGAGCCGGTCCTTGAGAAGTGGAGAATCCTTGCCACCACAGCCATTCCGTCGATATCACCATACTTTTTGGGGTTTGGTATGAGGATCTCCAGGCGAAGTCGTTCGTTTTCCGGGATTACAACACCAAGGTTTCTTCCCGTATGAAAGATGCCCACAACCTCCTTTAGGCCCCTCTCGTTTATCCTTATTACAGAGCCTTCAGGCCCTTTGGTTGTCTCCTTCTCTATACGGGCAGTTACCATGTCACCATGGACAGCACCCTTTAGTTTTCTAGGGGGAATAAAGACATCCGCCTCTTGTGCGTTTTCCGGGCGCACAAAACCAAAACCGTCAGGATGTATGGTGATGGTCCCGGTGACAAGCCTCATCTGCCTGGTAAGTCCATAGCGGTTACCCTTTAGAAGGGTTAGCTCCCCTGAGCGTACCATCTCCTTTATGAGTTTCTTGGCTGCCTGACGTTTTTCAGGGGGAACGTGGAGATTATGGATTATTTCCCTCATATAGAGGGGATGTCCAGCGGTTTTCAACACCGAAACCATGGACTCCTTTGATATCTTGATATTTTTCTTTCTTTTTCTCTTCATGAGTTTGACTATAAGGGTGCACAATATAAGGGTCAAGCAATACCAATGAGAACTTTTTCAATATTGGCCCTTGAGACTTAATAAAATTCAAGTAAACTTAAAATATCTACTCTTTTTGGGGATGAGGTGTTTTTGACTTCCCGACTATAAAAGGCACGAAAATCACTAAAAAATAAAAAGGAGGTATTTTATGAGGTTTTTGGGATTAGGATTAATTTTATCGTTTTTAATTGCAGGTTGTGCAGGGGTAGGAGTACAGGTAGATGACCAGCTTCATGCAACAAGGCAGGTTTTAAACGAGGCCAAGGCCAAGAAGCTTGATAAGCAGTGCCCCAATGAATACAAGGAGGCAGAACTGCTCCAGAAAAAGGCGGTTGCCCTTTACAAGGCCTGTCGTCCAGAGGCGGCTGCACCAATTGCCAAACAGGCCTTTGACAAGGCCAAGTCACTTTGTCCTCCAGTGCCTTGTCCTCCACTGTGCAAAAAGGGCCCTAAGGACAGTGATGGAGATGGGGTAATTGATTCCCAGGACAGGTGTCCAAATACGCCTAAGGGAGCAAAGGTGAACAAGGTTGGATGCTGGATTGTCAAGGGACTGCTCTTTGATTTCAACAAGGCCGACATCAAACCAAAGTACTACAAGAACCTTGACGAGGTGGTAAAGGTCCTGAAGGCCAACCCAGGGCTCAAGGTGGAGATCCAGGGACATACTGACAACATTGGCTCTGCCGCCTACAACATGAAGCT
>JALWNK010000050.1 GCA_026995935.1 Deltaproteobacteria bacterium
TGATCTTGTATAACGCCGTTACGTCTTTGACCTGAATCAGGACGGCCTCCCTGAGAGGAGGATCATTGAGATATCTGTAACAGATATTAAAGGCATATTCCCCTTTCTCACCATTTTGCCCAAATTCTAGAGGTACGGCACTATGCTGTTTGCCCTTCCGTGTATATAGCACTTCCTGTAAGTCGTGTCTTAGATTAAGCCGATCAGATGGAAACAGTTTCAACACAGAAGGTATTTCTGTAATCTGTTCGCCTCGTGCCTTTTCTCTATCAACTGGAACAAGGGGCTGTTTCTTGCTAACCGTTATAATTCTCATATTCGTGTCCACGAGGAAAGTCCCATCTGAAAAGGTGTCCATCATCAGGTCTAAAAATTTCCTGTTTATCTGCTCTTGAGAGATGGAATATAAAAATGAGAGAAATAGGCCTTCGGCGTCTTCAACAAGGATGCCGTTCAAACAACCGTCAGGCTCCTGCTTAACCCATCTTATCTTCCCTCTCAGGCCTTGGTCTTTTGTATGGTCGGCTTTCTCTGGATATAGGAAAAGTGACTGTCCCTCTTGATAGTTGCTTAGCTTCGTTTTCAAGAGAAGACCAGAGGGAGAGACGTCGATGGTATGTCCTATATCTTTTGGACCTTTCTTACCAGATGATTCAAGATAAAAGTTTACGGGAATATCCAAGGGGATTCTCGGATATCTTCTCCTATCGGACCCTGTTTTTGACTCTGACAAATTGGTATTCCTTGGCATTTTTCAAAAGACCTTTTCAGGCAATTATAATTATGTACGCAAAAGGAATACCAACAAAAAGAAAAAAAGGATAACTATATGAAGACGATATGAATAAAATTAAAAGCGAATCAGATGATTGGCAAAAAATTTTCCCATGAAAAAGAAAAACTTTTCTCCGAGACAGGCAAATTTATTCCTTGACTACGGTGACACTAATGCCGTCCTTTACATACTCTTCTTTAAAACTTTCGATGCCATACTCCTTTATTTTATAAAGTATCGCTTTGTAACTGATCTTCAATAATAATGCGGCATCTCTCTTGTTCCCACGTGTTCTTCTGAGAGCCTCTTCGATAAAGATTCTTTCAGCCTTGGACTGTGCAAGTTTTTTGACCTGTTTCAAGGAAGGAAACGATTCTGGAAAGTCGTTTTGGATACCATCAATAACGGAATTGATGAGGTCCTCTTCCCTGGAAAAATCGTGCTGAATCACCTTAGTTCCAGTTTGTGGGAGTAGATCCCTTTTGGCTCGTAACTCCTGTTTAACTCCCTCATCATTCCCTATAACTATTATTTTTTGAACATAGTTTTCCAGCTCTCTCACATTTCCAGGCCAGTTATGTTGCATGAAAAGGTCCATGAGTTCATCCGAGATCTTTATGTCGGCCAGGTTCCTATTCAGAGCCTTACTGTATTTCTTCAAAAAGACATTTATTAGCTGGGGAATGTCTTCCTTTCTGTCTCTCAAAGGCGGTACCTCTATCTTTATGATATTGATCCGGTAATAAAGGTCTTCTCTGAAAGAACCTTTTTGAATATCCGCCTCAAGATCGTGGTTGGTTGCACAGATAATCCACACATCAACTTTTTTGTCCCTGATACCGCCCACTCTACAAAATTCTGAGTCTTGAAGAACCTGAAGAAGCTTGGCCTGGAGGCCAATGGACATGTCCCCTATTTCATCCAAAAAAATGGTACCTCCATCTGCGAGTTCAAACTTACCAGGTTTGGGCTCGGTTGCACCAGTAAAGGCGCCTTTTTCGTATCCAAAAAGCTCGCTCTCCAAAAGTTCGTTGGGAAGGGCTGCACAGTTGACCTTTATAAAGGCCTTGTTTCTTCTTGGGGAATACCTATGGAGACTTCTGGCCACCAGCTCCTTACCAACCCCGCTCTCACCTGTAATTAAAACACTGAGACCAGTATCTGAAACCTGTTTAATCAGTTCTTTGAGACGCTTTATAGGCGGGCTCTTACCTATTATTTCCATCATATCATTAAAGTCTATTGGCCTGACGACGCTTCAGAAAAATATTTTATTTTACATTGCTTTATTTTATTCATATCGTCAAGTTTTGACCAGCAGTTAACCATAATCAAGAGTAAATATCTTATTCTTCATCCGTGAAAAAAGGGCGAATAACAACCAAAAAGCCACAAAAAAAGCCCTCTGGCAAAACCAGAGGGCTGAAATTAATCCCGGCGGTGACCTACTCTCCCACCCACTAACGGGGCAGTACCATCGGCGCTGAAGGGCTTAACTTCCGAGTTCGGAATGGGATCGGGTGTTTCCCCTTCGCCATTGCCACCGGAAACGGTTTTCATATAAAAAATATAAATATGGGCCTTTTTCTGAGATCCGTAGTTTGCATCTGGAAACAAGAAAAGATTTGGTCAAGCCTCACGCCCGATTAGTATCGGTAAGCTTAGGATGTCGCCATCCTTACACCTCCGACCTATCAACCTCGTGTTCTCCGAGGGGGCTTCAGGGGCTTACGCCACGGGAGATCTTATCTTGGGGTGGGCTTCCCACTTAGATGCTTTCAGCGGTTATCCCATCCGAACATAGCTACCCAGCGATGCCGTTGGCACGACAACTGGAACACTAGAGGTTCGTCCATCCCGGTCCTCTCGTACTAGGGACAGCTCCCCTCAAATCTCCTGCGCCCGCGGTAGATAGGGACCAAACTGTCTCACGACGTTTTAAACCCAGCTCACGTACCGCTTTAATGGGCGAACAGCCCAACCCTTGGGACCTGCTTCAGCCCCAGGATGCGATGAGCCGACATCGAGGTGCCAAACCTCCCCGTCGATGTGAACTCTTGGGGGAGATCAGCCTGTTATCCCCGGAGTACCTTTTATCCGATGAGCGATGGCCCTTCCATTCGGAACCACCGGATCACTAAGGCCTGCTTTCGCACCTGCTCGACTTGTAGGTCTCGCAGTCAAGCTCCCTTATGCCTTTACACTCTACGGCTGGTTTCCAATCAGCCTGAGGGAACCTTCGC
>JALWNK010000051.1 GCA_026995935.1 Deltaproteobacteria bacterium
ACAGATGCGGTTATAATGCCAAAGGCGGAGACCACCTGGGTAAGCTGGCCCTGCTTGGAAAGCTCTGCCAAGGAAAGAGTAATGGCGTCCACGTCCGTAAGCCCTGAAAAAAAGGAGACAACATAAACCCCTGCATCCCCATACCTGCTTCTTACAAAGGAGCTTGCCCCGTAAACGACACCAAAAAGGATGCCAAACTTCACTGCCTCGCTGAGCTGCAGGGGATTTTTTGCAAAGGTCTCTGAAATTTCAATATCCGCAGGAGGAGAGCTCCTGTAAAGGAAGTAGGTGAAGACGAGCCCTGAAAGGGTTGCCCCCATAAAGGGCATGAGTATCTTTTCTGCAAGTGCAGGAAATATTATGAAAAGAAGAATCAAGACGCGCAGGAACATAAAGGTGCAGGCAATGGCAATACCCCCAGCCACGTGAACCGTCACCTGTTTCTTGACAGCCGCTATCCTTGAAAGTGACACGGTGACTGCAGTTGATGAAACCATTCCCCCGAGGGCCCCAGTAAGGAAAAGGCCCCTTTTGTGTCCAAAGACCTTTATGGCAGCATAGCCCACAAAGGAAATGGCAGAGATTATCACTGCCATGAGCCACGTCTTATAGGGGTTAAAGAGATGGTACGGCCCCATCATCCTGTTTGGAAGAATGGGAAGGACGAGAAAGGTCATTGCAAGAAGAAGAACCGCCGCATTGATGTCTTCTGAAGTTATTCTTGCCTCAACCTTTCTGAGCTTTGGCTTGATCTCAAGGAGGACTATTATGAGAACACCGATGAATACCGCATATTTTTCCATGTGAAGGCTCACAAGAAGGCCCAGAAGAAAGGTGGCAATGGCGGAAAAATGGGTGGTGGAACCGTAATCAAGCCCTTCTTCCCCTTCAGTGATGGAGCGGCTCACCTTAAGATAGTAGGCCGTAAGTATTACGAGCCCGGTGATAAAGCCGGAAATCAACGCGATGCCGGAAATATCCCTGCTGATAAGCCCGGACATGTAACCTGCCAGGGCAATAATGGAAAAGGTCCTTGAGCCGGCAAAGCTCTTTTCATCCCGGCTCAAGTGGTAGATGGAGCGCTGCATGCCTATCATGAATCCAAGGACTGCAGCAACAAGTATGGATCTGATTATCTGGATGTCCATTCTCCCTTAAGAATCCTCCCAGTTCCTTTGTCCTTCTCATAATAGATGACATAACAGCTGGCTCCAAGAAAAATGGCCGTTTCCTTTGACTCTTAAAATAGTTAATATTAGTTATTGATCAAAAAAGGAGAGCCTGCAGACATCATGGGAGCCACATACAAGATACATCCAATAGTTGTAGGCACAAAGATATTTGATAAGGGCATGATGACCTATCAGCACGATTACGGGAAAACCTACACCATTCCCATTTACTCATGGCTTATCGAAGGAGGGGACAAGAACATCCTGGTGGATACGGGCCTCATGGGTGTCATCCAGTCAGAAGACCGCGAAAAGGCCATAGGTGGAAGGATTTACACCTTTGAAGAGGGCCTTGAAAAATGGAATCTCAAGCCTGAAGACATAGACATTGTCATCCACACACACCTTCACAACGATCACTGTGAAAACGATTTTAAGTGCGTAAATGCAAGGTTCTATGCCCATGAACTCGAGTTTGACTCCTGCTACAACCCCCATCCCCTGGATTTCCGCTACATGGCAGATTTCGTCCAGGAGCTTGATGAACAGGGTCTCATGGAGCATCTGAGTGAGGACAGGGAGATCCTGCCTGGCATAAGGATGGTTCACATGCCTGCCCACACAAGGGGCGGCATGAGCGTATTCATTGAAACGGATATGGGGACTGCTGCCATTAGTGGCTTCTGCACCATACTTGAAAACTTCTTTCCTCCGGTCCAGATAAGGGCCATGGAGATGGAAGTGATACCTCCCGGGACCCACGTAAACACCTACCAGGCCTATGACATGGTTAAAAGGCTTAAGCGTGAGGCAGACCTTCCCCTGCCCCTTCACGAGCCCATGTTCGCAAACGTTGACACCATTCCAGACGACCTGCCGGAAAGCTACCATGAAATACTCAAAGGGACAGATTAACAGGGTTTTCGTGGTAAGGCTTGAAGACGGCGATGTGGTCCATGAATGCCTTGAGGAGCTGGCACGCAGGGAAGGAATCAAGGCTGCTGCCGTAATCGCAGTTGGCGGAGCAGACAGGGAAAGCAGACTGGTGGTAGGCCCTCAAAAGGGGCGCGGTGACAACCCTGTTACGCCCAACAAGGCCACACTTTCAGAGGTGCACGAGGTTGTTGGAACAGGAACCATCTTTCAAGACCAGGATGGCTCCCCCTTGGTACACATGCACTTTGCCTGTGGCAGAGGGGTGGAAACCATAACGGGGTGCATCAGGGAAGGCGTAAAAACGTGGCACATACTTGAACTTATTCTGTTTGAAATCGAGGGAACGGATGCCATAAGAAAACTTGATAAAAGCCTTGGCTTTAAACTACTTGAACCAGAAGGAGAGTGACCTTTGAATAATAAAGGAAAAACAATTAATTTTTTTGGGGTGGCATGGGCCTTTTTGTGCGTGTTCCTTCTTCTTGCCTGTTTTAAGGCTGCTCACGTTGTGGCAAGGCCTGGGAAACCCTGCACTTTCGTTATAGACGGGCTCCAGAAGAGATACGATTCCACCAGAGACATCAGCGCCCAGTTTTTTCAGGAGACCATTGTCCCTGGAGATCCAGAACCTGTAAAGGCATCAGGCAGGGTCTATTTCAAAAGGCCGCATCTCATGCGCTGGGACTACGAAAAGCCGGAAAAACAGCTCATAGTCACAAGCGGAACCAGGGTATATGTCTTTGAGCCAGAGGCCAACCAGGTGAGCATACTTTCCAGAAAACAGTTTCTTTCCACCAAGGTCAGCAGAGCCTTTTTCTTTGGAAAGGGTGACATCCAGCGTGACTTCAAGGTAAAAGGCTGCATGCTGACAAGGGATGGCTGGGTGCTGAGTCTTGAGCCAAAACAGTCTATCGTACAGCTAAAGAGCCTTAAACTCACCATAGACAAGAAGGACTTTTTAGTAAAAAAGACCGAGATAGAAGATCAGATGGGAAGCCGCACCGTTATCACGTTCAAAAATATCAGGGTCAACACCAACATGGACCCAAAGCTCTTCGAGTTTACACCTCCAAAGGGTGTAGAAATCTTCAATGCAGGATAGAGGTGAAGAGATGGAAAATACCCAGGAACTTACAAAGAAGATAAGGGAGCTAGCCAGGGAGAAAAACGCCATAATACTTGCCCACAACTACCAGATTCCAGAGGTCCAGGACCTTGCTGACCTTACAGGAGACTCCCTGGCACTTAGCATACAGGCATCCAAGACGGATGCAGAGATCATCGTATTCTGTGGAGTTCACTTCATGGCAGAGGCGGCAAGCATAGTCTGCCCTGACAAGAAGGTGGTAATCCCAGTAAAGGATGCTGGGTGCGCCATGGCTGACATGCTCACTGCAGAGCAGCTCAGGCAGTTCAAGGACCGTCACCCAGGTGTGCCCGTTGTAACCTACGTAAATTCAACTGCAGAGGTAAAGGCAGGAAGCGACATCTGCTGCACCTCGGCAAATGCCATACAGGTGGTCAAGTGGACAAAGAGCCCTGAGGTTATCATGACTCCGGACAGGAACCTCGCTGCATGGGTTCGCCGCCACACGGATCAGACAATTTATTCATGGGACGGCTACTGCCCCATCCACGACGAGCTTACGGTGGAGGCAGTGAAAAAGGCAATGACTGAGCACCCAGATGCCGTCCTCATGGCGCACCCGGAATGTCCTGAAAGCGTGCTTGAGCTTGCTCACATTGTAAGAAGCACAAGTGGAATGCTTAAATACGCAAAGGAATCAGACCACAGGGAGTACATAGTGGCCACTGAAACCGGGCTCCTTCATCCACTTAGAAAACAGAACCCTGAAAAAAAATTCTACCCCGCCTCTCCAGACATGGTGTGCAAGGACATGAAAAAGACGGGCCTAAAAGAGATACTCTCCGCCCTTGAAAGGGAGGAGCCAGTGGTAAAGGTGCCAGAAGAGATAAGGGTCAAGGCCTACAAGGCAGTTGAAAGGATGATGGAGGTCCCAAGGGATTAAAAAAGGGGGCCTGGAATGTGCCAATGGCCCCTTTTTCTTATTTTATCCCGGTGGGAAAAATCCGTTTACAGCTCCACAGGTATCACCTTTGATACTCCATCTTGCTGGGCGAGTCTTTCAAGCACCTCGTCAGAGGCCTTTTCGTCCGTGGTCAGGAGGATCACGTTTCTGTGATGGCCCGGGTCCTGGCCCACCTGCATCCTTGCGATATTTATGCCTGCCTCTCCCAGGGTAAGCCCTATCCTTCCGATAACACCCGGCCTGTCCTCGTTGTAGATGAGGAGCATGTGGCCTTCTGGTACGGCCTCGAGGGTAAAGTCGTTTATGCGCACAAGCCTTGGCTCTGTCTTACCAAATATGGTGCCTGCCAGGACCTCTTCACCGTTACTCGTGGTGACCTTGAGCTCAAGGAGGTTATTGAAGTTTTCACAGGTTTCGCTCTTTGACTCCACCACCTTTATGCCCCTTTCCTTTGCGATTATCGGGGCGTTTACAAAGTTTACGTCCTCCCTGAGGACTGGGGCAAGGAGGTTCTTCAGTATTGTTACGGTCACAGGGGCCGTGTCTATGTCTGCCAGATCTCCCTGGTAGGAGATCTCAACCCCCTTAAGAGCGCCGTCAAGCACCTGGGCCACAAAGGCACCGCACTTTTCAGCCAGATTCAGCACTGGCCCAAGGACCTTCAGTGCCTCCCCGCTCACTGAGGGAACGTTGACTGCGTTTCTGACCTCGCCTTTTATGAGGTAGTCTGCTATCTGGCGGGCCACTGCCACTGCCACGTTCTCCTGGGCCTCCCGGGTGGAGGCACCAAGGTGAGGGGTGCAGATAAAGTTGTCCAGGTGAAGCAGCGGGTTTTCAAGGGTGGTGGGCTCCTTTTCAAAGACATCCAGGGCTGCAGCTGCAAGCTTTCCAGAGGTCAGGGCCTCGTACAGGTCTGCCTCATTTACAATGCCTCCGCGGGCGCAGTTCAGCACCATGGCCCCTTTCTTCATCTTGTCGAAAAGCTCCTTGTTAAGCATGCCCCTGGTCTCATCAGTAAGGGGGGTGTGGACAGAGACGTAATCCGCCCTTGAAAGGAGGGTGTCAAGGTCAACAAGCTCTATTCCAAGCTTTTCTGCCATCTCTGGATTCATGTACGGGTCATATGCCACAACCTTCATCTTAAGGCCCTTGGCAAGCTGGGCAACTATGGCCCCAATGCGTCCGCTTCCTATTATGCCAAGGGTCTTTCCAGCAACCTCCTGTCCCATGAACTTCTTCTTCTCCCACTTGCCCTGTTTCATGGACATGGTGGCCTGTGGAATGTGGCGTGACATGGCAAGGATCATGGCTATGGTGTGCTCTGCGGCAGAGTTGGTGTTTCCGCCAGGGGTGTTCATTACCACCACACCCTTCTTGTTGCATGCCTCTATATCCACGTTGTCAAGGCCTGTGCCTGCCCTTCCCACAACCTTGAGCCTTTCTGCATGCTCAAGGAGTTCCGGTGTGACCTTGGTGGCGCTCCTGATTACGAGCGCATCCACATCCTTTATGGCCTCGTACAATTCCTCCGGGGAAAGCCCCAGCTTCTCCTCCACCTCCAGCCCTGCCTCACGGAGTATGTCGATTCCTTCCTGGGCTATTGGATTAGAAATAAGTACCTTCATGATATCGATTCCCTTTCTGAGATTTTAGTTGTTTGCAAAAAATTCCTGGCAGGCAGCCACGCCTGAACCAAGGGGGACCTTGTGGCCAAGCTCGTTGAGCGCCCTTTCAACCGCGGCGACCGCAATGATCATGTCCCATTCACACAGGTATCCGTAGTGAGATATCCTGAATATCTTACCCTTGAGCTGTGCCTGGCCTCCGGCAATAGTAATACCATAATCCTCTCTCAAAATTTTTACCACGTCCTGGCCGTTAACACCCTCAGGGGCACAAATGACGGTTATGGCCTCAGAAGGATCCTTTGGAAACTGCTCGAGCCCCATGGCTTCAACTGCAGCCTTAACCGCGCCTGAAAGACGCCTGTGGTGGGCAAAGAGGTTTTCAAGCCCCATCTGCCTGAACTGCTTCAGCACCTCTCCAAGGCCTATGATGAGAGAAACGGCAGGGGTATAGGCGGTTGTCTCTTTGGCAAGGGCCTTTCTCTCCTTGAGGAAGTTGAAATAATATCTTGGGGCCTTGGCCTTTTCTGCCATCTTCCAGGCCTTTTCGCTCACACTCACTACTGCCAAGCCTGGGGGCAGAGAAAGGGACTTCTGGGAACCTGTTACAACAACGTCAAGATTCCACTCATCCACCTTCATGTCATAGACCCCAAGGGCGCTTATGGCATCCACCACAAACACCGTGTCTGGCTTGTCGGCAATCATCCGGCCAAGCTCTTCAACAGGGTGCTTAACCCCAGTAGAAGTCTCGTGGGCCTGAACGAATACCGCCTTTGCATCCGGATGTTCATCAAGGGCCGCCTTTACCTGGGCAGGATCAACGGCATGTCCCCACTCCACGTTGATATCAACTGTTTCGACCCCGTAGGTCTGGCAAAGCTCGCTCCATCGCTCACCAAACTTTCCTGCAACTACGCAGATAGCCTTATCCCCTGGGGAAAGGAGGTTGGCCACACTTGCCTCCATGCCCCCTGTGCCAGAAGAGGCAAAGATCAGGCAATCGTTGTTGGTCTGGTAAAGGTACTTGAGGTCCTTCCTGACCTCGGTGAGAATGCCTGAAAACTGTGGTGACCTGTGATGGATGAGGGGCTCTGACATCACAGACATCACGTGTGGGTCAACCGCCACTGGCCCTGGGGCCATTAGATATCTTTTCTTCATCTATCCTCCCTGTTCAAAAAGGCCCAAGACTTAAGAATTTGAATCGGCCTTAAAAAATGAGTTTCTTTTTATTAAAAATGAATAGATTTTCACCTTAACAGGCAACTTGTCAAGGCTCAATAGAAGATGCCCCGTATCCACCACCTCCAGGGGTCCTTATCTCGAGGCCTTCGCCAGCGTCCACCTCAAAGACGCACTTTCCTGGAAGCTCAAGGGGTTTGGAAGAGCCTTTTTTAAAAAGAAGGTTCCTTCCCCTTTTTCCGTCTTCACCACCCTGAAGGCCGTAGGGAGCAAAACGGCGTCTTTCAGTCAGAAGCGAGACGGTACACGGCTCAAGAAACCTGTACCTCCTGACAATACCGTCTCCGCCCCTGTAAAGGCCCTTTCCACCAGAACCGTCCCTTAGCCCGTACGTCTCGATCATCATGGGATAGGTCTGCTCTAAGGCCTCAACTGGCGTATTGAGCGTGTTTGTCATGTGGACCTGCACCCCTGACATGCCGTCTCCGCGAGGGCTTGCCCCCATGCCTCCCCCGATTGTTTCGTAGTAGGTGAAGGATGTGGACGACCCAAGGGCTGAACCTATGGCGATATTGTTCATGGTTCCACAGCCTGCAGCGGGTATTCTTTCAGGTATTGCCTTTGAAAGGGCCCCGAATACTGCATCCACTATACGCTGGGATGTTTCCACGTTTCCTGCAGCAACAGGAGCAGGAGGAAGGGAGTTCAGGAGGCAGCCCTCGGGGGCCTTTATGCGAACTGGCTCAAGGGAGCCGGCATTTACAGGATAGCCCTCGCCAACGAGACAGAAAAAGCAGTAGTAAACCGCTGAACGGGTAACACTCATGGTTGCGTTTATGCAGCTTTCCGCCTGTGGTGCAGTGCCTGAAAAATCCACCACTGCTTCTTGACCTTCCACCTTTAGGCTGACCCTTATGGGCACAGGGGTGCCATGTACGCCGTCGTCATCCATGAAGTCCTCAAATTCATACAGGCCATCTGGTATCTCGCTTATGGCCGAATGCATGAACCTTCTGCCATAGCCCAAAAGGTGCGGAAGGATCTCCATGAAACGATTCTGGCCAAAACGGCGCAAGGTCTCCCTTATCCTCTGCTCGCCCCTGTAGAGGCAGGCTATCTGTGCCCTAATGTCCCCTGCCCTTTCCCGTGGATTCCTCATCTGGTCAATGAGCTCGTGGAGATAATCCTCCAGTATCTCACCTCGGACACTCAGGTAAGAAGGGGATATGAGCACCCCTTCCTCATCCAGCGACCTGGAAAGTCCCATGGAGCCTGGGATCTTTGCGCCAACATCGGCGTGGTGGGCCCTTGCTGCAATAAAAAAGAGGAGCTCCTCACCCTTTTCATCAAAGACCCCGGAAACCAGGGTAATATCTGGAAGGTGTGTGCCACCCTTAAATGGATCATTGGTTATGATTATGTCCCCTGGGGCAAGATCAAACTCGGCCCTAACCATCTTGATGACGTCAGGCATTGCCCCGAGGTGCACCGGGATGTGGGCGGCCTGGGCAAGAAGGCGCGCCTTGGCATCAAATATGGAGCATGAAAAATCACGCCTTTCCTTAATGTTTGATGAAAAGGCAGAACGCTGAAGCACTATGCCCATTTCTTCTGAGATGGCCCCAAGGTGTCTGTTGACAACCTGGATGTCGATTGGAGTTACCATTTTGGCCATTCTGCTCCTTTCTTGTGGAATTGACGCTTTAGACGCTTCATTTAAAGCAAACCCGGCGTAATTGACAAGGTGTTACGGGATGTTTAGGATAAAAATCCCTCTTTATGTAAGCGCGCGGGCGATTAGCTCAGTTGGATAGAGCGTTGGCCTCCGGAGCCAAAGGTCGTGGGTTCGAATCCCGCATCGCCCGCCAGCATTTTCAATTATCCCAAAGAAGCTCACTAAGGCCTGAAAATCTCACTGTTTGCCTTTTTACACATTTTTTCAGGGCATCTATTGTTCCGTAAATGATTAACTCCTTCTTGGCACGGGTTATTGCAGTATAAAGAAGTTCCCTTCCAATAAGGGGTGAGTCCTCTGGTGGCAGGATGAAGAGGACCTTTTCAAACTCTGAACCCTGGCTACGATGCACGGTTACCGCCCAGGCAGGTTCAAAGGCAGAAAGACGAGAGGGCGAAAACATCCTTGGGCCCTGCTTTGGTTCAGGGAAAAGGACCTTCATTGCTCCGTTCTCATCAGGCCAGCAAAGGCCTATATCGCCGTTAAAGAGCCTTATAAAGTAATCGTTCTTGTTTATTATGATGGGAAGCCCCTTAAAAAGCCCCTGCCTGCCCTCGGCGCCTGCCCCTGCAATCACCCTTGACACAAAGCTGTTCACGGCCTGAACACCAAGGCGTCCCTTTCTCACCCCGCAAAGAATTTTCATATGATTTAGCCTTTTAAGGGCCTCTTCTGTCTGGCCCTTTGAACAAAGACCCCTTACATCCTCTCCTGCAAAATCTTCAATAAAGCCAAAGATGTCCTTTTCTTCAGGGGTTACAAGGCGTACATCTGGAAATTTATCCGATGAGACAATTTTAAGGACGCCCTGGAGATCCCCTTCATTCACCTTGCTTGAAAGCTCGTCTATTCCGCTCCCCTTCCTGAACCTGAAGTTGTGGCTTAAAGTCACTATGCAGTCCTTGAGGGGCTGAGTTTTACCGCCGCCTTTTTCAAGGCCAGACAGGTCCTGGCCTATTTCTTTTGCAAGTGAAATAAAGTCCTTTGAATAGCAGAAGCTGCTTGCTCCTGTGCATATGTCCCTTAGTACGCATCCAGCCTCCACTGATGCCAGCTGGTTCTTGTCGCCAATCAGCACAAGGGAGGCATCTTCTTTCAACGCCTCCACCAGGTGAACCATCATAGGGAGGTCCACCATTGAGGCCTCATCAACTATTACTACCTGAAATCCAAGGGGATTTTCCCTATCGAACCTGTAGGCCCCGGGAGTTCGGCCTGCTCCTAGAAGCCTGTGAATGGTTAAGGCCTCCATTGGTATGGACTCCATGAGTTCGCCTGGAAGCCCAAGGTCAACTGCCGCCTTCCTTACAGATTCACTAAGCCTTGCTGCCGCCTTGCCAGTAGGGGCGCAAAGGGCCATCTTGACAGCCCCTTCTGACGCCCTTTGCATTACGGCCATCAAGGCTGCCACCGTCCTTGTCTTACCCGTCCCGGGCCCCCCTGAAATTACAAGAAGGCTGTGCTCAAGTCCGTTTGCAACAGCAATCTTTTGCCAGTCAGGGCTTGGGGCCTTATCCACGGGAAACAACCTGTCAAGAAGTTCAAGACCCGCATCCCTTTTTGTGAAAAAGCCGGGAGTTTTTCGCGCACGATGAAGAAGTCCCCTGGCAAGGCGGATTTCATAACTATGATACCTGCTTAGATAAAGCCTTTTTCCAGAAAAAACAAATGGCCTGTCACTTTGAGCGTTCCCTACCAAAAAAGAGCATGAAATGGCATGAGAAAGCCTTTCTGAAAGTTGCTTCCACGGATTCAGATTTGTGCCTTTGCTTCCTTCCCTAAAAGCCCTTGACACCTCAGGAAAACATTCAAGAATCGGCTCAATATCCATATCTCCAAGAATTCCCCTTAGACCCTCCTCACTCATCTCAAGGCACGTATGCCCCTCTTGAAGACCAAGGCCAAGGAGCATGGCAGAAAACATGGCCCACTCAACATCATTTGGTGCACTTTCTGGAAAGCTCTCCCCAGACTCGTTACTCTGCCCCGCGCTCCCCCTTATCTCCATCCTTGCTACAAACCTTGCTAGCTCAACACATGTGCGCGAAAAACTTCCTGTAACCTGGGCGTTATGAAGCGTCTCTATTAAAAGATCCGGGCTAATAGGCATCTCTTACTCCCCTTTTGGCGTAACGACTTCTGACTCTTGTCTAAAGAGCCAAGTGTATCTTTTTTTAAGCTCCGTTGGAGAAATGAATATCACCCCGGTCCCTTTTAAAGATTCGTCCTCACCCGTCATGCCCCTAACAAAGAGATAGAAGACGCCTCCGAAGTGTTCTTCCCTCCTATAGCCTTGTCTGAATGTTGACAGGTAGCTATCCAGTGCCCCTGCGTATAGGGCGGCCTGGAGCCAGTAGTTGTGCTGATCCATTGCCCTTTCAAGGTTTTTTCGCACATAATCTTCATGGGAAAGCCCCAGCCAGTTGGTCTTGTAATCAAGGAGATAAAAACGGTCATTGTATTCAAAGACTAGGTCAATATAGCCCTTTATAACGCCCTTTTTTAGTTCAAGCCCTGAAACCGTTACACTTTCCCAGAACTCTTCACCACATGCCCAGTGAAAGTCCATTTCCTTGACAATCTTTTTAGGGTCAAGCAGGTTGAGCCTTAGCCCTGGCTCAAGCTCTGAGGAGACCACCTTGTTCACCATGTCCGCAAGTACATTTGCCCATGAAGGGTCAATGTCATACTGGTTGAGGGCCTTTTCCGCCTCTTTTTTAAAATCATGGAGGCTACCCCTAAAATCAACTTCCTCAAATATCTTGTGAACACAGCTTCCTGCCTCAGGCCCCCTGGGAAAGGCAGCCATGCCGCTGGCCTCGGAAAAAAGATCCAGGCTTTCATGAAGCGTAATAGGCTCAAGGTCCTCTCCAGTTGTTGATGAAAGGCCTGTAAAGCTCGTTCTTCCCCAGCTCTGCTTTACAAGGGGACAGGAGGAAATCTTTGGAAGATCCACGCGGCCAAGGCGCCCTCTTACAAGACGTACCCTTTTGGCATCTCTTGCCACCTCTTCAATATCCCTTCTCCAAAGGATTTTAAAGCCCTTTTCCCTGGGAAAAAGCCTTTCAAGATGGGCCCTTAGGAATGCACCCTTATCTTCCGCTGGTTCTGACTCTTTTTCGACACTGCCTGAAAAGGTCTCCTGTTCCTTACACCATATCTTGAGATTCTGGACATATTGTGCATGGGTCAGAATGGTGTTTTTTACTATTTCTGGAAGTTCCTTACTGGCAACCTCCTTAAAAACCTTACCTTTTTCAACAAGGCCCCTTCCAGGCTTTATACCCTTTGGACAATCATCTCCAAGGCCTTCCTTAATCCCTGCAAGCAACAGGTCCCAGATTATGGAGCCTGAGGAATCCTCCGCAAACAGGCCAACAAACATCTTGCACTTGGCCCTTGTAAGGGCGACGTATGCCAGGCGCACCTCTTCTGCCCGTGCCTGTGACAGGGCAAACTGTTCTTCCTCCTGACTCAAAACGAATCTTGCGCGCCCGTCCCTGCCCTGCCTGTCAAAGACAAAGGAGGCAGGGGAGACGGGAAGGACGTATGCGTCCCTTTTGCTGCTGTAAAATCTAGAGAGGGAATCGCACTTGATGCCCAGTTCCCCAATGTAGGGCAGAAAGACAATGGGAAATTCAAGGCCCTTACTCATGTGGTAGGTCATTACCTTTACAAGATTTTCGTCTGTCTCAAGCCTAAGCCTCTTTTCATCCTGATCAAAGCCAGGATCATCAATGGCCTTTTTAAGCCACAAAAGGAGCCTTGAAGGGCCTGGATGCGCCCTTTCTGCATCGGAAAGAAGCTCGGCCAGCTGACGAAGGTTTGTAAGTCTCCTTTGGCCATCACTCAGGGAAAGAAGCCTCCTTGGAACCTCAAAGCGGTAAAAGAAGGCCCTAAGCGCAACCATTATTCCCTTTTTGTTCCAAAGCTGCCTAAGCTCAAGAAAGGAATTTACAATGCCCTCCCACCTCTCTTCGTCCCTTTGGACCCTTAGAAGGCCCTCTGCGTCATAACCCATGACCGTTGTACAAAGGGCAGTGGAAACCGCCTGTTGGCTAAAGGGGGAAATAAGCGCATTTAAGATGTAAAGAAGCTCCCTTGCCTCTGTGGATTCAAATATATTTGATGGCCCATAGTAAATGGAGTATATGCCAAGGTCGTAGAGGGCGTCTCGAACCTTGCCAGCCTGGTAGTGGGACCTTACAAGCACTGCAATATCGCCTGCCTCAACCGCTTTTCTCTCTCCTTGAGGCCCCTCCATCACCAGGCGTCCTTCCTGGGAAAGGCTTAAAAGGCTTGCTATCTTGCTGGCTGTCACCCTGGCAGGATCGATTTCTTCCTGGTTATCATCTCTTACTTCCTTGGAAAGGGCACTCTCTTCCTGAATTTGAGCGTCAAGGCCACCAACCCAAAACTCAATGCCTACATCAGGCCACGCGTGGCTCTTGGAACCTGCCCCATGGCTGTCAAGCAACTTGAGCCTCCAGTTGTTCTCCTCCCTTGCCCTTACAGGCAAAAAATCTATGCCCTCAAGGACAAATGGATTTTCAGCCTGAGAGAAAATGGTGTTTACACCCTCAACAAGGGGGGGAGACGAACGCCAGTTGGTGTCAAGGTCCCATCGAGAGGACTCCCTGGTCTTCTCTTTTGCCTTTAAATAAGTGAATATGTCTGCGCCCCTGAAACCGTAGATGGCCTGCTTTGGATCCCCTATTAGAAACAGTCGGGACCTTTCTGAGTCGTCATATATGCTGCTAAATATCTCCCACTGAATGGCGTCCGTGTCCTGAAACTCATCTATCATGGCCACCTTGTAGCGCATGCTTAGAAGGCGGCAAAGCCTTTTGCCTCCCGGCCCTGTAAGGCTTTTGTGCACCATCTTCAGCATGTCATCGTAGGAAATAGCCCCTATTTCCCTCTTCTTTTGTTCAAAATAGGTCCTTGAAAATTCCCTTAGCTCATAAAGCAAACAAGAAACAAGCCTTTCCCTTATGCCAAAGTGATTTAAGAGAGGGAAATAGCCCTCCAAAAGACCGCTGATCCTTTCCCTCACCTCATGTGAAATCTCTTGCCCGGAACCATCACAAAGCCAGCATCTAACGGCTTCCTTAAAGAGGTTGTAAGAAGCATGGTCAATCGGAAGTTTTCCGCGAAGCCTTTTCCCTGGTTTAAGGCTTGACCGTTTTATGAGCTTTTCAAAAAGCCTTTCTCTAAGCCAGATCTTTCTTGGAAGTGTCTCCCTTAAAGCACAGGCAAAAAAAACCGAGTTTGAAGCAGACTCAAATAGGCGAATTTCTGGAAGGGTCCTTGAAATGAGGTCATCAAAGGCCTCCCACTCTTTTTTCACCCACGTGCTTATCCACTTCTTAGAATTGGTCTTGATCTTTTCTTGAAGCCCTTTTTCTAGGTGGTCAGTCAGCTCAGCCAGCAAATCTTGAAGGATAAGCCTTGTCTCTTTCTTAAGTGCCTTTCCAATTTGCCCTGAAACCCGCCTTGCCTCCTTCTGTTTCTTTTTGAATAGAGCGTACTCCTTTCTTATGGAGTCCAAATCCACCTTGGGCAGGATAACCGGTTCAGGAAGCCTCAAGAGCTCCTCCAATTTGTCAAAAAGAAACTGTGCTGGATCCCTTGTGCTAAGGACGTCTATTAAAACGGAAAGAAAATCTTCTTCCAGGCGGGAGACTTTTGAACGCAGAAACTCTCTGCAGGCAGGAAGGTAGAGCTCCTCCTCCATTACCACATCCTTTGGCTCACCTCCTGCCTTGGCCTCAAAGGAAAACTCCCTAAGTACCCTTTGGCAAAAACCGTGGATGGTAAAGACCGCTGCCTGATCCATTCCAAGAAGGGCAAGCCTTAGCCGCCTCTTTGCCTCATCCTCCCCAACCTTTTTGACTGCATGTTCCACCACGGCCCTTAGCACTTCATCGGGCTGTTGATCAGGGTCTTTAAGGGTCGAGCCTAAGTATCCAAGGGCATCCTCGAGTCTTTTTCGTATCTTTGCCCGAAGCTCCTCGGTTGCGGCATTGGTGAAAGTGACAACCAATATATCTTCGGGCATAAGCGCCTCTTCCATTACCAGGCGAAGGTAGATGCCTGTAATGGTGAAGGTCTTTCCAGTGCCGGCACTTGCCTCAATCAGGCTGTAGCCAGAAAGTTTAAGCCTGGTGAGATCCTTAAGGGGTTTCATCCTGCTCTCCCCTTGGCCATTGCCCAAAACATTGGCGCACAGACCTTAAGACTTGCCTCTACAAACCGGTTATCCCTAAGAAGATGCTTTGGAATCCTTGTTTTTCCCCTGGTCAGATAAAGCAACCATGGGTCCCTGTATTTGCTCCCGAACCTCTCTGCATTTTCCACATCTCGTAAAATCCTTTTTATTGCATCTGCAATATCATCCTCGCCTGCATCATTAGCACCCACAGGGCTCCACCTTTCCACCTCAGCCTTCTTGGGTTTGGGTTGAAGAGATTTTGCAAGCCGGTAAGAAACCTTAGGCCAGAAGGGAACAAGGCCTTTTTTCCCGTTGAGGAAAAGCTCAAGGAGGTTCCTTGAAAAGTCCCTTGCATACTCAAAAGGGACTGGGATAAATACGGCATCCTTTTGGGCAGTTGAAAAAACACCTTGGCCAACCTCCTGGCCGCCACTTGATGCGCACCAAAGAAGATGCCTTACCCAGAAACATATCTTCATGCCCTCAGACATGGCTGGCCTTAGTTCAAAAAGCCCCCCATCTGCCTTTTTCTTTCCTGCACTGCCGCGTACGCGTACTTGAAAGGGCGATTCCTCTCCGTTCATGTCAAAGGTTAAGTCCACACCTGCCTGCCCCTCAGGGCAAAAGTCCCTGCCAAGACGTCCCAGAAGTGGCAAAAGCTCCCTTTCCACCTTCTCATTCCATATTGCCCTTGCAAGAGCATTATCCGGAAGCAGCCCCTCCAGGGTAAGCTTGAAAAAGAGCCGGTCAAAAAAGGTGGTGTCAATACTTTCCCCTGCCCCAAGGGCCTCTGCCATTTTCTCAAGCATCCGTATTTCACTGAAATAATCGAGGCTGTAGGATTCATGATCATCCAGGGCTTCCTCCCCCACGTCCACATTTATGGAAAGAAGGTTTTTCATGAAAAATTTTAGCGGATGCCCCAGAAAGGAGATGAGCTCATCCATAGTTAAATGGTGGACAAGGGCCTGTTCTTCATCAAGGAGATGGCCGAGGTCCGAGGGCCATTTAGCCACAGGCTTTACTGGTGAAGGACTGATGACTTTGCCATGCTCATCAATTGGAAGCCACTCCCTGGCGTAGGTAACAAGCTTTTCATCCCTGGCCTCAAGATAACCCTGGCCAAAGGGCTGAAGGGGATGCTGAGTTATAAGGTCTTCCCGTATCACCTCTCTGCCAGTACGCGACAACGCTCTTGTAAGGCTGTCAACAAGTTCTGTCACCACAGTTGAAGGATCAAGCTCCTGGTTGTCGTTTTCGCGTCTTCCGATATAGGTGATTATCAAACGATCCCTGACAGACATGAGGGTTTCAAGGAAAAGATATCTGTCTTCGTCGCGTCTTATGCGGTCTCCAGGTCTTGGGTGTCTTGCCATGAGGTCATAGGCAGGGCGTGCAGACTGTCGGGGAAAGTCTCCCTGGTTCATTCCAAGAAGACATATCACCCTGAAGGGCAAGGCCCTTAGGGGAACAAGGCTAGAAAAGAGCACCTTTCCGGAGATGAAGGTTGAACGCGAGGGCGGGGAAGAAAAACGGTCCCTAATGGATGCAAGAGCCGCCTCAAAGGGCACAGAGTCAACCCCTGTCAGGGAGATGTCTTCAAAAAGCCCTTCAAGGGGGTAAATAAGCTCCTCTCTAAGCTCAGCGCTCCAGTCCTCCTCCTGGGCAAGAAACTCACCTATGGCCCCTTTGAACAGGTCGAGCCAGCCCCTTGGTGACATCCCTTTGTCTCCTGGCTCAAGGAGCCTGGCTCTTAAACGCTCAAGACCAAAGACAAAGGCTGAAAGGGTGGCTAAGTGGCCTAGGCCTTCGCCCTCAATGGGCCTTTCAAGGGGCTTTACCTGGTAGCCAGGGGTAATCTCTGTTATTTCGTGGCCATCCATTATGCCAGTCAACATGAGCCTGTCCAGGCCAAAGAGCCACGTGTTGGTCTGGCACCTTGTGCCATCTGAAAGGGTCCTTATGCCGCGCCTTATGCCACTTTTTCTAACCCACTGCCTTATGGAAAAAAGGCCGTCTCCATCAAGATCAAGGCGCCTTGAGACAACAGGATCTCCCAAAAGGTCAACAACCTCTGGGGCCGTGAACTCACCTGTGGCAACACTAAGAAGAGACAAAAAAGCACTCACCCAAGGAGAAGACCTTTCAAGGCCAATGTCTGAAATGGTGAATGGAATTCTTCGTTCCTCAGGGGCCTGGCCAAAGACTGCCTCCACAATATCTGCATAAAGGGAAATGTCGGGTGCCATGACTGCCACATGATGGGGCTCAAGGGTCTTATCCTTCAAAAAGGCGTCAACCAGCCTGTCATGAAGTACTTCCACCTCCCTGATTCTGCTGTGACAGCTATGTATCTCAATGGAGTCGTCCACGCTCAGGGCCACACCTTCCCCGTCTCCATCACCTGAAACCTCTTCAAGCTCCTTCATTTCAAGAACAGAGGTCTGAAGGGCATTTAGAAGGCTTTTATTGCCAGGTTCTACTGCCAGCTCCTCACCTTTTGCAAAATCAAGCCCGTAAAACCCCATCAAGAACTGGCGCCCAGCAAGGCCCAAAGAGGCCAATAGCCTGTTTCCAACAGGAAAGAGTCTGTCGAGAGTTTCCTGGTCGTAATGGCGCTCAAGGCCAAGCCTCTTTCTCTCGGGAACTATGTCCAGCCAGTACTCCCTGCATGCAGAAAGGTGGTAGAACTGCACCTGACAGATGCTTGAAAGGGCATGAAGAACCTCCATGTGAAGGGGAGGCATATAGGAGACGCCAAATACGTAAAGGGTCTTTGGCAAGGCGTCAAGAATATCCCCTATCCCCTGAATGGTTCTGCCCCCTGTGCCTGTATCCGCATAACTTTTATCACTTTGCTCCATAAGGGCCTTTGCAAGACGTACCATGTAGCCTGCCTTGAACCTCTCCCCTGCCCTTTCACAAAGAAGCCGCCAAAGCCCTGCCTGCCACCTTGTCTCGCTTTCTTTAAAGGCACTCGAAGAGCGCGCCTCTTCCCACTCCTTGAGCATGTCGTAGCGGTAGTTCAGGTACCTGTCAAAGACATCTGCAAGCTGCCCTGAAAGCTCGTAAAGTCCTGATGGCCCAAATCGCCTTGCATAATCAAGAAGTTCGTCAAGGCCTGACTCTTTCACGAAATAATCACTGCCTGAATCAAGTTCATGTAACAGGCCGAATACGAGCCACCTGAGCCTTTGGCGACCAATGGCTTCCTGTTGTCCAGACGAAAGATCATGAGACCTTAGCCACCCTGAAAGCTCGTAAACATAAGAGCCAAGGAGCCTGAAACGCAGATTTGCACACACCCCTTTCGTTTCTGCCAACTTTATGGCAAGCCACTGGGCCATCTCGTAGTTGTTTACGAGAATGACATCCGGGCGGAAGGAAAACCGCCTCCTTTTTGCGGCCACAAGCTCTGCAGCAAGACGCTCTGCCAGGGCTTCAAGCCTGTTTGATTGAAATAATGTCAGGCCTTTCATTTAATTTTTGTTTTTAAACCTTTGGCCATGGTGTAGGTAGATAAGTTTTAAAGAAGATACAGTCCATTTCTAAAACCAACACACCTGACCCATAAGCGTACACCTTGTTATCCACTCCAAAATCATCCTGTTAAGATTGAATATTTTAACAATAACTTAGTGGTGTGGCCAATCCTCGCACTCTGCCAAGTAAGATTTTGGATTAAAAGCAGAAAAAAAACCGCCTAAATCGCCGGGGCACATTGCATGAGAAAAAAGTTTGTTGGTTAAGCGAAAATGAGACTTTTGGATTTTGGCACTGTGAGGTATTTTTACCCCGTGTGGCTCCCTTTGGTAGCCAGCCAGAACCTCTCCGGCAAGGCCAAGCCCTTCGCCTGCTCCACTTTGTTTCGCAGCCTGGACAGGCTTACCTTAACGTTCTGAACCTGAAGGTGCCCACGAAGAGAGAACGCCTACTTTTGCCCCTGGCTCAAGAACTTTTAGCATTCTAAATATTAAGCTGGGTCTCATATACATTGTTTCCTTTTTCCATTTCCCTCATTTCCTCCTCTTCTGGCTGAATGGTATTTCTCCCTTACTCACTCTTATACCCCAGATTTACCGGCCTTCCTCTTTTTCTAATTCACGAACTTATTTTTTCTTGACTTTCTATCTTTTTGCTACTGTAATTATTCATTATCATTTTTTATTGTTGTAAGAATAACAAAAGATAAAGGAGGGGGTATGGAAAGCAAGAAATTGTTTCTAACCGTAATGATTATGGCTGTTTTGTGTTGGGCCCCTGCTGCAAAGGCATTGTGCCCGGCTCCAGATTCGGTAGCCTCGGTGACAAATGTTGGAGCCTATTATAACGAAGGAGCGGAGTTACCCATTGAGGTCTGGGCTGAAATTACAAATATTTCAGACGTGCCAAGGGACATCAAGTTTGCCGTTCATATCCATGGACACCTTGTAGATCCTGCTGGAGGAGGATTTTCCCACACCGGCTTTTTGGATCCCGGAGAAACCTTTTTCTATTATTACAAAGGGGAACGGCCGAACTGGATGGATGGCAATGATGGGTTCCCATACCGTGTTGTGATTACTGTCCCGCAAAGCAATGGTTTCAAGGCAAAAAATCCTGCAAGAGGAGATGGCATCCTGAAAATGCCTGTCATCAGTGAAAGCGATGTTGTTACAGAAGTCAACCGCGCCCAATATCTGGGGCATTACCTAGTTGACATAAAATCAACGATACGGAATACAACTGATAATCCAATACAGCCGGGCTGGACAATATCCATCATGAACGTACCTATTTATCAGGTGGAGCACGTTGCATTGGGTCCACATGAGAGCAAAACATACCATGAAACAATTGATCTCAATCACTTCACCAAACCAGAAGATCCAGACGGATTTGATCCAGGCTTTTTTGATGACTGGGGACCTTACCCGATTCGAGTGGTTTCCGGTTCTGCAGGATTTCGGAGTTACGGCTTTTTCAGGCCAAATGATCTATGTCACTGTAAACCGGAAGTTTGCGGCGACGGAATAGACAACGACTGTAATGGTTATGTTGATGACAACTGTGACCCTGTTGAGGACACTGTTTCCAAAAACTTCTGCCACGACCTGGAGTGGCAAAAGACGGGTCATAATGGCCAGTTTACGATCTACCTGGCAACTGATTACTGTGCTTCCCTGGGTGATGGTTGGCGGCTGCCGGCAAAAGACGAGTTGAAAAGTATTGTAGCCTGTCCTGACGGTCCGGAAACCCCGCTGGATGACGGGGTACGCTGTAACGGATGGGATTCGTGGCCACATCCTCCCTACTGTTCAGAGGAGTTCAACTGTATGTATAGCAAGTACTGGACAAGCACCCCAGCAGGGGATGGGACTTACTGGATGGTCGATTTTTATACAGGTGCATCTGAAACCGTCGACCCGAAAACTACTACCGGTAACGTACGGTGCGTCCGCGAACAATAGGACTTTCACACCTTACCCGTTGGCTGCTTAAGTCTGTGTCATAGAAGCCTGACATGAAGGTCGCCGCGATACGCTTGGCTTACCGATGCCGAGGCGGCGACTTTCAACTGAAATAGTGCCCGATTTTTGTACAACTTTTTTGTTCTTCTTGCATACATAATAAATCCGACATCCCTCCTTTTCTCAGACTCGCCTTAGTACTTGCCTTCGGCAGTACTCGGCAGAGACACTATTTTATTATTTCACAAGAACCTTCAGATTAAATCATGACCATTTCAAACATTACAGTGCTACCCTGTTTGCAGGAATGAACGCTCTGCTTCAGGCTGCAAAAACCAGGGCCCATGGATACAGAAATATACGAACCTTTATTACCATGATTTACCTCATTTCAGCACCACATGGCCTATTTCTAAAATCCATATGAAACGCCATAGAACCTAAATTTTTTATTTTTTGAACTTTTCTTGTCTGTCAGTACACATACGGGTAAATAAAACGCAGAGTATGCTCTTTGAGAAACGGAAAGGAATCTGACATGAAGGAAATGGTGAAATCTGTGGCTGTAGAGGCGAAGGAGAGAAAACTTAAAAGTTTCTGGCTTTTCCTCGTTCTTATTTTGTTTGTGCCGGTCATGGCCCGGGCGGTGATGCTTGACCGGGAGGGCATCAAGGTGGAATCTCTCATAACGGATACCAGCGTGGAATTTGTCGGGCATACTTTTACGCGAGGCTCATCCACCCGGACCTATCTTTTCGAGTTTCACGGCACCTACAAGGAATTCTGGGACGGAAAACTGGGCAAGACTTTTCCGGTTAACACCAAGGAAAAAGTGACCTGGAACAGGAAGTCACACCTGTTGTCCGTACATGCGGAAGAAAAAGGATTTTATTTTGATACCGTTTATCAATGCGATATGGACCCTCTTCTATCCGTAGACGCGCCACAATGCACACAGACTTCCCATAAAACCAACTGGAAAGGGGATTGGAGCGTGGCATGGGGTGACAGCAGAACGGAGATCGAGCAATTACGAGACGGCATTCCCACCGGACGACGTTTCGCACTGACCCTGGAGGCCCTTGCCAAATCCATGAAGGTAGAGGTGTCCAGCAGCAAGGTCAAAAGCCCTCCGGGCAATGTCCTGCTGACGGTTCACACCGACCCCACTGTGCTGCCTCCCAAGGGATGGCCCGTAACGTTTTGGATTGAGAAAAAATACGGCGGCGTGAGGTTTAATGATCTCTATGGGAAAGAGGTGGATAACCATCACCATGCCACCCAGCTTAGGGGGAGCACATTTTATCTCCTTCGAAACCTGCAGGCCGGGCAATATACCTTCTGGAGCATAATGAATACGACCCTGACCGGGAATCCAATTGCATCCAAAAACCAAGTCATATTCAAGGTAGTCAATGATCTATACACTCCGGTCATCCTTGTCCCTAAAGAGGGTGCCAAGCTCGGGAAAAAGAGTAAGATAACCGTCCGGGTCGCTGGTGAATCTTCTAATTCTGATATCGAGGACGCAAGACTCGAGGTTCAATACAGCAAACTCGCAAAGCAGTATCCGTATAAGAAACTCCGGGTGATAAAGTCAGGGAAGGCCCCCTTTTGGCCTGGGGGCGTCTGGGAATGTTCGTGCCCCATTGGCAACAAGCTTGGGGTCCCTCTCGAGGGGGATTTCCGCATCCGGGCGCGCATGTATTACCAAGACAAGCCCATGGGAGACTGGAGTGAGTGGCGGCACTTTCACGTGGGGAAAGAGGTTGTGGCGATTATCGAACGGCCCTTCAAAATTATCTCCCCCGCCGAAGGCCAAATCTACAGCAACGAAATCCCGGTGAATATCTCCCTGCCGGGCTTCGTAGGGGAGAATCCACGCCTGACCCTGACCTGGATATGGACCCCCGCCACTAAAAAGGCATCTAACGGCCTGGATATCCATGGATTTCCCCATGAACTCATGAAGAAAACCGTGTCCGTCGCCTCCGGCAAGATGGCCCTGCTGACTTACCATGGATCCATGAAGGTGAAAAGTCTGTACGATAAGGTCAAAAAGGTCATGGGGGGTTCGGCAGGCGGGGGATCTTTCAGTTTACGGGCAGACCTGAAATTCTCCGACTTGCCGCTCAGGTCCCGTTACGTGACATTTTATGCGGGGATGCTGGGGACGCCCGTGAAAAAGGATGAGGAGAAGAAAAAGGACCTCTCCTATCACATGAATATCATGCCGCAGTTCATTTCCATGAATTTTTTTTATCGACCAGGGGAGGATATCAGGGTGCGGCTGCGGAACGCGCCGCGAAACAGGGTCAAATTCGAAGTGCGCTATCGATCCCCAAAGGGCAAAAGCTTTGCACTGCTGCCCCGGATTCCACACCACTTTACCACAGTTGGAGACACAACTGTCTTGCACCTAAAATTCAAAGAACCAGGACGGTACCAGATCCGGTTTAAATACGGGGACAGGGCGCGCTGGTGTCCCTGGCGGGGTTTTACTGTTGTTGGAACGAGTCTTAAGGCCGCGAACGAAAAAAAGAATCCGAGCCGAATCCAGCCGAAGACACATCTTTCACCTCCTAAAATCGCAGTTCCCATAAAACGCCAGACCTTTGTAAGGACTGAAAGGACGGTAAAGGTCAACACTAAGATCCGACATGCCACAGGCTATAAAGTTGCCATGAATGAAAAGAAGAATCTGAGCCGAATTCGGCCGAAGATACATCTTTCACCTCCTAAAATCGTGGCCCCCTGGGAACACCAGACCTTTATCTTGACGGGAGAGATGGTAAAGGTCAACACCAAGATCCAACACGCTACAGGCTATAAAGTTGCCATGGAGGTGCAGATTGGAAACCATGGGAGATTCAGCGCCTTCCATCCGCAGATAATCCGACATTCGGGCAAAACGGAAACCAATATGGAAATGAGTTTGACAAAGACGGGAACATACCGCATTCGGGTAAAACTGGTCGGCGTTTCAAATGCTGCCTGGAGCCCGTGGCGGAGCTTCAAGGTGGACAAGCTTGCCAAGGCACCGATTCGCAAGACTGCGCCGAAGCCATCTTCCTTAAAGAAGATACGCATGAATCCCACAGGTATTTAAGTCAGGTAGAGTAATTCGGATCAGAAAGAGGCGCTGGACGTTATATTCAGCGCCTCTTCTTTTTGGAGAGGGGAATCAGTAATATGCCCCCAAAAATACAAAACCATGAAAAAAGGTTTCCATATTTTGTGTAAAATGTCCTTTCTTGGGGAACTGGAATCTTGGCTGTGATGACACAGGGAAGAAAGAGTCTTGGTGCCTTTGCTAAAACCTGGCCATACGGACCAATAATCTCGGACGGCCCCGTGTTGGAGGCCACGATGACGGGAACGCGATTTTCCACGGCCCGCAACACCGAGGCCATGTTGTGCTGCTCTGGAGCAGCGGTCTTTCCAAACCAGTTGTCATTAACAAGTTGTACTACGATCCAGGCCCTGTCTTTCACCGCTTTTCTCACAAAATCCGGGAAGAGATTTTCCCAGCAGATGATGGGAGTTAAAGGAATCCCATCACCTAAAGAAAAAACTCGATAGGCATTTCCCGGAAGGGATTGAATCGCCTTTGGAACCAGCCAGTCAGGCCATGAAATAACCGATGTCAAAGGCAGGTATTCCCCGAACGGCACCAGCAGTCGCTTGCGGTAAGGTGGGGATGTCTGGCCCCTGGAATTAAAGAACCAAGCGGTATTGTATTCTCGCATTCTGAAAACAATTTTGGACCTGTTCGGTTGTTGTGCTTTTCCAAATTTTGTAAATTCTGAGGCCCCGACAATCAGAGCCGCATGAGTTTTTCTGGTGATTCTCCGGATCCAGGCTATGAGCTCTGGATGCCGTTTCAGATCGCGGAGAGCCGTTTCCGGCCAGACAATAAGCGTTGGGTGGAAACTGGCGGCCTGATACGTCAGTTGTTCCATACGCCGGCGGGCAAGGGTCCGGCTTTCCGGTGTCTTTCGTTCACTGAGCAAGATACTGGGCTGCACCACGGCAACCCGGATTTGCCGTGTTTGTACTGGGTGATTCAGACGATGTGACCCTATGAGGAGGCAAAGGCCTATAAAAGCTCCTGCAATCAAGGCTTCTTTCCAGTTGCGGCGGAGGATAATTTCAACGAAAATTACATTAACCAGGACAATCAAAAAGGTGATTCCATATTCTCCTGTCAAGGCCGCCATCTGCAAAATGGCAGGGGTCGCGTGCTGACTCCGCGCCAGCGTGGCCCAGGAAAAAGAGAGAAATCCCAGGTGGTTTTGGAAAAATTCGAGCGCCACCCACAAAGCTGGAGTGAACAGGATGACAAGATATGTTTTTTTTCGGTTATTGAACCATGAAATACCAGCGCACCAGATGGCCGTGAAGGCCCCGTAAAAGATTGCCAGAGGCAAGGCGTGATAAAACCGAAATCCCGGGATCTGGAAAATCCAGGTGAAGGTTCCCAGCAGGCTAACTGTGCCGGTAAGCAAGCCAAGAGTAAATGCGCCGGCAGGCCGTGTGGCGAAACAAAGGTATATTAGCGGCGAAAGGGCAACCCACGCCAGCCATCCCTGGTTGAAATCAGGGAAAGAAAGGATAAGCAGCAGAGAACTTCCCAGCGAAAATGCTATTTTATGAACGGTATTGGGAAACCCTGCTCTGCGGCGCTTTTTTCCGACAATACCTCCTTTTTCAGGAGAACAGAAATGGTGCCCGTTTTTGTAAAACTTTTTGTTAATTTTAGTTCGCCTTAGCCTTATCTTTTTTTATGTTGCATGAGCTAACTAACTTTCTATGGGATAGATTTCAACCGTCCTTCTACAAATCCACTCAAAGAAATCCACCTGCCTTTGCGGCTAGAATCCAAGCGGCGCAAGCCTTTTGAAGACCTCGGTTATCATAGGCTGGAATGCAATCAGTATATAGTGAAATAAGGCTATTATGTCCTGATCTGCCCTTCTTAAACCCTGAAAGTTCATCAGCGAGAAATCCTCTCTAATCTTACGTTCAATGATGAACCAACCATGTACACAATAAAATCTAACAAAAGCAGTCTTGACAATGGGAGCCACCTTATTAATTGTGCCTTTAAAGGGATTTGGAGGACTGTCGTGAAACAATGCCGTTTTCTAAACCAAATCTTTTTCCATTTTGCCTTTGTCTTAATGTTTCTATTTTCCTTTTTATTAAGGGATTGCCTTGCCATTTCAGATGGGGATTATCTTTCAGTCAGTCAGCCAGGCATGAAGCTTGAACTGGCTGGTGGGGACTATGACTATTGGATAGAAACCCCGGAAAAGATAGTTGATCTTCAGACAGGAAGCTATGAGATAAGGGGAAAATACATATATTTTCATCCGAGTGCCAGTGATATTGGTGACTTAAGGCCTTCAAGGGCTGAGATCATTGATAAATGTAGTATCAAATGGGGGAAGGCGGGAATCTTTAGAATGAAGGGATGCGCTCGTTCAAGCGCATCCCCTATGGTTTCAGCACCATCAGTGAGTCCCCAAAAGGCCAGATCCTTTACTTTAAAAGAAAAAAATGCCTTCCCTAAAAAATGGAGGGTTTTAAAGAAAAAGGTATTTGAGATTTATGTGCCAGATGGTTGCAAGATCAGGGAAGATACAAAAAATTCTGGGGTTTCTCTTTATTTTAATGGTGGTGAGGCCTGGATAGGGGCAATGCCCAAAAATTCGTGGCAGTTACAGAATAAGGCCACAGCAGGATGTAACTTGGAAGGGGCCTTTCAGAAAGGAAGCACTAGCCTTTTCATATGCAGTCCGGATTCAGATGTAAGGCTGGTTCAGCTCGTTGAAAAAAGCGATAAAAACCCAATTGCAAGTTTTGTTCGGGCAAGGGATTTTTCTACCTTCAAGGCCCTTTCTATTGCCATTTCGTCTATTAAATTCTCTGGTAAAAAAGGACCTTCTGGCCAAGGTGCCATTTCATTAAATTTTACAAAATGGACTCCACAGGATGGCAGTTTTCAAATTGATATACCAAAGGGCTGGAGAGCAAGCGGAGGCACTGCGGATTTTGGTGTAAATGGTTATATCAGAATAGTCCAGGTACTTTCACTGGATCAAAACACGGGTTTTCTGGGTGTGTATTATCCATTTTACCAGTATGCCCAGACGGTATATGGCTCAAATGGCATTCCACCTCAAGATGCATTGAGTTATGTGAGAAGCAGGTTCTTTAGTGACCTGAGAAACAATTACAAGATAGAATTTCCCAATCTGCACTTTGATTCGCTTGGCATTGATCAGGCACTTTCACAACGTTTTACTAACCAATGTGAGGCGAATGCTGCCCGGTACGGCACTAAGTGCACCTCACAAGTGGTGGAAGGGAAGGGATCGTTTCTTAGAAATGGGAGAGAATTTGATATATGGGTTGGGGGCGTAATGGAATACAATACCATGCCGCTACAGGGCCTGGGTTATCAACATAGATGGGGGCCTGCCCCAATTTATGTGGAGGTTGCCCCAAAGGGTGAGTTTCCTAAATGGGTAAAGGCCTTTGAGCACATGGCAGAAACCTGGCAACCCAACATGCAGTGGCTTTCAGGCCATTTCAGAAAAGCGGCTGCTGAACAAAGAAGCATAATCCAACACTACAGGCGCATGTCCAGCATGATACACAAGAATGCTGAAAGGCGTATGAACCAGGGAATGATGGAACACGAGGCGGAAGAAAACGAAAGGATGGAAGAATTTTATGATACCTTCTACGCCCTTGGAGGCGAAGAGCGTTATGACAATCCTGCTACCGGAGAAGAGATAGACGTCCCGATTGGTGCAGACAAATATTTATATGATAACTATTCTCAGACCTGGGTTGGCGTCCGGCAAGATGTCCAGGGCAGTGAGGATCTCATTCAGGCCCTTAAGGAAAAAGGATTTGTGGAGCTTAGACTTCACCAACATTGATGGAAGTGGCGTAATTTAAAATCTGCGGGACCAGATGCGCCCGTAGTTACTTGGAATGACAAGATGCTGCGCCACCCCCGCCCTTACCTCCATTATATTGTCCATGCCATGAAGCCCTTCAACGTAGTCTCCGTCTTCAGGGAAGGAAAAGGAGATGGACTGGTCAAAACTTCCAAAGTTAAGGGCCACAAGGGTAAATTTTTCGCCAAGGAAACGGGAAAACAGAAGGAGGCCCCTTGACTGGTATGAAGCAAAATCGTTAAAGAAATAGTGGTCTCCACGCCTGAGCTCTACGAGATTTTTCCTGAGCTTCAGAAGCCTTCTTACAAGCCCCAATACCTGCTGGCCTGGGTAGTCGTAAAAGTAGTCCCATCTAACAGGCCTGAACATGAGAACACGGCCAAGTCCCTGTTCGGGAATATAGTAATTTTCTCCAAACTCCTGCCCCTGCCAGAGCATTGGGATGCCTTTTGATGTAAAAAGAAATATAAGGTATGGCTGGAGCCTGTACCAGAGGTCCCTGTCACCTTCTCCCAGAAGCTCGTTTCCCCTGAAAATCGTCCTGAAATTGCATATGAAACGGCTGTGATCATGGTTTTCAATGTACTGCAAGGCGCTCTTTTCAATATGGTCGCCGTTTATCTCCTTTTCCTCTGGAAAACCAAGGAGTCCGGACATGTAGCCAAGGTCCGTAAGGCTGTTAAAATCACCCCTGGCAACTGCCCTTGCGCTATCAAGGGTGAGATTTTGCCACGTGCAGTTTGAATAGCTCTCCTCAAGGACCTGTCTGGGCGCCTCAAGCTGTTCAGCGCACTGAATAAGGTTCACGGTTCCGTCTTGTCCGAAAAATCTTTTCCAGTACAGGCTTGAGCCTTCCCCTTTTTGGGAAACCGTCATCTGGTAGGTGTGGTAAACAAGGTTTGCAAAACCCTTTCCCACTGGGCCGTCCCAATAATTAGGAACGCAGTCGTACCTGAAGCCGTCTATATGGTAACACTCCAGCCAGTGGTGGTTTACGGTAAGGAAAAAATCCCTGGTAAACTGTCTTGAAAAGTCGGTGCTTTTTCCAAAGTAGTCCTTGGCAAAAGGACCCATGAAGGGGTTTTCCCTGAAATTGAGGCGGTCATAAAGGTAGAAGTAGGGGAAATGCTCATCCGTATGACCATAAACGGCATCGATTATTACCCCCATGCCCCTTTGGTGGGAGGCATCTATGAAGGCCTGCATGTCCCTTCTCTTTCCAAAGCGCTCATCCACGCCAAAGTAGCCTATGGGTAGAAACCCCCAGTCCACAGTGTTTGAAACGTTAAAAACAGGCATGAGTTCAATGCAGTTTACGCCCAGGTCTGCAAGATAATCGAGTTTCTCAATGGCACCCTCAATGCTTCCACCAAACTCGGTTATCATGAGCTCATAAATGACAAGGTCCCTGAGCTCAGGCGTTTTCCACTCATTCTCATGCTGGCTCCACTCAAACTGCTCGTATCCAAGGGTGAAGGCAGAAAGCTTTCCGGTTCCAAACTCCCGTGCGAAGGGGTCCACGATCCAGTCGATTTTCACATTAAGTTTCCGGTTTTCGAGCTGGTACCTGTAGAGATAGCGCCCAGGCCTTCCCCAGGCAGACCTGGGACCGGGCCTGGAAGCCGGGTCTATCTTTATCCTGGTGCTCCAGCTGTCCCCGTAGCAGGCGTCAGTGGAATGCCCAAGCTCAAACTTCATGGGTGGAATATCCTGAAGAAACTGATCCCTTTCGTGAATGATTTTGAGATAAAGCCTGTGGTCATCAGGCGGCCTTATCCAGGGCAGGATGATCCTGAAAGATACCTCTCCGAAGGGGTACTCAATGGCCCCGAGGCCGCTTATGTCTATAAGCTTCATAGGATTTTCCCCCAGGCTAAATGACCCTTTGACACCTGAAATGGAACTTGCACAATTTTTTCATAAAAAACAATAACATCTTAAACTAAGTCTACTTTTGTCTGGCAGAAATTGAAAGTACCTATTAGGGTTTTAATTGTTGGAGAATGAGTTTCCCAAAAGAAACCATTATAAAAAAAGGCAAGCATTTTGCGTAAGGGCCTTACAAATATCAAAAGAGAGGAAAGAAGAGATGAAACCTATTTCTCGAAGAAATCTGCTTAAAAAAGGTATTCTTGGTCTTGCGTCCTACACCATTGCCTCAAGATTAATGGGAAGTATGCCTGCAACTGCAAGTAGGGGATTTGCTACCGGCTCCGGAAATGCAGATCTTCGCTTTCTGCACGTTACAGACACCCATCTCGACCTTGGAAAACCTGAAACCGTAACCTGGGTGGAGAGGCTTGTTGAAAGGATTAACAGGGACTTTCCCCATGCAGACTTTGTGGTCTTTGGAGGTGACAATTTCAACAACAATGTAGCCGGCAAGAAGGATGCGGAAACCTTCAAGAAAATCGCCGACCGCCTCAAATGCCCCTGGTACTCGGTGCGCGGCAACAAGGAATCCTCGCCTAAGCCGGAAACCGACCCATTGAACCAGAAAGACTATGAAAAGATGTTTTTCACACCCTCCATCAAGGTATCAGGAAGGGACTGGAGCCTTGAGAAGGGAAGCTACACCATCCTTGGCATTGACACCACCATAGAGCACCACAAAAACGGCCTTTTCACCAAAGAAAGCCTCGATTTTGTGGAAACACAGCTAAAAAACAACAAGGACCGCCATTTCATCATATTAAACCACCACCCTTATTGGAATTTCTGGGGCGGAAAAGCACAGGCTGACATCCACAAGTATGTGCTAAACAACGCAGACGAAGTCAAGAAGAGGCTTTTTAAATATCCCAATCTCAGGCTTACCCTTTCAGGCCATAGGCACCTGGATAACGTGACCAAAGAGGGAGACGTAACGGTCATCTCCACCCTTGGTTTTATTGTATCCCAGGGTGCCAAGAAGGATCACCAGTTTCGTTTTGTGGAAATGAAGGAGGGAAAAGTAATACGCCAGCAGGTAGTGGGTATCCTGTAAGTCACTGGAACCTCAGAGCAAATCTAACAAACAAGGAGGAAAGGAATGAGAAGACTTATCATCATGGCAGCGGTTGCAACCATTTTTCTGACCATCTCTTTTCATGACTTGATGGCAGGAGAGGTCATGGACGAACAGTTTGGTCCTGGCGGATCAAAGGTGGAGCTGGTCAAGGCGAAGGTGAGAAACGGTGTCCTGACCATTGCTGTCCGCTACGTACATCCATATGAAACCATGACAGCCGAGGAACAAAACCAATTACGTGGGAAAAATTGGAGGCGTGAAGCAGACATCAAATCTCGCCAGATTCCCATCAAGTTCAAGGTCAGTAGTGTATTTTATGTTGCCAACGGAAAAAAATATCACGTGCTCAAGGACAAAAACGGCAACTGGCTGGCATCTCCCGTGGTTGGAGACTACGTAGCAGAACCAGTAGATATAAAAAGCGTAAAGAGGCATTTAAGGAAGGGCGAGGTGCCGGCGCTCATTCTTGATGCAAATCATCCGGTAAAGATTCTCTGGTTCAAATTTCCAGCGCCGCCAGAGGGCGTTCAGGGAATCGAGTTCCAGATACCCGAGGTAGCCCCCTTTGACGTGGAAATAAAATGACCATGAAAAAACTCGGTATCTGGGCCGTAATGGCAATAGTTGTCTGGTCTGTCACACTCGCCATGGCTGGTGAGTGGAAGACACCCGAGGATTTCGAAAAGGCCCAAAGGAAAGCGGAAGAGGCTCTGCATCGAACCGGAGCGAACGCGCCTCTAGTGGTTGATCTGAACCATGAAAGCGCCATTCCCATCAATTACGACAGTGTTGACATAAGCGGTGGTACCGACACAACTGTCTTGAAAAACGGGAAAAAGCTCGACAAAAACGCAGGTGAAATCGACATGAATGTCGTTTCCCTCGATCGTGTCATGTCCGAACTTGGGACAAAAACAACTGACACTGCCATTATCATCAACCTGAAAAACGATGTGCTTTTTGACTTTGACAAGAGCAATATCAAACCTGAGGCCAGGGTGACCCTTGCCAAGGTTGCTCTTATAATCAAAAAGAAGGCCAGGGACAAAATTCTCATTGAGGGCCACACGGATTCAAAGGGCAGCGAAGAATACAACCAGCGCCTTTCCGAACGACGTGCCGAAGCCGTTAAAAGGTGGCTTGTAGAAAGGCATGGCCTGAAACCTGACGGATTCATGGTCAGGGGTTGGGGAGAAACCAGGCCCGTTGCCCCCAATACCAACAAAGACGGCAGTGACAATCCGGCAGGAAGGGCCTTAAACAGAAGGGTCGTCATCACAATACCGGTCAAGTGAACCTGTAGGCGGCCCCTTTTGTCTGCGCTGAATCCTTGTCACAAGAGGCACAAGCCCTTGTGGAATATAATTTGCGTATCAGTTGGGGTTATGTCTAACTCAGCATATCTTTTTGCCGGAAAAGAGCGGCTTGACAACCGGGCAACATGGTAAGTTTAAGGGGTCATTTGGCATTCAAGGTCCATTTCCTGGAGGAAGCATGAAAAAACTATTCTTCTTTCTCTTCCTTGTTTTTTTCATCATTATTTTCAATGCCATGCCCTCCTGGGCAGAGCTAGATATGGTGCAGCTTGCCCAGACCCACTCAGACGATGAATTCTTCACAGTGGCCCTTGGCGATGACTACGCCTTTTGGAGTCACTATTCAAAGGGCATCTACGTATGGGACACATCAAATCCCATAAATGCCGGGCAAAAGATATCTGGGGACGACAAGGTCACGGTCCTTTCCGCCTCTGGACGAAGGCTTGCCTGGATAGATGACAGTGACGACATACAGGTGTGGGACGGCACATCCATCCATGAAAAGGAGGACGACGTTGTCGACACCATATCCCTTTACGGCGACAATATTGCCTTTGTTGAGGAGGACACTGAAAATTTCCTCCACAAGGATACAGAGATATTCCTGAGAATACCGGGAGACAAGATCCAGATATCGGACAACGACTACGACGACAAGCAGCCCTCTCTTTTCGGCCAGAGCGTTGCGTGGGTGGGGGCACATGACGGCGATAACTTTGATCTTTTCTACTGGGACGGAAAAAACGAATACAAGCTTACGGATTCTGATGGAGATGACCTTAACCCCAGCCTTGATAACGGTGCCATTGCCTGGACAGAAGATGATGGTGATGACTTTGAGATTTTATACTGGAGTGGTGGCGCAAACATACAGATTACAGACGACGACGCAGACGATATCTCTCCTGTTCTTCGTTCTGGAAGGATAGTTTGGATCAAAAAGGACGGCTCATGCAGCGACATATACATGTGGGACGGCTCTCAAACAAAGAGACTAACTGACAGATGCTATGACAACATAAACTCACTGGACTTTAACGGACATGCCCTCCTTTGGGCTGCCAGGGAAGGCTCTGAAAGGGGGGTCTACTATGCGAAGCTTCCTGAAACCTCCCGTAAGTTCACTGGCTGGTGGTATGACCCAAATGAACCAGGAACAGGTGTTGCCACTGAAATAAAGGAAGACAAGATATTCCTTACCTGGTTCACCTATAATGAGGCAGGAAAAAGCACCTGGTACTCGGCAGGTGGCTTCATGTCCAGCCGGAGCGGCTTTACAGGAAGCCTTTACAAATGGACGGGCTGGCCCTGGGGAAGCGCCTATTCGCCTCCTGTGCCGGAGATAGTGGGCACAATTGTTGTGGTGTTGAACGAGTTTCCCTCTGAGTCCATTACCTTTACGGCAACCATTGGCAGTACCGTTATAACCAAGACCTTCAAGCCCTTCATGGAGGATTTTGCACCTGGCCCTGAAGACTCTCGCCATCTTACAGGCTGGTGGTACGATCCATCCTACGACGGCATGGGCTTTTTCATTGATGCAAGGGGAGGCAGAATGGCCATGGTCTGGTACAATTACAGGGACGACGGAAGTGCCAGATGGTGGACCTCTGACGGTATCTTCCCCAACGGCTCTTCTACTTACAGTGACGAATTTGACGGGTGGCAGGGAGGCCAATGTCCTGGCTGCCCCTACAAACCCCCAAAATTAAATGCTGGAGAAGGCGGGGCAGTGACCATAACCTTTTCTGACGCCTTTCATGCAACTGCCAGCATGGGTACAACAACCCTTCACCTTGAAAGATTTGACTTTTAGATACCTAAGTCCGATGAGCAGTTAAGAGAAAGGTGAAGAACAAGAGGATAACACAATGAAAAGATTTGCACTGATTATTGTCCTTTTTTTGCTAACAAGCGTAGGCCCTGTAATGGCAGAGGATTTTAGCGGAATGTGGTGGGACACAAACAGGCCTGGATCAGGTATATACATTGACTACAATGATAATGGCGCAGGTATCTGCGGCTCCTGGTACCTTTACGATGACAGGGGAAACCCTCAGTGGTTCACCTTCATGGGCAGAGCAGAAAACAATGTCTTTCAGGCAGAGCTTTACCAATTCACAGGTCCATCCATGGGCCAGACCTGGGACGAATCCTATATACGAAGCGACACAGTTGGCAATATAACCATTAACTTTTCAAAATCAGACAGTCTCTCCGTATCCTACGAAATAGAACGTACAACTGGAACATTGAACCTTACAAGGTTTTCAAACGAAAACTGCCGAGGCTCCCTGTGGTGGGATCCAAACAAGCCTGGACAGGGGGTCGCCCATTTCCATTTCAACGGTTCATCTGGCGAGGACCTCACCGGCATCGTCTGGTACGTTTACGATTCAAACGGGGATCCCATCTGGTACACAGGGGTGGGAGGCCCAGATGCAACCACCTTTGACGCACTGATGTTTACCGGCCCTGCCTTTGGAGAACCGTGGGATGCATCACTGGTAAAAAGCACCAAGGCCGGAACCATTACTGCCAATTTCGACCTCAATTCCCTTAAAAGCAGTTCCATGCCAAGGATTGACATGGGCTTTAACATTGGAGGAATAACGGGCAACCTGAACCTTGAGCCCTTTACATGCCCTGTGGCGGTGCCCAAAAGGTAGCTCAAACAGACCTGGAATAGACCCGGCAACCTGGCCGTGTGCCTAAACCAGTCCCAATATTGTGTTGTTGGAAATCTTGAACGGAAAAGCTACCAGGGAAAAGAGGCCATCATCTTGAAGGGTGAAACCTTCACCCTGTCTCCCGCCTTAAGAAAGGAAACCCCCTCGGGGATTATCACCACAGAGTTTGAAAAGGCTATGCGCTTAAGCCTGCTTTCTTGAACCACGGGGCTTACAAAGAGGCTTCCCCCTCGAAAACCTGTTTTTGAAAGAATGAGCTGGGTCCAGTCCCCCCTGCCCTTTAGATCGGCTGTAATGGTGGCGCTCTCAGTAGGTGGGAAACTGCCCTCTTCACCCATTAGCCTAAGTATCGCTGGAAGGGCCACGAAGAGAAATGCAACGTAGTTTGAAGGAGGCCCCCCTGGCAGGTTAAACACCAGTTTCTGCCCCATCCTTCCCATGCACACGCCCTTTCCAGGGCCCATTCTCACCCTCTTAAATAGAAACTCAGCCCCAAGCTCCTCAAAGGTTGCCACAACAAGGTCCCTTTCACCGTCAAGGACCCCTCCGCTGGTGATTATGACGTCAAAGTCATCGATACAGGTGGCAAGAAGCCTTCTAAGCGCTGCGGCCTCGTCCCTGCAAAGCCTCATCTGGGGCTTTATGCCAAAAAGCCTGAGCCACGAGGCTATGGTTGCGCGGTTTGAGGGAAATATTTTAAAGGACTCATCAAGAGCGCCTTCTTCTGCAATCTCGCTTCCAGTTGCCACAATGACCACCCTGGGAAGGCTGAAGACCTGCACCCTGGTAACCCCTGCCCCTACAAGGAGCCCAACCAACCCGGGATCAAGCCGTGTTCCCTTTCTGACAAGAACCTCTCCCTTTTTGAGATCCGCCCCCCTTGAAAGGATGTTTCTTCCAGGGCTGGTTGAGGCAAGGCATAGGACCTCTTCCCTGGAAAAGGAGGTGAGCTCTTGGGGAAGAACGGCATCTGCCCCTTGAGGGATAGTGGCCCCGGTCATGATTCGAACCGCCTGGGAAGAAGTGATGGAAACAGCCTTGTCTTGACCTGCACAAAGATTCTCCGTCACCCTGAGGATTATGGGGCTTTCAGGTGAAGCGTTTTCGATATCAGAGGCCTTTAAGGCAAAACCGTCCTTTAAAGAGCTGTCCCTTGGGGGAGAATCCACAAAAGAGCGTACATCTTCACTCAAAACCCTGCCAAGGGCCCTGGTGGGATCAACTGCCTCGGTTCCAAGAACACTTACGGCTGAAACAATCCCCTGGGCCTCCTTGAATGAAATCATAACGTTAAGCGCCCTTTTGGATTTCCGCAGACCACTTCGTCCCTGAAGGAGTGTCCTTCAGGAATATGCCCTTTTTTGAAAGCTCATCCCTTATCTCATCCGCCCTCTTGAAGTCCTTCTCCTTTCTTGCCTTGTTCCTCTCATCAATAAGCCTGTCAAGCTCAGACAGCGTAAGACCTAAGGCCTCAAGGGCCTTTAGATTTCTTTCCTGAAGGTACTTTTCAGGCTCCTCCTTCAGGATTCCAAAAACATCAGATACCTCCATGACGATGTTTACGCACTCTGCCAAAACATCTTTATAGAGGGCAGAAGGCTTATTCCTTGCACATTCGATAATCCTGTTCAGGTTTCTGACTGCATCAAAGAGATAGCCAAGGGCCTTTGCCGTATTAAAGTCATCAGACATAGAGGAGGTGACCTTTTCATCCAGGGCGTGGATGAAGGCGGCAGACTCATTTACGTGTTCCGGCAGGGGACGTTGCTTCTTAACTGGCATGGATATTATCTCGGCAGCCTCATGGAGGGCATTATAGCACCTGTCAAGGGCAGCGGTGGCCTCCTTGAGGCTTTCAGGAGAGTAATCCAGGGGGCTTCTGTAGTGTTTTGAAAGGAGAAAAAGCCTAACGGCCTCTGGATGAAAGGCATCTAGGATGTCCTTTATGGTAATGAAGTTTCCCAAGGACTTTGACATCTTCTCACCCTTTATGGTGACAAAGCCATTGTGGACCCAGTATTTCACAAACTGCTTTCCTGTTGCGGCCTCTGACTGGGCAATCTCGTTTTCATGGTGCGGAAAGGCAAGATCAAGCCCCCCTCCATGGATGTCAAAGGTTTCACCAAGGTACTTCATGCTCATGGCAGAGCACTCTATGTGCCAGCCAGGGCGCCCCCTGCCCCATGGACTTTCCCAGCTTGGCTCTCCTGGCTTGGCTGCCTTCCAGAGGGCAAAATCCAAGGGGTCCTTCTTCTTCTCACCGGGCATAATCCTGGCCCCTGCCATGAGCTGCTCAAGATCGCGCCGTGAGAGCTTGCCATAATCCGGGAAACGCCTTACGGCAAAGTAGACGTCACCCTGGGACTCGTAGGCATAACCCCTTTGAATTAACCTTTCAATCAAGGCCACTATGTCGGGTATCTGCTCGGTGGCCCTGGGCTCTACGTCTGCCCTTTTTACGCCAAGGGCGTCCATGTCCTCGTAGAAATGACCTATCTCCCTTTGAGCCAGCTCTTCAGTGCCTATTCCCTCTTCCTTTGCCCGGTTTATTATCTTGTCATCTATGTCAGTGAAGTTTCTGACAAAGGTGACGTCATAACCCACCTTTCTAAGAAATCTCACTATGACATCAAAGACCACTGCGCTTCTTGCATGCCCTATGTGGCACCTGTCGTAGGCGGTTATGCCGCAGACGTACATACCGATTTTACCTTCTCTTAAGGGTTCAAAGGTCTCCTTTCTCCTTGTTAGGGTATTGTAGATATTGATGGTCATGGGTTTATTTCTTTCCTTTTGTTTCATGATTTGAGATAGTCCCTGAACGGATTTTTTACACAAAAGATGGGCTTTTAGAAAGAAATTTCTTTTTGAAATCGTATCTCCCTCCAACTTGACAAGCCCCCGAAAATCCCCTATATCTTCTACAAAACTTTTTCAATATTACTAGATATTGTATAGTCTGTTGTTGGAATCTTTAAAATAAATCCAGGAGGAGAGAAAAAAATGGAGCTTGAGCTTCCCCGCACTTCCCTGCCCCTTTCCCATAATGCCCTTGTGGTTCTTGCAAGGCGCTATCTAAAAAGGGATGAGCATGGCCAGGTCATTGAGACCCCTGAAGACATGTTTCGAAGGGTTGCAAAGGCCATAGCAAGGCCTGATAAGAAATATGACAAAAAGGCGGACACAAAGGCCCTTGCGGAACGTTTTTATGAACTGATGACCTCCTTTCAGTTCATGCCAAACAGCCCCACCCTCATGAACGCGGGGAGGGTTCTTGGGCAGCTTTCTGCCTGCTTTGTGCTTCCCATTGAGGATTCCATTGAATCCATCTTCGAGGCGGTAAAGCACACGGCCATGATTCACAAAAGCGGCGGGGGAACAGGCTTTTCCTTCTCCAGGATCAGGCCCGAGGGCGACATAGTCAAGACCACGCACGGAGTGGCAAGCGGGCCCATCTCCTTCATGACCATATTTGACGTTGCAACGGAAACCATCAAGCAGGGCGGGACAAGAAGAGGTGCCAACATGGGTATCCTAAGGATAGACCACCCTGACATCGAAAAGTTCATCAAGTGCAAGACACAGACTGACAGGCTGAATAACTTCAACATCTCTGTTGCCATTTCCGAGCAGTTCATGGCAGCCGTCCACCACGGCGAAAGCTTCCCTCTTATCAATCCTCGCACGGGCCTTGAGGTAAGAAGGCTGCCAGCAGACCAGATATTCTCAGAGATCGTTGAAGCTGCATGGGAAAGCGGTGAGCCTGGCATAATATTCATAGACCGCATAAACAAGGACAATCCAACCCCACACCTTGGAGAGATAGAAAGCACCAACCCGTGCGGAGAACAACCCCTTCTTGCATACGAATCCTGCAACCTCGGCTCCATAAATCTTGGAAAATTCGTCACCAAAGAAGGCTCCATAGACTACAATGGGCTAAAGGAGGTGGTATGGGACGCAGTCCATTTTCTGGATAACGTCATCGATGCAAACAAGTTCCCCCTGCGTGAGATAGAACGCATGACCAGGAAGACCAGGAAGATAGGCCTGGGGGTCATGGGCTTTGCAGACATGCTTATTGCCATGAAGATACCCTACACCTCCAAAAAGGCAGTGGAGATTGCCCAAAAGGTCATGAAGTTTATTGATGATGAATCGAAAAATGCCTCTGCAGAGCTTGCAAAGAAAAGGGGCAACTTTCCTGCCTATGAGGGAAGCATTTATGACACTCCGGAAACCCCTTACATGAGAAATGCCACCACCACCACCATTGCTCCCACTGGCACAATCAGCATCATCGCCGGGGCATCAAGCGGTATAGAGCCACTTTTTGCCATTAGTTACATAAGAAAGGTCCTTGACGGAAGCGAACTCGTGGAGGCCCACCCGCAATTTGTAAAGGAGATGAAGGAGCGCGGGCTTTACTCTTCTGAGCTAATGGAGGAGATCGCCTCCACGGGCTCAATCCAGGGATTTGATGAGATCCCTGAGGATATAAAGAAAATCTATGTCACATCCATGGACGTTACCCCTGAGGATCACATTGCCATCCAGGCTGCCTTTCAGGAGTACACGGACAACGCCGTTTCAAAGACCATAAACTTCCCGCAAGACGCAACGGTTGAAGACGTTAAGAAGGCCTATATGCTCGCATGGAAAAAGGGCCTAAAGGGCCTTACCATCTACCGTTACGGAAGCAGGCCCGTGCAGGTGCTGAACCTCAAGGAGAAAAAGACAGAGACAAAGGCAGAAGCCAAGGAAATGCCAAACGGAAAGATCGCCCCAAGACCAAGACCGAGGCGCACCCGTGGCATTACAGAACGAGTGAGAACCGGGTGCGGCAACCTCTACGTTACCATCAACTGGGACGATGATGATTTCTGCGAGGTCTTCGCACAGATGGGCAAGGCTGGCGGATGCGCCGCATGCCAGATCGAGGCGGAAACCAGGCTCGTCTCCCTTGCCCTTCGCTCAGGAGTGAGCCCCAAGGCGATTATAAAGCAACTTTCCGGCATAAGGTGCCCCTCTCCAAGCTGGGACGAAGGGAAACAGGTACTTTCATGCCCGGATGGAGTGGCCAAGGTACTGGCAGAGGCGGCAGAAGTGGAGATAGAACGAAAAGAACCAAACATAATGAACTGCCCGGACTGCGGTGCAACTCTGGACTTTGAAGAAGGCTGCGCCCTTTGCCGCTCCTGTGGCTATTCAAAGTGTAGTTGATTTAAGCTCTGGTTATTAATGACCTTCCCCCGAAATTGTGGACAGTCTGAAAAGTTGCTACAACAAAATCAGGAGGACTGACATGGTTTCGAAGAGAAGGACGTACACCCGTGAATTCAAGGTAGAGACGGTTAACGTGATAACCGGCAGCAACCAGTCTGTTGCTGAGGTAGCCAGAGATCTGGAGATCCACCCCACC
>JALWNK010000052.1 GCA_026995935.1 Deltaproteobacteria bacterium
ATTCCTGCCTGAAGGAGGCATCCTCTGAAAGATTCTCAAGGCCTCTGAGCTCTTCTAGGTCAGTGAGCCAACGGCAGCCTATGGCATCTGTTATAAGCCTTGAAAGGCGGGGGTTTGCAACACCGATCCAGCGCCGCGGGGTCACGCCGTTGGTAACGTTTTTTATCTTCCCGGGCCACATCTCATCAAAGTCTCTGAGGGTGTGGATTTTAAGAAGGTCTGTGTGTATGCGGGCAACCCCGTTTATGGCATGGCTTCCAATACAGGCAAGGTTTGCCATGCGAACAGATTTTTCGCCCTCTTCCTCAATTATGGACATGCGGCGAAGACGCTCCGTCTCTCCCGGGAACCTTTTGGAAACATGGTCCATGAACCTGCGGTTCACCTCAAAGATGATCTCCATGTGCCTGGGAAGCAGGCTTGAAAACATAGGCAAGGGCCATTTCTCCATTGCCTCTGGGAGCAGGGTGTGGTTGGTGTAGGAAAGGGTGGCTGTGGTGAGCTCCCATGCCCTGTCCCAGCCGTAGCCATGCTCATCCATTAGAAGGCGCATGAGTTCAGGGACAGCAACGGCAGGATGGGTGTCGTTTAGCTGGGCTGCAAAGCCTTCAGGCAGATCGTCAAGGTTGTCATGCTTCATGAGATGAATGCGGATCATGTCCTGCAGGGAGGCGGATACGAAGAAGAACTGCTGCTCGAGCCTGAGCCTTTTTCCTGCGCACTGCTCGTCGTTTGGGTAAAGGACCTTTGATATGTTTTCTGCCTTTATCTTCTCTTCCACAGCGCCAAAGTAGTCACCGGTGTTGAACTCCTCGAAATCAAAGGAATCCACTGCCTCTGCGCTCCAAAGCCTCAGCAGGTTTACGTTGTTTACCCTGTAGCCCGGGATGGGCGTGTCATAGGCCACTGCATTTACCATTCGGGCAGGCAGCCAGCGCATACGCAGCTGTCCCCTTTTGTCCCTGTAGCTTTCTGTGCGCCCTCCAAGGCCTATTCCGTATGAGATGTCGGGCTTTTTTATCTCCCAAGGGTTGCCGTAATGGAGCCACTTGTCGCTAAGCTCCTTCTGCCAGCCGTCCTCTATTACCTGGTGAAACATGCCGTGCTCGTAACGGATGCCGTAACCGATGGCCGGGACCTGGGTGGTTGAAAGGGAGTCCATGTAACAGGCTGCAAGCCTTCCAAGACCGCCGTTTCCAAGGCCAGGTTCCACCTCGTGTTCAATAATCTGCCGAATGTCAAGGCCGGTTTCCGAAAGGGCCTGGGCCACATCGTCATAGAGCCCCAGACAAAGAAGGTTATTGTGAAGGTGCGGCCCAAGGAGAAACTCTGCCGAAAGGTAGCATACGATCTTGACTGGCTCCCTTAAAAGGCCTTCAACGGAGTTTATGAAAAGGTGCTGCATCCTGTCCCGAACCGTGAGCGCCACTGCCATGTAAAAATCGTTCAAGGTTGCATTTTCTGGTGCCTTGCCCTGGTTATAAAAGAGATTGTAGGCAAGGGCGCGTTTAAGCTCGTTCACCCGTTCCCTCCTTGACCCTTTCTGCTGACTTTTCGTGGTGTTCATTTCCAGATTCTCCTTAAAAAGACCTCTGTAAAACGGGGTTTTTGACAAACCGCTAAGTTTTTGCCGTCAAAATGTTCACACACGGCTTGCTTTATTCATCCCGTTTTTGTCCTTTTGCCCTTAAGGGGCACGATCTCCAGGCGGTGATCAGTGTCCGGATTCACCATGGAGGGTCCCTCTGTCACAAGGGCATATCTGCCAGTAAGTCTTAGCTCCCTGGCCATTTCCTTCACATGTTCCTTCCACCTTGTGGGCTTCTCCTTAAGGAGCCAGGGATAAACCCCAAAGGAAAATAGAAGCTCATGATAGGTCTTTTGGCTCGTTGTGGGTGCAACTATCCAGCAGGGGAGCCTGAAGCGTGTAACCCGCCTTGCAGTGGCACCGGAATCCGTGGGGCAGAAGACTGCCGCGGTTTCCATCCTTTCAACCATGTTGTCCACGCCAAGGGCAATCAGGTCAACGGGGCCTGTGCCGGCCTTTTTCGAGTGTTCCTCCAAAAGTCGTCTGAAGTGGCCCCTTTCAATAAAGGGTTCTGTCTCCCTGGCAATGCGTGAAAGGGTTTTCACGGCCTCAACCGGATACTCGCCCATGGCAGACTCTTCTGAGAGCATGACCGCATCTGTCCCGTCAAGGATTGCGTTTGCAACGTCTGTGGCCTCAGCCCTGGTGGGCCTCCTGCTGTGAGTCATGGATTGAAGCATCTGGGTTGCAGTAATTACGGGCCTTCCCCAGATGTTTCCCTTTCTTGTGAGGAACTTCTGGGCTATTGCTATTCGTTCTATGGGAATCTCAACCCCCAAGTCCCCGCGGGCCACCATTATTCCGTCAGATTCACGGATAATCTCGTCTATGGTCTCGACAACAACGGAGCGTTCAATCTTCGCAATGACAAAGGGATCACAACCAAGCCTCCTGGCAGCCCGCCTCAGCCTCTTTATATCGTCCGGGCTTCCCACAAAGGACTGGCTTACCGCTTCCACCCCCTGTTCAAGAGCAAATTTCATGCATTCGTGGTCGTGCCTGGTGAAGGCGCTTTTGCCAAGCTTTATACCTGGTACATTAAGTCCCTTTCTTGACCTGAGTTCACCCCCAACCACCACACTGCACCTGATTTCCGTGCCCGTGGTCTCCTGGACCTTAAGTTGAATAAGGCCGTCATTCAGGAAAAGAATGTCCCCCCTTTTGACAACCCGGGGAAGCTCCTTCATGGATATGGAAACAATCTCCTGGTTTCCAATAACCTTCCTGGTGGTAAGGGTAAAGGTAGCCCCTTTTCTGAGAAGCACCGGCTC
>JALWNK010000053.1 GCA_026995935.1 Deltaproteobacteria bacterium
GAATGTTCAAGATGCAGCAACGGCTGTCCGGCAGGTGTGCGACTCGGAGGCAGAACGCCAGGAGGCAGAGCTTTCCATAATCCGCTACATTGCATGGGCCATCCCGTCTGTTGGCTTCATAGGGACGGTGAGGGGCATAGGGGCAGCCCTTTCCCAGGCAAACAAGGCGGTCCATGGGGACATTACAGGAGTGACCCAAAACCTTGGAGTGGCCTTTAATTCCACCTTCATAGCCCTGGTGCTTTCGATAGTCCTCATGTTCTTCATTCACCAGCTTCAGCTCATGCAGGAGCGTCTTGTCCTTGATACAGAGGAGTACTGCGACGTGCACCTCATCTCCAGGATGAGAAGCCCGCAAAACTGGATTTAAAAAGGTTTTTTTATGGGCTCTACGAGAAAGAAAAGAGAAGGCCCTTCTGCCTTTAACCTTTCGTTTCTCGACATCATGTTCTGCGGATTCGGGGCCGTGGTGCTCCTGGTTCTCATTGTTAACAGCCAGATGGTCTTAAGGCGCGGAGAGGAATACAAGGATCTTTCTGCAAGGCTGCGCAATCTCAAACAGGAGGTGGAATCAGAAAGAGAACTTCTTGCAAAAAGGCTCAACTCCCTCAAAGCAGCCAAAAGGGAGATAAAGAGGCTTCAGGGCAGATCACGTGTTGTGATAAATGAAATCAAGAAGACCGAGCAGGAGACGGCAAGGTTTTTAAATGTATCACTTTCAAAGGTCCAGGACTTAAGGAGGCTTGAGAGCGAGCTTAAAAGGCTTGACAGGGAACACAAAAGGCTTCTTGCACGGGAAAAACTTGACCAGGAAAGGGGAAGACAGGCCCTTGCTATGACAGGCCAGGGCCACAGGCAGTATCTGACAGGATTAAGGCTTGGTGGAAAACGCGTACTGATCCTTGTTGACTGCTCCGCATCCATGCTCAATAGAAAGATTGTCCAGGTAATAAGGCTTAAGAACATGCCAAAGGAGGAAAGAATTGGTGCCAGAAAATGGAGACAGGTGGTGCGCACCTTGAGGTGGCTTCTTGCTAACCTTCCCCTTGAATCGAAGGTCAGCGTGGCACTTTTTAATAAAGATGCGTACCTGGTGGCAGATGCACAAAAAAGATGGGTACCAGTCAAGGATACCAAGGCCCTTGAAGAAATGGCGCATAAGGTCGCCTCAGAGGTTCCAGATGGGGGAACAAGCCTCTTAAGGGCCTTTAGGCTTTCTTCAAATATAAGTCCCAGGCCTGACAACATCATCCTTTTGACAGACGGCCTTCCTACCCTTGGTCGGCTAGCGCGCTCAAAGGGCAAGGTTTCGGCCCAGGAAAAGGAAAGACTCTTTCATGAGGCAGTGGCGCACCTTCCAAGGGGAGTGCCTGTAAACACCATCCTTTTTCCCCTTGAGGGCGATCCAACGGCCCCTGCCCTCTTCTGGAAACTTGCAGTAAAGACCCAGGGATCCTTTCTTACCCCAAGCAGTGACTGGCCATGAGAAGAAAAAGAAAAAGGGCCATAGAGGTCTTTAGCCTCTCCTTCCTGGACGTCATCTCTTGCGGTTTCGGGGCAATCGTTCTGCTTCTTGTGATCTCCCAGTTTTCAGAGCCAAGAGTACGGCACGAAATGAGCCAAAATCTTAAGGCAAAAATAGAGGCCCTTTTAGAAGAAAAGGTGAAGATGAGTGATGAGCTTTCTCACATAGACCCTGAGCTTAAATCCAGGCAGGAGCAGCTCTCCAGACTAAGAACCAGGGTCGCAGCCCTTGAGGCAGAGCTTGAAAGGATAAGGGCAAGGTTTAAGGCGGCAAAGACAGATGATGCGGCAAAAAGAATAGTTGCAAAAAGCCTCATGGAGGCAAGACAGAGGCTCACCGAGGAGATGAAAAGGCTTCAGCGTTCCCGTCCAGTCCGCTTTAATCCCCGGGCTGCAATTGGTGGCATCCCTGTTGACAGCCAATACATCATCTTTGTCATAGATACCTCTGGCTCCATGCTTCGCTTTGCTTGGCCGCTAGTAAGGCGTAAAATGAAGGAGATACTAAGGGTCTATCCCAGGGTAAAGGGCATACAGGTTATGAACGACATGGGCCAGTACATGTTTTCCCAGTACCAGGGCCGCTGGATCCCGGACACCCCTGGCAGAAGGAGGGTGATCTTGGAGAGGCTTTCCTCCTGGACCCCATTTTCAAACTCAAGCCCTGTGGAGGGCATTACCAGGGCAATCAAGGATTTTTACGCCCCGGACAAAAACATCTCCATTTACGTGCTTGGAGACGACTTTTCCCGTGGCTCCATACAGGATGTGCTTGATACGGTAAACAGGCTGAACAGGCCAGTAGAAGGAAGAAAGCGCAGGGTAAGGATTCATGCAATAGGCTTTCCTGTTCTTATTAGGGAGGCGCCAACCTCACCCAACATCCCAAGGTTTGCAACACTCATGAGACGCCTTGCCGAGGACAATGGCGGAAGCTTCGTTGGCCTTTCCAGGCTCAGATAGCTGGAAAGAGAAAAAAACAGACTACGAAACCCCTCCAATCCCAAGGGCTGCCCCAAGTACCCCTATTGTGAGAAGGAAATAGAAAAGAAGAAGGGTTCCAAGCCTTCTTCCCCCTTGCCAGGCGGCAATGAGAAGCTTTACCAGGGAGTTGACAACAGATGCGGTTATAATGCCAAAGGCGGAGACCACCTGGGTAAGCTGGCCCTGCTTGGAAAGCTCTGCCAAGGAAAGAGTAATGGCGTCCACGTCCGTAAGCCCTGAAAAAAAGGAGACAACATAAA
>JALWNK010000054.1 GCA_026995935.1 Deltaproteobacteria bacterium
TCCCTGACATTTTCATGTCAGCAGGATGCCTCCGGCGGGGCGGTTCCCTAAAAAAATTAGCACATGCCAAACCGGACAGTTTATTTGCTATAAAACCGGACAACTCTATTTGTTGACAACAGGCAGTAAAATTTTTTTGACAAAATATAGCTATATGGCTATATAGTTAAATATGATTAACGGAGAGATTGTTCATAAACTTAGCAGGCGGCTTAAGGCCATATCTGATCCCACCAGGATAAAAATCCTTGCCCTTCTCTCAAAAAGGCCCTGCTGTGTATGCGAGCTTGCCGCAGTGCTATCCCTTTCACAGCCAACCATCTCCAGACATCTCAAACAGCTGGAGACGGAGGGTTTTGTTGCAGGCAAAAGGGAAAAGACCTGGATAATCTACAGCCTCGGCCCGGAAAGAAAGTGCTGTCAGGACCTTCTTGATATCGTAGTCAAAAGGGCAATGGAAGATAAGGAAGTCATAAGGCTCATGGAAAGACTTGAGTCCATAAACAGGGAAAACATAACCAGGGCCCTTTTTGAAACACGGGCAGGGAGTGCAGCATGAAAAGAGTCTTGTTTCTTTGCACTGAAAACGCATGCAGGAGCCAGATGGCAGAGGCCATAACCAACAGGCTCCTTTCTCGAAAGGTTGAGGCCCATTCTGCGGGGACAAGGCCTTCTGCGGTAAATCCCTTTGCAGTGGAAAGCCTTAAAGAGATTGGTATAGACATTTCCGGTGCAAGATCAAAGCATGTTGATGAGTTTAAGGGTCGTAATTTCAATCTGGTAATTACCCTTTGCAGCGGCGCAAGAGAGGCCTGCCCCTTTTGGCCAGGGCAGGGCAAAAGGATCCACTTTGGCCTTGATGATCCTGCCAGGGCAAAGGGAAGCAAGAAAGAGATCCTTTCAAGTTTTAATGCGGTACGCGACAGGATAATTAGCGAACTTATCCCCCTTTTGAAAAAAGAACTTGGAGTTGAAGGCGACTAAAAATGCTAAAGTTATTTACAATTTTTGCAGACATAGTGACCTATAACTGGCTTGGCCTAACCAGGGGCAAACACCTTACAGAGGCGGTCCATTTTTTTGTTGAGGACACCACTAAGATTTTCTTTTTGCTGGTTACCATCATATTCGTGGTGGCAGTTGTAAGGAGCTTTTTCCCGCCTGAGCGTACCAGGCGCTTTCTTGCCGGTAAGAACCTCTTTGTGGCCCACGTGCTCGCAGCCCTCCTTGGGGTGGTCACCCCCTTTTGTTCCTGCTCGGCCTGCCCGCTTTTTATAGGCTTTGTGGAGGCAGGTATCCCCCTTGGGGTCACCTTCAGTTTCCTCATCTCCTCCCCAATGGTCAACGAGGTGGCCCTGGTGCTGCTATTTGGGCTTTTTGGCTGGGAGATAGCGGCCATTTACCTCTTTACGGGCCTCATTGTGGCCATAGTGGCAGGCATTATAATTGGAAGGCTCAACATGGAAAGGTATGTGGCAGATTATGTCTGGGAGATAAGGATGGGGGAGGCGGAAGTCCCCACCATGACTTGGCGTGAAAGGTTCCAGTATGCAAAGGGCTACGTAAAGGAAATACTGTCCAAGATATGGATTTACGTTCTTGGCGGTATTGCAGTGGGGGCCCTTGTTCACGGCTACGTTCCCCAGGATTTTCTCTTGAAATATGCCGGGCCGAATAATCCCCTTGCAGTCCCAATAGCCGTCATCCTCGGTGTTCCCCTATACAGCAATGCCGCAGGGGTGATCCCAATAGTCCAGGCCCTTATGGCAAAGGGGCTTCCACTTGGTACCACCCTTGCCTTCATGATGGCAGTGACCGCCCTTTCCTTTCCAGAGATGGTCATCCTGAGCCAGGTCCTAAAGAGGGAGCTCATCATGACCTTTGTTGGGATCGTGTCAATGAGTATCATAATTGTGGGATACATCTTTAACTTCTTGATATAGAAAGATTTGGTGGGATACGAAATGAAAGACAACGAACTTATTTGTTACTGCTTTGGATACACCAAAGAGAACATAATTGACGATATGAGGGCGCACCTTGGCCGCTCCACGATCCTTGAGCGCATAATGGCTGAGAAAAAGGCGGGTAACTGCAGGTGCAAGGAGACAAACCCGAAGGGCAGGTGATGTCTTTCTGATGTCCGCCGTGTTGTGGACTCAAATAGGCCCTAAGACATCGCGTCTGTCTTGTTGCCTGGTGCCAGAGGTGCAGGAGATTGGGCCTGCATCAAAAAACATCTTTTTGCAGGGGGTTTTAAATGTATTTTCCAGTGGAAGGCATAGACGTAAATCCGGTGGTACCTCCCCTTGTGGCCTTTGTAATCTCCTTCTTTACCTCAATGGGCGGGGTTTCAGGCGCCTTTCTCCTTCTCCCCTTCCAGATGAGCTTCCTTGGCTTTACAAGCCCCTCTGTCAGCGCCACCAACCAGCTTTTCAACATTGTTGCCATTCCAAGCGGCGTTTACCGCTACGTCAAGGAAGGAAGGATGGTCTGGCCTCTCACCTGGGTGGTTATAATCGGTACCCTTCCAGGTGTCCTTATTGGCGCAATAGTGCGGGTCAAGTATCTGCCCGATCCCAAAAACTTCAAGTTCTTTGTGGGCCTTGTGCTTCTCTATATAGGCTTTCGTATGCTACAGGACATCTTTTCAAAAAAGGCGGGAAAGAAAAAGCAGGTCAGCGCCGAAGACGAGTTCCAGAAGCTCGTTAAGGGCTTTAAAAGCAGGCAGGCAAAGGAGGGGCTCCCCACAATACAGGTAAGAGAGTTTTCCCTTACCCGTATATCCTACGACTTCTACGGCAGAAACTTCACGGTGAACACCTTCTGGATATTCATCTTGAGCGCCGTGGTGGGAGTGATAGGCGGGGTCTACGGCATAGGCGGAGGCTCCATCATCGCCCCGTTTTTCATAAGCTTTTTCGGCCTTCCCGTTTACACCGTTGCAGGAGCGGCCCTTATGGGAACCTTCGTCACCTCCGTTGCCGGGGTGGCCTTCTACCAGGCCATTGCCCCCTTTTACCCACAAATGGCAGTGGCACCGGACTGGCTGCTTGGAATCCTCTTTGGCATAGGGGGCACGGCAGGCATGTATCTTGGTGCAAGGGCACAAAAGTTCATGCCTGCAAGGATGATAAAGGTAATACTTGCAGCGTGCATTTTTTTCGTGGCAGGAAAGTACATCCTGAATTTCTTCAGGTAGGTCCGTTCGTTTTTGTGCATGATTTTCTGACAATGAAAGAAAAAATCTAACATAAGGAGGAAAAAGAAAATGAAAATCGAGATTCTTGGTCCTGGTTGTCCACGGTGTCAGAGCCTTGAGGCAAATGCAAAACAGGCAGCAAAGGAGCTTGGCATAGACGCCGAGGTGGTAAAGGTTACCGAGATGGGAAAGATTGCGGCCTACGGCGTAATGTCTACCCCCGGTATCGTTGTGGACGGAGAGGTGAAAGGCTCTGGAAAGCTCTTTAGCGTGGAAGAGATAAAACAGATGCTCAAGGGCTAAAGGCCCTTTTTAAGCAAAATTGGAGAGAGACAGGCAGCGCTTTTTCATCAATGTAATCTGTTTTTTTCATGAAAGACGTGTTGTTTTCTGAATAAAGGTATCTGGAATGAACACCTTCTTTATCATGACCACTGGGCTTGGAATACTTGCCACCCTTTCAGGGATGCTGGGCCTGGGGGTTGCCTTTGCGGCAGTTCCCTTTCTGTCTCTTTTTCTTCCAGACCTAGTTAACCAGGTCCAGCCCCTGACATTGATTCTAAACGGCCTTACCGCCCTTTTTGCAACTCTTGGCTTTGCAAGAAGCGGTAACGTCTACTGGAAAGACGCCATAATCCTTAGTGTGGTTACCACCCTTTCAGCACCCATAGGCGCATATCTTGTTCATTTCATAGATCAGACCTACGTTCTCTACGTCTATTTCGTGATGGTCCTGTACCTGGCCTACAGCCTTTTTCGGCCAGTGAAGGCTGGCAGGAAAGGAGAGGGGCTGAACAGGCTTTACCTTGCACTTATATTTGCTGTCCCCATATCTGTTCTTGCTGGTTTTTTGGGCATTGGCCCAGGCTTTCTGCTCATGCCCACACTTATTCTCCTTGGTTATGAACCAAAGAAGGCGGCAGGAATAAATGCCTTTGCGGTCACCCCTCCTTCCTTTTCAGCCCTGATTCCTCATCTTTCCACTGCGGTATGGGATATGAAGCTGACCGTTACACTCATTGTCGCCGGTGCAGCGGGTGCCTTTTTCGGGGCAAGGCTAACAAGCCTCTACGTGCCAAATGAAAGGCTGAAGCAGCTCTTTGGAATCCTCATAGTGATTATGACTGCATACAAGATATACACGCTTTTTTGATGGAAGAAATTCTTGATGGAAGAAATCCTTATTAAAAGGAGATATAAATGGAAATAGACAAGATTTCCACCAAAGGCCGTGCGGTATCCCTTTCCTTCAGATCTTTGGCCCTTTCTGTAATGTTTATCTTTGTGGTTGTTTTTTCTCCTGCCCTATCGCCAGCAAGCGGGCCTGGGGGCCTTCCGACAAAAAGGATCATTGTCTACTACTTTCATGGTGATTACCGCTGTCCGACTTGTCTCAAGCTTGAAAAACTCTCCCGTGTGGCAGTTGAGGAAAATTTCAAAAAGGAGTTCTCCTCAGGACTCCTTAAGTACCTGTCTGTAAACGTGGACAGGCCTGAAAATCGCCACTTTGTGGATGATTTCGGCCTTTTCACCAAATCTCTCGTAGTGGTTGAAGAAGATGGCGGCAAGGTAAAAAGGTACAAAAACCTTCAAAAGATATGGGTGCTTGTGCGGGATGAGGCCGCCTTCAAGAACTACGTAAAAGACGAGGTAAAGGGCTTTATTCATGGCAGTAAGGGGTCAGAGGGAGGCAGTTCTCCGCCTTCGGGCAAATAGGGTCATGAAAGACTATTCGCTCGTTACCGCCTTGTGGCTTGGCATACTTACCTCAATAAGCCCCTGCCCACTGGCGTCAAACATAGCGGCCCTGAGCTACCTTTCTGCCGGTGCTGGAAGATTTAACAGCAAGGGCGCAGCCCTGTCCGGCCTTTTCTACACCTTTGGGCGGATGGTCGCATACACTGGCCTTGCCTTTTTGATAACCTGGCAGCTCCTTTCCATTCCAGAGGTGGCAAATTTCCTTCAAAGGTACATGAGCCTTGTTCTTGGGCCCTTACTCTTTCTGGCGGGCATGGTTATGCTTGATTTTTTTACCTTTTCGCTCCCCGGCCTTGGGGGGAACAGGTTCGTTGAAAGACTGCTTAAGAGGCATCCAGGCCTTGTGGGCTCAACTGTCATGGGAGTGATATTTGCCCTTTCTTTCTGCCCTGTTTCCGCAGCCCTTTTTTTCGGAAGCCTCGTGCCCCTTGCCATCAGCAACCACTCTCCCCTTATCCTTCCCCTTGCCTACGGTGCCGGTACTGCGGCCCCTGTTGTGGGGGCAGCCGTGGCTGTTGGGCTGGGCTTTGATATAACAGGGCGGTTTTACGAGGCCCAAAGGAGCCTTGGAAGGCTTGCAAAAAGGCTTACTGGGGCGGTTTTCGTCCTGGTGGGCCTTTACTACACCTGGACCTTTCTTGTCCCTTTACTTGAGAGACTTTCTGCATAAATGGAGAAGACCATGAAAAAGAGAATAGTTTTTTCAGCCTTGATGTTACTTTCAGGTTTACTTTGTCTTTCGCCTTTAAACGCCAGTGCCGGTTCCCCCCGGCTTGTGGATCTTGGTAACGGGATCTGCAAGGATCTTGAGACGGGTCTTATGTGGCAGAAGAGAAAAAGCCACAAGTTTTACACGGAGGAAGAGGCCCAAAAATACGTAAAGTCCCTGAGGTTTGGAGGGTACAGCGACTGGAGGCTTCCCACAAAGAAGGAGAGGTGGGATCTGCTCCATGTCTTTCTTTTAAACAAGCAGGGTAACTGCATACTTAAATCCCTGGGGCTTCCTTACTGGACCACCAATACGGACAAGGGCACAATGCCCATGAGGTTTGAGATAGCCTGCTACTGTCGCGATGACCAGGTAATGTCCTACGCACATTACGGTTTTGTAAGGGCGGTAAGGCGCGACACCCCGGAGAAGAAAAGAAGGGTCTGAGACAGGAAGGCAAAAGAGGTGAAAATGAAGCTTGGAACAGGTGAGATGGTCTGGTTTCCCCTGGAAATTTCTGGGGTAACAAGTTCTTGTACGAAAACTGCGGCAGAGGTGTTTCTCCACGGTCCAGGAATGTGGATGGCCATTTTGATTTCTGTCCTATTGCTTGTCTCTCCCCTGGGGGTACGAGCCAGTGAGACACGCGCAGGTCAAGAGGCTGACGCTCGCTATGCTGCCTGGACCCTTCACGATGCCGTGGGAATTGCGCTAAAAAAGAGCCCTCTTCTTGCCTCAAGGAAAAACGAGCTTTCTGCCTCAAAGGAAGGCGTAAAAGAGGCAAGGGGGCAGCTTCTTCCAAGGCTTGATGCCTATAGCTCCTACGAAAGGCTTAGTGACCCCCAGGTGGTTGTGCCCATAAAGGCCTTTGGAGGCAGGCCCCCCACCTTCAGCAGGGACCAGTACCGGACTGGAGTAACAGTGAAGATCCCTATATTTGAGGGAGGAAGGCTGTGGACAAACCTGGGCCTTGCAAGGCTAAGGGAGGAGGTCTCCAGAAAGGAGGTCTCTTTTACCACCCAGGAGCTCATATACCACGTTACAAACGTGTTCAACGAGATACTTTTCTTGAAGAGTCTTGAAAAGGCCCAGAAAAAGACCCTGGGGGCTCTTAAAAAACTCAGAAAGGACGCCAAGACAAGGTTTTCAGTTGGAAGGATAGCGCCTGTTGATCTCATGCGGATCGATGCCCAGGTTGCCCAGCAGGAGCACGACCTTGTTGCAATTATCCAGGAGCGCAAAAGGGCAAAGGAGTTTCTGGCGCAGCTCATGGGTGTTGAGCCCTGGAGGCTCGGGGAGGTCAAGGGGGTGCTGCGGGAGCCTGATTTAAAGGGCCTTGAAAGCAAGTCAGAGGCCATCTCAAGGCTGATCCTTGAGCGGCCTGACATAGAAAAGGCAAAGAAAGAGATGCTCCTTGCCAAAAAGGCCATAAGATTTGAAAAGGGCCTTCATCTTCCCTTTGTTGATCTTGTTGGGGACTACGGAAGGCATGCAGGAAGCGGATTTGAAGGCGACGAGGAGATCTGGAGCGCAGGCGTCAAGGTTGGCCTTAACATCTTTAGCGGGGGAGTAATTTCAGCAAGGGTGAGGCAGGCGGAGGAGCGCTACCTTGCAGCAAGAAACAGATACGAGCACCTGCGCCTTACTGCCATCAGGCAGGCCCTTAACGCCATCTCTGAAATTCGCGAGGCAAGACAGAGGCTTTTTGCCGCAAGGCTTTCCCTTAAAAGCGCCAGGGAGTCCTTCCGGATCGAGAAGCTAAAGTATGAGACAGGGGCAGGAAGCGTGACAGACAGCCTCCTTTCGCAGGCAGTCTGGTTTCAGGCAGAAGCCAACGTTCACAAGGCCTTCTATGACCTTTTACATGCGGAAATGGATTATAAGTTTGCTACCGGGAGGGTGAAATATGAAGACAGATAAGGGGTTTATGAAAAAGGTGGCAGTAGCCGTGGTGCTTCTTCTTTTTGTGGCAGGAGGCGTACTTATCATAAAGAAGAAGAGGCAGCAGCTAAAAAATACTCCCCTTCCTGAAAGGGCACCAGTTTCCGTGGAGGTTGCAAGGCCAAGGGCGGGCGTTTTTCCAATAACCAGGAGATACCTTGGGACCATAAGGGCAAAGGTGACCTCAAGCATCTCGCCTCGCATAACCGGAAGGATTTTCGAGGTGCGGGTAAGGGAAGGAGACAAGGTGAAAAAAGGGCAGCTCCTTGCCCTGATAGATGACAGGCAGGTTAGGGACAGGATAAGGGAGCTAAAGGCAAGGCTTATTGCTGCCCGCTCCGCCCTTAACACACAGGAAGCCATCTTTGAAAGGGACGAAAAACTTTTCAGAAACAAGGCCATAAGCAGGGAGCAGCTTGATCGGTCAAGGACTGCCCGCGATCTTGCAAGGGCCGAGGTTGCCTCCCTTGGCTCTGCCCTTTCTTCTGCAAAAACAGACTTTTCCTATGTAAGGCTCACCGCCCCCATGGACGGGGTAATTACAAGGAGATACCAGGACCCAGGGGACCTTGCCCTTGCAGGCAAGCCCGTTGTTGAAATGGAGGCGCCAGAAGAGGGCTACTACGTGGCCATAAAGGTCCCGCAGGCAGAGTTTCCTCTTCTAAGAAAAGGCGGAAAGGTCATTGTTGAAAAAGAGGGGTTTTCGTCTGCTGAAAAAGGCAAGAAAGAGGTCATGGAGCTTTCAATAAGCAGGCTTCATCCTGCTGTTACCACAGGGACCCTTGCGGAGATAGAGGCAGATACCCCACGACCTCCCTTTGGCCTTCCAACAGGGGCCACCGTTTCGGTACGGGTGGAGACAGGAAAGTGCCGGGGAATACAGGTTCCTGCAAGGGCGCTTCTTGAAAACGTGCGCTCAAGCTTTGTCTTTAGCGTTGATAAGGGAGACAAGGTGCATGTCCACAGGGTAAAGGTGCTAAACCGCGGGCCTGATTACGCGATCATAAGGGAGGGAGACATCCCTGATGAAAGCAGGATCATAGTTGCCCAGGAAAGCGCTCTTCTTCGTCTCCACGAGGGCCAGAAGGTGATGCCGGTTCAGAAAGAGGAGGGTAGGCCATGATTACCGGTGAAAAGGAGGGAAGAAGCTTTGTAGAGAGGTTTTTATCTCATCCACATCTTTTGATATCGCTTATTTTTCTTGCAGTGTCCCTTGGCTTCATAGGTTTTAAGTCCATGCCGCTGAATCTCTTTCCAGATGCCAACTACCCGGTGATAACCGTGATCATACCGTGGCCAGGGGCATCTGCCTCGGACGTCGAGGACAAGGTTACAAGGATAGTGGAAAAGGAGCTTTCCACCATTGATCTTGTAAGAAAGGTTAAGTCCGTAAGCCAGGACGAGATGGCAGGGGTTTCCGTCGAGTTTGAGTACAAAAAGGGTCTTGATGCCGCTGCCACCGATGCGGCAAACGCCATAAAGAGGATACAGGCAAGGCTTCCGGCATCTGTAAGACCTGCGGAGATATTCAGGGTAAGTGATGCAACCAAGCCTGTCTTTACAATCGCCCTTTCTCCAAAAGAGGGTGGCAACCTTGACCTCGAAAAAGTCCGTCAGCTTGCAGACAACGAGATAAGGGAAGACTTTTTGAGAATTCCCCAGGTTTCAAACGTTGAGGTGTTTGGCGGCTATTTCCCGGAGCTTACAATAGAGGTCGATCCAGAGGCACTTCATGCCCACGGGGTCTCCCTTGAGCAGGTGGTCATGGCGCTCAGTTCCCAGAACGTGAACATACCAAATGGGCTCATAATAAGAAGGGACGGTCAATACCTCATAAAGACACAAGGGGAAAGGCTTCTTAAGAGCAGGCTTTCTACCATTGTGGTTCGCCACGAAAAGGGAGGCGACGTCCACCTTTCAGACATAGCAAGGATAAAGACCGGCTTCAAGGAAAGGCAGTCACTTTACAGGGGTAACGGCAGGGCTGCCATAGGAATAAACATCCTTCGGCCTGAAAAGGGGCACGTCACCACCACCATAAAGGCCGTTGAAAGGGCGCTTCCCTCCATAAAGGCAAAGTACCCGGAGGTGAAATTCGAGATTGCGGACACCCAGAAGACCATAATAGAGACGAGTATCGAGAACATGGTGGATGCTTTGAGGGATGCAATAATCATGACAATTACCGTCATATTCCTTTTCCTGGCAAACGTGCGCATATCCATCCTTGCCGCCATCTCCATCCCCTTCACCTATTTTCTTACCTTTGCCGGTATGTACCTTTTTGGCTACGAGCTCAATATCGTAACTCTTACCGCGGTTATAGTGGCCGTGGGCCTGCTTCTCGATGACGCAATCGTTGTTATCGAAAACATCGAGCGCCACTACCACAGCCTTGGAAAACCCATCTACCGGGCCGTGGTGGATGGCCTTAACGAGATACTTCTTGCCGACTGGGCAGGCACCTACACCACAGTGATAGTCCTTATCCCCATCATGTTCATAGGAGGCTACGTTCAGAAGATACTCAGACAGTTCACAGTGGTCCTGTCCCTGGCGCTTATTTCAAGCTACATAATCTCTGTTACGGTGATCCCGCTTCTTGCCCCCTATCTCGTTCAGGCACACTCCAGGAAAAACAGGATCGAAAGACTCGTTGACCTTTTTGGTACCTATGTGCTTGAGCCTGTAAGGAACTTTTTCGTCCATCTTGCCCATTTTGCCATAAGGCACAAGCTTCTGTTTATTTTGCCTGGTATCGCCCTTTTCATAGTGAGTGTAAGGCTCGTCATGCCCCTTGCAGGAAGGGACCTTATGCCTCCTATGGATACAGGCATCGTGAAAATATCCTTTGAGGCCGCCTCTGACACGTCCCTATCAAGGGTTGAGGAGATCTCAAAAAAGATCGAGGCCATCCTTTTAAGGATGCCCGGGATTGAGCGTATATCCACCGTTGTGGGTTCAGAACCCGGGGTGGTGAGCTTTGGAACGGGCCAGATACCCCAGCAGGGCCTTATTACAGCGCACTTCATAGACAGGTTTCACCGCAAGAAGACCATCTGGCAGATGGAAGAGGAGATAAGGCGAAAGGCCTCAAAAATCGTTGGTCTTAAGAACCTCGACGTATTTGATTTTGGCGCTACCCCCCTTTCATCCATAGCCGCCCCTGTGGACATAATGCTTACCGGCCCCGACCCCAAGGTCCTTGACGGGCTTGCAGACGAGGTTTCAGAAAGGCTTTGGAAGGTGCGGGGGCTTAAGACCGTAAGCCGCTCCTGGACCGCTGACAAGGTAGAGCTTCTTCTTAAGGTCAATGAGGAGAAGGCCAGGATCTACGGACTTGACCAGGAAGGCATAAGCCATGAGCTTACAAAGGCTATAAAGGGAGGCCCTGCCACGGTACTGAGAGTACCGGGAGAAGACGGCTACACCATAAGGGTGAGGTACCCGGCAAAAAGGCGAAGGAGTTTGTCCGACATTGAATCCATTCATATCTCTTCCCGCCTTGGCCCTGTGCCCTTGAGGGATATTGCAAGGATAGAAAAGAGATACACCAGGACAAAGTTTACCAGGCAGAACCTTTCCCCAAGCGTTGACGTTTACGGCTACCGTTCAACAGCCGCCATAACCCACCTCCATGAAAGGATAGAAAGGGCCCTTTCAGGCCTGAGCCTTCCCCCGGGCTACACGCTGAGCTTTGAAGGCGAGGTAAAGAACATGCACGAGGCCGGAAAGAGACTTAAAAAGGCCCTTGGCCTTGCAGTCATACTGCTTTTCTTCTCCCTTGCGCCCACATTCCGTTCCTGGATAAACCCCGTGACCATCATGGTGGCAATACCCCTTGCCATGATAGGAGGCGCCTGGGGCCTCGTACTCGTAGGGCGCCACGCCTGCATGCCCGCCAACAT
>JALWNK010000055.1 GCA_026995935.1 Deltaproteobacteria bacterium
TCGAATCTCATAAGTTTGATCTCCTCCATTATATGTGCCCGGCTCATATGGATACCTCCTAAACTCCCATATAAATCCGGACAAGTTATGTGTTAAAATGGAGGACAATTTATTTGCTCGTAACAGCTGGTCTATGGTCCCTGAAAGGTGCCTTCCAAAGTGGCTGGTGGCCACGTTGGCCCCTGTGCTTCCGACGTCAACGGTCACCGAAGATATGGATTCGTACTTGTCAGGAAGCGTGTCAGAAAAGGCCCAGTCGAAACCTGGAGCCGCAGAATCCCCTGAGGCGGTGTTACAGATGTGAAGCGTAAAGGTTATCTCATCCCCTGCACTCGCCGTGGTTGGAGAGGCACTCTTCCGGATCTGCGGGACAGGCTCTGCTGCCAGCAGGTCCACGTTATTGGAAACAAGTGTGTAGGAGGTACCTGATGCATCCTGATACACCAGTCCTCCCCTGTCTGGCAGGTTTGTCCCGCCATTTGTCACATCGTTGTTGAGGACCACCACAGTAACCCTCAAAACGTAAGACTCAAGGACATTGTTGTCGTTGTTTGAATTGGTGACGTTTCCAAGGTCCACGGAAATACGTCTCCCATTTGCAGTGTTGCTAAGCTGCACGTAACTATCGGCATCAACCCAGGTGTTGGTTCCATTACCATCAAGTGCAGTGCAGATGCTGCCGGTACATGAAAGATCAGAAGAGGTCTTCATGATCCTTGCAGAGCCTTGGACATAATCTCCCCAGGGGCTTCCGGAGACGTTTTCCAGAAGGTCAAAGACCGTAACCCCCTTTGTCTCACCCTCTGGAATGGTGAAGGTTATGTCAAAGGTGGCGGTCTCCCCTATGGCAACAGGGTTTGCAGAACCACTTGTAGCAGGCTCACTGGTGGAAATCAGTGCCTTTTCGGAGCTCACCGTTGCTATCTGGATGGTTGCTGTATCGTTTCCGCTTTCACCCCGTTCTCCCTGGACATCTCCATCTTCGCTGCTATAGGTGGCGTTTGCCGTGTTCTCATAAGGCGTGCTCGTCACTATGTCCTGGATGACATACGTGATGAAAGAAAATTGAAGGGGAGAGTCTGCTGGACTTAGGGCAAACCCACTGTCAGAGCTGTAGGTTACGGTTGGACTTGAATAGCTGAAGGTAAAGTGGGCAGGTGTTGTGCCCTCACTTACGTTATTTACGTCAAAGACGCTCCCATCCAGGACATCTGTTACAGAAATATCATAGGCGGGAGAGGTGCCAGTGTTATCTACAGTAATGCCAATGGTCACCTGATCACCTGCATCTGCTGTTGAAGGGGATATGGTCTTTGTGACCTGTAGAAAGGGTTCTCCAAGAAAATTGCTCGCCATATCCGTAATGCTTTCACTGTAGCCATAAAAGCTAAGCGAAACCGTGTTGGTCTTTTCCTGAAGCCGGCTTGTTGCACTGTTTGCCGGATCATCCAGAACCCTTGCCTTGAAGGTAATGCTAAATCCGTTGTTGCTGACGTCATTATCTGCATCAACAGTGGCATTACCCATGTCAACTGTTACGTTTTGGCCGTTGTCGGTAACCGTGGAAGAGGCAAGGCTTCCCCCAAAGCCTGTGGTGTTCACCTCCAGGCTACCGCTTATGTATTCAAGGCCGGCAGGTAACGTATCGGTAAGCACAAGGTTTGGTATCTTTCCTTCTGGAAGAGTAACGTCCACCCTGTAGGTGACATTGTCCCCAATTGTCATGTTCGGGCTAATTGGGCCTGGAACCACTAACGAGATGGACTTATTCATAGCAGGAAGTGCCATGGAGACCGTGGCATTATCACTTTTTCTGGGGAAAGGGTCTCCGCCAGAGCCTGCTGACCATTCAACCTGTGCCTGGCGATCTATCACGTCCGTAGGCCTTGCATCTTCCTTTATTCTGCAGGTAAAGGTGACTATGGCCTTACCATTTTGGGGAATGGGAGCGTTAAGGGCAATACCTCCACTCCAAAGGTTTCCCGAATGATCAAGACCCGACCCGTTTCCATCCTGTACGCTCACAAGACTACAGTCATCCATGTCCTGGTCGGTGTCGTCGTAAATTCCAACATCATAGGCAGGTGCCTGACCCGTATTTTCGACAGTTATCACAAAGGTAACCGTGTCATTTGCATCCGAATTGGTCGCGTCTCCATCAACTGGCAGATTTGATGGAGGGGGGCTTATGACCGCGTTGGGGTTGTTGCTTTGGGAGACACCCTTGGTTATCTGGAGCACCGGCTCCCCAAGCTCAATTTGAATGATGCCGTCGGAAAAGGAGGCACCTGCGTTTGTGGATTCGTCTTTTGCCCTGACCTGGTTTGTCAGATAAAGGCCATCTGCAAATGGGTCGTCCTTGACCGTCACGGTAAAAAGAATGTCTATGGTTCGTTCAGAGGTGTCGTTGTCATCAAAATCCCCGTAAACGAACCTTATGCTGTTTTCTGGCCCATTTGTAGTAATGGAGGGGTAGTTATGACCGCTACCGTCGTCATATATGTTGTGAAAGGTGTCATCAGGGCCAAACTTGGCATAGCCTGCAGGAGGCGTATCGTCGGATGCATTATTATCAAAATTTTGAATCTCTGTTGCATCAAGGACAGGAAGAGGCAGGTAATCGATAAGGACAAGATCTTCCACATCATTTGTGGGCATGGAGTAGCGAATACGGTATGTAACAGTATCTCCGGGCCGCATAATAAGTGGGTTTGGCAGGTCTGTGCTGCCGTTTATTGCGTATATGTTTTTTGATACCTCTCCGTGCAAAATATTAAAGGACGCAGCACTGGTGTCTGCCTCCGATTGGTCTGTTGGACTGCTGTTATCAGCAACGGAAAGGAGATTCCCAATTATCGTCACGTTGTTATCAAGGAGGTCTCCCTGGTCCACAGACTCATCTCCAGACGGATAATCTACATCAAAGTTCTGCCTGATCACGGTTCTAAAAACTATGCGGCCTGTGGTTGGGCCCTGATCATACTGGTTGCAGTCAGGCTGCCCGCCGCCAGTGCCTGAGTCAGGCACACAACCTCCAGTGAGCTTGTTCGGTATGAGAAAGACAAGGGTCTCTGTGCCATCTGCGTTTGTGGCGTGATCCGGTGTGATGGCCACGTTGCTGGACGTGCCATGAACTGTGGTAATGAGTTGGGGAGTAAAACTGGTATCAAAGTCCTGTCCATCAGAAATGATATCTGTGACATTGACATCTTCCATGGAGAAATAGTCCGAGACCTGAAAATCAAGGGTATATTCCACCACGTCACCAGGGGAGTAGCCTGCAGCACCGGTATCAGTGGCAATGGCCACGCCCTTTTGTATGGCTATGGACTTATCCGTAAGGATGTGCTCCGGGCCTTGGGCATCTGCAACTGCATTGTCCTGGCCGGAGGGATCCCTGCTGTCCAGAGGGGTCCAATCCCCAATTGCCCGGGCCTGGTTGGTGGAATTTACGTCGTCATCGCTTTGGGGATCGATCACGTTGTTTGAGTCTGCATCCTGAAGGGGAATGAAGTACTTAAAGACCACATAGGCGTCAGTGGAATCAGTGTCGTTGTCTGCAGTGACAGAAGAAAATTGTACGTCCAGGACGTTATTAGGCCGATTTGCCGGATTGTTTACCGGAGGAGATGAGACCACCGTGCCGCCGGATGGGAAAGTGGCGTTCACTTCAAGAAATGCCATGTTATTTGGCAGGTCATCTATCACGTCTAGGTTCGTAATGGTCTGCCCCGGGGCAAGCTTCACCTCGATGCGGTAAAGCCTTGGGAAATTGGGCCCTGTTGCAGTCTCATCCTCTGGACCAACATACTGTTTCTCAAGTTTTATGAGGGTAGGGGTAACTGTAGAAGAATTTGTCCAGCTCGAAGAATCCGTGGCGTTGTCTGAAAGAATGGTGGGATCTGTGGCATGATCGTCCACCGGGGTTGCGCCGAATTGAAAACCGGCCCTTGCCTTTATATCGAGGCCATGATTGAGATCGGCCTTCTGGCTGATACTGACAGGGAGCTCTATGGCCGCTGGAGGTTGATCAGGTACAAAGGAGCCAAAGGGAAGCTGGATGGTGACAAGCTTGTCACTGGCAGTACCACAAACTTGGAGATGATTGCCCGCAGTATCCACTGCAAATGGATGTTCAACGCAGCCTGTTCCTCCCCCATCGTTTGGGAAGGTCTGGGTGACAGTTGTAACGGTAACGCCAAGGTACGTTGCATCTCCCCTGATGTCTATGCCGTCAGGATCCTGGGTTCCTGCGGCCCCGTCTGCCCCGTTAACAGGCAGGATCACATCGATGAAAGGCCCGTATCCGGTCTTTGTGGCGTTGACGTTGTCAAAGGTAAAGGCAATAGTGGTATTTTCACCGATAAAGGGGTCTTGAGGCGCATCTACGGTGACAACAGGCTCAGGGGCCCCATAGGAGTCAAAGGCACAGACAAGGGGTAAAACGAAGACAAGAAAAATTACAACTCTCTTGACATTCCCCTTCGGTCCTTGCCAAAAAAGTGCAATTAAAAGGGCCAAAAAAATTTCGCAAAAGGCTGAATAAAATTCTTCCATGCCACCCCCCCTCGGCGGGTCTGTTTTTTTACCCTTAACCCCTTTTGTTAACATCATAACATTTGTGGAGCAAGACCAATTTGGAGTGTTTTGCCTGGTTTGCGGTAATGGAGATCAGGTACTAACTGAAACGAAAACCCAGAATGTTGACGCCATGGCCTTAAAGGCGCCGTATTACCGCAGCAAAGAAACCATCCATACCGTACTGGCCGGGAAGCGACCTGAAGAAACCGCCTTTAACCAAATCATCTGGAAGAAAGGGTAGCACCTCCCTGGCAGATACAAGGGCAAAATCAGAATGGGTCTCAAGAAAGGATTGTATGACTCCTTCTGTCTCCTCATACTCCATGGTGCAAACCGAATAGACCAGCATACCCTCCCTTTTAAGGCAGCTTGCCCATTTTTCCAGAAGCGAAAGCTGCCTTGCCGCAAGGGCCTCAATGTCATCTGGTGTACGGTTCCACTTGATGTCCGGGTGTCTTCTTATGACCCCAAGGCCTGAGCAGGGAGCATCAATAAGAATCCTGTCACATGGGATAATCCTGTCAAGCTGCCTTTTTTGTATGCGCCCTTTTTCCGGTTTGGGCAACAGACATGTCCTTATGGAGGTTATACCCAGGCGCTTTGAATTTTCAGCAAGTATCTGAAGACGGCTCCTGTTTGTGTCACATGCCAGGATATTTCCCCTATCCTCCATGAGCTCTGCAATGTGCGTGCTCTTTCCGCCCACCCCGGCACACACGTCAAGGACCCTTTGACCCTTCCTCAAATCAAGAAGAAGGGATACGAGCTGTGCTGCCTCGTCCTGCACCTGGAAAAGCCCCTGTTCAAAGCCGGGGATCTCTTCCACCCTTCCCCTGAAGCCCTCCAACCTTATTCCACAAGGGGAAAGGGAGGTCTTTTCTGCAGACAGCCCGCCTTTTTTTAACATGTCCAAAAAGGAATCCCTTTCTATCTTGAGTGTGTTAACCCTGACGGTAAGGGGCGGCTGGATGTTGTTTTGAAGGCAGATGGAAACGCAGCCATCCACTCCCCAGGCCTTTAGCCATCGCTTGACCATCCAGTGGGGATGGGATGTGAGGTTTGAAAGACAGTTGGCCTTGGACCCCTTGCACCTTTCAAGAAGTTCCTTCCTGGTGGAAGGCACGATCTTCTTGGAGGTGGCAAGCCTTCTAAGACTTGCATTTACAAGGCCCGAGGCCCAGGGCGCACCCATAATCCGGGTAAGCTTTACAGATTCGTCAACTGCTGAAAAAAAGGGGATTCTGGAAAGAAAGATTATCTGAAAGCCACCTGTCAACAAGATGGCCTGAACCTCAACGGGAAGCCTTGAATATCTCTTTATGTACCGCTCAAGATGCCACCTAATCAGCCTTAGCCAGCGCACACTTCCCACAAGGATGTGCCAGAAGAGTGCCCTGTCCTTTTCCTGTAACCTTTTTCCCTTAAGGAGGGTATCTCCAAGCCTTTGGATTTCAGGTCGTGCCCCGGGCCCTTTAGAAAGCCAAAATGAAAGGGCCTTTGCGGCAAGGAGGCGGGGATTGGATGTGCCTTTCCCCTTTTTAAGCCTCACCCCCTTGGATGAAACCAAGGCGTCAGCCAAGCCTCGTCCCTTGCCTTAACTTTCTGCCCCTTAAAAAATCACAGACGGGTATGCGCTTCTTGCCAGGCCATTGGATTTCCTTGATCAGAAGGGCCCTGTCCGAACAGGAAACAAGAAGGCCATCTTCATCAGCCTTAAGCACGGTTCCTGGCCCATGATCGATGGCTTCATCCGAAACAAGCAGTGGGCTAAAGAGCCTCACCCTCTGACCTTCCATTATTGTCCAGGCCCCGGGCCTTGGGTCAAAGGCCCTTAGCTGGCAGTGGATATTCCAGGCAGGTGCATCCCACTCTATTTTTAGCTGCTCTTTCTTTATGGGAGGTGCGTAGGTGACTCCCTCTTCGGGCTGGGCCACCTCCTTGAGCCTTCCCCTTTCAAGAAGATCAAGGGCCTCCATGAGGGCCTCTGCCCCCAAGATGGCCATCTTCCTGCTCAACTCTCCAAAGGTGGTTTCAGGCCCTATGGGCAGGGAGCGCTTAAGAAGCATGGGGCCGGTATCCATTCCAGCATCCATCTTCATGATGGTGATGCCAGTCTCCTTATCCCCGTTCAAGATGGCCCACTGTATAGGAGCTGCGCCCCTGTAACGGGGAAGCAGGGAGCCATGAATGTTTATGGGCATAATCCTAGGAATGTCAAGGACCCTTTGGGGAAGTATCTGGCCAAAGGCGCAGACCACTAAAAGATCCGGCTCAAGCCCCTTTAAGGTCTCAACAAAGTCAGGGTTTGCCACCTTCTCAGGCTGAAAAACAGGGATATCGGCCTTTTGGGCCTCTACCTTTACAGGCGAGGGCAAGAGCTTTCTGCCCCTGCCCCTTGGCCTGTCCGGCTGGGTCACCACGCCGCTCACCTCATCGGGCCCTGCAATAAGGGCCTTTAAGGCCGGAACGGCAAACTCAGGCGTCCCCATGAAAACTATTTTGAAACGCTCCTGACTATTCTTTATCATCTTTACCTAAGTCCAGCTCCGCCAAAATCTTGGGCCACTTCTTCCTGAACATGGCCTTCTTGAGGGAGCTCAGCCTGTCCACAAAACATATGCCGTCAAGATGATCTATTTCATGCTGAAGGCACCTTGCTGCAAGGCCCTGGCCCTCGTACCGGATCTCATTGCCGTGCCTGTCAAAGCCCTTTACCTCCACAAGGGATGCCCTCTTGAGCTTGGCAGAATACCTCGGCACGCTTAGACAGCCTTCTTCTGCCACCTCGCTTCCCTCCATGGCAGTAATCACAGGATTGATGATGACAATGGGACTAGGTGGCTCATCGCTGCCAGAGACATCCATGACAAAGAGTCTTATGGCCTCGCCCACCTGGTTTGCGGCAAGGCCCACGCCCTTGGCCCTGTACATGAGCTCGATCATGTCGTCAATGAACTTCTGAAGGGCCCCGTCTATTTCCCTTACAGGCTCGGCCTTTTTCTTCAGTATCTCGTGTGGATAAACATAGATTTTCATGAGCGTAAGATTACCTTTTCCCTGAAAATCTTAAACACTAAGGTTGAACTTTACAAGTAAAGGCAAACCTGGCCAAATTTTAAGCGATTTTACCAACATCAATAAATGTCAAAAATCTAGCCAATATCGCTTCATAAAAATCAAACACATCTCTGTTACGTCTGTCATCAAGTTAAGAAATATTATTAGCTTGTAAACCACCCTAGATTAAGGGCTGTCTTTTCAAACTGTTACAAATTGGCCATGTGAAAATTAATTTTTCTCAGCCAATACCCCGAATTTAAATATATAGAACATCTCCTTTGACCTGGGAACTTGACGTTGGTTATAAGACGAAAAGAATTGCCTTTCTAGGCCTTGAAACAGAAAAATAACTCCTGAGCTTTCTCCAGGTCTTTCTGAACAAGTCTTTTTGTTTTATTCCAGGGACATTTTGCGGGTACATGGGAGAAAAACTCATTTTAGAGGGGTATTGTGCCATGCACACCTTAAAAAACTTGCGTTTAAAGACCTTGCTCCTGTTCTTGGCAGGAATTTGGGCAACCGGCCTGGGGCTTTTGGCCATCTTGGGATTTTCATACATGAATCTTGTAGAAAAGGAAATTGGGGCCATGTCCACGGAAAATACTCCAGTCTCCATGGCAATAAGCCGTATCAAGTCGAGGCTTCTTACAAACTCAAACATCCTGCTTAAAGGCGAAAAAAACGCTGGCAACAGAGACAGTGACATCAAGAGCATTTCAAAAGACATCGAGGCCATAAAATCTGTCCTTGCAAAAGCGGTACTCCAAAAGGGTGAATCCAAGGGCCAATTTGAAAGGATGAATTCCCTTTTGATGACCTTTATTGACACTTTCAACCAGTATAAAAGGCTTATAAAAACTGGACAAAATGATGTTGAATCATACGTGGGATATTCGGGTCCGTACCTGAGAAAACTAAGCCTTGGCCTTGAGAAACTCTCCCGGTTGGCTAACCGGATGGACTCTGAAATCGACAGTCTGAATGCTGATGCAATTAAAAGGATATCCAACAAGGCAATGAGGCAGAAACAACATGTGGCCCTTTTGTGCATGCTCATTTTAGCTGCCGGGCTCTCCTTCAGTTTTCTGGTATTCAGGGCCGTTGGTTCCAAACTGAAGGATACACGCGATGCTGTTTCTGCCATTGCAACAGGAGAGGCTGATTTGACCAAAAGGATCAAGGTGGATGGAAGTAGCGAGGTGGATGAAATCGCCGCCCTTTTAAACACCTTTATTGAGAGAATGCAGAAAATGATTAAAGAGATTAAGGAATACGGACTCCAGATGACCGCAGGAGCCAGGGAGGTAGGCGAATTGTCCTCCTCTCTCGCAAGCACCGCCGTGGAAGGAAATGCACAGTCTGAAGAGGTCGCAAAGTGCGCCTCTGACATGGGTGAACAGATGTCCAGTATTGCCGCAGCCATGGAGGAAATGACGGCAACAGTGGCAGAAATCGCACAAAATACTGCTGTTACCGGTCAGAAATCGTCAGAGGTTGCCCAAAAGACAAGGCAGGCCCGCGAATTGGTGGATGCCCTGGCCAACTCTTCTATCAGCATCAACGAGATGAGCAGCCTCATTGGCAACATTGCAGAACAAACCAACCTCCTTGCCCTCAATGCCACAATTGAGGCAGCAAGAGCCGGAGAGGCAGGCAAAGGCTTTGCAGTGGTTGCTGGCGAGGTGAAGGAACTCGCCAAGCAGACAAGCGAGGCTGTTCAAAAGATAGACCATACCGTAGAGGAGTTACAGGAACATATAACCAGAGTAAAGACCGTCACAGACGATATCAGTGAATCAATAGAGGAAGTTAGCGAACTGGCCAACAGTGTTGCGGCCGCAGTGGAAGAGCAAACGGCAACCACCAACGAGATAAGTGAGAACACCCAGGCGGTATCCAACAGCACCAGCCTGTTGGTTACCCAGAGCGAAGGAATCAAGGAAGCAAGTACCCAGACGGCTTCGGGCTCTGAACAGGCGAGGCTCTCCGCAGGTGAGATGTCTCTTACAGCAGAAAACCTGGAAAACACGCTGAAGGCCTTTAAGGTATAAAGACACCTGACACAACGAAAAAGGGCCTGTTTTACAGGCCCCTTACACTCCCTGAATTTATTTCATATCTACTTCCTCACCCATTTCCCTGGCTTTTTCTCAATAAACGTCCCCTTTGGGGCCGTCTTCTGCCACTGCTGTGCGAAAATGGCCTGGACCCTGGAAATCTGGGAGGCCGGAATATTTAGGGCCTGTGCCACCGCCCTGTAAAGGGCCATCCTGTCCTTGTTCTCCGCATCAACCAGCTTCTTCAAGGCCGCCTTCTGCTTGAGCCCAAGCCCTGCAAGGCTCCTGATGGACAAAAGACCGTCCAGGCCTTCACCAACCAACCCCCTTTTCATGTATGGGACCAGGGACGGAAAGCGCTTCTTCATGCGATCCTTTAGCTGGCGGATGGTGGCGTTTGAAACAGTGAGTTCACCTGCCGCATGTGCCTCACTGACGGAAAAGAGCCAGGAGGTGGGGGAGGTTGTTGTGTCCTGTCCATTTTCCTGCCCCTGCTTCTGCCTTACGTCCTTAACAATGTCTTCTGCGGCCTTCCTCACCTCTGCTGCCGGGAAATAGATGTTTACGGTAACGCAGGCCGTTACCAGAAAAAGTAGCGCAGTGATAAAAAGCCTGTAATTCTTCTTGCCAATCATTAACGCACCTCCACTTTGCTTTGGCTGGATTTGCCAATTCTCTTGAGTCTGTCCAGCATGTCTCTAAAACTTATTTTGCCCTTAGAGTTCATATTAATCACATTGACTCCCCCGAAAAAGCCCCTTTTTACCAGATATTCCCTGTCGCCCTTTCTGTACAGGCCGTGGAGCTCAAAGACATCATTTTTGAGCCTGCAAGAGATACCAATCTTGCTGTAGGAAAACTCCTTGAAAAGCTGGCCCAGAAAGGATACAGAACCTCCTCCGCCTCCCAAAATGGACAGGTTCTCAATGGCCTTGATGCTTATCTTCTTGGAACGGCTTGCCTTCTCATCGGTTTTTACCAAAAGATCAAATGCCTCGGGCTGAGACCCGCTCATGACAAGCCCCTTTACCCAGCCCTCTACTGCCCCGGTCACCAGTCCAAAGGAGGTATTTTCTGTGACGGCCTTTAAATTGATGTGTTTAAAGTAGATATCTGCACCCCACCTTAAGATTGCTGCATAGGGCTCAATCCATATGTTTTTTATCTGAACCATTCCGCCGGCCACCTCTACATTGAGGCTTCCCTTAAAGACCAGCCTGTCGCCATTGAACCGGGCCTCTGGCAGGTTTCCTTCAACAACTATCTCAAGGGGAACCTCCCTGAATAACTTATGAGGCTTTAAGTCCTTGATCTTGATCCCCCTTAGCATCAAGGTTCCATGTGAAAACAGGAAACTTGCCTCCTCAAAGGAGATTGTGCCATTTCCAAGGTCCAGGGATAACGGGCCAAAACTTCCCCTGTCATGACAAAGGGTTACTGGCAGTTTTTTCCCTGAGATACCAATCTCTTCTGGTGAGCGAAAGACGCCCTTTGGGAGCAAGGGCCTAAGATATATATCCTGCCAGCTCACATATCCCTTTTCACACCTGTCCTTCTTGAGAGGGTAGCAGACAACTGCCTTGAGCCCGTCTATAAACTTTTTTGACCTGTAAAGAAGCTGGCCAGCCAGGGTAAGGAAAATCTTGTCACCCTGGCCCCTTACCTGTGCGCTTCCCTCTGGTCTAAATTCCTTCACAATGGGATGCGAATCAGAAAAGGCATCACGGACAAAAAGGTTGTAGGCACGCTGGATGTCTGCACTCATCTGCCAGTTGGAGCCAAGAAGGCGCTGAAGATAATCTGACGAGGCAGATTTCCCTTGAAGGGGAAGATGCACACCACCTGCCTTAATGGTAAAGGGGCCATAAATGAGTAAATCATCAATATGGAGGCTGCCATTTCTGACCCGCCCCCTTGCCTTTAGACTTCCTTTTATCTGGGACAGGTCAAAAAACCAGGGGAAGAAAAGCACCTGCCCCCTGGGCCAGGCGGCCTTAATCGTCCATGAGAAATCCTCAGCCCCTGGGGAAAACGAGCCGTCAGCCTGCAGATTCAAAAAAATATCCAGATCCTCAAAGGCGTGATCCTCGTCCTTTTGCCCTGCAAGGCCCTTTAACAAAAGCCTGCATTTAACATGAATGCCCTGAGCGTCCTGTTTTGTCTCAAATTCGCCATGGGGATAGTGTTTGATAGCCTGCCAGAGGGCCTTGGCATGGGGTCTAAGCCCACCTTGATCATTGGAATCCAAGGGGTATGCATGCAGGCAAGGGCAATGAAAGACTGCCATAGCCAAGGCCAGTGCAAAAAAAAACAAAAGGCTAAAAAGGCCCCTCAATTTTGCCTTCCTTCCACCTTTCAGGGAAAATTAGACGCACCCTTGTACCCTTACCGGGACTGCTTTCTATATGCACCTGGCCCTGGTGTTCCTTCATTATGTGATGCACCATAATGAGGCCCACACCGGTTCCAGACGGCTTTGTCGTTACAAGCTCCTTGAATAGCCTGGTCTTGACATCGCTACTGATCCCAGGCCCCTGATCAACTATTTCCAAAACAGGCCTTCCGTCCACTTTTTCCACATTTACCTCCAGGTCCGAGCCTGCAGGGGAGGCGTCCACCGCATTCTTTAGAATATGCAGTATGGCCACCTTTAGTGTCCTCGGGTTAGCCCGTATCCTAATGGGTTCCTTGGCTGTATGAAACCTGAGGTTTATTCCCTTTTTTTCAAAATTCGGCTCCCAGGCATCCAGTATTTCCCTCACCAGGTCCTGGAGGACAACCTGGGTCAGGAAACGCTCCTGCTGTCTTGCCAGGCCCTCAAAATCCTTGACTATGGCCTCGAGTTTCTGCGCTTCAAGGTAAATGGCCTCTATCTTCTCCCTGTCTGGAAAGTCCTTTGGCAGCCTTTTCAAGATTATCCTGGCAAGCCCCCCAATTACCGTTGCCGGGTTACGGATCTTGTCGGCTATGCGAAGGGCAAACTCCACCACGGTCCTTTCATGAACCAGGGATTCCATGTCCCTGCTAAGCTCCAGAAGCTCTGCATTGACCTTGTCAAGCTCCTTGTTTTTGAGCGACAGGGTCTTTAAGAGGGAAAGGACCTCTTCATGTTTTGCCCTGAGATTTTCCATGTATGATTCTTCAACATCCCTGAAGAGCTGCTGTCGAATCCTTTCCTGCCCCTTGAGAAGCTCGTCACAGCTTGCCTGCCCGCCAAGAATGACCACCTTGAGCTCAAAGCCTTCCTCTCCTGTCCCGGGATTCACCTGGAAATGGTCTGCCATTGATTTCATTGGCCCAAATATTCGGGTGAAATCGCCATGCTCTTCATTGGTATAGCTTTCCACGGGGCATGATTTCTTTCCAATAAAATGCACCATGATCCCTGACGGGCTGCCACTAAAGGAGGCATTAGACGCTTCACTTGCACACACCAGGAAAAAGACGACCCTTCCCCCTCCGGTGTTCTTAATCAAAAAACGTGCTACTTCCGAGGCCATAAGGGCGATCTGTACCCGCTTTGTGCCTGAAAAACCGCATATCCCTCCCAAAAGCTTGGCCTTTGACCTTGCAAGGGGAATATCCCTCTGGCGCTTAATGACCAGGGTAAGGACGTGAATCTGGTGGCTCAGGCCTTCCATTTCCATACCACCAATGTTGCGTCATCCTGATGTCTTGGCTCCTGGCCGCAAAGAGAAAAGAGATAGTTGGTCCATATTATGGCCGGGATATCCATAAGTGCCTGATTGAAACGCACCCTTGGGACATGCCCAAGGCCATCTGTATAGAAGATGCCCATTATGTCTGAAAATTGAGCTATCTCTATGGCCTCAACAGTTCTCCTGGTACTCACCGGACCGATGGGCCCTCTGCGGTCGGAAACGAAGCGCTCCCTGCCGTCGATGAAGAGGAAGTGTTCAACATCTCCTGCCGCTCCAATAAGTATTTCAGGCTCCTCCACATTGACCCTGACCGCCTGGGCCATTATGCCGCGGGTGCCAACCATCTCGTTTCCAAGGGCAAGAAGAAGGTCTTGAGGGTGGGTCTTGGAAGGCACAAGGGCGAGGAAGCGTTTCGCCTCAGCAAGGATTTGTGCCGCCTGTCGCCCCTTGCCCAGGGCGTCCATGACAACCATTTGAAAAAAGGGATAATCAAAGGAAAAGAAAAAGCCGTCTCCGCACAGGAGCGATTCCCCTGCCGGCCTTATGAGAAAGGAAAAGTCCATTGGGATTTCCTTGAACTTTTCCCTGGGCTCCACGAAGGATGCGGCAACAAGGGTGGCAAACTCCCTGCTTCCAAGAAGCAGGTCAGGACAGGGGGATTCACCAAGTTTTCCGGAGCAGAGCCCGAAACTGTCTGCAAGCCTCTTTACAGTGCCAAGGCCTGCACCAAGACTGCCCCTACCCAAACCATCCTTATGATGAATGGCCCCAGGGTTCATTCCCGGGCCCATATCGAGACTCGACATGACAATGACCGCCTCCTTCTCACCCGTTCTCTGACCAAAAATCCGTATAATGCCATTGTCTGTATTATGATCCAGGTGGTTCTGGGCAAGCTCTGTCACGCACAGGGAAACATCGGCCACCCGCTTTTCAGAAAACCCGAGCCTCTTGGCAAAATCCCTTGCAGCCCGCCTTGCAAGAAGGACATGGGCCTCCATGGAGACCCCTCTTTCATACCAAAGCGGCTGAAGGCCTTCTATATCCATTTCCACACTTCCACGTATGCGCCGCCTTCAACCAGGCTGCCAATCCGAAGGTCGTCACAGATGGACTTAAGGAGATTCAGCCCCATTCCCATTCCCCTGTCCTCTGAATAACCGGGCCTGAGTGCCCTCTCTAAATCCTCTATGCCGGCTCCCCTGTCCTCTGCCACCATCCTAATGCCTACTTTGTCCCCCTTTATATAGGCTGAAATGCATATCAACCCCTTTTCTCCGTGGCGGAGGATGTTGTTACCAAGCTCATCAAGGATGGTCAGGAGCCTTGCCACCTTTATCTCGTCACTAACGTTTACTTCTGACAGGATGTCTCTAAGGGCCTTTCGTGCCTGTGAAAGACCCACCTTTTTGGACACGGTGACACACCTTTTATGAATATCCAGCCGGGGGCCCTCTTTATGAGCCAACATCCACTATCCTGCAGCCAAGTTTTGACAGGGCGTGCTCAGCATCCAGGGCAAAGCGAAGCTCCCTGCCAAAACTCATGTCAAAGGCCTTGAGGGCGGAGATAGCATGTGCCCCAAGGCCTGCAACCACGACCTCTGCCCTGAACAGGTTCATGGTGGTGGCAAGCCTCTGTATGTTCTCTGCAAGGTAGGTATCCATGACCTCTACATCTGAAAGATCAACTATTACTGCCCTTGCCCCGACAGTTCGAACCTTGCGGGTTAGCTCCTTAAGCAGCTCCTTCACCTGTTCATCATCTATCTCCTCCTGCAGGTAAACGAGGAGAATTCGCCCGAGACGAAAGATTGAGAAGGCCTTCATCTAAAAATCTATCCGCCTGTCTGATCCTCTAAGGCGCGTATGGCCTTTGCCTGGTGCTCCTTCATCTTCATTATCTGCTGCATGGCATAGTGGAGCCCGTCGGCCATACGGCTCCTCACGTTTATGGTTCCAAGGTCCACCCCGAGATGTGCCATGGTAAGGGCGATGCGGGAGGATATTCCGGTAAGCACTGCCTCGCTGCCCATTAATCTTACTGCATCAACTGTCTGCAGCAGATAGTTTGCCACTGCCGTATCCACATTGGGCACACCTGTGATGTCGATTATCACAAAGGGGGAACGGGTTGATTCTATGGTGACAAGGAGTCTTTCCATGGCAGATTGTGCCCTGTGGCTGTCCAGGGTCCCCACAAGGGGCAGGGCAAGCACCCCGTCCCACACCTCGATAACCGGGGTTGAAAGCTCAAGTATCTCCTCCTGGAGGTGACGTATGTCCTCGTCGCGTTTCTTGAGCAGCTCCTCCTGCTGCTTCAGTATGAGCCTTTCCTTTTCAAGCCTGTCTGAGATGTCGATGAAGTGCTCTACGCAACCAATCACTTCCCCCTTGTGATTCTTTATGGGGCGGCTGGCAAATTCTATGGGTATCTCCCTGTCCCCTGCCTTCAAGGTGGTCTGACCCTGGTTAACGGTGTTGTTCTTTGTGGCGACCCTGCACGTGCACTGCTCTGTCTGGCACATGGGGGTGTTAAAGATCTCGTAACACTTCCGGTCGAAGCAGTCGCCTGGTGTACGTCCAACCATCTCCGCTCCGGCCCTGTTGATGATGAGTATGTTGTTGTCAAGGTCTGTTACGAAAATTCCAGACGGCACTGCATTAATTATCTCAAACAGAAAACCCTCGTCCCCCTGGTAGTCCTTAAGCTCGGTCATGGTCCTTCTCCTTTTGGTCACATGATTAAAAATTGTAACAAAAAGCAGCTTCTTCGTCTAATGGTGCTTCACTAGACAAAAAGGCGAAGACCTAAAAGGTCGGCCCTGATCAGGATTGCCCGGAGAAATCACTTTAGCTGGCAACTACAAGCGTATCGAGTTCTATAACGCAAGACAGAAAGGATTCTCGTTAGGCTGTTCCATAAATGGAGAGGACTCATGTTCCACAGGGAACATCGTTTCCAAACTGACGTACATTGTTGCCTCAAAGGGGCCAGGGTTTGCCAGCCCTCGTCCAATTCCACCTCGCCCTAAAGTTCTGAGTAACAGGCTCGCAAAACCGAGAACCCCCTGCCTAAGGTCGAGGAAGGTCACACTCTCTGGCGTTTCTTGAAAGTAGCATGAGAAAGATCCCGTCCATCAGGAGGCTTATTCCAACCATCCAGCCAAGGTACCAGTGGGTGCTGTAGGGCCAGAACATGATAAAGCCTGCTGCAAGTGCAAGGGACAAGATTCCGCTCACAAACAGGAAGAGCCACCCCGGCTGGGGTTTCATATCCAGGGCGAGGGTAATGCTTGCCACCCCATCCAGGATAAAATAGATGAAAATGGCAATCCCCAGAACAACCACCAAGGCAAAGGGCTTAAGAGCTATGAACAAACCGAGGATCAGGGGAGTGAGTGCCTTGAGCCAGGATATTCTATCCCGCTGGCCGGTGAGGTAGGTGAAAAGGCACAAGACCACGCCTGTAAGTATGAGCATCAGTGCTATCACCAGTGAGACGGCAACGGCTATGAGCTTTGGGGCCACAATGCCCAGGATGCCAATCAGGCAAAGCACAATGCCAAATATCTGAAGTTTTCTTGCAAGGTCCCTGTCCATGCAGACAAGAAAGGAAAATCTTTGATTCATCTGTCTTCTCCCAAAAATATCTGATCAGCTACTTTTATAGGTCAGTACGTGGACATTTTGAAGGGTGATCATCCCGGCAGGCACCATTTCATCAAGTCCAAGAAGTACCTTTTCTATCTTCACCGGGTCATCCACTACCTCCACCACCACGGGCAGATCAACTGAAAGGGAGAGAATATCAACGGTTCGGAAGTAGCTGTTTGGCCCATAACCGGCAATGGCCCTGTACACCGTTGCTCCTGCTATGTCGCTTTCCTTGAGATAGTCAAGAATGGCCTTGTAAAGAGGCTTCCCTCTGAACTTGTCCTTTTCCCCAATGTAGATGCGCATGCACATCTGATCTCCCTCTAAGCGCGTGGTGGTCATCTTCCCCTCCTTTTTTTCATCCCATGAGGCGACTTACAACAAACCCAAGCCAGCCCGCCAGAAGGCACAGAAACAGGTTTCCAAAAACATTAAGAAAGGCCACGATATTGTATCCATCCTGGAACAGGGACAGGGTCTCGAAACTGAAGGTGGAAAATGTGGTAAAGGCCCCGCAAAAACCAACAGTCACGGCCGCCCTGATCTCTGGGGATATCTGATATACTTCTAAACTCAAAGGAAGAAAAAGACAAAGGAAAAAGCTGCCCACAACATTTACAAACAGGGTTCCATAGGGGAAGCCAGGCCCCAAGAGCCTGTGTACAAGAGAGGCGGCAAGATACCTGGAAATGGCTCCGAAAAAGCCGCCCATTCCAATGAATATCAGGTCCATTTCAAAATCTTCTCCCGAATAGAATTGTCAGAAATCAGCTCAGATTAAGCCTTTTGGCAACGCTTGGAAAGCGGCTCAGGTCCGTATGGGGAAGGAAAAGGGCGCCAGTCAGCTGGTTCATAAAATCCCCCCTCACGTTCATCTCCAGGTAGGTGATTTTTTCGCAGATCTCGTCCATCTTCTCCAGGGACTTTTGCTCAAGGAGCACGCGGACCGCCCCCTTTCCCGCAGAATTTCCAAGGGGCTTAAACTTTTCAAGGGGAATATCCGGAAGCATTCCAATGGCAATGGCCTTTTTGGGGTCGATGTAGTTTCCAAAGGCACCGGCCACAAAAAAGTTGTCTATGTCCTCAAAGGTGATGCCAACGCTCTGTATCACAACGTTCAATATGGTGTACATGGCCCCCTTGGAACGGATAAGATTTTTTATATCGCTCTGGGTGATGTAGACAGGTTTGCCCTCTGCCGTCTCTGACTCAAAGGCGACCACGTAGGCCCACTCGTGGCCAATCTGTTTCATCCTGGCAGGGTCCAGGTCAACCATGAGCTTTCCCGTCTGGTCCACAAGGCCTGCCTCGAACATGGCTGCCAGAAGATCGATTATTCCAGAGCCGCAAAGGCCCCTTGGCTTCTCATCCCCAATGGTCTTTACATGAACGGAAAGGTCCTTTGGATCTATCTCCACCCGTTCAATGGCCCCTGGCTGCGCCCTCATTCCGCAGGAAAGAATGCCACCCTCAAGGGCCGGACCTGCAGCGCCGGCACATGCAACGAGCCAGTCCTTGTTTCCCAGCACCACCTCTGCGTTGGTTCCAACATCCACCAGAAGGGAAATCTCGTGGCGCTCTGCCATCTTCGAGGCAAGGATTCCGGCAATGAGATCACCTCCAAAGTAGCTTCCCACATTTGGAAGCACGTATATGGAGGACTGGGGATTTATTTCAAGGCCTAGCTCCGAAGGGCTTACGAAGTCAAACCTGTTTACGGCAGGGATGTAAGGCTCCTTGCAGATGTTACTGGGGTCGAGCCTAAGAAGAAAATGGCACATGGTAGTGTTTCCGGCAACGCTTACAAAGAGGATGTCCTGGGCATCTACCCCGCACTTTGAGCAAAGCTCCCTTATGGAATCGTTAAAAAGATCCACCACCTCTTTTTGAAGCTCCTCCAGGCCGCCCCTTTGGGCAAACATGATCCTGTCCAGGATGTCTTCCCCGTGGGCCCTTTGCGGGTTTTCCCTCGAAAGGGTGCGAAGCGTCTTTCCGGAAACAAGGTCCACCAGGTAAAAGACCACAGAGGTGGAGCCAAGATCCACGGCCAGCCCCAGCACCCTTCCGGGCCTCTCTAAGGGCCTGCATGCGCAAATCCGCCAGCCGCACTGGTCCCTTGTGAGCAGTGCGCTTACACTAAAACCTGCATAAGAAAGCTCTTCAGGAAGCCTGCGGGCAACATCCAGGGGAAGATGGAAGGGGCCCGGGCCAAAGTCCTGGGTAAGTGCGTCACGGAGGCGCTTTTCAGGGCTTCGGTTGTCCCCCAGGGCAGGCTCCTTGAGCCTCAGGGGGACTGACTTAGCTACCGGATCAAAACCGCTCATGATCCAAAGAATTGGGCTCTTCGGACTGGGGAGTAATGTCTATGATGAAATCACCCTGCTGGCCCTGCCTGCCCATTTCCTGCTGGTGTTTGAGCATCTCTTCCTCAGCCTTTTTGATTGCCCTGGTAAGCCTCCAGGCCACGTATGCGCCAACGGTTCCAAATACCACGAAGGCACCGATAAGTATGGGAAGGGTGAGGAAAAAGGCACCGACCGCCAAAAGGCCAAAGCCCAAGGCGGCAAAGGGTGTCATATTGCCATAGTAGTAGAATTGTCCTTTTCTCATTTTGTCTCCAAATATGTCAAAGTGTCTTGATTTCCTGGTGGATCCTGTCTGGATCACCTGAATTATAACATAAGATGTCTTTAAGATGGATAAAAGCGTCTATATCCAGGGCGTCAAAGAAAAGAGCCAGCCAGAAGCGTCCTTACAACCAGCCCGGTCTCAAAGGGGACCTTTATGGGCCTTCGTCTTTCATGCCTTTCCGTCACTCCCTCTGCCTCTGTTATTGGCTCTCTTTCCCCTTTCTTTTCCCTTCCAGAAGCGACCTTATCTTGAGCCTGAGGCCCTGGAGCCGTATGAAACCCTCTGCGTCCTTCTGGCTGTAAACCTCATCTTCCTCAAAGGTTGCAAACTCTGGCTCATAGAGGCTGAAGGGGGATTTTCTCCCTGTCACTATGCAGTTACCCTTGTAAATCTTGAGCCTCACCGTGCCTGTAACCCGCTCCTGGGTCTCATCTATCATGGTCTGTAACATCTGCCTTTCAGGGGCATACCAGAACCCGTAGTAGACGAGCTCCGAGTACTTTGGTATGAGACCATCTCTTATGTGCATCACCTCCCTGTCAAGGGTGATGGATTCAAGGGCCATGTGGGCCGTGCGTATTATTGTGCCCCCAGGGGTCTCGTAAACCCCTCTGGACTTCATGCCCACGAAGCGGTTTTCTACAAGGTCCACCCTTCCGACTCCGTTTTCTGCTCCTATTTCATTAAGGGCAGAAAGCATCTTTGCCGGAGTCAATGGATTTCCGTCAAGGGCAACAGGGTCGCCCTTTTCAAATTCTATCTCGATGTAAGTAGGCCTGTCCGGGGCATCCTCCGGGTTTTTTGTCCAGGTGTACATGTCTGCGGGCGGCTCGGCCCAAGGGTCCTCGAGTATCCCGCCTTCGTAGCTGATGTGAAGCATGTTTGCATCCATGCTGTAAGGCTTCTTCTTTGTAACCGGAACCGGAATGTTGTGCTTGTTTGCAAAGTCAATGAGTCTAGTGCGGGAATTCAGGTCCCACTCCCTCCACGGGGCGATTATCTTTATGGAGGGCTCAAGGGCCATGTAGGTAAGCTCGAAACGCACCTGGTCATTGCCCTTTCCTGTGGCCCCGTGACTTACCGCATCTGCCCCTTCCTTCCTTGCGATCTCTATCTGCTCCTTTGCAATAAGGGGCCTGGCAATGGAGGTGCCAAGGAGGTAGACGCCTTCATATATGGCATTTGCCCTGAACATGGGAAAGCAGAAGTCCCGGACAAACTCCTCCTTCAGGTCCCTGATGTAGACCTCGCTTGCCCCGGTATCCACGGCCTTTTTTCTCACCGCATCCCAGTCCTCATCCTGGCCAATGTCAGCGGCATAGGCCACAACCGGGCAGCCGTAGTTCACCTGGAGCCATTTGAGGATAACCGAGGTATCAAGCCCGCCTGAGTATGCAAGAACTATTTTTTTGACATCCCCTTTGTTCATAAAACACCCCTTAATCCCTGAGCCTCATTGCCCATTCAAGAACTGCCTTGTGGATGTGCATCTTGTTCTCTGCCTGGTCCCAGGCAACTGAATGTGGCCCTTCAAGAACCTCTTCTGTTATCTCCTCGCCCCTGTGGGCAGGAAGGCAGTGAAGGACAATGCAGTCAGGCTTTGCATGTTTTAACAGCGCATCATTTACCTGAAAGGGCATGAAGACCTTTTTTCTTTCCTCTGCCTCTTCCTCCTGGCCCATGCTTGCCCAAACGTCTGTATTAATAACATCGGCATCCTTTACGGCAGCAACAGGGTCTTCCATCACTTCGATTGGAAAGCCTGCCTCTGAACGCGCCCTAGAAAGTATCTCGTCGTCTGGCTCATATCCCTTTGGGCAGGCAAGATAGAGGGGAAAGCCCAATTTTGCTGCCGCCTGTATCCAGGACTGGGCCATGTTGTTTCCGTCCCCAACCCAGGCCACTTTCAGGCCTGATAGGTCCCTGCCCTTTGCCTCCATTACCGTCATGACATCTGAAAGGATCTGGCAGGGGTGGTGGGAGTCTGTAAGGCCGTTTATGACAGGTATGTCAGACCACCTGGCAAGCTCTTCCACCACACTTTGCCCAAAGGTCCGAACCACGAGACAGTCAAGGTAGCGGGAAAGGACCCTGGCCGTATCCTTCAGAGGCTCTCCCCTGTCTAGCTGAAGATCCCGCCTTGCCATGAAGGAGACGTTTCCGCCAAGGCGGAACATGGCAGCTTCAAAGGAGACCCTGGTGCGGGTGGAGGCCTTTTCAAAAAGCATCCCAAGCACCTTTCCAGAGGCAGGCGTATACATCTTGCCCTCCTTCTGCATCCTTTTTAGTTCCATGGCCCTATCCAGGAGGGAAAGAAGCGTTTCCCTGTCCAGATCCGCCACCTGGAGATAATGTCTGACGCTCTGTTTCATGTTAAACTCCAATTAAGATTCTTAATCACTTCACCTTATGTTGCCTGTTTCTTCAAAAAGCCCTCAAGGGCCTCTACCAGAAGGTCCATGTGTTCATTTTCTATTACAAAGGGAGGAAGAAGCCTGAGAAGCCGCCCGTGGGCAACTATGGTCAGAAGGCCCCTTTCAAGAAGGTATGCGGCAAGGCCTGGAAACTCCCTGTCAAATTCCACAGCCTGAATGAGCCCCATGCCCCTAACTTCCTTAATGACACCGTACCTGGCAGAAAGGCCTTCAAGCCTTTCCCTCAAATACTCTCCCTTCTTTCTTACCTGCTGGAGCACGTCCGTTTCAGTCAGAATCCTCACCACCTCAATTGCAGCAGCACAGGAGACGGGGTTTCCGCCAAAGGTGGAGGCGTGGGTGCCTGGGCCAAGGTGCTCCATGACCTCTTTTCTTGCAAGCATGGCCCCGATGGGAAGGCCGTTTCCAAGGGCCTTGGCAAGGCACATGACATCTGGCTCAACACCTGTCTGCTCGTAGCAAAAAAGCGTCCCAGTCCGGCCCATTCCAACCTGCACCTCGTCAAAGATGAGTAGCGCCCCAAGCTCGCTGGCTATCCTTCTGGCAGAAGAGACAAAGCTCCTTTCAAGGGGCCTTACCCCTCCCTCCCCAAGTATGGGCTCCATAAGGATGGCAGCAGTGCGTTTTCCTGCTGCAAGCTCCAGGGCCCTTATGTCGTTTGGGGGAACGTGGATGAACCCGTCTGGCAGGGGTTCAAATCCCCTTTGGTAAACTGGCTGGCCGGTTGCGGTTATGGCGGCAAGGGTTCGTCCGTGAAAGGAGCCCTCAAGGCAGACGATATCAAAGCAATCAGGCCCCCTGGTGTCGTGGCCGAACTTTCTTGCAAGCTTTATTGCCGCCTCCACGGATTCTGCCCCTGAGTTGCAGAAAAAGACCCGTTCCGCAAAGGAATGCTTACAAAGAAGGCGTGCAAGCTCTGCCTGGGGCCTTGTCCAGTAGAGGTTTGAGATGTGAAAAAGCTCCTCTGCCTGGGCCTTTACTGCCTCAACTATCTCCCTTCTGCAGTGGCCGAGGCTGCAGACGGCAATGCCAGAGGTGAAATCAATGTATCTTTTGCCTTTGTCGTCCCACAGATAGACCCCCTGGCCCCTTGTTATAAGGACAGGAAACCTGCTGTAGGTCTCTGCAACAAATTCAAAGGCTTTTCTTGTACTGGCAATGTCATTCATGTTAATTTTATCCGGCTCACCTGTTTTTCAGAGTCATGCGGCAAAAGGAAAACCTTTTATATAGCACCTTTTATACAAATAAAAAAGGAGGTTACAGGGAAATCATGCGTTTTTTGTTGATAATTGCCACTGTTATGCTTTTCACATCCCCTGTCTTGGCCGACAATGTCATTGACAGCCTTGAAAAGGCCAAGGCCCTCTACAACCAGGGCAAGTACTACAAGGCAGTAACTGAACTCAACTTTGCCATAGGACTTATCCAGGACAAGCAGGTTGACAAGTTCAAGACCCTACTTCCAGAGCCACCTTCAGGATGGAGCGCTGAAAGTGCTGAAGGCTCAAGGGCCCCGGGCCAGATAATGGGCGGAGGAATAAACGTATCAAGGAGCTACCATTCCACGGACGGCCAGGAGGTGCGCATTGAGATGATTACGGACTCACCTCTTCTTTCAAGCGTTATGATGCTCCTTTCAAACCCTCTCATAATGGGAGGAGGAAGGCTCGTTGCCATAAACGGGGAAAAGGGGATTGAGGAGTGGCGCCCGGAGGAGCACTCTGGAAAGATACAGATAGTGCTTCAAAACCGCATGCTAATTACCGTTGAAGGAAACAACCTCAAGTCAAAGGATATACTTTACGATTTTGCAAAGAAGCTAGATTTTGCACGGATCAAAAAGGCAATGGAGGAGTAAGACATGAAAAAAACAAGAAAAATTCTCTCATCTTTAATAGCAGCCGCACTTTTCCTGGTCATTTTCTGTGCCCAGGCCTGCGCTGGCCTTGTCATAGAAAGGGTGTATTCCACAGGAACCGTACCTGGAAAGTCAAAGACCAGGAAGATCGTCTCCTATTTCCAGGGCAACAAGGTGAAAACCATTGAGGAAAACGGTAACTATTCCATTGTGGACCTTGCAACTGGCACCATGACCATGGTCAACCCCAAGAAGAAGGAATATTCCGTTACCAGCCTGGACAGCATGGTCAAACAGATGCAGAGGGGAATGGACAAGTTAAAGGCGCATCTCAAGGGACTTTCACCTGAGCAAAGGGCAATGATGGAGAAGATGATGGGGATATCACAGGGCCCATCGTCAAAACTTGTGCTCAAAAAGCTGGGAGACAGCAAAAGGATCGCAGGATACGAGGCAACCCACTACGTAATCACCCAAAACGGCAAGAAGGTCGGCGAGTACTGGGTGTCAAAGGCCCTAAGAGAAAAGATGCTCAAGGAGATGGACAGGGAAAAGATAGAAAAGTTTGAAAAGGCCATGAACAACATCTCAAGCCAGCTAAACGTATTTGGAAACTCAAGCCTGACCCAGCTCATGGAAATGGAGCAAAAGCTCCAGAAGGAAGGAGAGATTGTTAAGCAGATACACTACCCCAACAACATGAACATGAACAAACAGGGAAGCACCCAGGAGGTGGTTTCCGTAAAGGAGGAGCGCATCCCTGCATCTGCCTTTGAGGTGCCAAAGGGCTATAAGAAAACAAGGCTTAACAGCGAGGGGTAAAACATAAAAGGCTGGCCCCCATGATGAGCGCAATCAGGCCCCTGTCCATTTTACTTGCCGTCCTCTTCCTCCTTTGGGCGTGCAACCAGTCTGCGCCCCATAAGAAGGAGGCGGCCAGGGGACCTGCCATAAAGATCACCTACAGGCTCAAGTGGCTTTTTAACGCAAGCACTGCCGGGGATCTTTGGGCAAGGGACAAAGGGCTTTTCAAGAAAAACGGCCTTGATGTAACAGTAAAGGAAGGCGGTGCTGAGCAGGACGCCATCGAGGAGCTTGAGCTTGGCCGCGCCCAGTTTGGCGTGGCCTCGGCCGACCAGGTGCTAAGGGCCGTCTCAAGGGGCGCAGACGTCCTGGTTCTTGCCCAGATATTCCAGGTAAATCCCCTTCAGTGGATATACATGAAGTCCAGGGTGGACCTAGAAGGCCACAGCAGGGAGCAGCTTCGAAGGGATCTTACCCGTCTAACCGTTGGTATAACTTACGGGGGAAACGACGAGGCCATTTTCATGGCCCTTGCAAAGAGTCTGGGCCTTGATCCAGACCATCTTCACATCTACGCCATAACCTACGACTATGCGCCCTTTTGGAAGAAAGAGGTGGACCTTTGGCCCTGTTACAGAAACACCCAGGGCATCACCCTTTCAGAAAAGATGGAGGCCATGGGGGACAGGCCCGGATTCCTTAACCCTTCTTCCTACGGAATAAACTTTGTGGCAAACTCCCTTATCACATCCAGGAAATTTGCATCAAGACATCCAGAAATCGTAAAGACGTTTACGCAGTGTATTCTCACGGGCTGGAAGGAGGCCCTTAAGGACAGCAACAGGCAGGAAACGGCAAAAATCATTTCGCGCTATGAAAAGACCTTGTCCATAAAGACCATTATCCGCCAGATCAAGGCCACAAAGGAACTTGTCACTGCAGGGGGCCAGCGCCAGATCGGCTTCATAGACAGGCCTGCGTGGCATCAGACAGAAAAGGTCATGTTTGAGCAAGGTCTAATAAAGAGGCAGGTGGACGTGGACGGGCTTTTTGGCAAATAAAAAAGGAGGGGCATTAAAACCCCTCCCTTTAAAAGTCGTAAAAAGATAACAGCCTATTAACGGCCCCTTGATGCCCTCTTTGCCGCCTTTAGCGGGTTAATGGCCTTTCCAGAGGCGTCCTGCTTTATCTCAGGCTTTACGTGGCTTGCAAAGTTGCAAACGCCCCTTTTCCACTTCATCTCCGGATGGGGAAAGACAGCGCAGAAACGCCCTGCTTCGGTCTCCACGATCTTGTTGCAACCCTCGCACTTTTCAACGATCTGGAAACAGGCGCCACCTATAAAGGTACAGCCCTTTTTCCCCATAAACTTGCATTCATCTCCTGGTCTATTGGTGGTACACTGCATATTTCTTACTCCATAGGTTATTTTTGCAGCAAATATAAAGCCAGCCATTTGCTTTTGCAATATAAATAATGTTAAAGGACCTAAGCGCCCATGAACTGGATAACACTTTTGCTCATCGGTATGGCAGTTGGAATCGGGGCATCCTTTACCGGCCTTGGAGGAGGATTCCTCGTAGTTCCCCTTCTTTTGCTTCTTGGCTACAGCGCCCAGAAGGCCGTTGGGACAAGCTTCATGGCCATTTTGGTAATAAGCGCATCGGCCCTTTTTGCCCACGGAAGGCTTGACAACGTGGATTTCAAGACAGGTGTCATCCTCGGGCTTGGGGGTGTGGCAGGCGCCCAGCTCGGCGCGCTTTTACTGGAGCAAGTTTCCACCATGCAGTTTAAGAAAATCTTTGCAGTGGTCCTTATGGGGCTTTCCGCATACCTGTTTTTCAAGTAGGAGCCATGAACCTGAACCCCATAGAGCTTCTAAGATTCGTGGCCGAAGACAATCAGAAGGAGCAGGTCTTCATTGCAGGAGGCCCTGTCCGGGACTGGCTCCTTGAAAAGGCGGTAAAGGACGTGGACCTTGTCTTTAGCCATGGCGCCATTACCGCTGCAAAAAACCTTGCCAGCGCCTTTGGCGGTGCATTTGTGATGCTGGATGAGGCCTTTCAGGTTGCACGGGTGGTTGTTCAAGATATCTCCTATGACTTCAGCCAGTACAGGGGGGATGCAACAACCATCAAGGAGGATCTGGCCCACAGGGATTTTACCATAAACGCCATGGCCGTGCCCCTTGATAAGGCCCTTGAACACTTTTCCATAAAGGAAAACGCAGGTCTTTACTGTTCCAGGGATTTTGTTGCCTCTGCCACCATTGACCCTTTTAACGGAAAAGGGGACCTGGGACAGGGCCTCATAAGGGCCATTTCAAGGGGAAACCTTGCGGCAGACCCCCTCAGGATGCTCAGGGCCTTCAGGTTCAGGGCAGTGCTTCACTTTTCGATTGAACCGCAGACTCTTTCGTGGATATCGGATATGGCCTCCTACATTTTGAAATCCGCCCCTGAACGCATAGACCTTGAGCTTGACAAGATAATGGCATCACCGCTTTCCGGTATCACCCTTAGGGAACTTTTCGGATGCTCGCTCTTAAGGGCCATAATCCCTGAAACCGCCGAAATGGAAGGGGTGGAGCAGCCGGGCTTTCACCACCTGGACGTTCTCGGCCACCTTTTCGAGGCGGTCTCTTCAATGGACAAACTTGTTGAGGATCCGTGCATAAAGTTTCGCGACTGCGAGCCCTTCAGGGAGTGGCTAAAGGCGAATAGCCAAAGGGTGCCCTGGCTGAAGTGGGCTGCATTCATGCACGACTTTGGAAAGCCTGCCAGAAAGGGCCAGAAGGAAAACGGAAGGGTAACCTTTTACGAACACGACAAGGAAGGGGCCCAGATGGCAAGAGACGTTGCCAAAAGACTTCGCTGGTCAAAGGAGAAACAAAGGTTTGTCTCCATGCTGGTAAGGCTCCACATGCGCCCCTTTCATCTGCTCAATGACCTTAGAAAATCGGGCCCGTCAAAAAGGGCCATGAGAAGGCTTCTTGATGAGATCGGGCCTGATTATCCGGCCCTTTTCCTTCTTGCCATGTCAGACAGCATGGCAGGGTGCGGCCCCATGAAACCCAAGGAGCTGGATAATGAGATAGGTCTTCTTTTCAGAAAGATTCACCACTTTTACCTGAAGAGCCTTAAACCCGTTGAAGAAAACCCGCCACTTCTAAGAGGCCAGGACGTCATGAAGGCGCTTCAGGTGGGCCCTGGGCCCATTGTGGGCAAGGCCCTAAGGGCCGTAAGGGAGGCGCAGGTGGAAGGCACCGTCTCAACCAGGGAAGAGGCCATTGATTTTATCAAGAAACAATTTAAAAAGGGTTGAAAAATCAATTGGTTGGCCAGCAAACACAAAGAAGGCGCCTTTCTTGCCTTGAGGGGCTTCATTTGCTATCTTTCATATTGGAAGTCCGGTTTCTTCACCGAATCCTGCAACCAGACGGAGAGGTACCGAAGCGGTCATAACGGGGACGACTCGAAATCGTCTGTACGCCCAAAAGCGTACCGTGGGTTCGAATCCCACCCTCTCCGCCATTTATTTTGTTGACTGTTCTGGACTTGAAAGTGTATAAGAGTGAACCTATTTTGAATATGTTTTTGGAGAGGTGCCCGAGCGGCCGAAGGGGCACGATTGGAAATCGTGTGTGCGTTAACAGCGCACCGAGGGTTCGAATCCCTCCCTCTCCGCCACAACCAGGATACCCTTTGATAGCCGGGTCCTGCGCAACGAAATCCCGCGAACCCCGCCAGGTCCGGAAGGAAGCAACGGTAGTGGGACCCTTCGTGTGCCGCAGGGGTGCCTGGCTATCATCCTTTTTTCTTTCAATCCCATGTCCTACCTAGTACTGGCCAGGAAATGGAGGCCCCAAAGCTTCGGGGAGGTCATTGGCCAAGGCCACGTAACCAGGACCTTGCAAAACGCCCTGGGCGCAAACAAGGTGGCCCATGCCCTGCTCTTTAGCGGCCCAAGGGGAGTGGGCAAAACCTCGGTCGCAAGGATACTTGCCAAGAGCCTCAACTGCGAATCCGGGCCTGCAAAGGATCCGTGCAACAGCTGCACCATCTGTGAACAGATCACCGCAGGAAGCTGCGTGGACGTAAACGAAATAGACGGCGCCTCAAACAGGGGCATTGACGAGATAAGGCAGCTTCGGGAGGAAATAAGGTTCCAGCCGGTCCAGTGCAGGTTCCGCATCTACATAATAGACGAAGTGCACATGCTCACCAACGAGGCCTTTAACGCCCTGCTCAAGACCCTGGAAGAGCCTCCAGCCCATGCATACTTCATATTTGCAACCACTGAACCGCGAAAGATCCCTGAAACCATTCACTCCCGCTGTCAGCACTACGAATTCAGGCGCCTTTCGGAAACAGACCTTGCAGCCCACCTTGACCGCATAGTGGCCAAGGAGGGCCTTGGGCTTCCCACAGAGGCCACACAGCTTCTTGCCCGCCAGGCCCAGGGAAGCGTAAGGGACAGCCTGAGCCTCCTTGACCAGGTGGCCGCCTTTGGGGCAGAAAGCTACGAGGACGTTTGCCAGGCCCTTGGCGTGGCAGGGCTTGCCACAATAGAGGAGCTTGCAGACGCCATTTTCGCATCAGACGTCTCAAAGGCCCTCTCCATCCTGAACGGGGTCTACGAGATGGGAATAGACCTGCATCACCTTGCCAGGGATCTTTTGGGTTTCCTCAGAGACCTTGCAGTAATAAAAAAGGTTGGGGTAAAAAACGCTGCCACCCTCACAAGCCTTTCCAGGGAACGGCTGGAAGAGATGGGAAAAGGCCTTGCCAAGGTCCCCTTTAACACGCTTCTTCAGGCCATGGACGTCCTTTCTTCAGGCATGGATGAACTTTACAGGAGCCTTACCCCGAAGACCTGCCTTGAAATCCTTGTGATGAAGATGTGCAGCCTGCAGGAATTCGTGCACATAGACAAGGTCCTTGAAGGCCTTGAAAGGCTTCTTCTCCTTTATGAAGGGGCAGATGCGAAAGACGCTGTCACAAAAGACACCATCAGAAAAGACGCCAGCCTAAAGGAGCCGTTAAATACCCAGGTAAGGCCGGAAACCTCTTCTGAAATCCACGAAGGCTGCGCCCTCAAACAGCAGGACGATCCTGCCTCTTACCCGGAAGCAGAGACAGACCCGGAAAAGATGTGGCCTGAGTTTGTCAAGTTTGTAAAAAAACAGAGCCCCAGCCTTGGAAGCGTGCTGGATGCCTGCCTTGAGGTTAAATCAAGGGGAGATGACCAGCTCGAGGTAATCTGCACGGCAGACGTGCGCGGGGAGATGCTTCTTGGCAGAGAGCGGACAAGCCAGATAAACAGCCTGGCATCGCGCTTTTTCAGGCGCCCCCTGAACATATCATTCAGGCTCAAAAGGGAGGAGGCAGCCCCTTTAGAGAACGGGGCAGGTAATGGCAACAGCACTCAAAGGCCAAACCCCAGGGACGAACTCATTCAAAATCCCCTTGTGCAGGAGACCATTAATATCTTTCAGGCACGCATAAGCAATGTTACCCTCTTTGGCAGATACAAAAAGAATAAAAGGCAAAGGAGTTGAGAAGATGAATCCAAATATGAAAGAGATGATGCGTCAGGCCCAGATCCTCCAGAACAAGATTGCAAAGACCCAGGAGGAGCTGGCAAAAAAGACCGTTGAAGTCACCGTGGGCGGGGGAATGGTCAAGGCCGTTGCAAGTGGAAAGCCCGAGATCGTCTCCCTCACCATTGAAAAGGAGGTGGTTGACCCGGATGACGTGGAGATGCTCCAGGACCTGGTGGTGGCCGCAGTGAACGAGGCCCTGGCCCGCTCCAAGGAGATGGTGGAAAGCGAGATGTCAAAGCTCACAGGCGGGCTCAAGATGCCAGGGCTTTTCTAAGGCAGTACCTCCGGTGATTCAGGCAATTCCACCTGCCCTTGAAAGGCTCATAAAAAATCTCATGCGCTTTCCCGGCGTTGGGGAAAAGAGCGCAACGCGCATGGCCCTCCAGATACTTCGCTGGCCGCCGGCAGTGGCAAGGGAGCTTGGGGCCTCCATCCTTGAGCTTCACGAAAAGATAGGCATCTGCTCCAGGTGCTTTACCTTTTCCCAGGAAGACCCGTGCCAGATCTGCACGGCCCAGGGAAGGAACCAGGAGGTCATCTGTGTGGTGGAAGAGCCTGGAGACGTTGTTGCAATAGAAAAAACAGGCTCCTTTAGCGGCATCTACCACGTGCTACAGGGAGTACTTGCCCCAAGGGAGGGTATTGGCCCTGATGAGTTGAGAATAAGGGAACTCATAAAGAGAACAGAGAAGGAGCCTGTAAAGGAGATAATAATTGCCACAAGCAGCACAGTGGCAGGCGAGGCTACGGCCAGTTACCTTACCGACATGCTGAAGAATCATGATGTCAAGGTGACACGGATAGCGTGCGGAATCCCCATGGGGACAGACCTGAAGTACGCAGACCAGATGACCCTGAAGAAGGCCCTGGAATTCAGGACGTCCATTTAGAAGCCAGATAGGCGCATATTTTCAGGCATCAGACCATGCAAGGTTGGAGGTGTAAATGAAAGCAGAATTTACGGCAATCATTGATAAAGCCCCTGAAGGTGGGTATTGGGCTATATGTCCGGAAATCCCAGGGGCTAATGGTCAAGGCGAGACAATCGAAGAGGCCAAGGCCAATCTCAAAGAGGCTATCGAATTAATTCTCCAGGATCGTAGAGAAGATTTCCTGCGGGGTCTACATGCGGATGTGATACGCGACAAGGTCCAGATTGTATGAAGCGTAGTGAGTTGGAAAGGAAACTCCGTATAGCAGGATGCTACCTGAAAAGAGAGGGAAGATCACATTCTCTCTGGATAAATCCAAAGAGCGGAGTTATTGAAGCGGTCCCACGACATAGGGAAATAAAGGAGCCGTTGGCGAAAAAAATCCTGAAAAATCTTGGTGCAGAATAAACGCCTGTAAAGGCCCCATTACTCAGACGGCAATACTTTACACTCCATTATCGCAGGTGGACTTTGCAGGTAAAGCCCGCCTTTTGCCACCTGGCCTTTCGGGTCGAGATGGCCTTGACCTTCTTAGAGGACGAAAGCAATGTCAAAACTGAATCTTAAGGCCCTTGCCATTGCAATAGGTGCTGCCTGGTCACTTTGCGTTTTTCTTGCAGGCCTGGCTGCCTCCTTTGGATGGTGTTCTGGATTCGTGGAGGTGGTGGGCTCCATATACATTGGCTACAAGCCAGGCCTTTTGGGTGCTGTTGTCGGGGCCGCCTGGGCCTTTTTTGACGGCGCAATCTTTGGCCTCATAATTGGCCTTGTCTACAACAGGTTCTCAAGGCCAGGAGGCGATAGTAACTAACGTTTCTACTTTATTATCCTGACGGTTCCCCGCCTTGATTTTTGACCCTCTGCCTTTTTAAGCCCAAAGGAAAATCTCTTCTTTTTTCTTCCAGGCCTGAAGGAGCGGGTGGTTTTCAAAGGGGCTGCCAAAGGCCTTTTGGGCTCAAGCCCCTCAATGGTCTTTCTCTTGATCCTCATGCCGATAAAGCGCTCAATGGCCTTTAGCTGGGCAGCATCCTTGCTTCCGCTTGCAAAGGAAATGGCAATGCCTTCTGCGCCTGCGCGCCCTGTCCGGCCTATCCTGTGCACATAGTCATGGGCGGCCTGGGGGAGGTCAAAGTTTATGACGTGGCTTATGCCGGAGACGTCTATTCCCCTTGCTGCCACGTCTGTGGCCACGAGAAGCCTCACCTTTCCCCGCCTCATGCTTGCCATGGTCCTGCTCCTTGCAGCCTGGCTCATGTCCCCGTGAAGTGCTGCTGCCCTGTGGCCGTGCCTTTTCAGGTCCCGCGCAATCTCCTCGGCACCCCTCTTTGTTGCTGAAAATATCACCGCCCTTTTGAGGGCCTTGTCTGATGCAAGGTGCCTCAGGAGCCTTTTCTTGTGACCAAGGCTGTCGGCAAGGTAGATGCGCTGGCAAATGGAATCAACGGTTACCTTGCCAGATGCCACGTCTATGTGAACAGGGTTGGTCATGAGCCTGTCTGCAAGGCTTGAAGTGGCCCTGTCCATGGTGGCCGTAAATAGAAGCGTCTGCCTCTTTTTAGGAGTGGCCCTGGTGATACGCTCTACATCCCTCTTAAAGCCCATATCAAGCATGCGGTCTGCCTCATCAAGGACGAGGATCTCAAGCCTTGAAAGATCAAGGCTTCCCCTCTCCAAATGGTCAAGAAGCCTGCCTGGAGTGCCAATAACAACGTCTATTGGGCGGGACAAGGCCTTAAACTGCGGCCCGTAAGAGACCCCGCCAAGGATCACTGTGCTCCTTATATTCAAAAACCTGCCGTATCTTCTTGTGGCATCTGCAACCTGCTCGGCAAGCTCCCTGGTTGGGCTCAGAATCAGGACCCTGGGCGCGCCCTTTCCGCCGCGGCCTTCCTGAGAAAGCCTGTGGAGGATGGGGAGCACAAAGGCCGCCGTCTTGCCCGTTCCCGTGTTGGCAGAGGCAACAAGGTTCCTTGCCCCTAACACCTGGGGTATGGCCTTTTCCTGGATGGCAGTGGGCCTTTCATAGCCACATTTCTTCACCGCCTTGATAATGGAAGGATTGAGCTTGAGTTTTTCAAATGACATGTCTTTTCCCTTTCTTCCTGCAACCACACAGGGATTGCAGCATAAACTGTGCGCAACCTGTCAAAGGCACACCTCGGCCTTTGAAACATGGCAGATAACGCATCCTGGCCGGCATTAATAACATCGCGCTCGCCAACCACTTTGCGCTGCTGAATTGTTCTTTGGCGGAATATCAGACAGGAAGGTCAGGAATACGATGACAGTTAAGCCGTGTGCACTCTACACCTGCGCATCAAAATAACAAGCCTTTTATTTGCGCCAAATCCCTTGCCTTCACAACGCCAATTCTTGACAAGGCAGACACCAACTTCTATATTTCAGGAGACTGGCTGCTGGGGGATCGTCTAATGGCAGGACGGTAGACTCTGGATCTACTAGTCTAGGTTCGAATCCTAGTCCCCCAGCCATTTCACCTTTCGTTTTGAAACGGTGGGGTGCCTTTGTTTTTGGAGAAAAGCTTTTAATGAGCCCTAAAAATCCCTTTCGCGTATCCGCACCGAGAGCTTCCACACCTTCTCTTAGAATCCTTCTTGCCGAAGACGACCGATCCGTTGCAGACGGTTTCCGCACCATACTTCAAAACGCCGGATACAGGGTGGTAGGCGTTGCATACAACGGGGTAGAGGCAGTGGAAAAGACTGCCCAGCTAAACCCAAACATGGTACTCATGGACATAAAGATGCCCCTCATGGACGGCCTGGAGGCAGCCCGCCAGATAAACAGCATCCCAGGCAAGAACATCATTCCCATCATCCTGGTGACAGCCTATGCTGAAAAGCACCTGGTGGAAAAGGCCAAGGGCAGGGGAATTCTCGGATACCTGGTAAAGCCTGTCCATGTGGACGATCTGGTGCCTGCCATTGAGATGGCCCAGTCCATTGCTCAGACCATAAACGCCCTTGAAGGTGTGGTGGAAAACCTCTCTGAAGAGCTGGAAGCAAGAAAGCTGCTTGAGCGTGCAAAGGGCATCCTAATGAAGCACCTGTCCATTGACGAAGAGGCGGCAATGCGCATGATGCAGAAGGAAAGCCGCCGCCAGCGCATAAAGCTCAAGGAGCTTGCGAGAGCCATAATCGCCTCCCACTCGGTCCTGTCGTAAGCCTTTCTCTTTGGCCTCTTAAGGCCACCTTTCCCGCCTTGTCCTTCCTTTCCCCTTCTCTTTTTTGTTCACCGGTTTTTGCATTTCATTGTAACGGCGTAAAGGCTTAGTGCGCGCCTTTCTTCGCCAGGCTCCCATTCAGAACCTGAACCATAGTTGTTCCGCCTTGTTAAGCGGTACTCAATCGGTATGCACCGACTCCTGTGTGGGTTTAAAGCTGAACCGCAAAGACGCAAAGAACGCCAAGATTAAACGCTAAGGTTATTGGCGGGTCTCAATCCCTTCTTCATCAGGTCTAAGTTTGGAACTATTGAAGGAAAAAGAATGAGGATGCACTGAGGGATACTTACATTATCCCGCAGGCATTGACTTTACGATATTTTCGTATACAATTTGAACAATCTATACGACAGGAGCGTAAAAAAGAGTGAAGGCCCTTCTATACCGTTTTAATCCTTGGTGGGAATCATCCAACTGGCCAGCGTTCATTCCCAGGGAAGGCTATCTGAAAAACCTTCTATCCCTTGAAAGCACCAGGGATATCGTCCTTCTTACAGGACTTCGCAGAATAGGGAAAACCACCCTGATGAAAATGGTAATCCAGGCCCTGATCAGGGATTGCGGCATTGACCCAGGTCATGTCTTTTACTGTTCTCTGGATTTCTACGGCCTTGAACACCACTCAATTCTGGAAATAGTGGAAGAATTTTTCAAAATCCAAAAGATATCCACAAGTGAAAAATCCTTCCTTTTCCTTGATGAGGTAGCCTGCAAGGAGGGCTTCAGCCTGCAGCTTAAAAATCTTTATGACGCTTTCAACGTAAAGATTTACGCATCCTCTTCGTCCGCCTCGGTCCTTGGAGATGAAAAGGCGCTCCTTACCGGGCGGGAAAGGGTGGTAGAGGTTCTGCCTCTGGATTTCCAGGAGTTTCTCAAGTTTAAAGGCCTACATATAAAAAAGGCTGACCGCCACCTTCTGGAATCTGCATTTTTGGAATACATGGAGACAGGCGGGATACCGGAATACGTCCTTACAGGCGATCCGGAATACATCAAGCAGCTGGTTGACGATTTAATCTACAAGGACATAATCAGCCGCCATAAAATCAAGGATGAAACCTCTGTCAGGGACTTTTTCCGCCTCCTGATGGAACGGGCAGGAAAGCAGCTGACGCTGAACAGGATCGCCAAGATTCTTGGTATAAGCGTTGATACTGCCAGGAGATTTCTGAACTATTTTTCCAGTACCTATATAATCTACACAGTGGAACGATGCGGCAAGCTTAACGAGAGGCTGAAAGCCCCCAAAAAGGTCTATGCCGGAGATGTCGGCATAAGAAATGCCGTTACCGGTATCCGGGACCTAGGCGCAATATTTGAGAACCTGGTCTTTTTTGCCATCAAGCACAAAAGACCGTGCTACCTGCTGAAAGACGGTGTTGAAATCGATTTCCTTACCGAGGACAGATGGCTGATCGAAGCAAAATACAACCGGGAACTTACGGACAAACAGGCCCGGCTCTTTGAGTCAGTGGATGCAACAAAACGCCTGGTGGTTGATTCCATGGAAGGCCTTCAAAGGCTAAAGGATATCCAGGATTTCAAGAGGTAACGGCCCTGGCCATGCATGAAAAAAGGGACCACATCAACCGCAGCATCGCTTCAGGTGAATATTTTTTGGCATTATATTAACGATAATCTACTGAAATTGTAAAAAAACATGAAGTTATTTATTATATTTTGAGTGCCTTATTGCTATGCTTATTACCTGCTTCTGTGATTATTTGCCACCCAGTTTTCAATTTGTAAGGATTTTATTCGGCTGAACTCATTAATATTATTTGTGACAAGAATTAATTTCCTGCTTAAAGCATGGGCAGCAATGAGCATGTCAATAGGGCCGATTACTTGTCCTATTTTTTCAAGAGTTGCTCGGATCCTTCCATATTCCCTTGACGCAGCATCATCGTATGCCAATACATCAAAGGGATAGAGAAAGTCTTCAACCCGCTGAATATTCCGTCTTTTATTACTACTTTTTTGAGCCCCGTAATAAAGTTCAGAAACAGTTATTGAGGATACTGCAATTTCACCAATTCCCATTTCCCTGAATCTTGCCAATACTTCTGGCGGATGGTGATTCATGATATAAATGCAGATATTTGTATCAATCAAATATTTCATCCAGACCTTCTCTAATCTGTTGGCCTTCCGGTTGATTACGTTTTGCCATAAACGGTTTCTTATATTTCTTTAAATTTTTTTCCCATACATCCCAGACAGTGGATTCTTTTGGGATTAATAGAACTCCCTGGGGAACTTTTTTGATATAAACTTCCTTTCCATGGAAACGATAACGTTTGGGCAATCTTACAGCCTGGCTACTACCGTTCAGAAAAAGTTTTGCCGTATCCATAAAACCCCCGATCCAAGCTTTTACAAAATGAGACAATTTTAAAATATATATTTTAAAATATATATTAGGATAGGGTGATGTCAAGATATAAACTGCCCCGGTTATATCTTTTTTATGGGCCAATGGACAATGTTGTGCCTTCCCCAAAATTAGAACTGAACCGCAAAACCGCGAAGAACGCCAAGATTAAACGGTAAGGTTATTGGCGAGTCTCAATCCCTTCTTCATCAGGTCTAGGTTTGGAACGGAGGCGATCGAGGAAGTTATTCGCGAACACTGGCCAAAAGTCTCAATCCCTTCTTCATCAGGTCTAGGTTTGGAACCTGAAGTTTTTGGCGCATCAAACTACCTGCTCCAAAGGGAGTGATAAGTCTCAATCCCTTCTTCATCAGGTCTAGGTTTGGAACAGTTGCTAAAAGTATAGTTCGTGACTCCTCTTCTCAAGTCTCAATCCCTTCTTCATCAGGTCTAGGTTTGGAACAATTACAGCAATAAATAGGGGCCTGCCTGCCACTGTTGGCATAGAGTCTCAATCCCTTCTTCATCAGGTCTAGGTTTGGAACGCGGCCTCAAAAGAGGTCAAAAAACCGGAACAACAGGGTCTCAATCCCTTCTTCATCAGGTCTAGGTTTGGAACGCGAGATGAACTTAATTTCTGTCTTACCGATGCCATTGCACTCAATGTCTCAATCCCTTCTTCATCAGGTCTAGGTTTGGAACTCTAAAAATTCAATCATGGGTCACTCCAATCGCTGTTTTGAAAGTCTCAATCCCTTCTTCATCAGGTCTAGGTTTGGAACAGGTGCCATTTTTTTATTAAAAAAATCAGATGGTTATTTAGGCATTTTCCGTAACCTCATTTTTTCCTCTCCGTAAAAAGCCCTAAAAGGCATTTGGCGACCTTCCAAATTTGCCAAAATAAAAGTTATTTCAGTAAGTTATGAATTTACCGTAACCTGCCCCCGTTTTCGCATATGCCAGAAAAAGCCAGCAACTTATTGAATTTTTTAAGAAATTACAAAATATACACGTCCTGGTCCTCCAGAACCGGGCCTTTTCCGATAATTATCATGCCCTTCTGGCATGTCGCGCACATGGGGTAGATACGCACGCTGTCTTCCTGTTCGTTTATGGTCCTGTTTATTCCCTTTATCAATTTGTCAAAGAGCTCTTGGTCCAACCTTGCTTCAAAAACACTATACTGCACTCTGTCTCCAAAGTCCAAGAGCATCTTGGCAAGTTTTGTCCGTCTCCTGTCGTTTGGGATGAAGTGGTACCCGATTTTTGTACAACTTTTCGTTAATTTTATGTTCGCCTCCGCCATCTGTTTTCATGCTGCACAGGCAAAATCATATACCTCATCTGGAGTCTTGTAAGACAGACTTTGATGGA
>JALWNK010000056.1 GCA_026995935.1 Deltaproteobacteria bacterium
CCTCTATTTCGAGTTTTCAACCAACGAAAAGGTGGCCATGGAGGTTGCCGCAGCAGCAGCGGCCGCAGGGGTCCGCTCCCTTACCTGCATGAAGCACGTTGGCATGAACGTTGCCGCAGACGTGCTCCTGACCCTTGCCTACGTGGGGGTAAAGGCCGGGATGGTGATAGTCACAGCGGATGATCCTTCCATGCACTCAAGCCAAAACGAGCAGGACAACCGCACCTACGCCAAGTTCTCCTGTCTTCCCATGCTTGAGCCAACTTCCCCCCAGGAGGCCAAGGAGATGACCATAAAGGCCTTTGAGCTCTCAGAGGCCCTTGAGCTACCGGTAATTCTCCGGACAACCACCCGCACATCCCACGTCCGGGGGCCGGTTGAGCTTGGCCCCCTGCCTGAAGAGGTGAAGCAGAAAGGAAGGTTCGAAAAGGACCCAAGGAGATGGGTGCCTGTTCCAGCAGTGGCGAGGATTCGACATAAGGTGCTCCTTGAAAGGAGTGAACAGGCCAGGGGTTTTGCAGAAAAGTCCCCCTTCAACACCATCACCGGAAACGGGCCAGTGGGCATAGTGGCCTCTGGCGTAAGCGTCTGCTACGTGGAAGATGCCATTTCAGAGCTTAATGTTGGAAATGAGGTGAGTTTCTTTAAGCTTGGCTTTCCTTTTCCGTTTCCACAGGCCATGCTCAAGGATTTCATAAACAGCGTTGAAAAGATACTGGTGGTGGAGGAGCTTGAGCCCTTTCTGGAGGACGAGATTAAGATACTTTGCAAGGACATGGGAAGGGACATACAGATCCTTGGAAAGGGAAGCGGCCATTTTTCAAGGATGTACGAGTTTGACCCACTTATGGTGAAAAAGGCCATTTCAGACGTGCTCGGAAAAACCCTTGCTCCGCCTGAGATGCCAGAACTTTCATCTCTTCCGACCCTCCCCATGAGGCCTCCCAGCCTCTGTCAGGGCTGCCCTCATAGGGAGACGTACAATGCGGTAAAGGAGGCACTAAAGGAGCTTGGTGAGGAGGAAAGGGCCATATACCCAACCGACATCGGCTGCTACACCCTTGGCCTTCTGCCCCCAATCCAAATGGCAGACTACCTTCTTTGCATGGGTTCAAGCGTTGGTTCCTCGTCGGGTTTTTCCGTTTCCACTGACCACAAGATCGTCTCCTTCATAGGAGACTCCACCTTTTTCCACTCAGGGCTTTCATCCCTTGCAAGCGCCTATCACAACCAGCACAAGTTCTGCCTGGTGATACTGGATAACAGCACCACAGCAATGACGGGCCATCAGCCAAACCCAGGCATTGAGATCCGCCCTCCAGGTTACGACAGGCCCCGGATACCCATTGAGGAGGCAGTAAGGGGTCTGGGGATAAAAAACGTACACAAGGTAAATCCATACAAGAAAAAGGACGCAGTGGCCCTTTTCAAGGACGTGCTGGCAAAAGATGAGCTGTCTGTGGTGATTGCCGAGGCACCCTGCATTCTCTATTACAAAAAGTTTGGAGGCAAAAAGTAAATGAATACCAGAAAGATACTGTTTACAGGCGTTGGCGGACAGGGAACCTTACTTGCCTCAAGGCTCCTTGGAGAGGCTGCCATGGCAGCGGGAATGGACGTCCGGGTGAGCGAGGTCCACGGAATGGCGCAAAGAGGAGGCGTGGTTGAGTCCACAGTGATGCTTGGCGGGCTTAAAAGCCCCATAATTTCCCAGGGAGAGGCAGACATCCTTGTAAGCTTTGAGCCCCTTGAGACCATAAGGGCGCTTAACCGCTGCTCCAAAAACTCTGCAATAGTAACTAATACGAAGCCCATTGTCCCCTTTACCGTAAAGCTTGGCCAGGCCGAGTATCCTGATGTGGATCACTGGCTTGATTTCATGCAATCCAATTACAGGCGCGTCTGTGCCCTGGATGCAGACGAGCTTGCAAGGGAGGCCGGGACCTCAAAGGCGGTGAACGTGGTCCTTCTTGGGGTCTTGATAGGTCTCGGAGAGCTTCCCATTAACAGGCAGATGGTGGAAGAGACCATCAGGCGCCAGGTAAAGCCAAAGTTTGTGGATGCAAACCTGAAGGCCCTGGACCTTGGGCTCTCAAACGCAAACTGCTAAGGGAGGCCTTGATGAAAAGAACCAGAAAAAGAGAGGGTAGGCGCTGGGCAGCCTGCCTTCTCCTTATTTTTTTCCTTGGACTTTTGGTGTTTGCCTCAGGATGCACGGAAAGGCAGAGAAAGAACCTAAAGCACTTTAAATCCGACATCATAGGCCTTAAGAGGCGGGTGACTCTATACGATTGTAACGGAAAGGTGATAAAGAGCTGGCAGGGAAGGTTCAAGATAGAGGTTCAGGGCGCATACATCTCCTTTATTGACGACAAAGGCAAGGACATAAAGATTAGCGGAACTGTGGTGGTGGAAGAGCTTTAGGGTTATGGGTCGCTGGACTGTGTCGTCTCTCAAGCCTGTAATCGAGGCCATCATCTTTGCAAGTGGAGGGTCCGTATCCCTTTCCAACCTGAGACAAACCATTTCCGATGCCCCCCTTGAGCTCATAAGGCAGGCCCTTGGGGAACTTCAGGATGACTACAGCAGGCGGGACAGGGGCATCGAGCTTGTGGAGGCAGGAAAGGGCTATCGTTTCCAGACAAGGCAAGCTTATAGAAAGTGGATAATCAGGTCCTCCAGAAAGAGCTGCCAGAGGCTTAGCCGTGCGGCCCTTGAGACCCTGGCTGTCATTGCGTACAAACAGCCCGTAACCAGGGCTGAGATAGAAAAGGTTAGGGGAGTCGACTCCTCTGGCACCATAAGGTATCTGCTTTCAAAGAATCTTGTAAGAATTGCAGGAAGAAAGGACGTCCCTGGAAGGCCCCTGCTCTATGGCACAACAAACCATTTTCTTGAGGTATTCCAGCTAAGAAGCATCAGAGACCTTCCTGGAATAGACGAGCTAGAATCAGGCCTAGCAGCCCGGCAGGCCCCGCTTTTTGACAAGAAGGCCGCCTCTTAGGGCAGTAATAGGCTACAAAGGCAGGTTTCCAAGGGGATTTTTATCAGGTTGTCAGGATGTGCGTACTGAATTAGACTTAATCCGGCACCGATTAAATGTAGTCTGGAAGACAGGGGGACGTATCTTTGCAAGATATCTTGAAGTTATTAAGGAGATGCAGGATTCCAAAGAAATTCTGCCAAAAGATATGAAAGATGATCTATCAGCAGAGATATGTTTTTATGATTTTTGTTCAGAGGGTTTAACCTTTTCTGATCCAGATCTTGTTTTTGGCATCTCGGCCACCAGGGAAAAGATTTTCAGACTGCTTCAAAAAGGTCAAAGTCTTGAGCCAAAAGATGCACAAAAGCTACAATGCGTGGACCCTTATGTCTTATCCAACATACAGGGGCTGCCTGACGATTACGACGAGGACGATCCCAATCAGCCATTTGAGAAATGGTGGTGGCACCTAAAGGCTATTAAAGAAGGCAGATTTTTAGAAAGATTGTTTTTAGGGCTTGCAAGGTGGACCAGTTGAAAGAGCTGGAACAAAAAGTCGAATTTTATGACTTTGTTTCAGAAGATTTTATGGCCCCAGACTGTCCGTTTTCCTACTCTATTCCAGAGATCAGGCAGGAGATTGATGACCTTTTGATTATCATAACGCCTGACTCAAAAAGTCTTATGAGACTAAATAGAGCCGACAGAGATATTATAGCTTTCATAGACAACCTTCCTGATGATTATGACGAGGACGATCCCAACCAGCCATTTGAGAGATGGTGGTGGCACCTTAAGGCAATTAAAGAAGACAGATTTCCGAGGAAATTTTTACCAAAATTGCAGGATAAAGCTTGAGTTTACAAATGAGGTGAATCCGCCCCCGCGTAGGGGGCGAACCTTTATCAACGACTTTATTGGGGATTTCCAAGAAAAAAAGGCGCCAAATTATGCGCGTGAGGACCCAGTAGCCTGAGTGTGCAAGGGTATCCCGTGAAATATTGATGGGCGTGCTATGGAATGGGATTTAGATTTAGCCTCTGATATAGAGCTTTATGATATGTATTCAGAGGGCCTTACCTTTTCAGATCCTGATTTTATATATTTCATACCGATGGCGCGTGAAAGGGTGGCCAGAAAACTTGATTATGGGAAAAAGGTCTCAGAAACCGACTTGAACAGGCTTCGACTCGTAGATTCCTATGTCCTTTCAAATCTTGAGAGCCTACCCGAAGACTTTGACGAGGACGATCCAAACCAGCCATTTGAGAGATGGTGGTGGCACCTTAAGGCAATTAAAGAAGACAGATTTCCGAGGAAATTTTTGCCAAGATCGCAGGGAAAGGCCTGAGTTTACAAATGGAGTGAATCCACGCCCCCGCGTGGGTGGGGGTGGAGAGCCCCACCCTTTCCGGACTAGCTTTTTCTTTTTGTTTTCAGGTAGTTGTCTGCAAATTTTCTTGGCGTTAAAATTTCAATTCCTTGATATGTCGCTAACTTTAATAAGTGTTTATCACCACTGACAATTATTTCGCATCTGCCTGCAATGGCACATTCAATGAATTTATTGTCATTTGGATCTTCACATGCTGTAATTCTTAAATTGCCTGTATCCACGATCTCAGAATTCAGGATAAATAGTTCCAAAATATTGGAAATATCTATTTGAGGGAATTTTGCACCAATTTCTTCGGCAACCCTTGTATATTCAAAGATTATTGGCTTGGAGATGACCGCAGTAAAATTTCCTTTTCTCCAGTGTTTCAATATCTTGGCAGGTGTACCTGAGAAAAAGATGGCTGAAATTAATACGTTGGTATCAAGTACAACCCTCACTTTTGGGACCGCACCCTTTTTATGGCAAGTTCAATATCTGACTTTTTAAGTCCAACCTGTTTTGCAGTTTCCCGAGCCTCTTTAATCAGGGCATCAAACTCGTCAATAGTAGGTGGAGATATCTTTTTTAAAATTACTACATCCTTATCTCCTAATACGACAAATTGAACACCTGCTTCAAGATTAAGTTTTTTCCTAATATTCTCGGGTATAACGACCTGTCCCTTGGAAGACAATTTCGTTGTCGCTACATTTGCCATGATTAATCCCTCATCTTTCTTTCTTACATGTAAGATGATATCAAAGGATAATCGGGCTGGCAAATATATTCTTTTAGATGCGAACGACCAAGCTCATCTGCCGTTATGGAGCTAGTCTGAAGGCCGCAGCAGTATAGCGGTCGGGCACACAATAAACCACCACCCGACGGCAAGGGCATTGAGGTGCTGTCTGACACGCGGCGTCAGTGGTAAACCAGCACAAGATGGTAAAGCACTGGGGGAGAGGAGAGGTTGATGCGCTCCCTGTTGGGCAGACAAAGTCAATTCCATTCTGCTGGCTGGTTCACAAAGGCAGGACTTAGCATACTTCCCACGCCCCCGCGTGGGGGGCGACTGCCTCAGAATTTAAATATGGGCGATTTTCAAAAAGTGGGGATTTTGTTTCAGGAAACGGGCAAAAGCTCCCTTGGGAACCTGCCCTCCTTTATGGCCTTGAGATGCCACCACCACTTCTCAAGGGACTGGTTGGGGTCATCCTCATCAAAGTCGTCTGGCAGCCCATCAATATTGGAGATGACGTAATCATCAACCCGCCTCAGCCTTTCCGCGTCCCTGGGCTCCGGCTTTTCCCCCAGGGAAAGCAGCCTGGAAATCTCCTCCCTCGTTGCCGGAATGGCCTCGACCACATCGGGATCGGAGAAGGTAAGCCCTTCTGAGCAAAAATCATAATATTCTATTTCCGCCCCTATATCTCTTCCCATAGGTCTTGAAGTATTCCTATTCTCTTGAATTCCTTTTTCTTAACGCGGGCGCGCTGACTTTCAACAAACTTCCGAACACTTCGGGTGTCAAGCGGAAACCAAGTGGCCCGCACACCTCCCTTTCTTATTACAGTAACTTCCTTGTACCTTCTATTTAACCCGTAATATTGGTTTACGGTGCCATCTTTTCTGACGTTTCAATCCACGCCCCCGCGTGGGGGGCGACGCGCTAAACCACCATTTCCTCCAGCCTGCCCTTAGTTTCAATCCACGCCCCCGCGTGGGGGGCGACAATCCGCCCCTGCCCGTGTAGGCATCGAGCATGTTTCAATCCACGCCCCCGCGTGGGGGGCGACCAATGTGGCAAGCTCCCTCATTCTCAATGAGGGCATGTTTCAATCCACGCCCCCGCGTGGGGGGCGACGTCATAAGGCAGTGGAACAGGCTACAGGATGCCAAGTTTCAATCCACGCCCCCGCGTGGGGGGCGACGCGTCATCATGGACACCATTGCCTGGGTCCTGGGTTTCAATCCACGCCCCCGCGTGGGGGGCGACGAGGTCATCCGATAACTGGCAGGCCAAACTTTTAGTTTCAATCCACGCCCCCGCGTGGGGGGCGACTACTGAGGGGGTGACAGACCCTGCGATCTATGCCAAGTTTCAATCCACGCCCCCGCGTGGGGGGCGACTTGTGACCCACTAAAGCCACCACTTCCCCCAAAAGTTTCAATCCACGCCCCCGCGTGGGGGGCGACAGTTCAAATCTAAGTATAGAAAATTTTATAGAAATTTCATCAAATCTTGCGAATATGGCCGAAATCCAATCCCGCAGGGCTCAAAACAAAAAGCATTGGAAAGAAAAAAGAAAAAATTCTATAGGTTACGAATGTGCGAACCTCCCTTTGCCTTAGTGTAAAATTTATTTTTAATTTCAATAGGTTATTCATGGTGTTTTGATTTCTTGCTTCAGGTTCGCAATCGAATCAAATTATTAAAGGCCCCTCCTGATCAAGAGCCGGTTTTGCTCCCACATGCTCAACTCTTCTTCGCCAATTTTTCCCCAAATAATAGAATCTCAAACTGTCTTTTTCCGGGTCTATGACATCAATGAGTTTTTGTTTGAAGGTTTCCCATTGGGCGGGATCGACAATACACTCAAAGACTGAAAATTGTACGCGTTGCCCGTAATTTTGACACAATCTGGCAACCTTTCTGAGTCTTTTCTGGCCATTTTGGTCTGTGGTCGAGACATCGTAACTTACAAGTACGAACATGAATCCTTCCTATATTTCAGCTACTTCCACAAAAAGGGAGGATAACCATCGATATCTCCCCTTATGTAACGGGCGAGTAACTGGGCTTGAACGTGAAAGGCGATGCCAAGTGGAATCTTCTCTCCAATAAATGGATGAGTGATTACATCCTGCTTCCTTTTTTGATAGGCGGTCAGAACTGTTTTCCTTGTTTCATCATCCATGTAAACTGCACCGGAACCAGAAGTTGCAAAGCCTTCTGGCCTGATTTGGCCCAAATTTATAAGGCTTAGAACCAAACGGTCAGCAATTACGGGGCGGAATTCCTCCATCATATCAAGAGCAAGACTTGGTCTTCCAGGTTTGTCACGGTGCAGAAAGCCAACCTGAGGATCAAGACCAACAGCTTCAAGGGCGCTTCTTATGTCATGCAGCACGATGGTGTATAAAAATGATAAAAGGCAGTTAACCCGGTCCTCTGGAGGGCGTCTGTTTCTGTTTTTAAAAAAGAATTTTTCCTTTTGGTTGGTTATTAGATGATCAAACACCGAGAAGTAGCTGTTGGCACCGTCTCCTTCCAGCCCTCGGAGCCTGTTTATATCTTTTTCGTTCCTTATTTTTCTTAAAGTGTGCTTTAGTTCCACGGAAGCCTTGTGCAATTTCTCAATGTCCACCTTTTCTGCGTGATCACGCTTAGCCCTTTCAATGACCGTCCGGCAGTTATAGAGCTTGCCAATGAGGAAACTTGCTGAAATTTTTGCTGTTTGCTCCTTATCGTCTGCCAACCGGTACTGTGAGCGTCTTAACAGTACGTTACCCGATACCGGGCCCTGGACCCGGGCAAGAAACCTGCCTCTTTCGGTGAGGAAAGATATCCCGATGTTTTTTTCTCCGCAAAATCCCATCAGGAAGGGGCTGCATGAAACATTTCCAAAACAGACTATGCTGCCAATGGTATGCGCTGGGAGTCTTAGACGGATGCTACCGTCCAGTTTTACTGCTATGGTCTCGCCATCCTTTTTCAAGTATGCGCCCTGGCTCGTAACATAAAGTGTGTTAAGAAGCTTTTTCATAGGGAATCCAGGGCGCTATTAATAAAGTCATGGACACTGAGATCCACCCCGATTTCGGGCATGCAAAGGTCTTTCATGGAACACCGAGAGCATTTTGATGACCTGGATGGTGGGGGAGTAATGCCAGAAAAAATAAGTTCATGGAGTCTTTTTGCTGAGTCGGCTGTCTTTTGTCTCAGTTTCCTGTCAAAAGGCACTTTTTCGCGTCTTCTAGTCTTTCCATAAAATAGAAAGCCATACTTAACAGGGGTGCCAAGCTGCTCCTCAAGGCAAATGGCCTGGGCGCACAGCTGGACCCTGTCCCAGTCCAGGGTCTCTGCCTTTGGACGGCCGCGTTTATATTCAACAGGCCGGGGAGTCCATATCTCACCACCGTTAGCAGTTTTTCTGACGAATTCTACTGCATCTGCCTTGCCATAAAGGCCAAGGGCGTAAGATCTAAGCATTAATCCATATTCCACCCTGATGTCATTGCCCGGCCGGGTTCCTCCCTGGTCCACCCTTTTATGTAAATTGCGACCTTGAGCAGTGAAATAATTTTCTTCCCACAGGCCTTCTATGTGGATCAAGGCACACTGTCTTTCGCAAAAAAGAAGGTGCTGAATTGCTGATAACTGCAACAGTTCACTGTCCTTATATACCCGCTCTGGCCTATTCATTACCTGTTTCGAATTCGGTTTTACTGATCCCGCTTTGCCTAATTATGGACATAAGAGTTCCACGTTTTAGGGATTTGTGGTTTGGAACAGGAACGGTAACAGTTGTATTTGGCAATCGTTTTTGCATAACTATGTGACTGCCCTTTCGCCTTACTTCCAAAAATCCGTGTGCTTCAAGTATCTTGCAGACGTCCTTCCCAGATAAACTTCTAAGTTTAGGCAATTGCTACCTCTATCGGGGAGATAAAAATTTCGGTTTTAAGGCGCTCATCGATCTCTTCAGGAGACGCCGTTTCAAAAAAAAGTTCGACGGCTTCTGATAAATTCCTTTTCGCCTCTTCAACAGTCCTTCCCTGAGAGGCAATATCCAGTTCGGGACAAAGGGCAACATACATGTCGTCTTCTTTGTTGAGTATGGCAGTTAGATATTTTTTCATGGCTTATATCCTCGCATTTTTAAGGCCTAGAAATGAAAAAGGCCTTGAGCCTTTTTATGGTTTTTCTATCAATTCTACTCCCTTGGGAGCGTTGTCCTCGTCTATTAGTACTTCATAATCTTCATACTTTCGTGCCGGGCCATCTATTTCCTCTTTCTTCTTGACCTTAACCAGATCAAAAAGCACATGGGCTGGGGCATTACCAAGCTCTGAGTCATGCTTGAATATGATAAGTTTTCTTGTGGCCATTTCTCCACGGGCTGCTGAACGGTCATGATCAAACATGTTAAGCAGGGCATCCCACAAAAGTTCAAGGTCTCCTTCTGAAAAATCGGTCTGCTTGGCAAGGGGAGCCGAAACGAATCCGTGGGCACGGTAAAGACCGTAGGGTACAATAGCTTTTCTTGCCCCCAACCCTTTGTCATCCGGGTTATCAACACTAACTGCCGCCGTTCGAGACATTGCCACATCCAATGCTACTATAGGATCAATGCTCCTGGCAAAAGTCAACTGAACTGGACCGCGTACTTGTCCGCAGGTTTTATCACCCGTTGACATAACAGCACCAAAGGTTCTGACATCAAAAAAATTCTTGCACATCCATTTTTTTGCCATGATCTTTTTGCTGTCAACAAAAAGCTCCTTCAGTTTGGCTTTAGCGGCATCAGAGATATCTTTCAATTTCCAAACAGCCTTCTTTGCTTTATCAATATTAGACCCGAGTCTAAGAAAGATACGTTCATCCTCAAATCCTACCCCTTCAGGATAATTTTGGTAATCACGCAATTCTGGTAACAGATCAGCAGGGACTGAAATGTAAAGTTTCTCGTCATCAAGTGCTTTGTGTGCCCGTCTATGATGTTCAGAAAGGTATGCTCCCTCACGAACATGGATCTCATAAGGAGAAACATTTTTTTTTACCATATCCACATAATTTCTCACCTTACGCTTCAAGCACACATCGGTGGTGATTCCGTGGCCGGTCTCTGGATCGATCCGGGGCAAATTACCACCGTCCGGGTCGCCATTGGGATTGCCATTCTTGACATCGAACAACAGGACAAACTCATAGCGGTTTTTGATTGCTTCACTCATTACTTTCCTCCTTCGGTTTCTTTGGCTTTTTTCTTAGCAGCGGCATCACTAATCTCGCGTTCAATAGCGTTCTTCTGCTGATAATAGGCAATGGCGAACAGCCCCTGATCCTGCAGGCTCATATTAGTTGGGAAGCTGTCCAGATGTTCCAGGATTTCGGCAATGCGCCGATCGGAAACATGGCCATACTCCGCCTTTTCGATATGGTGCTGGCTGAGCCTCAGCAACCTGGGAAAGACACTGGCCGGGGTGGTCGAGGCGGCACTGAAAAAACGGTCTTTGATCGTAGCCTTGACCTCGCCTAGGGCATCCCGTTGCGCCTTTTCCAGGACAGCGAATAACCGGCCCAGCAGATAGGCTGTTTCTCTTCGTTCTGGGTCTAATGACATGGGAACCTCCTTGTTGAAATTTCGTTGTAATACTGCTTTCAAGATAGCGGCCCTCAGATAATTGACATTAGGCACTGCTTTTCCGGTGTTAGGATGTTTTTTACTTTGATCTGCTCGGATCCGGCCGATGACAGCCTGAAACAGGCTTAGAGGATAGCGTTCTCCGGTGAGGATGGAACGGGTTAAAGCACTGGTCAGCACCGGAGAGATATCTTTAGTTTCTCTGGCAGTCTCCTTGAGCAGATGCCAGACCCCGAAACGCTCGATATTCTGGTCAGAACATTTCATGTCAAGGTTGTTGAAATGGTCCCGCAGGTGGTCCATCAAGGTGCCAACCGAGCAGACGTACCAGAAACGCAGGACAAGGCGTGCCTTATTCTGGGCCAAGCCCAGTATGTAGAAATTAATCTCCCGGTCCGCCTCAAGTTCATTGGGCAGGCTTCCGGCCCGTACCGCCTTAAGAAATGCGCGCACCTGTTCAGCGGCAGCCGCATCGTCCTGGGCCGGGCTCATCACTTGGCCGAAGAATGTTTCCACTGGCGAAGCCCTTTCTGCCCAGAAAACAGTGGTTGCGTCACCGATCTTGATTCTCTGAGTGCGGCTGCGCAGAAGGTATTTCAACGCTGCAGCACTTTTGAACTCAGCCTCCACGGAGATAGGAGCGTTTTCTCCCCTTTTCTTGCCATACGATTCATAGGCGGCCTCATTAAATGAAACCAGAGAAGCACCGGAACCGAACTTGAACTGGGCGTACTGGAGCTGTATAGGATGGATAGCGCCGTCAAGAAAGCTAACTCCATGTGGGTATTTTTTTTGTTCCTGAACCAGAAATTCCTGCCATAATTTTTGAACCGCCGGGCGTTCATGAACAAAGCAGCGGTCACCCTGGAGCCTGAAAGCCACCCACTTCCCATGAATTCCACACATCTCCTTCCAGTCTCGCAGCTCAACGGATTTTTCTGGCTTCCATTGGTCAAGAAATTGTCGTACCGCCACCGCCCCATCGTCGTTTGAGTCACCGCAAACTTCATCTACCAGTTTTTTGAAAGAATCATGATGTACCTTTTTTCGCGCATTTCCCGACATGCCAAATATGTAATCCGCCTTGTCCACCATGAAATTAGGTGTTGTGGCCGCTCCTGAGGAGCGTACATTGACCTCGTTGGTGTAGGGCACCACCGATTTTCGGAAGTCGTAGGTGTTGGCTTTTACTTTTACCCGCAGATCCTCTGGCTGTCCGACCATCCTGCCGTCCCGGTCAATGATGACCTCAAAACCGATATCCTCGACATTAAAGCCAAAGGGCGGCACACCGTCCGTATCTGGAAAATTCGCTTGCGGCAGACGATCATAAAGTTCCACTAAGGATTGAAAAATCATGAGACTACCTCTTGGCGGCAATCTATCACGCCGTTCCGCATGACCGCCCGGAAAAAGCGCGGGGTCATATCGTTTTTAAAGTCGATATCGTGGAGCATATATCCCAAGTCCTGTTCACCTTTGAGAACAGATTCCGGCACCTCATCGCACCACTCGAAGTTGACAGGAAATTCACGGCAACCAAAATAGGGGCGGTGAAAGCACTGGCCTTTTTTGACCCGGCGTTCGAAGATGGCTAGATGCCTGCCCGGATTGGTTGTATCAAAACCTGTAAGAACAAAATGAGCTTCTATCACATATTCGACATCACGTAGTACCATTGAGGCCCGAGGTTGCCGTGTCTTGTGTTCTGTATCGTCGGCATAAATACATACTGGAGTACTGCCCTCCATGTCTTTTTTGGTCACGACAGTTTTCTTTGAAACCTCATTCCTGCGAATATTGTCAAAACGTACCGGCCGCAGGACATGGATGCGGTCTATCACCCAGCGGATGGACGGTTTCCAGTAGATGGCCTCCAGAATGCCCCGAGCTGCCGACGGGGTCATCACATCGTAGGAGACCCGCTCCACCTTCATCTCCGGCCTTGTAAACAGGGCATAATCACCCCAAACTCGTATCTTGATTCCATATCCCATTTTTCACCTCCATACCACACACTTTTTGAATATTTTCATCCGAAAAAGGCCTCCCCCTGCGGAGGGGTGCATTTTAGCCCGGTGGCATCTGAATAGAGTTCTGCCGAGCGCAATACCCAGACACCTGGGGGCAGATTTTCAAGCCAGTTTTCTATTTCCTTAAGCTGGTAGGGATAAACCTGCACCGTGTACTGTTGCAGCTTACGCAGGATACCGCCCTTATGATCCGCGTGTTCAAGGGCGTGGACTAGGCGCACCGCCTCCTCGTCAACGGCAATAATCACCGGCACGGTGGCAGACTCGATCATCTGGAAGCGGGCCAGATCTTTGAATTGGATATCTCCTCCGGCAGCCTTTTGACAATCGGCGATAATTCCGTCCATGTCCATCCGTTGAGAATTCTTCCAGAAATACTCCTCAAAATAGTTACGAACGCACTCCGGCTCGGTGAGGCGGCCGGAAAAACGGTCAAAGAGTTTTTCTGCCGCCTGGGCAGCCTGTTTGAAAAAGGAGCAGTCCCTGTTTTGGGGAAAGGCAAAGACCGAGACCAGACGAGGGGATTTGTGCAAGCCATTACGGTTGCAACGTCCCGCAGCCTGGGCAATGGAGTCGATTCCAGCCACGGCCCGGAACACAGCAGGAAAATCGACATCCACACCTGCCTCTATCAGCTGGGTGCTGACCACCCGACATGGAAGATTGTTTTCCGACTGTAGCCTTCTTCTGATCTCTTCGAGTTTTTCACTACGGTGGGCCGGATGCATCAGTGCACTTAAATGAATGTTCTCTTCCGATTCCGGCAGGGCTGTGAAGATATCCAGGGCTTGCTTGCGGGTGTTGACGATGCACAAAACCTGATTGTGCTCCATGAGCCTCTCTGCCACCTCGGTTTCAGTCAGTGTACCGATAAAACGCTCCTCGGTACGCTTCAAATTTGCAAACAGGGCAGGAACATCACGAATAATCTCGGCATCGACCTTGAGTCCAGCCTTGAAATTGTCAGAATAGTTGATCGCGGGCTGGGTGGCGGTACAAAGTACTGTAGTGACCTTGTAATTGGCTGATAATTCCTTGATGACCTCTAGGCATGGTTTGAGTTTCTCCACCGGGATCGCTTGCACCTCGTCAAAGATGACAACACTGTCGGCCACATTATGCAGTTTGCGGCAGCGGGATGTTCTATTTGCAAAGAACGAATCGAAAAACTGGACATTGGTGGTGACAATCACCGGCGCATCCCAGTTCTCTGCCGCCAGCTTGTGCTTCCAATTCTTGTCATCAGTGATGAAGTTACAGTGATGCTCCAGTACCGCATCATCGCCCAGCATCTGCCGGAAGACCCGGGCGTTTTGTTCAATGATACTGGTAAAGGGAATTACGTAGATGATCCGTCTTTTGCCATGTTTCAGGGCATGGTTTAGGGCAAAGGCCAGCGAGGCCAGCGTCTTACCACCCCCAGTCGGAACGGTGAGAGAATAAGTTCCCGGAGGCTTGTTAGCCGCCTCCAGACAATCTGCCAGTACTAACTCGCGTTGTTTATTGACATTTAGTCCTGGGTCTGCCTTTGCCCTAAGTTTGTTAAATTCCTTCCAAAACCGAGCATGTGACTCCTCGATGTCTGGATAGTCACCGCGCTGGGTAAAACGCTCTGGATCAAGAAATTTTTCAGTATCAAGGAAATCAGCATCAACTAAACATGAAAAAATCATGCGGGCTAAGAACTGTATCTGAAATCCGAACCGCTCTGGCTCCATGGCAAAGGGAAGTTCTTCGGTCAGTTCGGCCACTGTGTGAGGAAACGAGATATCTGCCAAAGGGATTGCAAGTTTTTCCCGCAGGGCTGCCGATCCTGTGTCATTCCAGTTCGGCAAGCCACCATGATGGCCGGCAATGCAGTACGCAAGTAGTTTACCAGCCTGTTTAGAACGGTTGAATAGCAACTTTGCCCCTTCAGCCGCATGGTTGGGGTGGCCTTTGTAATGCTCGGAAAATTCATCAATGATTCCATTGAACCGGCGGAGGTAGGCCTGCCATGTCTTGGTACCCTTTCCAAGGTCATGCCACAGCCCTGCAAGGTACGCCCACTTTTCGCCTCCAAACGGCCTGGCAAAACCCGCTGCCAATTCGGCAACATTTTTTAAGTGCTCTTCCAGGGGCTGCCACTTATCAGGTGGTTCATTGGGCAGGCTATGGGCGTAAAATGCTTGCGGCCGTTGGCACTTATTCATGATAAAGATTTGGGAACCATGTATCTTATGAGCAGACTGGTTCTGTTAAGCCACATGATTTGCCAAGCGGATTCCTTGAAGGCCCCGTTTTTATAAGGTCCTTTAACTGAAAAAATCCCTGGAAAATTACGCATTGAGCTGACGACCAACCATCATTGATTACTTCAATATAACAAAAAATTACACTAAGTCGCAATAACCTCCTACCCCAAACAAATAAGAAACACCCCTGCCACCATGAGGGCTGCTCCAAGGAGACGAAAGCCAATCCCGGGTTCCTTGAAGAAGAGGCAGCCAATGAGCACGCCAAAAAGCACGCTGGTTCGCTTCACTGCAATCATGTAGGCAGCAGGGGCAAGGCTTATGGCCCACATGTGGGATATGACCATTGCCGATTGGGCCAGGCCCACAAAAAGCACTCCCTTTGGGCATCTTTCCAGCACCTCTTTAGGATTTGTCCTGAAGATCAGGGCAAGGACGCAGGTGGCAAACACGCCGTGGATAATGAAGTAGAAGCTTGCAAAGAAGGTGGGGTTTGAGTGCTGGATGGCAAGCTTTCCAAGGACAGAGGTTATGGAGTAGATGAAGGCCACAGCGAGCATGAGGATAGAGCCCTGCTCCCTGAACATGGCTCTTATGGGTTCTGTAAGGCCATGTCTTAAACTTGGAAGGTAGAGTGTGTAGCTGCCTGAAACTATGAGCATTATACCGGCGATTCCTGCGGCTTTCAGGTGCTCTCCAAGTATCAAAGCCCCTGTAAGTATCATGAATGCAGGCGTAAATGCGAGAAAGGGCAGGGTAAGAGAAAGGGGTGAGACCCTGAGGGCCTTCATGTAAAGGAGAAGGGCCGAAGTTTCAAGGGGAAGAAGAACCAAAAGGGTCTTCCAGAAGGTAGAGTCAAGGTGTGGAAATCCAGTATAAAAGAGCAGGGGAGCCAGGAAAAAAATTGGGGCAATTACCCTTCCAATTGCCATTCTTATTGTTGCCAGGGGTTTTAGGTACGCCTTTGTAAGGGCGTCGCTCGTTGCAGTAAGAAGGGCTGTGGCAAGGGCAATGGGAAGCCAGTTCATCTATTCATTTTTGTCTATTTCATTTAATGGGGCGGGCAAGGTCTAAAAAGGCCTTGCATGGCTTTGGGGTGGTGTCTTTTTTCCAGCTTTTCATAACCGGGTCGTCCATGCCAGGGTGGCAGGAAAGGCAAAGGCCCACGTGCACTATTTTTTCAAGCTCCCTTTGGTCAAAAGGTCTTAGCCCCTTTCTGCTGGTATGTACCAGAGGGACGCCATCGGTATTTACGAAGGCATCAAGGCGCCTGTCCTGTCCAAATATGGTGGCATTTACGGAGCTTGAAGGGGTAAAGCCAAAGCTTCCGTCTTTTTTTAGGAATATGTTTCCGTAACCAAGGCCCATGCTTTTTGGATTTTCGTGGCAGTCGCTACAGGTCCTTGTCTTCTTGGTCGTCGTGTGCGGGTCCATGGTGGAGACCGTAAGCCTTTCAAAGGTGCCCCTGAACTTTTCCCTTTCATCCAGAAAGCTTACAAAGTCCTGTCAGCCAGGCACAAGGATGACAACATTGCCTCCTTTTCCTCCACCTTCGATCTCTTTTCCAGGTTTTTCTTCAAGGATCCCTAGCACCGGACTCTCATAACGCATGTAGGATTTAAACTCCTGCCACATGCCAAAGGTCTCTTTTATGGCAAGTTTGTCAAGCTGACGTTTCCCCCGGTCAAAGCGAACGTGGCATCCGTAGCACTGGGGAACCCAGGTGCTGTGGCAGGCCTGGCAGGAAAGGCGCTTGTGTTGGGGATTTCTGCACTTTTCCCTTGAAAAGGGGTTAAGGGGATGGATCTTCTTGTCTATTTTGCCTTTAAGAAGGATGCGACCGTCTTGTGTCCTTACAAGGTTGTTTAACATGGGAAGTTTCTTCTTGCTCTTCTGCTCCTTGAAAAGCCTTTCAAGTGCTTTTTCCCCGCCGTGGCAGGAGGCGCACCTTATTTCCACCTGCTGGTAAAGGTGTGCCCTTTGTCTGCCGTCTCCCATGATTTCCTTTTGGCTGTGGCAGTCGATGCAGACAAGGCCCTTTTCAAAGTGAATGTCAGGGCGGATTTTCTTGACAAACCTTCCGTCTTCAAGCTGAAGGGAGGAGGTCTCCCCGTCCTCAAAGGGAGTACCGTAGCCCTCGGATTCGTAAAGGCCCTGATAGGAAAGGCCGATCCTTCCGCTTCTGTTGTGGCACCTGATGCAGTTTTCCATGGGTATGTTCCTGGTGATGAGGGGGTGCTTGTCCTGTGTGGTGGTTCTGCCGTCTTTCGCCTTTTTTACGTTGTGGCAGGCAGTGCAGCCGCCGCCCTTTTCTGAGAGAAAGGAGGGAAGGGTGTGTCTTGGAAGCCAGAGGTGGCAGGTGCCGCAAAGTTTCCTGAAGTAGTTGGTGGCCGGGCTTTTGGGCGCATTTGCCCCAAGAAGCTTTTCAACTGTAATGGGCTCGTTGTGGTCCCTGGTCTCGCCCCAGTAGTATCTGAGGGTGCTTATTATGCCCCTGTTTGTGGCCATAAGGCTGTTTTTTACGTCCTTTACCTGCTGAACGTGGCATCCTTCCTGGCCGCAGGTCCTTTCAGCCACCCGCAGGTCCCCTGGGTTTAGGACCATGCCCTTGTGGGCCTCTTCAGGGGTTCCGGCAAGGGGATTTCCAAGGTGGCAGCTGTAGCATCCAAGCACCTGCCGACCATGTGCCTTGTCAAGGGTCTCCTTGTGGCAGGAAAGGCACATGTCTATCTGGCCGCTCAAGGTCTTCGTTACTCTGATTGGCCTCTTAAGTGGAGCGCTGTCTGCGGCTAAGAGGGAGATTTTGGCGTCGAATCCTGAAATCAGGATGAAGAACAGCCCAAAGAGGAGGATAAGGGCCAGGCCACGGGGCCTTTTTCTTGGGGCAGGGCCTTGATACATAATCAAAAAAAGAAAAGGGCAGCCAAAGAAGCTGCCCTGTCTATTTCAAAAAAGAGTGGAGCGGGAAACGGGATTCGAACCCGCGACTTCAACCTTGGCAAGGTTGCACTCTACCACTGAGTTATTCCCGCCCCGTGTAAAATCCACGGCAAATAATAAGGTGGGCGCTTTTGGTTGTCAAGGCCCTTTAAGCCGTTAGATAGCAGAAGCGAATCTAACCGCTTAATCTATAAGTTTTGACAATAGCTCCATAAGTCTTCTGAACTTCTGGGCAACCTCCTTGTCAAAGATTGTAGCGAGTTCAGATGGGTCATTAGTATGCTTCATGGCCGTTCTCACAACCTGGACACTTGCGTGTAACCCGTCATGGGTATCTGTGACTTCCCGTAAAAGACCATGGTCGATATTATTCATATTGGGCGCATATCGGTCTAGCCACTGTCCGAGCATACAGGCCTTGGGGTCTTCTTCAACTTGGGGATCTCTGTGATCCATAACAGCCATTCTGAAATCCTCTAGCCATTTAAAATGGGTCAAAATGGCTACCATTAACAGTACCTTGGTGTCTGCATAGGCCTTGGCCTTTTCCAATGCCTCTGTATGCACCTGATACATTCCTGTAACGGTTGAGAGTTGACGTCCAATGTCCTGAATGGCCTCTTCCGCTAACATAACCTTACCGGAGAAATGGACAAAGTCACCAGATCTGGTGGCAAGGGCCTTGGCCTGATTCTCAAGTTCTTGAACGCTGTTTGCCCCATCGGTAATGCTCTGGTCTATTTCAGAAACAGTAGCTGTCTGTTCTTCTGCCGCGCTGGCAATGGTATTGGCAAGGTCGTTTACCGTGTTGATGGTTTCGGTAATCTTATCCACGGCAGATACTGCTTCTGAAATGCCGCTTGTAAGGGAACCTATTATGCTGGTTATTTCTTCTGTGGCGTTAGATGTCTGTTTTGCTAGCTCCTTCACTTCTGTTGCCACCACTGCGAAACCCTTTCCTGCCTCTCCTGCTCTGGCCGCCTCTATGGTGGCATTAAGGGCAAGGAGGTTGGTCTGTTCTGCTATGGAGTTTATTACGCCAATTATGTCCTTTATCTTTTCAGATTGTTGACCAAGGCGCTGCATGAGCTCGTTGGTGGTGGCTGCCTCTTCCGAGGCCTCGCCGGCTGCCCTGGCTGTCTCAGCAACATTCTGGGCTATTTCACCTGTTGCCGCATTGAGTTCATTGGATGCAGTGGCAACCGTGGAAAGGGTCTGTGCCGTGGTTGCCGAAGACTCCGCCATGGTTTGGGCTGCCGAGTCAATGTCTTGTGCTCCCTCCTGCATCTGGTCTACTATGTTTTCTAGCTCTCTCCCTAATGTGTTTAGGCTTTCTGATTGAGTCTTAAGTGTATCCAATAAATATCCTGTGTTGAAGATGATATTATTTGTAGCCACGGCAATCTTTTTCATTTCCGGGGCCCCTTCTGGCTCAGTGTATTTTACCAGTTTCCCCTCTGATGTTGTAGTCAGGGTGGATAGACATTTATTAAGGGGGGTTGCCAGGGATCTCTTCAGCAAAAATGCAACCAACAGCAATGAAAACGCAAGACATCCTAGAGAAAGTAGTCCAAACTGCAAAAGATCGTCTCTTATTTCCTTGTTTATTCCAGCAAAATCGATATACCTTGTATAGACCGCTATAGGATCTCCTTTGAAATCGGTGATATCAGAGGCTGTTATTACCTTGTCTCCAACAAACTTTATTGCAGAGCCCTTTGTCAGGGCCTTTTCCAGAAAGTTTTCATCTATGGATTTGGATAGGCCCATATTGGTGCGAGTAAGGATAACAAATCGTCCTATACGGGTCCCTGGTTCTGCTGCATCTGCCTTGACCTTTTCTACATAAAAGAGCTGGTTTATCTCTCCCTTTACCTTTTGTAACTGTTTAGCAACCCGCGCCCCGCTTTCAAACACCTCTACAGAACCCACCACTTTGCCACCTAGGTTTATGGGAGCAACTGCCCGTACGGCAAAGCCTGCCCTGCCTGCCTCGATGCCCTTTACAGGCCTGTCGTGGCCTATGGCCTCAACCACAGAGTTTCTGAAGGCTGAAAGATCGTCTCCATACTTGTTTGGCTTCCAGCTTCTAAGGAATGATACGGCTGGCGGAACATGAAAGTGAATCTTTACTGGTCTTCCTATAGTGTCCTTTATTGCCTGTTCCATGGGGATGAGCATATTGAGCAGGCTGGTTCTATCCCTTTCAGCAATGGATTTTTCCACTTCAGGAATATGGGAGATGATAAGGGCCTGTTTCATTAGGTCCACTGAAATGTTCTCTGCCTCCTCCATGAATGCATCCTTGCCCTTAAGGGCCTGTTGAATAAGTTCGTTCTTTTTGGCCCTTGCCTTATTAAGGGAAAGGCCTGCCTGAATGGCAAGTATGAGAAAAATCAAAGCGCTTATACCCAAAATAAGCCTCGCTGATAACGACATTGAAGAAATGAGCCCTCGTACCTTTTTCACTTCCAGATTACCTCCAAAAAAAGTTGTTACACCTGTTTTGTCCATCTGTGACGCGTTAACGGCTAATTGGTGTTTCTCAATAGATCGGCAAGGGCAGCCTGATACTTAAGGTTTTGGGCAAATGATTTAAATGACTAGCTTACACTTAATATCTATCTTTTCCTTTTCCGAAAGAGCCCACTCAACCATCTCCGAAAGGGCTTTCCTGTCCAGGCCTAGGTGCTGAAGATGGATGTCAGAGGGCTCGGGTGTAAGCGTATCAAGGAGACTGTTACCCATGGCGCTAGCAAGAAAGTTAGCCAGGCTAACTATGAGAAGGTACTTGGGAGGTGCGGCGTCTTTAAAGGGCTCGTGATGGCGGAAGGCTGTTACCTGAAACGGCTCCGGAAGGCCCCACTTTTCAAGGAGCTTTGCCCCCCAAAGTTCATGGTCAACGCCCCAGCTTCCCTGAATCTCGTCCAGTGTCTTTTCCTTCTCCTGGGAAATGGACTGGAAAACAGTTGGCCCCTGGGACATGAGCACCAGCCAGCCCACGTCGTGAAGCATTGAAAGGGTGTAGAGGTCTGGCTCCTCGATGTCGGATTCAAAGTCCTTTGCGAGTATGGCCGTGGTCATGAGGTGGCGCCAGAGCCTTTCCGCCTCGGCCTTGAGGCTTGACGGGACGGTGAGAAACCTCTTGGCAAGGAGGCTGCTTATGGCAAGTTGTATGACCTCCTGCTGCCCGAGAAGGACCACTGCCTGCCTGATGGACGTGACCTCTGCGCTCAGGGCGTAAAGGGCGCTGTTGGATACCTGAAGGAGCTTTGCAGTAAGTGCCGGGTCCTGGGAGATGAGATCGCAAAGCTGACTCGTATCCACGTCCTCCTGACACAAAAGAGAAATAAGTTTCTGTGCTATGGAAGGCATTGTTGGCAGGTCTGCACTGTTCCAGTCAATGGGAATGAGGGGCTGTTTCTGGGTTGTTGCTTCCATTTCCTAACCTCGATCTTGTGGGCTTGATGAAAATTTTTCAAGAAAGGGTTTTACAAGGTCAATAGGTATTGGGAAAAGGATGGTGGAACTGTGTTCCTGGGAGACCTCCCTTAGGGTCTGAAGGTACCTTAGCTGAAGGGCAGCAGGCACGCTTTCTATTATCCGGGCCGCATCTGCAAGCTTCTGGGCCGCCTGAAACTCACCTTCTGCGTTTATTATCTTTGAGCGTCTTTCCCTTTCTGCCTCTGCCTGTTTGGCCATTGCCCGTTTCATCTCGTCTGGAAGGTCTATCTCCTTTACCTCAACCTTGCTGACCTTTACACCCCAGGGTTCAGTATCTTGATCAAGTATGCTTTGTATCTTGCTATTAATCTGTTCCCTTTCAGACAGGAGGCTGTCCAGCTCTTCCTGGCCGCAGACACTCCTCAAGGTGGTCTGGGCAAGCTGGGAGGTGGCGAAGTAGAAGTTTTCCACCTTTATGACCGCTGCCACTGGATCCAGGACCCTGAAGTAGACCACTGCGCTCACCTTTACGGAAACGTTGTCCTTGGTGATTATGTCCTGGGGTGGAACGTCAAGGGTAACCGTCCTCAAATCCACCTTTTTCATCTTATCGATAATGGGGATGAGTATGATTAACCCAGGGCCCTTTGCCTTGAGCACCCGGCCAAGGCGAAATATCACGCCCCGCTCAAACTCCTTAAGGACCCTTATGGAAGAGGCAAGAAAGACAATTGTAAAAAAGACAATGAAAATCAGTGCAAAAGGCATGGCTATTCCTCCTTTGGTTTTATCTCTAGCCTGAGACCCCTTACCCCTGAAACCTCTATCTCCTGGCCTTCCTTCAGGTCCGTAGGGCCAAGGGCCTCCCACAGCTCTCCGTGAACGAAGACCTGGAACCTGTTGTTAGAAAGGCGTTTTTTTACCACCCCAGCCTCCCCTAAAAGGGCCTCCAGGCCTGTCTTTGGCCTTGAAAAGGTGGCCCTGGCGGCAAGTATGGCAATGGTTACGAAAAAGAGGATTACAAAAAGAAGTGTGGGCCAGAGAACAGATGCAGATATGTAAATGGTGCCATGGGAGTCAAAAAGCATCAGGGAGCCAATGGCCAGGGCAATGGCCCCAGAGATGGCAAGTATCCCGTGGCTGGTTATGAAAAGCTCAAGAACGAAGAGCACAAAGGCAAGAAGTATCAGCAGGACCGCAGTGGTGCTTGCAGAAAGGGTATGCAGTGCGTAAAGGGCAAGAAGGAGACAGATGGAGCCAACAGAGCCTGGAAGTATCACGCCCGGATGGGCAAGCTCGAAGTAGAGCCCAACCATGCCTATCATCAAGAGGATGTAGGCAATGTTGGGGTCTGCAATGACCTTTAACACCTTTTCCCTTATGCTTTCCTTTAAAAAGAGGGGATTGGGATTTCTCGGTGCCACTACGACCATTCTTCCGTCTGAAAGCCTTATGGGATGTTTTTTCAGCTTTTTCATGAGATCCGGGACATCCCTGGCAATCAGGTCAATTATGTGGAGTTTAAGCGCCTCCTGGGCCGGTGCAGAAACGCTCTTTCTCACCGCCTCTTCTGCCCATTTGGCGTTTCTTCCCCGTTTCATGGCAATACTTACCGCAAGGGCCGCAAGGTCGTTTTCCACCTTCCTTGACATGGTGCTGTTTGCCTCCATCTCCTTGCCAATGGTGACAGGATGGGCTGCCCCTATGTTTGTGCCTGGGGCCATGGCGGCAATGTCTGCGCTAAGGGTAAGGAGGGCGCCGGCAGAGGCAGCCCTTGCCCCTGGCGGATATACAAAGACCGCAACCGGAACCGGAGAGGACATGACCAGCTGTATCATTTTTCTTACGGACGTAACAAGCCCTCCAGGGGTGTCGAGGATGATGAGAAAAAGAGAGGCCCTTTCCCTTCTTGCCTTGTTTATTCCCCTTTTTAAAAGCTCCAGGGAGGCAGGGTTTATGGCAGAGTCAATCCTAACCGCAATGACAGGGCCTGTAAGAACCTGTGCCTTGTCCTGACGGGCCTTTTCATGAGTGCCCGGGCCTTTTTGCGGGTGTCCAAGCTTTGCCTTAGAGGCTTGGGCACAAGTAAGTGAAGATAAGGCAAAAAGAAGGCAGAATGTAAAGAGTTTACCTTTAATTTTCCATCTCCATTTTGATCTTTTCATATTCCCTTTGAAGCATCTGTAAGTCGTGCCAGGCCTGTTTTTTAAGGTCTATGAGCCTTGAGCCGCCAAAGCGCAAAAGGTATGCAGGGTGATACGTGACCAGAATCTTTCTGCCATCGAAGTCGTGGAAGCTGCCTCTTAAGCTTGAAAGCGAGCTTTCAGTTTTTAGTAGGGCCCTTGCAGAGGTTGCGCCAAGGCAGAGGATGAGCTTTGGGTCAAGAAGCTCTATCTGTTTGAGAAGGTAGGGGAGGCATGCCTCTATCTCCTCTTTTCTTGGGGTACGATTTCTTGGGGGGCGGCACTTTATTACGCTTGTTATGAAGACCTCTTTCCGTTCAAGGCCAATTGCCCTTAACATCTTTGTCAGAAGCTCACCTGACCTTCCCACAAAGGGTCTTCCCTGGATGTCCTCCTCCCTGCCAGGGGCCTCACCAACGAGCATGAGTATGGGGTGGTTTGACCCTTCCCCGAATACGGTGTTTTTTCGGCCCTTGCTAAGCTCGCAAAGGGTGCATTTCCTGACCATCTCTTCAAGGGTCAGAAGGTCCACAGACTCTAATGAAGTGGCGGTTTTTTTAGGGGATTTTCGCAATTTTTCTATCTCTTTCTCAATACGGATGATTTTTTCAAGGTGGGTGCGGGGAACCTGTTTGAGGCCAGCCTCCTTTGCCCCCTTAAAAAGGGAAATCACGTCTATTATTGCCTTTTTTACCTGGCTGTCCATGGCCTCAACCCTCAAGAGAAGTAAGAATAAGCATGAGGATTACCGCCCCTGCAAGCCCCCCCAAGGTATCTGCAACCCAGTCCCTTGGATCCATACATCTTCCAGGCACAAAAAACTGATGAATTTCATCCAGAACCGCATAGAGAGAACAAAAAACCGTGGCAAAGACAATGGGCAACCGCACACCTGTCCTGAAAAGATCCTTTGAGGCCCACCAGGAGGCAAGGGCTCCAAGGATGGAGTATTCCAGAAAGTGCATGAGGTAGTCCGGGGGAAGATCAGAGGGCATGTCATCCCCTGGGACAGAGGAGCCCGTGAAGATAACTGCCATCCACACAACCACCAGGATGGGCCTTTTGTATCTTTTAAGGAGTGACAAATTGTTTTCCTTACTACATCCTCATTATTTAATGCATTGAAATTTAATGCATTAAAGCAGGTCCAAAGGTCCAACAACGATTATTTATGCTTCATAATCAAGGCGCAAACATTTCCTGTAGGATATCGAGCACCTTTTTTTGTGCGCTCCTGCTGATTGTTCCCAGCCGCTTTACAAGGCGATCCTTATCAATAGTGCGTATCTGGTCCAGTACAATCTGTCCCCTTTTCCCCTGAAACGAACACGAAACCCTGGTGGGATATCCCTTCCCCTTTGTTGTCATGGGGGCAACAATAACCGTGGAGATGTTGTGGTTCATCTCATCAGGTGAGATAATGAGACAAGGTCTTGTTTTCTTGATCTCATGACCTACTGTGGGATCCAGGCTGACCAGGAAGACGTCGAATCTGTTTACTACCACTCCCATTCATCCTCATCCCACTTGCTGGACGGAAGAAATATAGTTTTATCATCTCGATTTCGGGCCATGGCCTTGAAAGCCTTATCCCAATCCTTCCTTGGTCTTCTGGCAGGCCTTATGATGAGCTTTTTCTTATGGACCTCCATTTCCACCTCGCTGTTAAAACCACACTGCTCTATTATGGGTTTTGGAATACGAATGCCTTGGGAATTGCCGATTTTTATTATGGACGCCTTCATGATATTTGTGGAAAAACTCAAAGTCTCCTGGATAAAAGAGCTTAATTCAGTTGTCAAATAGATGCTTAAAAGACCCAATAAGTATGCATATTGTAATTACAAGGGCCTGTAATGTCAATCTTATTGTTGACAACATCTTATTGTTGGGCACATTTTTGCGGGAACTTGACTCCATTTAAAGAGTACACTAAGAATTGCAAGCTGTCACAGAGCCTTTTTCGAAAATTTTAACAGCCGAAAGGGGTCTGGCAAAAGTTTAAGGAGCTTTGGAAAATTGAGTGAAGAAAGTCAGATATTAAAGCAGAGGCGGCAAAAGGCTGAGGAGCTTGAAAGGCTTGGAGTTGACCTTTTCCCCAACGATGTACCACTTCCAGAAAGGGCAGGGGCCATAAAGAAGGTCTATGAAGGCTATGACAACGAGGCCCTTGAAAAGGTGGAGGACACCTTCCGGGTTGCAGGGCGCATCATGGCCTTAAGACGCTTTGGAAAGGCCGCCTTTTTTACAATAAAAGATGCGTCCGGCTCCATCCAGATTCATATCATGCGGGACAGGGTGGGCAAGGATAGGTACCAGATATTCAAGAAGTTCGACATTGGAGACATAGTGGAGGTGGAGGGGCGCCTTTTTCGCACAAAGACCAATGAGCTCACCATAGAGGCAGACAGGATAAGGCTTGTAACAAAGTCCATGCGACCCCTTCCTGAGAAGTACCACGGCATAAGGGACAAGGAGCTTCGCTACAGGAGGCGCTACGAGGACCTCATCATGAACCAGGAGGTGGCGGAGACCTTCAGGGCCAGGGCGCGCATAATCCAGATGCTCAGGCACTACTTCACCTCAAACGGTTTCCTTGAGGTGGAGACCCCCATGATGCAGTCCATCGTGGGAGGTGCAACCGCAAGGCCCTTTGTCACCCATCACAACGCCCTGGGAATAGACCTTTTCATGAGGATAGCCCCTGAGCTTTACCTTAAAAGGCTCCTTGTCGGGGGCTTTGAAAGGGTCTTTGAGCTCAACAGGAACTTTCGAAACGAGGGCATCTCACTTCAGCACAATCCCGAGTTCACAATGCTTGAATTCTACGAGGCCTACGCAACCTTTAAGGACCTCATGGTGAGAACAGAGGAGCTCTTTGCCCAGATCGCCCTGGACATAAAGGGCAGCACCAGGTTTACCTACCAGGGAAACGAGATAGACATGACACCTCCGTGGAAGAAGATGACCCTTAGAGAGTCCCTGGTTGAGGTTGGCGGAATTTCAGAGAGCGAGCTGGACGACAAGGAGGCGTTAAATGTTAGGCTTGAAGGTCTTGGTGTGGAGATGGGAAGGGACCTTGTCCTTGGAAAATACCTTACTAAGCTCTTTGACCTGCTTGTTGAGCCAAAGCTGATGCAGCCCACCTTCATCACCCATTACCCAACGGACATCTCGCCCCTCGCCAGGAGAAACGCCAAGGATCCTTCCGTTACAGACCGGTTTGAGCTTTTCATAAGCGGAAGGGAGATCGCCAACGCCTTTTCCGAGCTTAACGATCCAAGGGACCAGAAGAGGCGCTTTGAGGAGCAGGTGGCATCAAGGGGCGATGACGAGGAGATCCCGCCAGAGGTGGATTACGACTACATACGGGCCCTTGAGATTGGCATGCCTCCGGCAGCAGGGGAGGGTATCGGGGTGGACAGACTGGTGATGCTTTTTACCGACTCTCCTTCCATAAGAGACGTCATTTTCTTCCCCCAGCTTAGACCCGAAGGTGGAAGACGTTCCCCTTGACGAAGGCATTTATGAGATATGAACTCTACATGGCCCTTAAATACCTCAGGGCCAGAAAACAGCACAAGTTCATCTCTTTGATTTCCGCCATTTCCACAGGGGGTGTGGCCGTAGGAGTCATGGCCCTTATTGTTGTGATAGCCGTCATGGCCGGCTTTGAAAATCACCTCAAGGAGAAGATATTGGGAGTAAACGCCCATCTTCTCATTAGGAGCTACGAAGGGCCATTTGACTCGGTTGAAAGGCTTGAGAAGATTATCCAGGGGGTGAAGGTTGAGCCCGAGGGCGGGCTTTCATCCGTTATGGACAGATTGCGGGGAAAGGGGGGCGCTCCCCACGTTATTGCTGCAACACCTGTTGTGTACATCCAGGCGCTACTAAGCTCCGGGCGTGCAGTAAGCGGGGTTGCCATCCGTGGTGTTGACCCAGGCAGTGTTGGCAGGGTCATTACCTTTGGCAAGGTTCTTCAGGGAAAGGGGGTTGAGGCCTTCAGGGATTATTCTCAAAATGGGCCGCCACCCATTCTCATAGGAAAGGAGCTTGCCTTGACCCTTGGTGTAAGGGCGGGCGATTACATACGCATAGTGCTTCCAAGCGGAACCATAACGCCCATAGGTATGATGCCAAAAATACGGTTGGCAAGGGTGTGCGGTGTCCAGACCATGGGCATGTACGAGTACGACATGTCCCTTGCCTTCATGCCGCTTAAGGCCGCACAGAAACTTCTCGGAATTGGAAACAAGGTGCACGCCTTTGAGGTGAAGATTTCCGATATCTACGCGGCAGATGGTTTTGTGAAGGCCCTTCAGAAGCTCCTTGGTTACCCCTTCTGGATAATGGACTGGCAGCAGATGAGCAGGAACCTTTTTTCCGCAATGGAGCTTGAAAAATTCGCCATGTTCGTTGTTTTGACCCTCATTGTCCTTGTTGCTGCCTTTAACATCATCTCTACCCTTTCCATGATGGTCATGGAGAAAAAGTCTGACATTGCCATACTAAAGGCTATGGGGGCAACAAACGGCCAGGTACTTAGAATCTTTATGCTAAACGGCACCATTATTGGCATAATGGGTACCATTTTCGGCGTGATAGGAGGTACAACCCTGTGCTGGCTCCTTAAAAGATACAAGTTCATCAAGATACCAAAGGAGGTCTACTACACAGACAGCATTCCCATCCTCCTTTACCGCTCAGACGTTATCATCATTGCTGCAAGCGCTTTGATAATCTGCCTCCTTGCAACCATTTACCCTGCCAGGCAGGCAGCAGGTATTGAGCCCTCAAAGATACTGAGAAACGGCTGACATGGCGAGGATATGCCTTGGAGGAAAGCTTAAAGCGGCAAAAAGCGTAAGGTGCATCCCCTTTAGATACAACTGGTCTGATTTTACCAGTAAGGAAAAGGGGCTTATCCTTGAGGCAGAAAGGATATACTTTCCAACCATCCACTATGCCCCGGTCTTTAACAGCCTTGGGAAGGATATATTCCCATCCAACTCAAGCTACATGCTTCTTGGAAATAAGATACTCCAGACCCAGGCCTTTGGCGCTGCCTCCATCCCCATGCCAAGGACCAGGCTCTTTACCGGAAGGGACAGGCTCAAAAAGATACTTGAGGAATTTTCTTTCCCCCTTGTTGCCAAGGTGCCAGTGGCCTCCTCCCGCGGAAAGGGGGTTTCCCTGGTTAAATCAAGAAAGGGGCTTAAAGAATACCTGGGGCTTGTAACAGTCGCCTATATCCAGGAGTATATACCAATTGAAAGGGACGTTCGGGTTGTTGTCATCGGCAGAAGGGCCGTTCTTTCCTACTGGAAGGTGGCTGCCACGGGAAAATTTCAGACCAATGTCTTTCTGGGAGGGGAGATAGAGTTTGAAAACGTGCCAGATGAGGCTGTAGAGCTCGCCCTCCTTACGGCAAATAGGTGCAACATAGACCATGCAGGCTTTGACATCTGCATGTCAGAAAGGGGGCCTCTTGTCCTTGAGGCGAACATCCACTTTGGCAGGGAGGGCTTTAAAAAGGCCGGTGTCAGCTACCGTGGCCTTCTTTCCAAAATGGCCGATTCTGGACAGATTTGACCCTCTCAAGGAGTTCCTCTTCGTTGATGGTCAGAAGCCTTGAATCCTCCATCAAGAACCTTCCTGCAACCATGACGTCTGTTACGTCCTGGGCGGATGCAGAGTAGACCATCTGGGAGACCGGGTGGTAGCATGGCCTTAGGTGGGGCCTGTCAAGGTCCATAATCATGAGGTCCGCCTGAGAACCCGGCTCAAGCCTTCCAATATCCCTTGCACCAAGGGCCCTTGCAGGAGCCTCTGTAGCCATTTCAAGCACCTTTTCTGCAGGCACAAGGGAGGGATCCTGGTTTATGCCCTTTGGAAGCTTTGCTGCAAAGTCCATCTCCGAGAGCATGTCCAGGTTGTTGTTGCTTGCTGCCCCGTCTGTTCCGAGGGCTACGTTTACACCTGCCTTCAGCATGGCAGAAACAGGGCTTATTCCAGAACCGAGCTTAAGGTTGCTCTCCGGGCAGTGGACAACGTTTACCTGCCTTTCTGCAAGAAGCCCAATGTCATCGGGTTCAAGCCATACGCAGTGGACTGCAATAAGGTCTGGACCAAGAAGTCCCAGGTCTTCAAGGTAGCTTACAGGCGTCTTTGAGTGGATGGAAAGGATCTCGTCCATTTCCCATCTGGTCTCTGAAAGGTGTATCACAAGGGGAAGCCCATGAATTTTTGCAAATTCTCCTGCCTCTTCAAGGATGTTAGAGCTGCAGGTGTAGGGCGTGTGAGGATCCACAGTGAAGTTTATGCGCGGGTTTTTTTCATAGAGCCTCACCAGGTCTTTGGTCTCTTCAAGGACCTTTTGCGCATTTTCAAAGGCAGGGGATGGAAAGTCGAAGATGCCCTCACCAAGGTATGCGCGCATGCCGCATTCATCAACCACCTGGGCCATCTGCCTTTCAAAAAAGTACATGTCAACAAAGGTGGTGGTTCCGCCCCTTATCATCTCTGCGCAGGCAAGGAGGGTGGCTGTGCGGATGAGATCAGGTGAAAGGCGGCCCTCGGCCGGAAAGATGTGTTCTTCGAGCCACTTCTTAAGCGGAAGGTCATCTGCCATTCCCCTTAAAAGGACCATTGGCGCATGGGTGTGGCAGTTTATAAGGCCAGGGGCAATAAGCCCGGAAGGGCGCCTTACAACCCTTGCCTCAGGGTATTTTTCCTCAAGTTCCTTGGCTTTTCCCAACTCTTTTACCCTGTCTGCCTCAATAACAACAGCCCCCTGGTGAATAGGGTCTTTACGGGCCGAGGTTATGACAAATTCACCTGAGATGACAGTGATTTCTCTGGTTTTATTCATGGTCTTCATACTCTGTAAGTATTCCCACAAGGAGCCTTTCCAGCCTGAACTCGGCCCTTTGGGCCTGGGCGATAACGTCTTCTATGAGTATTGGCATAAAATCATCCGGGTTGTTCACATTGGCAATCACAGAGATTCCAAGCACCTTCATTCCACCATGAACTGCCGTAATCACCTCTGGCACCAGGGACATGGCCACGGCATCTGCGCCGATGAGGCGCAGGAAGCGGGTCTCAGCAGGGGTTTCAAGCTGTGGGCCAGGGACTGCCACGAAGATGCCCTCTCTTAAAAGGATGCCGCTACTTGCCCCAACCCGCCTTGCAAGCTCTCTTAGCCCCTTGCTGTAGGCCCTGGACATGTCCGGAAAGCGAGGGCCCCACTCATCCAGGTTCTGGCCCCTGAGCGGGCTTTCTGGAATGAGGTTTATATGGTCCTTTATGAGCATGAGGTCCCCTGATTCAAAATCCAGGTTTAGGCCCCCTGCGGCATTGTATGCAATGAGTACCCTTGAGCCAATTAGCGACATGGCCCTCACTGGAAGGGTAAGCTCCCTTGTTGAGTAACCCTCGTAGAAGTGGAACCTGCCCTGGAAGATGGCGCATCTTGTGCCACCTACTCTCCCAACGTAAAGTTTGCCCGCATGGTCAGGAGCGGTGGATACTGGAAAGTTCGGAATCTCGTCGTAATCAAGGACGAGTTCTGTCTCCATGGCCTTTACGAGTCCACCTAGGCCGGTACCCAGCATCACTGTGACCGTGGGCGCAAAGGGCAAGGCTTTATCCAGGAAGGACACTGACTCATTCACCTTTTCTACATAATCTTTCATCACTTAAAACCCCAGTTATTTTTTTGCAGATGGGCAAATATCCCTTAAGACGCAGCGCGCGCAGTCCGGTTTTTTGGCCTTGCACACTCTTCGGCCGTGTTCAATAAGGAGGTAGGTTACTGGCCCCCAATAATCCCTTGGAACAATCTCCATGAGCTCTTTTTCTATCTTTACAGGGTTTTTTTCGTCGCAAATGCCAAGCCTTTTAACAAGCCTTTTTACATGGGTGTCAACTGCAATGCCCTCGTTTTTTCCAAAGGCATTATAAAGGACAACGTTTGCAGTCTTTCTCGCCACGCCTGGAAGCTTGATTAGGTCTTCCATGTTGTCTGGCACTTGGCCACCAAATTTTTCAACTATCAGCCTTGCAGCTGCATGGATGTTCTTGGCCTTGTTCCTGTAAAAACTGCACGAGCGGACAAGTTCTTCCACCTCTTCAAGGCCTGCCTCTGCCATCTCCCTCGGGCCTGGAAACCTCTTAAAAAGCGTTGGAGTTATCTTGTTTACCCTGTCATCCGTGCACTGGGCAGAAAGTACAACGGCCACTAGGAGTTCAAAGGGGTTGTTGAACTTTAGCGCAGTCCCTGGCTTGCCATATTCCCTTTCAAGCCTTTTTATGATTTCCATTATCCTTTTCTTCTTATCCATGTTTTCACCTAGAATTTCACCTTTTTCCTGAACCACACTCCGCCTGTCAAAAGGCATGCATGGGGCAAAATGGAAGCCAAAAGGGGCGGGATGGCCCCTGTCTTTCCCATTGAAAAGAGCATATTCCAAAGTGCCCAGACTGAAAAGGCTACCCCGGTTCCAAGCACAAGCCCCAGTGCAGGCCCTCCCTGGAGCCTGTAAAAGGCAATTGGCAGGCAAAGGTAGAGGAGGGATACGCCCAGAAGCGGATAGAAGATATAGCCAAGGAGCACCATCTCCTGGCTGCTGGCAGGAAGGCCAAGCCTTTTAAGGCGCTTTACTGCCCTTAGGAGTACCCAGAAGCCTGCCTCCTCAACAGGTGTTTCAATTGCAGCAAGGTCCCGGGGCGAGACGGAAAGGTCCTTTTCAAGGTCCTTAAAAAAGATCACCTTGTCTCCCTTTTCCAGTATGCCATTAAAAAAGTACCATTTGCCTTTGACAAACCTTGCAGCAGGGGCGGCGATAAACTCGGACATGGAATAGTCTGGGTTAAAGAAGATCCACTGGATGCCAGCCAGCTCCTGGGCATCAGGTATTATGAGGTCTGCGGACAGGATGGAGTTTTTCCCCCGGTAAAAGAGACGCCCGCCCTGGACCATGACCCCCTTTTTCTGGTTCTTTCCAAGTTCCATCTGTAGGATGAGCCCTGCGGCCTCTTCAGCCCTTGGGACAAGGAAGATGTTCATAATGAGAAATAGGAGGGAAAAGGTGATGGCAGAGGCCATTACAGGCATGAATATCCTACCTGGAGATATGCCAACGGAGCGCATGGCCATTATCTCCCTGCTTTTTCCAAGGGTTACCATGGTAAGAAGGCCGGCCAGAAGCACCGTAAGGGGGGAGAGCTGGTAGATAATCTTTGGAGAGATGAGGGCAAAATAGACCAGGATGGTGAGAAAACTCACCCCCTTATCCAGAAAGTCAGGAAGCGTCTCAAAGGCCTCTATGAGAAGGTAGAGGCCAGTAATGCCAAAAAAGAGCATTGCCAAATATGCGCAGTACCTGGTTGCTATGTAGCGCTCGATTATCATGGCTATCTTAGTATGGGGCCCCTTCTGAAAAGAAGCATGCAGGAGTAGATCACAAGGGCAGAAAAGAGAAAATTTGGAAGCCATACACCAAGGCCAGGGGAGAGGACCCTTTCATCCGCCAGGGTGGTTCCAAGGAGTATGGCAAGGTAGTAGGCGAGAAAGGCGGTAAGTCCTGCACAAATCCCTGCGGATATTCCGCCCCTTCCAAAAAAGATACCAAGGGGTGCGGCTAGAAAGCCGAGGAGAAGAGCGCCAAAGGGTACGCCAATGCGCTTATGAAACTCAATTAGATACTTTTTCCTGGCCTTTTGGGAGATGGCCTTTGATCTTGAGATGTTATATAGCTCCCAGGTGGTCATCTCGCCCTTTCTTTTCTTGCTGGATTCAGGGCCGGATGTAAGGGACAGTATGTATCTTTCAAAGGATATGGTGTCGGCAAGGCTGTAGTTTTCATCTATTCTCACAAGCCTTCCTTCACGCAGCTCAAGGGCGATCTTGCCGGATTTTACGTCTGTTGAAAGAAGGCCCCTTTTTGCAAGGATGGAGTATGTCATGGCCTTTCCCCTTGCATCCCTTATGTAGATGCCTTCGTAGTTCCTGTTTCCCTGGCTGCTTTTGTCAACGAAAAATGTAAGCCCCTTAATGGGGGTGAAAAACTGTTTTTCAGGAAGCCCCCGCATGAGGGCCTTCTCCGTTATGTCATCCATGAAGCGGCTTGTTTGTCTCTTAGCCTTTGGAACCACAAGACCTGATATGAAAAGACCGGCCAAAAAGGCGGATAGGCTCACCAGAAGGACAGGGAAAAGGAGTTTCCAGGGGCTTACACCGCATGCAAACAGTGCTATTATCTCGCTGTCTCTTGAAAGCCTTATGAACGCCACAAGGACCCCTAAAAGGGTACAGATGGGGATCAGAATGTAGAGGAAGATGGGTAGCATGAGGAGATTTAACTTCAAAAACTGGGTAAGACTTATGCCTGCTGCAAGAAGCGGCTCCAGGTGGGTAAAGAGCTTGCCAATTAGAAAAAGGAGGCTCATGGCTGCTAGAGAAAAGAAAAAGGGCAGGGCCACCTCCCTTAGAACCATCTTTGTGACAAGGCGGTTTGACATTTAGTCCTAGCCCCTGGTAGTACCCGGGCCTAAGGCTAAACCCATTTCCTCAAGGTAGCCTTTAACAGCCTCCTTCCACGAACGCGGGGAAGAGCCTGTAATGGCCTTAAAGCGTGAAAGGTCAAGCACTGAATACCTGGGTCTTTTTGCAGGTCTTTTAAAGACCTCAGATGAGACAGGAACAACCTTCACGTTTTTTATCCCTGCCTGCTCAAAGGCTAAGCAACAAAGCTCATACCAGGAGCAGGAGCCACTGTTTGCAAGGTTTACGGTTCCAAAGGCACCCTTTTCAATAAGAAGTGCTATGCCGCGGGCAAGGTCCTTGGTGTAGGTTGGGCGCCCCCTTTGATCGTCAACCACCTGAACAAGCTCTTTTTCTCTTGAAAGCTTGAGCATTGTCCTTATAAAGTTTGGCCCGTTTTTTCCAAAAAGCCACGAGGTCCTGACTATGAGGTGGTCTGAGTCTGACTTTCTTACAGCCTCCTCACCTTGAAGTTTTGATTTTCCGTAGATGTTTATGGGGTTCGGCTGGTCGTCTTCCCTGTAGGGCCTACTTGAAGTTCCGTCAAAGACGTAATCGGTGCTTATGTGAACAAGTTTTGTGCCTATCTCCTTGCACACATCTGCAAGGTTTTTGGGGCCTTTGGCGTTTACGTCAAAGGCAAGTGTGCTTTCCTCTTCACAAAGATCCACCTTGGTAAAGGCAGCGCAGTTTATCACGATCTCCGGCCTGATATCCTTTAGAAGGGAGGCGCACTGACCTTTTTCTGTTATGTCAAGCTCCTTTCTGGAAAGGGCCGTAACATCTAGGCCCCTTTCTTCAAGGACCTTTACCACGTCCTTTCCAAGCATCCCACAAGCCCCTGTGACAAGCACGCGGTTTTTCATAATTCCTTTCCGTAGTGCTCTTCATAGTAGGAGCGGTACTGGCCTGAAAGGATCCTTTTCCACCACTTCCTGTTATCAAGGTACCACCTGACCGTCCTTTCCATGCCCGTTTCAAAGTCGATTTCTGGTTTCCAGGACAGCTCCTTCTGGGCATGGTGGATGTCCATGGCGTAGCGTCTGTCATGGCCTGGGCGGTCGGTCACGAATTCTATGAGGTCTCTGGGCCTTTTAAGAAGCCGCAGTATTGTCTCTACCACCTCAAGATTTGTAAGCTCACAGTTTCCTCCAAGGTTGTAAATAGAGCCTGAAGTTCCCTTTTCTAGTGCGGCAAGCACCCCTCGGCAGTGGTCTTCGACGTATATCCAGTCACGGATATTTTGCCCGTCTCCATAGATTGGAAGGGATCTTCCCTCAAGGCAATTTATTATCATGAGGGGTATGAGTTTTTCAGGAAACTGAAAAGGGCCGTAATTGTTTGAGCACCTTGTGATTACAACGGGAAGGCCAAAGGTCTTCCATGCGGCCCTGCAAAGAAGGTCTGCAGAGGCCTTTGAGGCAGAATAGGGGCTGTTGGGCAAAAGGTGGTTGCTCTCTGTAAAGGGAGGGTCGTCTTCAGAAAGGCTGCCGTACACCTCGTCTGTTGATACGTGCAGAAAGGGACCCTTGCAGCCTGCTTTTCTGAAACAGTCAAGAAGTACCTGGGTGCCAAGGACGTTTGTTACAATAAAGGGCCTTGCACTCTTTATGGAGCGGTCAACATGGCTTTCAGCGGCAAAGTTTACAACTGCATCCACCTCCTTCATGATTGTTGAGACGAGCTCGGCATCCTCTATCCTGCCTCGAACAAACCTGTATCGTGGATTATCCTCCACTTCCTTCAGGTTTTCCAGATTTCCGGCGTAGGTCAGGGCATCAAGGTTTATGACGTTATAATCTTGCTCCCTCAGAAGAAGGCGTACGAAATTTGTGCCTATAAAACCGCAGCCGCCTGTTACCAGAATGTTTTTCATGTCCAGGTTCCCTTTTTGTCATGTTTTGTCATTAAAGGTTCAGGCCAAATTCCAGGGAATCTATGGTTTCTATGTCTGGCGGGTAGTTTTCCCTGAAGAACTCCACCACCTTGTCCCTGACCTGGTTAGCGGATTCCAGGCCAAGGAGTTCTGAGACAAAGCGAGCGCATTCCTCCTGGTTGCTCTGTCTTATGATCTTTTTTATCTTTGGTATTGCCATGGCGTTCATGCTTAGTTCGTCAAGTCCCATGCCAAGAAGTATTGGCACGTAAAGGGGCTCTCCAGCCATCTCGCCGCACATGCCAACCTCTATGTTCTCCCTGTGTCCTGAATCCACGGTCATCTTTATCATTCTGAGCACCCCAGGGTGAAGAGGTTCATAGAGATGGCATACCGCCTCGTTGACCCTGTCTATGGCAAGGGAGTACTGGATGAGGTCGTTGGTTCCGATGCTGAAAAAGTCCGCCTCCCTGGCCAGGATGTCTGCAGTCAGGACTGCAGTTGGCACCTCTATCATGATGCCTGCCTTTATGTCCCTGTTAAAGTCTTTTCCCTCTTGGTCAAGTTCGTCCATTATCTGAGCAAGGAGCCTCTTTACCTGTATCATTTCGCCCTTTCCAGAGACCATTGGAAAAAGGAGTCGGAGGTCTCCAAAGACGCTTGCCCTGAGAATGGCCCTCAGCTGCGCCCTGAAAAGGCCCTTTTCATGCAGGCAGAACCTTATGGCCCTGAGCCCCAGGGCAGGGTTTATCTCCTCTTCGCAGCAAAGGTCTGAGGCAAGCTTGTCTCCCCCTATGTCAAGGGTCCTGATGGTTACAGGGTGGGGTTTCAGCCTTTCTACCACCTCCTTGTAGGCAAGAAAGAGCTGATCTTCTGTAGGCAGGGTCTTTGACGTCATGTAGAGAAACTCTGTCCTGAAAAGCCCCACACCCTCTGCCCCGTGCTGGATGACTATCGGGATCTCCTCCACAAGCTCCATGTTGGCCATAACCTTTATACGGTAGCCGTCTGTGGT
>JALWNK010000057.1 GCA_026995935.1 Deltaproteobacteria bacterium
TCCCTCATACAGAAAGACCTTTGTTTACGGAAACGTGCTCTTTGAGCGGGGTAATGAGGGAAACAGCCAGATAGTCCACTACGGGGGCGACTCCGGGGAGCTATCAAGGTACCGGAAGGGCACACTCTACTTCTACAACAATACGGTGGTATCCAAAAGGACCTCAAATACCACCATTTTCAGGCTATCAAGCCAGGACGAAACCTGCATTGCCACCAATAATATCTTCTTCGTTACTGCCCCGGGAGGCCATCTTGCCATTTCAAACAGGGACGGGACCGTAAGGCTAAAGAACAACTGGCTAAAGGCAGGCTGGGTGAAAAGCCACGAGGGCTCAGGCTTTTCAGGAGAAATCGTGAATCTTGGCGGAAATATTTCAGGAAACGCTCCGGGCTTTGTGGGCCTTTCGTCAATGGATCTAGGGCTCACCCTGGGCTCTTCATGCGTAAATGCAGGAACTGCCAATATTCCAGGAGCCTCCCCTGACCATCCAGTGAATTTTCAGTACAGGAAACACCAGGCAGCCGAACCAAGGCCCAAGGCGGGAGCAATGGATATCGGGGCATTTGAGAGGGCTCAGGTCCAGTCAAACAGGAATCCTGTTATAAACTCCTTTACTGCTGTCCCTGTTACAGTCAGCAACCCTGGCATTTTCATACAGTTTTCCGCACAGGCAAGCGACCCTGACGGAGACAACCTCCTTTACAAGATTGAATTCGGGGATGGCACAGTCGATTTCAAGAAAAGCCCTGGCCACAGGTACTGGAAAAAGGGGCAATACCATGTGGTGCTCACAGTCTCTGATGGAAAAGGGGGAGAGGCAAAAAGGGCACTTGATGTAACAGTAAACGACAAGCCCCCAAGTGCGCCCAAAAAGCTTTCGGGGAAAAAGCAATAGAATGAAAGGGCCGGCCTTCAAAGGCCCTTCTGAAATGTGTGCCTTGTTATGGGGCCGAAGTTGCTGTTAGGTTTCGAAGTGACTGACAGGACAAAGAAAATTGCCATGGCCTACGGATCATGGGTCACGGTATTTTTTCTTATCGCTCTTTATGGGGCCTTGTTTTCTGGCCACGGGGAATACGGGGTGTCCGCACACTTGTGGTTAACAATTACTGGTATGCCGTTTTCTTTTATTTCCTGGATCGCGCCACATGGTACAGTTCTGGGTGTCGTCGTTGCAGGTGTTGCTGGAATTATTCAGTGGTGCGCTATCTCCGAATTCTGGGCATGGTGTGACAAAAGAAAAGGTGACGGAGAAATTCAACCCTAACAAGGTAATATTACTCGGACGCTCTGTTTCACTGCGCGCCGTTGAATTGCGCCGTTAACGCCAGTTTCTTGCCAAAAAAATAATTTTGACCTAAAATATATTAGGTCTTTTTTGTTGTCACGTGGAACCATTGGCGTTTTGTGTCCAAAGATGGCCCTTTCTTGCGGCCAGTTTTTAAAGGAGGAGACATGCAAAGGCTGACAGGTTCACTCTTGGTTTTCTTGTTTGTAGTGGTTTCAAGTGTCCAGGCAGCCGTGCCAACCAGTGATAACTGGGATGACGGAAAGCTTCACAACTGGAGACGCAATACCGCCTGGACCGAGGTTTCGGTTGCTTCCAGTGGAGGTCATCCAGGGGGATACCTTCTTTCAGCGAGTAATCCAGAAGGAAACCCGTCCCGCACAATCGGAGCAGCAACAGAAGAAGACAGATACACAGGCAATTATACTGCGGCAAAAATAGGAAGGGTGGCCTTTGACCTCAATCTGCTCTCAGGCAGTTTTGAGTGGATTTGGCTTCGTTTGAGGTACCATGATTCTACCTATAACGGATGGTATTACCCGCTTCCAATAAAGAAGATGCCTTATGGCAGATGGCTCCATTACGAGGTGGTTTTTGATCCCAACTGGAGCGATGCCCAGGCCAAGGCCGCAGGTTGGAAGCAGGAATCAAATAGCGCCTCCTTTCGTGATACCATGTCCGATGTCTATACCCTGGAGATTCGTCTCTTTTCCATGGATGTAAACAGCACCAAACTGGGCATAGACAACTTCGCTATTTTCTCCTCAGGCTCAAATGCCACCGCTACACCCAAGGGCGGTTCAACAGAGATTCAGGAGAAATTCACGGGTTGGTGGTACAACAAAAACGAGCAAGGTACAGGCCTTGCCCTTGAGATACAGGGCAAGAGGCTCTTTGCCGCATGGTTCATTTTTGATGAAGAGGGCAGAACCAGCTGGTACACCACCGGTGGCAATATGACCAGTGACACCACCTACCAGGGCGATGTCTTTAAGTGGGAAGGGTGGCCATGGGGTCAGGCCTATCAGCAACCGGTAAGGGAGAAAGTGGGAACGACCACTTTGAACCTGAACCAGGGTGCAGAGGACACGGTGACTTACACCGGAATCAGTGACAACGTAACAGAATCCAAGACGTTGACCTCGTTCATGGCCGATTTTGCACCAGGCGACAAGGATCCAAGAAACCTGACAGGCTGGTGGTATGACCCCAATTACGAAGGCATGGGCTTCTTTATTGATGCAAGAGGCGGAAAGATGGCGATGGTCTGGTACAACTACCGAAACGATAAAAGTTCAAGGTGGTGGACCTCAAGCGGTCCCTTTTCAAGCAATGCAACCACATATACAGGTACTCTGGATGGCTGGAAAAACGGTCAATGTTTTGCGTGTCCCTACCAGCAGCCTGAGCTTGTGGAGGGTGAAGGTGGAAATATTACAATGGAGTTTATTGATTCAGCCCATGCAACCATTGCTGTGAATGGAACCACGCTTAATATAGAAAGATTCAACATTCCGGCCTTTTGATAAGGGGGTTCAATAGAAGAGCCTGCTTATCCAGACCGAGCCGAGTATCCCTGCCGCATCTGCAAGAAGTGCGGCGCTCAAGGCGTTTCTTGTCTCCCTTATGCCAACGGAGCCAAAGTAGACGGCAGAACGTGACTGTTGGTCTCTTTAGAGCCCTGGATTACAGGTGCTGTACTGTATATCAACCGGAATAGCGTGTTTTTTTTCAGTGTTTTTTGGCAAGTCTCCCACCACTTTAGGGCGACAATTTAGAGAGGCTATTTTTAAATGCATTGAAAAATTCAGGTTTTCGGGCCTCCTGCCGATATATCAGTAAAATAAAAAAGGAGGCCTTATGAACTACTACAAGCCAAAGAGCATCTATGGAATCGCAGTATTTTTTGTATTAATCTGTTCTTCTATTCTAACTACGGGTGATTCTTATGCCGGGTGGATTTCAAAGGGTGTCAACTTCGTTTCAAACATAAAATCAGCGCATGGTCCATCTCATTCACATTCTGGTTATGTCTCCAATCGGGGCCCCGGATCAAATGACGGTAGAGTTCAAAAGGCCCATCAGGATCATCCAGAACTTGCCAAAAAGGTCGATGCTGTAATGGAAAAGCTCACTGCGCTCCATGACGAGGTGAAGTCAGCAAATTGCAGAACATGCAACAATACAGCAGGTACCCTCGCCAATGCAAAGGCCGAGGTCTTTTCCATATACCGGACCCTTGCAGGGGAGGTGCCCTATAATGAAAAAGACAAGGTGGAAAGGATTTTCAAATATTTTAGCAAGAACTTTGACGATAGGCTTAAATGGGGATTCCAGCAAAATGCCCAAGGCCAGAAGTGGTTAAAACGCTGGCAGGATATAAAGGCAGAGTTTAACTCCCTTAAGCCTGAAATATTGAAAGTAGCGAAATAACAAAAAGAACCAGTACTACATTGGAAAGCATGTCAAATTCCTGTGGGGGGCATAAGCCCCCTTTTTTTTATGGGCACACTAATGAATTTCAGTTCCCTCACTTTGACTTTACCTTGGGTCTAGGCGTCAGGTATCGGTTGTTCTTGTCCTTGGCCGCAAATATTTTTTTGAGTAATTCAGTCCGTCTGCGCCTCTTCATTTAATAAGGCAGGCAGGAGAATTTTTAACCAGACCCCAACATCACATCCACGATTCAGCCCATGCAACCTCTACTTTGAACGAAACCACGTTTCAGATAGAGAAATTCAATATCTCGGCCTTTTGATAAGGGGGTTCAATAGAAGAGCCTGCTTATCCAGACCGAGCCGAGTATCCCTGCCGCATCTGCAAGAAGTGCGGCGCTCAAGGCGTGCCTTGTCTCCCTTATGCCAACGGAGCCAAAGTAGACGGCAAGCACGTAAAAGGTGGTTTCTGTGGAGCCTTGCATTACGGAGACCACGAAAGAGAGGAAGCTGTCCGGGTTTTTTGAGACGATTTCAGACATGATTCCAAAGGCCCCGCTTCCTGAAAGGGGCCGCATGAGAGCCATGGCCAGGGCCTCTGGGGGCATGCCTATAACCCCGACAACAGGTGAAAGCGCACCTATTATCATGTCCATGGCCCCGCTGGCCCTGAGCATGCCTATGGCCACAAAGATTGCAACCATAAAGGGAATGATTTTTATGGCAGTGTCAAAGCCCTCTCTTGCGCCAACGGTCAGGCTCTCATAGACCTTAACTCCCCTGAGATACCCGTAAACAAGGAAAAAACAGATGAGAACGGGAATGAGCCAGCCTGAAAGGTGTCCAATGGTGTCAACGGACAAGGTCATTGTTCCCCCTGTCTTGAAAAGGCGCAAAAGTGTTGCAGCCAAGAATGCGAAAACGGCTATGGCCACAAGGACTTTCCCTGCCCGTGAGCATGAAGGGGTTCGGCATGATGCCTCCCTCTCCTCGTCCTGTTTTCCTGTGATGGTCTTTGAAACCTCCGCCTCTGAAAGACCTTCTTCCAGGCCTCTTTTTTCAAACCACTTTGCGGCAGCTATTGCCACTGCAGTAGAAAGCATGGTTGCAAGAATGGTTGGAAGCAGTATGGCAGCAGGCCGCTGGGCCCCTGCTGCCGCCCTTACCGTTATCACGCCAAGGGGAAGCAGGGTGACATTTGAGGTATTTATTGCCAGAAACAGGCACATGGCGTTTGTGGCAACACCCTTTCGGGAGGAGAGCCTGTTAAGCTCCTTCATGGCCTTTATGCCCATGGGAGTGGCAGCATTTCCAAGACCCAGGGCATTGGCGGACATGTTCATTATCATGGCGGACATGGCAGGATGATCGGGTGGAACCTGTGGAAAGAGCCTGACCATTACAGGGCGTATGAACCTGGCTATGGCCCTTAGCATTCCGCCATCTTCTGCCACCTTCATAAGTCCCAGCCACAGGGCCATGGGGCCAATGAGGTTGATTGCAAGGGTAACAGCGGCCTTTGCAGAATCAAAGGAGGCCTTGGTGACTGCGTCCATCTTTCCTGTATAGGCTGCCGTGATGGTTGCAACAAGGATCATTCCCAGCCAGATACCATTTATGGCAGCAGGTTTCTCGTTCATGGTCTCCTTCCTAAACAGAGATGTTGACCTAAGTCAATGATGGAAGTGAAATAGTGTATATTTTAGATTGATTTAGTCCAATTCCAAAAAGGAAGGTCAAAAACCATGAAGATAATGCGAAAGATCATACAAATAGATGAGGAGCTCTGTAATGGCTGCGGACAATGCGTCCCTGCCTGTGAAGAGGGGGCCATAGAGATAGTAAACGGCAAGGCAAGGCTTGTTGCAGAAAAGTACTGTGATGGTCTCGGGGCCTGTCTCGGAGAGTGCCCAACAGGGGCGCTAAAGATAGTTGAGCGAGAGGCAGAGGATTTTGATGAGGAGGCAGTTCATGAGTATCTTTCAAGGAAAAAGGCAGAAAAGGCCCAGCCAGTTGTCCGGGCTTGCCCGTCCTCAAAGGTCATGAATCTTGGGCCTTCAACCTGTGAATGTGCCAACAGGCCCGATTTTCTAAAGGAAAAAGAGTCCCTTCTCGGCCACTGGCCCATACAGATTCGCCTGATCCCTCCCCATGCCCCCTTTCTTAAAGACGGGGACCTTCTCGTGGTTGCTGACTGCGCGGCCGTTGCCTGTCCAGATTTTCATGAGAGGTTTGTCGGGGGCAAGATCATCCTCATGGGTTGTCCCAAGTTTGATGATCAGCAGGAATATGTTGAAAAATTCAAGGAAATATTTATAAAAAATAATATATCATCTCTTTCAACAGTGATAATGGAGGTGCCTTGCTGCTCCACAATGCTTGGGATATTGAAGCGCGCGCTCAGGGAGGCGGGCAAGGATCACGCTATAAACTACACGGTTGTCGGCATCAAAGGACCAATCCTGAAGGAAGGGGTCGAAAGACATTGAAGTGATTTTTTCATCTGAGGACGGGAACACAATTTACTTTTGAATAATATTAAATTAAAATTTAACAAACCAAAAAAGGAGAAAGGAGAAGGAGCAATGAAGAAGAGTTTTTGCTATGCAAGTTCAGTTGCGGTCTTCTTTGTTGTCAGTCTCTTTGCAGGCACCCTTTACGCCGGAAATGCCTGTATTGACTGTCACAAGAAGATTTCCCCTGGACAGGTGAAGGACTGGTCTGTCAGCAAGCACGCTGAAAATGACGTTACCTGTGATGTTTGTCATGGGAGCGCCCACAAAAGTGCAAAGGACGTGGACAAGGCTGTGCTGCCCGATGAGCATAAGTGTGCCGAGTGCCACGAGGAACAGTTCAACTCCTTCAAGAAGGGAAAGCACCAGTTTGGATGGACCTCTATGAACGCCCTGCCCATAACCCATGTTGAGCCTGACGAGCTCATGGAAGGCGGAAAGGGTTGCGGCGGCTGCCACAACATGGGAATCAAGACCGAGGCACAGAAGAAGGAGCAGCATACCAAGGGTTACCGTTACCAGAACAACTCCTGCGACGAGTGCCACACACGCCATTCCTTCTCAAAGAAGGAGGCCCAGAACCCCAGGGCATGCCAGCAGTGCCACATGGGTTACGACCATCCCCAGTGGGAGATGTGGTCCCATTCAAAGCATGGAGAGCGTTACTTTGCTAAGGTACAGGGTGATCTTCCAAAGGATGCCCAGGCCCCCACTTGTCAGTTCTGCCACCTGCCAAATGGAACCCATGAGAACAGGACAGCCTGGGGATTTCTCGGGGTACGCCTGCCCATTGAGGACAAGGAGTGGGCAAACGCACAGCTTGCGCTTCTCAAGGCACTTGGCGTGATAAACCCTGAGACAGGAAAGCCAACTGCACGCCTTGACGCTGTAAAGGCCGTTCAGCTGGCAAGGCTTGATCAGAAGTCCTGGGAGACCGAAAGGGAAAAGATGATTAAAAGGTGCACCACATGCCACTCTGAAAAGTATGTACGCGCTCAGTTGGAGATGGGTGATGAGATGATCAAGAAGACCACCATCCTTCTTGCAGAGGGCATTAATATTGTGGCAGACCTCTACAAGGATGGAATTCTCAAAAAACGCGCAAGCCAGCCCTTTGCATATCCTGATTTCCTCTACTTTATGAGGACGGATTATTCAAAGGCGGGAAGCGACAGCTACAAGAACATGGACAAGAATGTCGCTTACATCGAGCAGGTCCTGTTCCAGATGTACATGAAGCACAGGATGCGCGCATATCAGGGATTTTTCCACGTAAATCCAGACTATGCCTACTGGTACGGCTGGGCCCAGATGACCAAGGACCTTGGCGAGATCAGGGAGCTTGCCAACCAGATGAGGGCAAACCACAAGAAGTAGCCGGCATCGGCTAAAATGGATATGATGAAAGGGGCCTGACGGCCCCTTTTCTTTTGTTTCCCCTTGTTTCCCCTTCCTCTTCTTGCCAATGTGTCAACGGCCACCTAATATAGTGCGGTCTTAACACGCTGTTATTTTGCGTACCCAGGCAGGCATAATTTCATATGACCCTTCTCTTCTCCTTTATAAAACTCCTCTTAGGCTTTGTGCTGCTTATTGGCGGGGCCGAGCTTTTGACACACCACTGCATCGCTCTTGCAAGGCGTCTGGGAGTAAGGCCCATCATAATAGGCCTTACCGTTGTTGCGTTTGGTACGTCAGCCCCTGAGTTTTTCGTAACGGTGATGGCAAACGTGCGTGGCCAGGCGGATCTTGCAGTTGGAAACATCATCGGCAGCAACATTGCAAACATCGGGCTGATTCTCGGAATAGCTGCCATGATAAGGCCCTTTGAAGTTCCAAGAAGGATTGCAAGGGTGGAGCTCCCTTTTTTGGTTCTTTCGGTTATCCTAATAGGCCTAGCTGCCTGGCAGGGGGAACTTACAAGGGCGGCCGCCCTGATACTTTTGGCATCCTTTGTGGCCTATCTCTATTTCCTTGTGAACAAAAGGAGCTCCTACACCCTGGCATCCGAAGCATTGGAGACAGAGGAGCAGGGGCCTCCCAGGTACCTTTTAAGGACGAGCCTGATACTTCTAAGTTTTTCAGGCCTTGTTGGAGGCTCTCATCTGCTTATTGAAGGGGCGGCATCCGTTGCCCGGTATTTCAACTGTCCAGAGCTCATAATAGGCTTGAGCCTCACTGCTGTGGGTACCTCGCTTCCTGAGCTTGCAAGCACCATCTCGGCACTTAGAAGGAGGGAGGCAGGGCTCATAATAGGAAACGTACTTGGTAGTAACTTTGCCAACAGCTGCGGCATCCTTGGCTCAGCTGCCCTCATCAAGCCGTTGGCAATAAATCCACATGTGCTGCTAACGGATTTTCCTGCCATGGCCGCCTTTAGCCTCGTTTTGATTCCAATATTCCGGGACGGACGCATATCCAGGATGGAGGGGACCATGCTTCTTGGGGCATATCTAGCCTATGTTTCCATTATCTATTTGAAAATCTGAAAAAACCCATTATAAATCCCTATTTAAATATTACTGTTTTAGATACTACTGTGGCCATATTGTGATTTTCGTTCATCTTTTTCGGAGGGGAGCCGAAAAGAGTCTATGAGGAAAGTCAAAATTATGACAGTCCAAAGGGAGGGACAAGCCATGCAAAAGAAACTCGTTTCTACTTTAATCCTGTTCATTGCCATATTTGCGTTTTGCAGCGGAAACGTTTTTGCTGCCGGTTTTCAGCTCTTTAACGAGATATCCGCTAGGACTGCGGGCCTTGGTGCCGCAATGACAGCCAGGACGGACGTGGTTGAAAGTGCCTGGTTCAACCCGGCTGTCTCAGCCATGCTGGATGGTCCAAAGTTCATGACAGGTATGGCAGCCGTAATTCCGCAGATGAAACTTGACTCTGACAATGGCCATTGGGACATGAAGGACAAGGTCTATCCCCTTCCCCACGTTTACGGCGCCATGCCCCTTGGGGACAAGTTCGGGCTTTCCATGGCCATAAACGTTCCATACGGCCTGACCACCGAGTGGCATAATAACTGGCCAGGGAAATTTTATGCCGTTTACACGGAGCTTCGCTGCCTTTTCATCTCTCCTGCCATTGCCATAAAGCCTCTTGACTGGATATCCTTTTCGGCAGGGCCAAACTTCGTGTATGCCACTGCTGACATGAGAAAGGCAGTTACTCCCCGTGTTCCCGGGCTCAAGACCAACATGAAAGGAGAGGACTGGGCCTACGGATATACCGTTTCCATGATTGCAAAACCCATCAAAGACTGGAGCTTTGGTGTCACCTATCACTCCCAGGTGGATATTGGGCTCAGGGGCACTGCACGTTACACCATGGCGCTGCCACCTTTTCAAAAGTCTGATATGTGGCTGGATGTAAGCCTGCCCAGAACCGTTTCCCTCGGTGTTGCCACAACCGCCATAAAGAATTTTACGTTTTCCATGGACATAGTATGGACAGACTGGTCCTCCTATGAAAGTCTGGACTTTGTTTACGAAAAGGCACCTGGTACAGCAAAACCAGGCGTGGTAAGAATTCCAAGAAACTGGGAAGATGCCTGGGCCTTCAAGTTTGGGGCAGAGTACACATACAACCAGATGTGGCAGTTCAGGGTGGCCTATGCATACGATAAGTCGCCAATCAAGAACAAGTACAGGGAGCCGACCCTTCCCACCAACGATCGTCACGTGTTCAGCGTGGGGCTCGGCTGGAACTACAAGCACATGGGTATAGATGCCTCCTACACCTATGTTCTGGTGGAAAACGGGGGGACCTCCCCAATGACCCCTACCCTTGACGGCACCTACAAGGGACAGGCCCACGTCATCGGCACATCCTTTAGATGGAGCTTTTAGAGGAAGCAAGAAAAAGGGGGCTTCCCCTCACAATACCTCAAATGGTTGAAAGGTCGGCTGGCCTTTACAGTGGCCGGCCGGCCCTGACCGCCCGGGAAAAAGATGGCGACAGGACCATCTCCTACAAAGAACTCCTTGAGGAGGTCGAGGCAATAGCCAGAGGTCTTTTATCCTTGGGCTTGAAAAAGGGAGACCGGGTGGCAATTCTCGGCCCAAACTCCCCTGAATGGGCCAAGGTATATCTGGCCTGTGGCTTTGCGGGCTGCATCAATGTACCAATAGACTCTCTCCTTAGTGACAACGAGAAGCAGCAGCTTATAGCAAAGGCGGATGTCAAGGCGGCCTTTGTGGCCCCAAGGTTCCTGGACGTCATGCAGGACCTTCCAAGGGGTTTTCCAAGCCCGAAGTTCATAATATCCCTTGAGTGGCCTTCAGTGGATCGTGGGCCTGATGTCATGTCCATGGACGAGCTGATGGCCAGGGCAGGGGAACTTAAAAGACAGGAATTGCCCAGGGTATCGAGAGAGGACATCGCCGCAATAATCTTCACCTCTGGAACCACTGGCGTTCCAAAGGGGGTGATGCTCACCCACTGGAACATCGTCTCCGATTGCATGGCCTGCTCCATGGCGGTGGACATTGGCCAGGAGCGGTTCCTATCCGTCCTGCCCATGCACCACACCTTTGAATGCACCGCAGGCTTTCTCTTGCCCATTTACTGCGGATGCCACATCACCTATGCCAGAAGCCTGAAATCAAGATACATAATGGAGGATCTTCGTTCTTGCAGGGCAACGGTGATGCTTGGCGTGCCCCTTCTCTTTCAGAAGATGAAGGAGGGCATAGAGCGGGCCGTTGAGAAGGCGCCTACTGCCAGGAGGCTCATGTTCAAGACCCTGTGGAAGATGGTTATTGCGGCAGAACGAGCAGGGAACCCCCATCTTGGCAAGGTACTTTTCAGGTCCTTAAGAAAGAAGGCAGGCCTTGACACCATAAGGTACTTTGTCTCTGGCGGCGCTGCCCTTCCTTCCTTCATACCCACCTTTTTCAGAAGGCTTGGGCTTGACATCATACAGGGTTATGGGCTTACGGAATCAAGCCCTGTCCTTACCATTAATCCGCTTGATAAGCCGAAAAATGAAAGCGTTGGACCACCCCTTCCCGGAACGGAGGTTAAGGTTGTTAACGCAGACAGCCAGGGGGTTGGGGAGCTGGCCTTTCGGGGCCCAATGATCATGAAGGGCTACGTCAATGACCCGGAGGCCACAAGACAGGTGCTTGACGAGGAAGGCTGGCTGTATACAGGGGATCTTGGCCTTGTTGATGAGGAAGGGTATGTGCACATCTGCGGAAGGGCAAAGAATGTAATAGTCACCTCTGCTGGGAAAAACGTCTATCCTGAGGAGATAGAGGCCCTTTTGAACAGGAGCGACATCATCCTTGAATCCATGGTTTATGGAAAGCAGGTGGAAAGCGGCGGCGAAGAGGTGTGGGCTGTCATAGTGCCTGATTTTGAGGTCCTTGCACAAAGGGGCAAGAAGGCCCTTGATGACAAGGTCCTTGCCACCATGGTGGACAGGGAGGTGCGGGAAGTAAACAGGCTTCTTGCCCCGTACAAGCGCATAAAGTCCTTTCACATAATCAACGAGGAGCTTCCAAAGACCTCTACAAAGAAGATAAAACGGCATCTTTTCAACCTGCAGATCCTCAATAAGAAACCTCCAAAGAGATAGACTCGAAGAACAACTTGGACGTTAAAGACCTGCTCAAAGATCTCAATCCCAGGCAAAGGGAGGCGACCACCGCACTGGGAAGCCACCTGCTCATTGTGGCAGGGCCTGGAACCGGAAAGACAAGGGTCCTAACTTCCAGAATAATCTATCTCATGGAACAGGGTGCTGCCCCGGAGGAGATTCTTGCTGTCACCTTCACCAACAAGGCTGCCAAAGAGATAAGGCAGAGGCTTCGTTCAGCGGCTGGCGGCAGGCTGCCCCAGGTCGCCACCTTCCATTCCTGGGCATATCACCTCATCTCAAAAACCCTGGGTGAGGGTGCGTACGTCCTTGGCGAGGCTGAACAGCTTGAAATTATAAGGGAGGCAAGAGCCAATGCAGACATCAAGAAAAGGCCAAAGGAGCTCTATGACAGGCTCGTTTTCCTAAAACAAGAGCCTGATTTTGACACGAGCCTGGAAGATGAGGAATTTCGCCGCTTCTGGGATGAGTACCACAGGCTCCTTGGGGAATACGGGGTTTGGGACTACGATGATCTTCTCATAAAGGCCCTTGCCATCTTGAAAAAGGGGCAGAGGCCACCTCTTCGCCACGTCCTTGTGGATGAGTTTCAGGACGTAAACAGGCTTCAGTACGCCATCTTAGAAATTCTTGGAAGCTTCTGCCACTTGACTGCCATAGGGGATAAGAACCAGTCCATCTACGGATTCAGGGGGGCAGACCCTGCCTTGATCAAAAGGTTTAAAAGGGAATTTTCCCCTGTAAAGACGGTTGAGCTTCTTGACGCCTACAGGTGCCCCCAGGGGATTCTTGATGCAGCGGCTGCGCTTCTTGGCGAAAAACGCCCCCTTGTCTCAAAAAGTTCCAAAAGGGCAGAAATCGTCTTTGGTGTCTTTGAAAACGAGGAGAAGGAGGCCTCCTGGATTGCGCACCAGATAGATAGGATTTCAGGGGGCATGAGCTTTGAAAGCTTTAACGTCTCAGGCCATGACGGCCTTGAGCAAAGAAGCCTCTCGGATGTATGCATCCTTTACCGGACAAGGTCCATGTCCCGGAAGATCGAGGCGGCCCTTACAAGATGCGGCATTCCCTTTCATACCCCCATAAGGACCAACAGAAAGACCAAGGAGATACTTACTGCCTTTCATCACCTCCTGGAATTTTCAAGGGGAAGGGCAAGGAGATTTCACCTCAGCAGGCTTAAAGTGGCAGAGGAGGAGGCAAAGAACCTTTCTGGCCTGCTTGAAGCCTTAATCAAAGGTCGGGGGGAGGGGCATGAGTTTTTTAAGGGCCTTGAAAAACCACTTGGGGTTGAGGTTACAGAAGAGGAAAAGTCCTTGATTTTGCAGCACCTTGGGCTTTTTGACAGGAAGGAGCCTGCCTCCCTGGTTTTTAAGGAGGAACAGGACGAGCTTGACTTTTCAGTTGAGGCGGTGACCCTCATGACCCTTCATGCCTCAAAGGGCCTTGAGTTTCCAGTGGTCTTTCTTGCAGGCATTGACAATAAAATAGTTCCGTGGAAGGAAAGTGACGAGGAAGAGGAAAGAAGGCTCCTTTACGTTGGCATGACAAGGAGCTCTGAGAGCCTTTTCATCACCTCTTCAAGGCGAAGGCGTCTTTACGGAAGGATGATAAAAACAGGCCCTTCCCCTTTCCTCAAGGGCCTTGAGGGGTTATTTACCCCTGCGCAGAGGTCCTCAAAAAGGCCAAGGAAAAGGAGTATGAAAAAGAAACAAAAGAGTCTCTTTTGACTTTCTTGCCTTTTGGCCTTTTTTTGTGTTGTCTAACGGTATAATTTTAATGACAAAATGAGTCACCAGGAGCAGACACATGGCAGAGATCACCATAAAGGAAGTTGAACATGTGGCAGAGCTTGCCCGACTGAGATTTTCGCCCCAGGAACTCGAGGAGTTTACAAGCCAGCTCGATGCCATCCTCAAGTTTGTTGGCAAGCTTGAGTCCCTTGATACAGAGGGAGTTGAACCCACCTACAGGGCCATAGAGATCGTCAATTGCTTCAGGGAAGATGAGGTGAAGCCGTCACTTCCTATTGAGAAGGTAACGGCCAATGCCCCTGAAAGCGAGGAAGGGGCCTTTGTGGTGCCGCGCATAATTTAGGCGAAGGCCTTGCCAGGCCAAATCAGGAGAAAATCATGGCTGAAGTTTTGGATCTGACCATATCAGAACTTAGGGAACTTCTGGATAGTGGCGATATCTCCGCCCAGGAGCTTACAGGCCTCTATCTTGAACGAATTGCATCTGTTGATGAAAAGGTCAAGGCCTACGTCACAATTACAGAGAAGGAGGCACGTGACCAGGCAAGGGAGGCGGACAGGAAGATAAAAGAGGGAAGCGCTTCCCCTCTTACAGGAATTCCTTTGGGAATAAAGGATGTCATCTGTACCGAGGGCATACCAACCACCTGTTCCTCGAAGATGCTCAAGGATTTTCGCCCGCCCTTTAATGCAACCGTGATGGAAAAACTTGAGGCCCAGTGTGCGGTCATGCTGGGCAAGCTCAACATGGACGAGTTTGCCATGGGTTCATCCACTGAAAACTCAGCCTTTTTTTCCACCAGGAACCCCTGGGACCTGGAGCGGATTCCAGGAGGCTCAAGCGGCGGTTCCGCTGCAGCGGTTGCTGCCCGCATGTGCGTAGCCTCCCTGGGCTCTGATACCGGTGGCTCCATCCGCCAGCCAGCCTCCCACTGTGGAGTGGTTGGGCTCAAGCCAACCTACGGGCTTGTCTCACGTTTCGGCCTGGTTGCCTTTGCCTCATCCCTTGACCAGATAGGCCCTCTTACCCGCTCGGTTGAGGATGCTGCCATCCTTCTTGAGGCCATTGCAGGCCATGATGAGAGGGATTCCACAAGCCTTCCAAGGCCTGTTCCAAGACTGCGCAAGTCCTGCCAGGAGGGGCTTAAGGGCATAAGGGTAGGCATCCCCAAGGAGTACTTCATAGAAGGAGTCCAGGAAAAGGTGGTTTCTGAAATAAAAAAGGGACTTAAGGCCATGGAAGAGATGGGCGCAGAACTTGTTGACATCTCCCTTCCCCATACCGAGTATGCCATCGCCACCTACTACATAATCGCAACCGCCGAGGCCTCCTCCAACCTTTCAAGGTACGACGGAGTTAAATATGGCTTCAGGGCGGAAAATTATTCCAACCTCATGGAGATGTACAAGGAAACAAGGGCCCAGGGCTTTGGCCCCGAGGTCAAAAGAAGGATAATGCTTGGGACCTACTGCCTGTCTGCCGGTTACTATGACGCCTTTTACAAGAAGGCCTCCCAGGTGCGCACCCTGATAATAGAGGATTTCAAGAAGGCATTTGGAAAATGCGACGTGATTGCCTCCCCTGTTGCGCCCACGACGGCCTTTAAAATAGGGGAAAAGGTCCATGACCCCCTGCAGATGTACCTTTCAGACATATTTACCATCCCGGTGAACCTTGCAGGCATCCCGGGCATGTCTGTGCCGTGCGGGTTTGACAGAAAGGGGTTGCCAGTGGGCCTCCAACTTATGGCAGGGCATTTGCAAGAAGAAATCCTGTTCAGGGCCGCCTACAACCTTGAAAGGGGGCTTGGCCTTGAAAGGAAATGGCCCAGCTTGAATTGAAGGTGCAGAAGTGCAAAGAATACCAATAAAGCTTGCAAAGGCGGGGATGGTCCTTGCCAAGGACGCGGTTACCCCTGAGGGGCAGGTGCTTTGCGGGGCAGGAACAAAGCTTAGCGAGGAGCTCATTGCAAGGCTCAGGAAGCAGGGCGTGTTGGTACTCAGCGTTAAGGGGCGCCCGGTAAAGCAGCCTGGCGAAAAGTCCCTGTCCGAAAGGCTTAAGGCCCTTGATGAACGGTTTTCAAGGGTGAAAAAGGACCCGGTGCTAAGGGCCCTTGAGCACCTTATAGGTGAATTCTGGATAGTTGAGGAAAAGGGAGAGGAATTTCTGGAAAAGCTCAAGGCATCGAAGTAAATGGACACGGCCGAACTGAAAAAGAGACTTAACGATATCCAGTCCCTGCCAACCCTTCCGCCCATAGTTTCAAAGCTCAATGAAATGGTGGCGGATGAGGATATTACCGCCGTAAAACTGGGAAAGGTCATTGAAAAGGATCAGGTCCTTACGAGCAAGCTTCTTAAGATGGTAAACTCTTCCTTTTTTGGCTTTCCCCAGCGGATCAGCACGGTCTCAAACGCCATTGTGCTCCTGGGCTTTAACGTCATAAAGACCCTCATTGTCACCTCATCCATATTTGAGGTCATGCAGGCATCGGATGTGGGACTTTTTGAACATTCCCTTGGCTGCGCCACTGCCTGCGGAATAATTGCAAAGATGCGCCAGATCAAGAACCCAGAGGAGGTTTCTACAGCCGGCCTCATCCACGACCTTGGAAAGATCGTGCTCCGCTCTGAGCTTCCAGATGAATATGAGGCCATAGTAAGGGAGGCCCAGGAAAGAGGGCTATACATGAGGCAGGTTGAAAAGGAGCGTCTCGGTGTGGGACATGGCGAGATAGGGGGCATGCTGGCAAGGCAGTGGAACCTTCCTGAAAGGCTGGTCTTTCCCATAGAGTTTCACCACAGGCCAGAACTTTCACCTGAATTCAAGGAGATTGCAGCCATTGTCCACTTTTCCGACATCCTCATAAGGGCTGTTGGATTCGGGTACGGTGGAGATCCCTGGGTGCCAGGCCTTGATCATGCAGCCTGGGAGCGAATCAAGCTTTCAAAGAGCCAGATGCGGGAGGTTATTGCAGAGCTTGATGAAAAGCTCGTAGAGCTCCAGGACTTTACCCTGGAGATAAAGGTGGAAGGGTAAAGGCAGGAAATAATTAATGGCAAGGATTGCCCTTGTGACATCAGATGCCTTTAGCAGGCAGGATGAGAGGCTCTGTCTTGAGGCCAAGGGCCATGTTGTAAGCTTCAAAAAGGACGTGGCCAAGGCCCTTGAGGCCATCCTTTCCGATCCTCCGGACCTGCTGGTCATAGAAAAGGGGCTAGAGCGCAATCTGGACAGGGAGGTGATATCCACCCTCAAGAACAACCTTCAGCTTGCCCTCATGCCAATATTGCTGGTGGTGTCCGAGAGGGATATTGCAACGGGCCTTGACTGGGATTCTTATCAGGTGGACGATATCGTCTCCAACCAGGCGACCGTTGAGGAGCTTTTGACCCGCATCGAGCTTTCCCTTTCCCGTTCCCACAGGGTTGCCGACAACAATCCCCTTACAAAGCTTCCGGGAAACTCATCCATCCTCAAGAGCATTCAGAACATGCTGGATCAGGGACAGGGCCATGCCGTCTGTTACGTGGACATAGACAACTTCAAGCCCTATAACGACAAGTATGGGTTTTCCAGGGGAGATGAGGTCATAAGGATGGTGGGAAGGATACTGGTGAACGTGGTGCAGGAGCACTGCGGAAACGAGGGCTTTGTGGGTCACGTTGGCGGAGACGATTTCGTATTTCACGTTCCCAAGGAGGAGGCAGAACCGGTCTGCCAGGACGTAATAAGGAGCTTTTCCGCCCTCATTCCCCTCTTTCTCGACGAGGAGGACCTTGAAAGGGGCTATTTCACCTCCAAGGACAGGCAGGGGAACACAAAGACCTTTCCCCTTACCTCCCTTTCCATTGCGGTAGTTCCCTGCGAGAAGGGAAGATATTCCCACTACGGCGAGGTGGCAGCAACTGCCGCAAGGCTCAAGAAGAAGGTCAAGGCCCTTGAAGGGAGCAACTACTTCATAGACAGAAGGGGCGCATCCTCCGAGAAGTCGTGAGGTTCCTTCTTATAAACCCGTGGATAGCAGATTTTGCTGCCTATAACTTCTGGGTAAGGCCCCTTGGGCTTTACCAGCTTGCCAAGTGGCTGGACGGCCTTGGCGCAGAGCTGACACTTCTTGACTGTCTGTCTCCCTTTCCTGCCCCTGGAAAGTTCAAGAGAAAACCCGTTTCTCTTCCCATAAGGGAAAAACTTCCCATAAAGAGGGGCTTTGCAAGATACGGCATAGGCCTCCAGGAGTTCAGGGCAAGGCTCAAGGCAGCCGCCCCCTTTGATGCGGTCTTTGTAACCTCTGTAATGTCCTACTGGTACCCGGGGGTAAAATGGGTGGTAGAGGAGATAAGGCGGCAGGCAGGCAATGTGCCCATAATCCTTGGCGGAATATACGCCACCTTGTGGAAGGAGCACGCCCAAAGGAGCCTGGATGTGGATTTTGTGTGTGCAGGGCCCCTTGAAGGAAACAAGGAGCGCATAAGGAAATTTTTGGGCCTTGGAGAGATAAAAAGACCAGAGAGACCCTGGTTCAGGCTTGGTTTCTGGGACGGGGCAGGTTACGGGGCCGTAAGAACCGCAACTGGCTGTCCTTTCAGGTGCACGTACTGCGCCTCACGTCTTGTAAGCGGCCCTTTCATGCCACAGAAAAGGGAAGAGGTGCTCGAGGAGATAGTCTTTTTGTGGAAAAGCGGGGCAAGGCAGGTGGCCTTTTACGATGATGCCCTCCTTGTTGATTTTTCAAAAAGGCTTGGCCCCTTGCTGGAGGAGTTGGAGGGGCTTGGGGTGGATGTTTGGTTTCATACTCCAAATGGTCTTCACGCCAGGTTTCTGGACTTTAATGTTGCAAGACGCCTTGTAAGCTCTGGCTTTAAAAGCGTGCGTTTAAGCCTTGAAACCGTAGACAGGAACAGGCAAGAAAGCACGGGAGGCAAGGTTACAAGCATGGACCTTGAAAGGGCCATAGGAAATCTCCTTGAGGCGGGAATGAAAAGAAAGTCCATTGGGGTATATCTCCTTGTTGGCCTTCCAGGCCAGGACATTGACGAGGTGGAAGAATCCGTAAGATATGTCAAGGGCCTAGGCGTCAGGCCCTATCTTGCAGAGTTTTCCCCCATTCCGGGGACAGTGGAATGGCAAAGGCTTAAGGAGAAGGGGATGGTTTCTGATGCCATGGACCCCATCCTCACTAACAACACCACCTTTTTCCGTCTCTTTTCCGGCTACGATATGGAAAGGTTCCGGGCGCTTAAGCGGTTTGCAGCCTCGTAGCCCGTAAGGCCCCCTTCTGCGGGCAGCTCGTTTTCGTTTTCGCCAGCGGGCAGGGTGATGAGAAAGCTTGTGCCCTTTTCAGGTGCGGAATCCACATTGATTTTGCCCCCAAACTCAGTCACTATCCTGTGAACAATGGAAAGCCCGAGCCCAGTTCCCTCGGCCTTGGTGGTGAAAAAGGGGTTGAATATCTTTTTGAGACTCTCCTTGGTTATTCCAGAGCCGTTGTCCCTGATCTCTATGCAGACGTCTTTCCCCTCTTTCCACGCACTGATGGTTATCTTTCCGCCTTTTTGGGGGAGGGCCTGGAAGGCATTAAGGAGGATATTGATCATAACCTGCCTCAGCATGTCACCGTCTGCCTGGATTTCAAGTTCCTCAGGGATGTCTATCTCAACGTCTGCCTGTTTGAGCTTTTTGCGTTGTCTTAGAAGTATGAGGGCTGCAGAGATCTCGGCCTTCAGCCTGATTCGCTGTGGCAGCTTCCTTTCCGGTCTGCCGTATAGGAGAAATGAGTGGGTAAGATCGCTAAGCCTCGCTGCCTCTTTTTCAATAATGGAAAGAAGCCTTTGGCCCTCAGGCATTACAAGTCCGCTCTGGTTCAGGAATTCTGCTGCCCCGGAAATGGATGCAAGGGGGTTTCTTATCTCATGGGCAAGGCCTGCAGCCATCTCCCCAAGTGCAGCGAGCCTGTCGATGAGTTTAAGCCGCTCCTCCTGGGCCTTTACTTCTGTAATGTCCTGAAATATAAGCCCGTGTCCCAGTACCCCGCCCTGGTTATCCCTAATCTGAAAGCAAGAGATTCCAAGAATTGCCTTGCCGCCTTCTGTCTCTATCTCGATTTCCTTTCTCTTGTCTGCCCCAAATTCCTCGTAACAGGTTGCAAGGAGTTTTTCCGTGCCGGGAAGGACCTCTTCTATGGACTTGCCATAGGAGTTGAGCACGAGTTTTCCAAGTATCTGCTGGGCAGCGATGTTGTAGTACAAGACGGACCCGTTTACGTCCACAGTGATAAGACCAGACTTAAGGCTGTTGGCAAGGTGCTTTTGTATCTCTTCAAGGAGATGCACGTCTTCAGCCGTGGCCTGCAGCTTGTCTTCTGCTGTCTTGAGTCTTTTGGACAGATAAAGGGCCAGGAGGGCCACGGTGTTGAAGGCGCCCATGTTTAGAAAGAATGTAAAGGCGGCCTCTTCCATGCCGGTGACATGGTTACTTGTCAGTATGCACACAAGGGCATAGAAAAGGGTGCTAAGAAGGGCTGAAAGCGCCCCCATCCTGCCTGGACCAAGGAGACAGGAAGTAATGATGGCTATGGAATAGAGAAAGGTGATACGGCTGTCAATGCCTCCTGTAAGGTAGACGGCAAGGCTTGCAAGGAGAACGTCCGAAACCGTCTGGAAGCTTTTTAAAGAGTCTGACAGCCCCCTTTTCTGAAACCAGTAGATCCATACGAGGGTCAGAAGAAAGGCGCAGCCAAGGAGCAAAGAAAGGTAGTTTGTCTGCACCGAGGCGGAAAAGGAGCTTGGGAAAAAGGCTGCCGCAGCCACAAGCAGCGCAAAGATGAGCAGTCGTCCCGCCGTTACCGACAGGAATAGTCTGGTTTGGTCTTCAAAGTTCATCATTTACCCTAGATCGTATTTGGAAAGCCTGTACCTGAATGAGCGAAAGTTTACCCCCAGAAGGTCTGCTGCCTCCTTTTTCTTCCCTCCAGTCCGGTCCAGGGCCTGTAAAAGCAGTCGTTTTTCGATTTCAGCAAGGTAGGCGTCAAGGTCAAGGCCCTCTTCTGGAAGCTCGCACTTCTCCATCAGCGTCTGGCTGCCTTCCTGGTCTTCAAACTCCTCCTTGTGCTTGCACCTTGCCAGGTAAAGGCTTTCAGGAAGCACCAGGCTCGAAGTTGAAAGGGCGATACTCCTTTCAATTATGTTTTCAAGCTCCCTGACGTTTCCTGGAAAGGGGTATTCCATGAGGGCCTTCAGGGCAAAGCTGGATATGCCCTGGACCTGTTTCCCATGAAGTTTTGCGTACTTGTCCAGGAAATACTGCACAAGAAGCGGGATGTCTTCCTTCCTTTCCCTTAAGGGCGGGATCCTGATGTGTATTACATTGAGCCTGTAGTACAGGTCCTCCCTAAAGTTTCCCTCCATTACCTCCTTCTCGAGGTTCCTGTTTGTGGCGGCAATTATGCGGCAGTCCACATCCACTGGAGTTGTTCCGCCCACGGGAGTTAAGGACCTTTGCTGCACCACCCTCAGAAGTTTTACCTGGAGCGTGAGGGGAAGCTCACCGATCTCGTCAAGAAAGATGCTCCCGCCGTTTGCCAGGGCAAACAGCCCCAGCTTGTCCCTGTCTGCACCTGTAAAGGCCCCCTTTTTGTGGCCAAAGAGCTCGCTTTCCAGGAGATTTTCCGGAATACCTCCGCAGTTGACCACAACAAAGGGCTTGTCCTTCCTGTCGCTGAGATTGTGCAAGGCCCTTGCCACAAGTTCTTTCCCTGTTCCGCTTTCTCCTGTAATCAGAACCGAGGAGGGGCTTGAGGCCACCCTTTGCACCAGCTGGAATATCTTCAGCATGGACGGGCTGCTTGCCACCATGTTGTCCAGCCTGTAAATGCGTTTCTTGGTGTCAACGGCCTTTATGGCAGTGTCCTGCCTGGAAGAAAGGGCGTTTTCTATTACTTCCCTGAGCTCTTCTATCTTGAAGGGCTTTGTAAGGTAATCCCATGCCCCCTCCTTCATGGCGTCTACTGCGGCATCAAGGGAGGCAAAGGCGGTTATGAGCACCACAGGAAGGCCCGCATCCAGGGTCTTTAGCTGCCTCAAAAGCTCTACCCCATCCATACCGGGCATGCGGACATCCGTTATTACAAGGTCATAGGAATCTTTCTTCACCTTTTCCAGGGCCTCATCTGCGGTTTCCGCAGAGTCAACCCTGTATCCTTCCTTGGCAAGGAATATTTCCAGGAACTCCCTGAGACTCGAATCATCATCAACAATGAGCAGTTTCGGCCTTGATGGCAGGTTCCCAGAGTCCAGTTTTTCAGTGGTGGCTGCACCAGTAAGCATTATCCCTCCTTGAAAAAAAAGGGGCAGTATAAATGGATGAGCTCCATTTCTTGTCTTGTTATCGGCATCTGGGCGTCAAAAATTGACAAAATGATGACACTTTTTGTTGGCTAGATTTCCAAGACACCGAACCTACCCTTTTTGGCAGCACGGATTTTGCAATAATTGAGTCAATAAAGACCAGTTAATGGTCCAACCTTTCATCCTGCAAGGAGAGTCTTTTCATGGATAATGGGAAATCATCCTGCATCTTTGCGCTCGTTCTCTTTGTTTTTCTCATGGCTTATGCGCCCTTTTGGGGTATTGCAGGGGCCACAGGGGTGATGCCTGCCCCAAATCCGCCTCCTTCCAAGGTTAAAGGTTTTTCTGCAACCCTTTTCAAGCACAAAATTTTTTACGTTTCAGTGTCTGGAAATGACGACAACAAGGGAACCCTAAAAAGCCCATTCAGGACCCTGAAGCGCGCCCTTTACGAGGTCTCTCCCGGGGACATTGTCCTTATAAGAAAGGGCGTATATGACATTGACGTTGAAGTAAACGTGTCTGGAAGCCCAGGGCATCTGGTAATAATCGAGGCATATCCTGGGGAGCAGGTTGTCTTTGACGGAAGCAGCTACGATCCAAGCGTGTCCGTAAAGTTTCGCATAACCGGTTCGTGGCTCGTAATCCGGAACCTTGAAGTCAGAAACGGGTCGTCAGACGGTGTTCTCTTGACAGAGGGGGCTGGCCACAACATACTTGAAAACCTTAAGGTCCATGACAATTACTTTGCGGGGATAGAGCTTGAAAACGGCGCCCACCACAACATAATAAGAAACTGCGACTCCTACAGAAACTTCGATTACGGCCCATCCAAGGGGGAGCATGCAGACGGCTTTGGCGCAAAGTTTTCCGTTGGCCCTGGAAACGTGTTCACCGGGTGCCGGGCCTGGAACAACTCAGATGACGGCTTTGACCTTTGGGAAGCCGGCGCACCTGTAACCATAGAGTACTGCTGGGCATGGGAGAACGGCTTTGACATCTGGGGCGTGGGAGACGCCTTTCAGGGGGATGGAAACGGTTTCAAGCTCGGGCCAGGCTCACCCGTGATCCATCACTGTATGTCATGGCATAACGCCAGGCGCGGCTTTGACTACAATGACGCAACCGAGGCGATCCGCGCCTATAACAATACCTCCTATAAAAACCAGCTTCACGGCTTCAAGTTCGCCCTTGGCCCCCATGTACTCAGAAACAATCTGTCGTTCATGGACGCTGAGAACTACATAGGCCCAAAGGTGGATGATGCATACAATTCATGGAACACTCCTCCTGGCATCACTGTAAGCATAAAAGATTTTCTGAGCCTTGATGACACCAAGGCACGCGGGCCAAGAAAAAATGGCGGAGGCCTTCCAGAAACCGAGTTTTTGAGGCTTTCTCCTTCCTCTTTCTTGATTGATGCAGGCGTAGACGTAGGGCTTCCCTTTTACGGCAAAAGCCCGGATATCGGCGCCAGGGAATCTCTCTATCAACGCATTCCCTGATTAAATCAGCCTTTAACGGCCTCTTGTCTTAAAAGAAAAAGAAGGTGCAAACAGGCGGCTTAAGTGAATAGTCATGACAATGTCACTTAACCTGTGGGGATAGCGTCCAGGGCTTGCAGCCTAGGAGCTCAGAGGTCTGACATCCTTCGTCTAAAGGTACCCAATTGTTCGGTGTTAATTTCTGGATTTAAATATTCAATTTTACCGTCTTTCCAAATTGGTATCTTTAAATTTTTCCTTTTTGCTTCAGCTATAGCTTTCTGTACTGCTCTGCTAAGTGCCTTTAGACCCATTGTTGCATAATCTTGATTCTGTTTCCCCATATTATCACCTCGACCGATCAATAATCGATGGTTTGTCAGTAGAAGTATCAAAAACTATCCATTCATCTGCCAATTGTTTGTATATTTCTTGGAAGTTAATCCAACTTCTTTCAAAACGACGCTTGATATCCCTTACAGGTACGTTATGGCCCCCTTTAGAAACACGTAGCTTCACACGCTCTATAGCTAAATCTACCGAAGCCAATTTCAAGAAATATATGATGACTTTATAACCTTTCGTCTTCATCTCATTAATCTTTTTGATATAGATCCTTCCCGATAATGTTGTTTCAAACGCAAATGACTCCCCTTTCTGAATATAATGATCTATCTGTTCAAGCATCAACTTGCCAGCTCTTATCGCCACTCCTTCTGGATGAAATGGAGCCAATCCAGCTGCTATCAAGTCGGCATTTATGAAATTGAGGCATTCTGCTTCAACTGGAAGAAATTCTTCTGCGAATGTTGTTTTACCAGCTCCATTTGGACCAGCTATATATTATAGCATACTTTTGTCATCTATCTTATTTCGATACACCGAACGACAAAGCTCACTGGCGCCAATGGAGCGCAGCGGAATAGCGGTCAGGTGCAATGAATTGTGTACGCCCGTCATGGGCATGAACTTATGAGGTAAAAGTCCTCTGTAGCTGAACCACTGATAGATACTATCTGTCATAAACTACTAGCCGACGGCAAGCACCGTCGCGTCTGCTATGGAGTCTCAGGAGGGCATTGCCGTGAGGTGATGTCTGACACACGGCCAAGCGCCTGCGTTGCGCGAGTTGGATGAATTACTATGGCCTCTCCCAGCACTACAGGCCCATTCCAGGAATAGACCAGTGGATAAGGCGGCGGTTGAGGATGTGCTTCTGGAAGCAGTGGCGCAGGCCCCGTGCCCGCATCCGGAACCTGTTGCAACTTGGGGCCTCAAAGCTCCATGCAATAAGGACTGGTCTCAGCAGCAAGGGATACTGGCATCTGTCCAGGACCCTTGCCACTCAGTCCGGAATGACCAACCAATGGCTCAAGGAACTTGGCCTGGTGTCTGTCCGGGATATCTGGATCAAGGTGCAAGGATACGCAACAACTGAACCTGCTCCGTCGTAATGAACCGCTCAGTGCGGACCCGCACGCTGGGTGGTGTGGGGAGGGCGGGGGAGAACCTCTGCCTTTACCCGATTTAATTCCAAGCCGTTCCTCGTAAAAGTCTTCAATTAATGGCCTGAAGTCCATTTCATCTATCCAGGCATTAAAACAAAAATCATCCCAAAGGTCCGCATCTTTCATTTATCATTGGCACAAGCATAATCCCTTAAAACACCACGATTGAGACGCTGACCTTTCAATGTGTGAAAAACTATTATGCATAGGCTCCGGGCCAGTATTCCTGCGGTTTAAGACCTTATTTTAGGCCCTTATAAATTTGTCCCGCAGTGCCGCAGTGCCAGGCATTTGAAGTACCATAGTACCATTCCTTGTTCCTACAATCTGTGAGCTCCATTATCCAGGATAATAACTGTTGAAAAAACCCGGCGATTCCGCTTGGGTGCAGAAAAATCTATTTTTTTCCTTGAACAATAAAAAAACTCGTTTAGTACCAATTTTGGGTATGTGATGTAGTCGTGATTGTATTTCATTTAGAAATATAAAAAAATATGTCGTTAAACAGGAATAAATTCTTTTTAGCGGCGCTTTAAACAAAAAATACCTTGGAAAATTTCACCCTTTCACGTTTTTCTTTTGTCTTAAAGGCGGATTCTGATATTCAGTTACCCGTCTATAAAGGCTCCACCCTCCGCGGTGGTTTTGGCCATGCCTTCCGGCGTGCCTGCTGCACGGTCAGAAAAAAGAATTGTGCAGACTGCATTTTTAAAAATCAATGCGCCTATTCTTGGGTTTTCGAAACCCCTGTTCCTGATGGTGCAGAAATGTTGAGAAAATATACCTCTGCGCCTCATCCATTTGTTCTGGAGCCTCCTGACGAAGAACGCCGCACGTATCAACCTGGTGACATCCTAAGTTTCAGGCTGGTTTTAATAGGAAGGGCCACGGATTATTTGCCCTATTTTATCTACTCATTTCACCAGCTTGGGAAAATAGGCATTGGAAAAGACAGGGGGAAATTCGAAATTGAACAGGTTATTCAGGAAGATATACCAGCGCGTGAAAGTTTGAAAGGCAGGGTGGTTTTCGAATCAGGGGAAAAGACCCTGTTTGCCACAACCCCACCCAAGGCCTGGAAAGAGATTGTAGAATCAGATGTCCCTGCCAGAATACGCATCCGTTTCCTTACGCCTACCCGGATCAAGTATAAGGGGCATCTTACCAAGGACTTGGAATTTCACGTCCTATTCAGAAGCATGCTTCGCCGAATCTCTCTTCTTTCATACTTTCACTGCGGCCAAAGGCTGGATGATTCCCGATTCAGGCAGCTTATTGACAGGGCCAGGGAGATAACCATCCAGGACCAGGCACTCCACTGGTACGACTGGAACAGGTGGTCAAACCGCCAGGGCACAAGGATGAAGATGGGGGGATTCATGGGGGAAATCACCTATGAAGGGGATTTTGAGCCCTTCTGGCCATACATCCGGCTAGGGGAGTATGTGCATGTAGGAAAGGGGAGCAGTTTCGGGTTGGGTAGGTATGAGGTGGTTAATGAAAAAAGGATGGAATCATGAGAAAAATTGAATCATGTCCTGTAATAGAAAGCACAAATCCATTAACAGGCTATGTGGAAAGGTGTTTTGAGGTAGAATTTATAACTCCTCTTTATGGGGGTGGTGTCGAAGCAGGGCTATGTGACACGACTTCTCCAATAAGGGCGCCAGCAATAAGAGGACATCTTCGCTTCTGGTGGAGAGCCACCAGAGGGGCCTCTTTTCCTGACGGCAAGACCCTTAAAGAGAATGAAGATAAGATATGGGGTTCAACTGAACTACCCAGCCCTGTACAAATAAAAATTGGCCAAGTAGAAGGGAGAAAACGGTATAGGACTTACAATGCAGATAACTGTTATGGTTTTTCTAGATATGGAGCTGAAGCCTATGCTCTATTTCCTGCTCAGCAAAATGAAACACCAAAATTAATAAAAGAGGGATTAACCTTTACGTTCCTTATTAAATGGCCATCTGACAAAGACCTTGAAAAAGATGTTTATGCAGCCGTATGGGCCTGGCTTAATTTTGGAGGCATAGGGGCAAGAACCAGACGCGGATTAGGAGCACTTTTTGCCAAAAAGGTCCCTGATGATATTTCCAGGGATTTTTGTCCCCAGAATATTGAAAACTTTGGGAATTGGTTAAAGGCTAATTTGAAAAAGTTTGACATTTCAAATGATAGCCCTCTAGGAGCCTGGCCTGTCATGCCTGATGCTTTTTATATCTTGCCGGATATTAATGATGCTCTTTCAGCCTGGAAAGTTGCACTTGCTTGTCTGAAGCGTTTCAGGCAGGGGGAAAAAATCGGAAGAGATCTTGGACGCGGAAAAAGGCCTGGACGATCTCGCTGGCCAGAGGCTGAATCCATAAGGGAATTAGCCATGGAACAAAATAGCAAACGTAATAGAAATGATTTGAGGCTAAAAGCAAAAGATTCCCGAATACCAACAAAATATTTTCCCAGGGCCGAATTTGGCTTGCCAATAATTTTTGAAATAAGGAACGAAAATCTTAAGCCCACATTAATTCCCGGCAATAACCACGAACGTATGGCAAGCCCCCTTGTTTTGCGTCCTTTGCGTTTTTCAGATGGAAGCCATGCAGCGCTGATATACCTTTTCAAAACACCGCCCATAAGAGAGGCCCTTTTAAAACCAGGGGAGAAAGATTTATTAAGAGATGAATTGCCGATTGGAGAAGATCAAATTCGTTCCAGCGAATTAAACAAATATCAGGATTCTCCCATGAGTAGTAGCACCAATACTGGATCTGCCCTTGAGGCATTTCAGGCTTTTATTCTCAAACATAACTTTCAAAAGGTGAGCATATGAGAAAGTGGCTACTTCTAATAACTGTTGGACCTGTTCAGGATTTTATTGCCGCAGCAAGGCGGACCAGAGATCTCTGGTTTGGCTCATATTTGTTATCAGAAATAAGCAAGGCAGTCGCTAAGAGCATTTCCGATAATGTTGGTTCAGAAAACCTGATTTTCCCTGCTCCAGAAAAGATTTCAGCCTTGCAACCTGACAGTGACTTAAAAGTAGGAAATGTAATATTTACGCAGTTGCCAGAAGATGCTGATCCAAGACAGATAATTGCTGATGCCAAGGAAGCTGCAAATAGTCAATGGAAGGAGTTTGCTGAAAGGGTATTTGTTGATGCGAGGGAATATATAGACGAAGAAGTTTGGAACAATCAGATTGACGATGTAGTGGAATTTTATGCTGCATGGGCCGTTTATGATAGCGAAGATAAATACAAGGAGATGAGAGGCCGTGTAATGCAAATTCTGGCGGCAAGAAAGTCGTGTCGCAATTTCAAACAGGATATGTACAGCACTAACAGGCCAAAATCCTCCCTTGATGGAGCTAGAGATTCGGTATTGCTTAAATTAAAGGAAAGAAAAAGCCTTAAAAAACGACAAAAGAACATTTTTATTGCTGAAGGTGAACAGCTTGATGCAGTCGGATTGGTAAAACGAATTGGAGGTGGAATAAAAAGTTATCCCTCTACATGTCGTGTTGCAGCAGATACATGGATCAGGGCGGCCACCTCTTGCATGGGGGCTCATGTAAAGCTTGGAGCCCTAAAAGAAATAGCTAAGGCCAATGATATTCCCAAGTTGAATACTAATCGCTGGCCCCAATATGAAAATTTTCCTTTTGATGCCACGATACTATTCCCAACTCGCTATAAAGACTATTATCGAGAAACAGGCATCAATTTTTCCGAATATTCAGGTATCGAAAGTCATATAGAAGAAATAAAAAATTATTTAGGAAATAAGTATCCTACGCCATATTTTGCTGTTTTATTGGCTGATGGAGATCACATGGGAAAAGCAATTTCCCATTTAGGGTCTTCCTTTCTACATAAAAATTTTTCCCAAATGCTCTCACGTTTTGCCCGTAGCACTAAAGACATTATAGCAACCTATAATGGCTGTTTGGTTTATTCGGGTGGAGATGATGTCTTGGCCTTTTTGCCATTGGATAAGGTATTGGGCTGTGCCAAAGAGCTGCATCATACATTTTGTACCTTTATGAACGACTTTGGAAGCCAAGATGACGTTCACGAAATTCAAAATACCACCCTTTCAGTGGGAATTTCTATTGGCCATTTTATTGAACCATTAGAAGACTTGCTGTCATGGGCAAGGCTTGCTGAACAAGATGCCAAAAAACCTGACAGAAATGGGCTGGCGATCCATTGGCATTCCAGAAGCGGCGCTTCCGTTGGCGTGAGAGCCCGCTGGGATACCGGTTTTTACAAACGTCTCGATAGATGGATAGAAGCGTTTCAAAAAGGAATCATACCAAGCCGCATAATTTATGAATTACGTGACATTGCGGCAGAGTATCAAGCATGGCCGGAAGGCCAAGAGACTTTAGAAGCTATAGCTCATGATTTGATTCGATTGCTTAAAAGGAAGAGGCAGAAAAAAACAGAAGGAACAGTTGACTGGAATTCTTTAGCAAACGAGATAGCAGCATGTCTGGATGCTGCCCCATCGCCCGCTCAAGAAGCCCCTATTTATGTACCTTCTATATTGAATCTTTCCAACGAGTGGTGGATTTCATCTCAATTTGCCAGGGCAACGGGACTTAGATGCCGGGAAGATGAAATACAGATAAAAGATGAGGAAAACAAAAATGGTACGACTTGAGATTATACCTCATGGACCTGTGATAGCCAGGGATGGACGCCCTTTTGGCAGTGGCCAATCACGCAGGATGCGTTGTTTGGAATGGATATATCCCTCAATGCTTGCCGGATCATTCAGGACATCTATAGGCAAGATGATTTCAGGCGGATCATTTGACGCTGATACAGTGAACAAACTGAAATCAATAGAGATACGAGGCCCATTCCTTGAGCATCAAAACGAGCCTTACTTTTCTGCTCCAAGGGATATTGTTCTTGACCAGGACAATAAAGTGTTTGTTAAAAGGCCTGTTGAGTTAGGAGAGGGCGAAGGTTGTGACCTCCCTGCTTCCGGGTTGTTGCCAACCATGTTATTTCCTGAACCTGATGAAAGCTTTAAACCAAAGGCTGCCCCCATTTTTTGGTCACTAAAAAATATTGGAGCATGGTTAACAGAGCCGTCAGGAGAATCCTTTACCATGCCTGAAACATTTTCCCCTGATTCAGGTTTTGTGGAAACCATTGAACATGAGACGAGAACGCACATAAAAGTAGATCATAAATTGGGAGCCGTTAATCCGGATGAAGGCATGCTTTTCATGACGGACGGCCTATGCATACCTCATGACATGAAGATCACAGCATTAGTGTCCTGTCCTACTGAATCAAACAGAATTCAAGAAATTTTAGATAAAATGGATATGCTTCATCCTCTTGGCGGCGAACGCAGACTGGGCTGCTGGCAAACGTCTTCTGCATCAATATATAAGTGCCCTGGTAACATAAAAGAAATATTCAAAAATGGCCCGAAGTTTGTTCGAATGATTTTGGCAACACCGGCAATTTTCTCAAATGGTTGGTATCCCGGATGGTTGAACGAAGACCTGATAGGATCACCGCCTGAAACTTCAATAGAGGTAAAACTAGTTGGCGTTTGTGTGGATCGTTGGAAACCTGTTTCTGGCTGGAGCCTGGAAAAAGGGAAGGTCGGTCCAAAACCAATACGCAGACTTGTCCCCGCCGGCAGTGTTTATTTCTTTGAAATGCTGAAAGGCAACACCTCTGAATTTGAGGGCAGATGGCTTCAATCTGTGTCCGATATGGAGCAAGACAGGAGAGATGGTTTCGGACTGGCCCTTTGGGGAATATGGGCAAAAGATTAATCAACTGATTGGGAGGAAAAATAATGGCAAATGAAACGGTTTTATTTTTTATTCATGCCCTTACGCCGCTTCATGTTGGTGCTGGGCGCGGTGTCAGGTTCATAGATTTACCAGTTATCAGAGAAAAAATTACTGGCTGGCCTATAGTGCCAGGCTCGGCCATAAAAGGAGTTCTGGCAGATTATTATCATGCCACGGATGCTCAACGGGAGACAAACGATAAATTGAGGTCTGCTTTTGGCATTGCAGACAAAGGCACTGTTGACGGGGGAATGCCGAATGCAGGCTCTCTGGTCTTTACTGATGCCCACCTAATTTGCTTGCCGGTAAGGAGCCTTTACGGCACCTTTGCCTGGATTACCTCCTCTATGGCACTAAAACGTTTCATGCGTGATCTTGAATCGGCTGGCAAAGCAGACGGCTTATCTGTGCCAGAGAATCCCTCTGAAGACATTCTGCTCATCCCAAGTGATACTGATTCGCTTCTTTGCCGAGAAGACAGAGTATTTTTAGAAGATTACGATTTTGGTTACCAAGAGGATGACTCAACCAAAAATCTGGCAGAAAAAATGGCAAATTTTCTTTATGGCGATGCCTCGGAATGGAAGCAGGAATTTATAAAGCGTTTTGCCGTTGTTCCAAATGAGGCCTTTGACTTTTTTTCTGAAATGGGCACAGAGGTCAGGGCCAGAATAAGAATAGAGGAACAAACCAAGACAGTGAAGGAAGGGGCGTTATGGTATGAGGAATATTTGCCAGCAGAAAGCGTTCTTGCCGGCCTAATATGGTGTGATCGGATTTATGGAAGCAGTACTTTGTCGGCAACGGACCTTACTGGAGAATATTGTCAAGGCGAGCTTCATCTGCAAATGGGCGGTAATGCCACTATTGGTAAAGGGCAAGTACGCATGCTTTTTCACCAAGGAGGTGAATCATGACATCTAGAGACAGCCAGAGGGCGCAAAGGGCATACCAGCGGGTGAACAAGCGTATCGAGCATGAACAGGCAGACAAATATAAATCATTCGCCCTAAGTTTTCCCGCTCTTGTACATTCTTGCGGCCTTGCACAGGCCCTTGCTTATGCTCAGGCAAAGAGTCTCGGCGAATTTCAGGATGATTTGGCCTTTGTGATAAACGGAAACGGCAGCAGTTTTAAGACGTTAGCGCAACAATCAAGAGAAGCGGATTTATCAGATTATAGGCGCTTGACGTATGAAGTGATTAGCGGAGCTTCCTGGATAAAACGATATGTAGAGGCATTGTTTAAAGATTCCGACGGGGAGAATTCAGATGAATGATCAGGCATGTCGCAATGTTGTCAATTCTGTCAATATTCATAAGGCCAATAACGCGGGGCTGATTTTAGATCGTTATTTAAAAACAAGATATAAAAGTGAAGATCATCCCTCTGAGCGAGTTCAATTATTTAAAGCGGCAATTGCTGCCTGCGCTTCTTCAAGAGAACTATATACTCTGGCATTTAAGCGCATGGAAGAGGAACTAAAAAGAAAGCCAGCTCATAAAATTCGCTATTTAAAAAGTTATGGCAGAATTATTGTTGGTTTGTCAACAAGCAGCGCTTTGGAAACAGGAATTACTTTGCACCATATTTATGGAGTACCTACAATTCCGGCAAGTGCCATTAAAGGATTAACAAATCACTACTGCAATTCCGTTTGGGGCAGTAAAGACGATAAATTTAAGACGGGACAAAAATACCATAAGACTATTTTTGGCAATAACGATGATTCAGGCCATATCATATTTTATGATGCATGGCTGCTCCCCAAATCAATTCAAGAGAATAGCAGTTTAATTTTGGATGTAATGACTCCGCATCATCAGGATTATTATAAAGAGGTCCCGGATAGTGCTCCTACTGATTTTGATAAGCCCAATCCCATTACTTTTCTCTCTTTAGGCGGAACATTTCTTTTTTGCGTAGGCTGCGATGTTCCTGATGACGAAGGAGAAAAATGGGCCTCACTTTGTATGGATTTAATATCCGATGCCTTAAAATACTGGGGAATAGGAGGCAAGACAAGTGCGGGATACGGGACATTTGAACCAGATAAAAAGACAGAGGATCAAAAACGAATAGAACAGTTGTCTCCTGAAGAGAGGATTAGAGAAAAAGTTCAGAAAATGGACTTAAAGCAGATAAAAAAGGCTTTTGGAAGAAACTGGAACAAGACCCAAAAAAGAGAAGATTTTGAAACTTTCAAACAAGCAGCGAAAGAAATTCATGGGGAAGAGATAAAAGCCCTGTTGGAAAAGTCAAACGATAAAAAAGAGAAAAAAATATTAAGGAGAATTTTGGATGCCAATTAATTTTAACATGAATATAAACCCATTAGATTTATTAAAATTTTTCAAAGAATGCTGGGGTCAATCGATCAATCCAAGACAGATTAACCCTGTTCTAGAGACCATGAAACGATGTAAGGGGTTGATTGCCTTTGTCAGTGCAGGTTCTGGAGCATCATCTGCCAAAGAGGCCATCAATTTTCATAAACATGGCCCAGATAACCTAAGTGGACCCATGTTGCACCATATATGGCTTTTATATTCGCCATTAAGTCAAAGTGGCGCTGAAGAACTTAAGGATTATGCTGAAAAAAGGAATATTAAATGCAGTAAAAAAAAGTTGGATATTACAGATGATGTACACAATATAAAACGCATCAAAGACCAATTGGATAAAGTTGCAGATGAAGCTATAGAAGAAGGAATGAGATATGAAGATATTGCAATTGATTTGACAGGAGGATCTAAAGTAGTAAGTCTTGGCTTTTTTCTATCTGCATTAATCTATGGCTTTAAGTTGCAAATCATGATTCCAAATGAAATTGATGAAAATGGGCGCGCAGTTCCTGACGCAGGATCAAAGCCATTTTCCATAGAATTGCGATGTAATAAGTAAAAGTTGACAATTGGCCTCCTCAATAAGACATGCCAATTTTTGAGTTCATCTTCCAGACCTTTTTAGGCGAAGTCATAGTTGTCATCGCCGGTTTTATTTTAATCAAAGCCATCTTGGAAAAAGAGATATCAGGCATTTTGGTGGCTGGCGCATACTGGTCAGGAACAAGAGCACAGAACTGGTTAACCGGCCCATCAGAGTCAGGAAAACAAAAGAAATACTTGATGATTCGGCAGACCTTCTTCCCCTGGGATGGGCAATGTTGAAATTTGGTTGAATGATGAAAAACTATGACCAAGCTTCTAAAATTGAAAATGGCCGAATTAGGCCCCTGGTTTAATGCTGCACTGGTAGCCCTTAGCGCAAGTTGGGCAGGTAATGCCACTATGGAAACCATGAATGTGTGGTTTTCCGGCACAATAGGAGTCATTTCTTGGCCTAGATGTTTTTACGTTTCAGCGTTTATGATTTCCGTAGCATTGCTTTATCGGCAACGTCAAACATTTTTTAGACCTCGGACTAGATATATTGGTGCTGACATCCCCAAGCGCAGGAAACATCTGATCCTGTTTCTTTCAAATCTCGATACCAAAAGGCTGGATTTTAATGATAACAATGGTGTGCCGGAAGAATTAACGCTTACTGGTAAATTGGATGATGACATAGAGGAGATGGTACGCCTAAAAACCAGGAAGGGAAAGCCCGTGCGTTGGATATGGGAAATGCCCCTCAGGGCTATCAGACACCATCTCGGCAAGCTGGAAGGTGTAACCATTATTTGTTCCAGGGAATCCATAGAACAAGTGAACTGGTTTTTGAATATCTGCAACCGATATGAAACCCTGAAAAAGGTAAAGTTTTACGTCTTGAAAAACAAAGGTTGTAGGCGGCCAGCGTTACTTGATGGCTCTAGTGAGACTTTTTCCCCGGATTGTGGTTGGGATTTTGAGAGTTTCGATGAGTTGTCAGAAGCTGTGTGGTCATTGATCCGTATTTTAAAAAAGAGAGGGTTAAAGGAAAATGAAATCATGATTGATTTCACCGGCGGTCAAAAAGTCACAAGTGTTGTGGCTGCTGCAACAACTTTTAACCGGAAAATCAAGGCCCAATACGTTTCAACAAATCCCGAATGGGAAGTTAGAGGTTATGATGTGATAATGGCGGCCTCAAGCACAAAAGAATTAGGATTGTGAGCCTCTTGATTTGGGCTCCCTGGAGTCTATTTTGTCCGCAGTCTTGTGATGACACCCTTCGACAGGCCGAAAAAGAAAAAGAAGCTCCTCTATTATCCCCCGCCACTGGACATGAACGTGTATATGCTCCAGAAGCATCTCACCACGAAGCACACGAAGAGCACGAAGAATGAAATTTGACCAGTTGTCCAATCAGGTTATCGGCTGTGCATTAGAGGTCCACAGGTATTTAGGGCCCGGCTTGCTTGAGTCAACGTATGAACAGTGTCTTGCCCATGAATTGAAGATTGTGGGCATACCTTTTGAATTGCAGTATCCAATTCCCGTAGAATACAAAGGCATCAAACTCAACTGTGGTTACCGTATCGATATGCTGATAGATAATGCCATTGTTGTGGAACTTAAAAGCGTGGAGAAGATATTGCCGATTCATCAGGCACAACTGCTGACCTACATGAAACTTTCTAATGTATCAATTGGCTTGTTGATTAATTTCAACGTGGAATTGCTCAAAAACGGGATCAGGCGTATGGTTTTATGATTTTCTTCGTGTTCTTCGTGCCCTTCGTGGTGATATTCTACGCAATGTTGCAAGTAGCAGAACAATCTGAATACTATGCATTGGAGAAGCACAGACCACATTCTAACTTGATTTAATAAACTTTTTTCTCACCACGAAGCACACGAAGGACACGAAGAGTAAAAATTGACATGGCCAACCTGTATATCACAGAGCAGCAGTCAATTCTTCGGAAAACCGGGGACCGTCTTCTGGTTGAAAAGGACGATAAAATCATCCTTGATGTCCAGTGCCACAAGATTGAGGCGGTGCTGATTTTTGGCAATGTCCAGTTCACTACCCAGGCGGTACACGAACTTTTTCAACATGGCATTGAAATGGCCATATTTACGAGACGGGGCCGCCTGGTGGGGCAGATCACTTCGCCTGTAACCAAGAACATCGAACTTCGCCTTGCCCAGTTCAGGCGTTTCGATGATCCTGCCTTTAGGCTGAAAATTGCTCAAAATGTCATATCAGGAAAACTGAAAAACTGCCTGGCCCTGATGAAGGGCTTCAGCGCCAATCACCCGGAGATCAACATCAGGGAACAGATTAAGGCCCTGAAATCATACTCCGACTCCGTTCCCAACACTCAATCCATTGAGGGGCTTCTTGGCATTGAGGGCAATGCGGCAAGGATTTATTTCAATGCAATGGGCAGCATGGTGCTAAAGAACTTTGTTTTTCCTGGAAGGAGAAAGCGCCCGCCTCCTGATCCTGTAAATGCCCTCCTTTCCTTCGTCTATACCATGATATTTAACGAAATTTCATCCCTTCTGGATGGCATGGGTTTTGATCCATACCTTGGCTACCTGCACAAGCCTGATTACGGCAGGCCTTCCCTTGCCTGCGATCTTATCGAGGAATTCAGGCCTTTTGCAGGCGACAGGCTTGTATTAAACCTTGTAAACAACCAGGTACTAACTCCTGATCATTTTCATTCGCATTCCAGAGGCAAGGGCGTATATCTCACACGGGAGGGAATGAAAAAGTTCTTCAGGGAGTACGAAAGGTTTCATGCAAGGCAATTCAAGCATCCAGAGACAGGTGAAAACGTTACACTTCGCCGCTGTTACCGTATCCAGGCTGAAAAGATGGCGCGATCCATAAAAGACGGGGCCCCGTACCGCCCCATGATGATTCCTTGATCGTGGCAACCGGAAGGTAAAAATGCACTACATAATTTCATACGACATCCTGAGGTGGTCCCCTTTTTTCGACAAGTAGTATTGTTCGCTTTCGCTGTATGAAGTAACAAGAAAACAGTGAAAGGAGAAAAGCAAATGGCAAAGAAAAAGTACAGTTCAAAGTTCAAGGCCAAGGTA
>JALWNK010000058.1 GCA_026995935.1 Deltaproteobacteria bacterium
GGATAAAGAGCACCTTTGAAAGGTCAAAGGGCATCTCTATGTAGTGGTCTGAAAAGGCGCTGTTTTGTTCCGGGTCCAGGACCTCGAGCAGGGCAGCTGCCGGATCCCCTCGAAAGTCCGTGCCTATTTTGTCCACCTCGTCCATCATAAAAACGGGATTTTTTGTGCCTGCGCGCCTGATTTCCTGGATTATCCTTCCAGGCATGGCCCCAACATAGGTGCGCCTGTGACCCCTTATCTCCGCCTCGTCACGAACGCCTCCAAGGGAAAGCCTGACAAATTTTCTACCCAGGGCCCTTGCTATTGATTTTCCAAGGGACGTCTTGCCCACCCCAGGAGGCCCCACAAAACAGAGGATAGGGCCCTTGACCTTGCGGTTGAGTTTTCGCACTGCAATGAATTCTATGATCCTTTCTTTTACCTTTTCCAGGTCGTAGTGGTCCTCATCCAGGATATTTCTTGCCCTTTTTATGTCCAGCTTATCCCTGGTGGTATCGGACCATGGTAGCTCGCAGAGCCAGTCCAGGTATGTACGGACGAGGGCGGCCTCAGAGGAATCAGGATGCATGAACTCAAGGCGCTTTAGCTGCTTGAGGGCCTCTTTTTCTGTAGCCTCTGGCATGTCAGCCTCTTCTATCTTGGCCTTGTACTCCTCGATCTCCTTCTGCCTTTCATCTATCTCTCCAAGCTCCCTCTGTATGGCCCTTAACTGCTCGCGCAGGAAGATATCCCTCTGGGTTCTGCTCATCTCCTCTCTGGCTTCTGACTGGATCTTTGCCTGGACTGTCGAGACCTCTATCTCCCTGGCCAGAAACTCTGATACCTTTTTTAGCCTCTCTATAGGGTGAAAAAGCTGAAGTATCTCCTGGGCCTCTCCGCCTGTGAGCTTGAGGTTTGACGCCACCACGTCTGCAAGTTTTCCCGGATCGTTTACCGTGCTAAGTATTATGCCTAGCTCAGGGCTGAATATGTTCTTTATGTTAAAGAGCTTTTCTGCATGCTCACGGACGTGTCTCATGAGGGCCTCTGTCTCCACAGAGATTTCCACCTCTTGGTCCTCTATGGGCTCTACCTTCACCTTGAAAAAGGGCTGATCCTTCACCACTTCAAGGGTCCTTCCCTTTAAAAGGGCCTGGGTGAGTATCTTGAGCCTGCCGTCCGGAAGCTGAAGCGTTCTCATTATGGCGGCGATCACCCCTGTGGAGTAGAGGTCCTCAGAGGTGGGCTTGTCTATGCGGGCATCTTTTTGGGCAACCAGAAATATGAGCCTGTCGTTGGTAAGCGCCTCGTTTACAGCGGCAATGGATGATTCCCTGCCCACAAACAGGGGTACCACCATGGAAGGGAACACAATAACGTCCCTTAGGGCCATGAGAGGCAGACATTCGGGGATCTCATAGCTTTCAGGTATGTCAAGATCAAAAAGATCAGTAACGGTGGCATCAAATTTCATTTTGGGCTTTGCTCCTTTTTACTAAAATGAAAGAGGTGACAGTTGATGATGTGGCCTTTGGAAACCTCAACTGGCATGGGCTCCTGGCGGCCACAGAAGCCAAGCCTTTCCGGGCAGCGGGAATAAAACAGGCATCCAGCCCTTATTTTATCATGAGATGCAGGTAAGGCCTTTGTATCCTGGCCCTCTGCCCCCTTTTTCTCACATCCAGGCTCTTCCTGAGGCCTTGGCACGGGGATGGATTTCATAAGAAACTTCGTGTACGGGTGGTGAGGACTGGAATTTTCACCTCTGCCAGAAAGCATGAAGGCCCTCCTTGGCATTATCTCGCAGATGGTTCCCCGGTACATGACAACTATCCTGTGGCTGACAAATTCTACAATGGGAAGGTCATGTGATATGAAAAGACAGCTTATCCTGTTTGATGCCTGAAGGTCCAAGATGAGATTTATTATCTGGGCCTGAATGGAAACGTCAAGGGCGGAAGTGGGTTCATCCAGCACAACAAGATCTGGCCTTGTGGCAAGGGCCCTTGCGATTCCGATTCGCTGTCTCTGGCCACCGCTGAACTCGTGGGGGTAACGGTCTTCAACCCCGGGGTTGCTGAATCCCGCCATCTGTAGAAGACGCCTCACCTCGTTCCTCAGCTGCTCCTTTGGGCATATATTGTGTATTTTAAGGGGCTGGCTGATTATCTTGAATATGGTCTTTTTGGGATTTAGGGAGGAAAAAGGGTCCTGAAAGACCATCTGTGCCCTTTTTCGAAAGCCCCTCAGTTCCCTTCCCTTAAGTGCTGAAAGATCAACACCTTCAAAACGGATTTGTCCACTTGTGGGCCTTTCAAGGCCAAGGACAAGTCTTGCCAGGGTGGATTTTCCGCAGCCGCTTTCACCCACTAGTCCAAGGATTTCCTCCCTTTTAATGTCCAGGTTTACCCTGTTAAGCGCCCGTATGAGCGAGGTCTTCCCTGAGAAAAACCCCTTTTTGACCCGGTAGAGTTTTGAGACGTCCTCAAGGGAACAGATGGCTGCCTTGTCCATATCAGAAAAGGGCTTTTCCTGTCATCTCTTCCGGCTGGGCCAGGCCCATGATTTTTAAGATGGTTGGTGCAACATCTCCAAGGATGCCCTTTTTAAGACTTGCATCAATAAGGTTGTCATCCACCAGGTAAAAGGGAACGGGGTTTGTGGTGTGTGCTGTTGCCGGGCTGCCATCGGACAATTTCATAACCTCTGCGTTTCCGTGATCCGCCGTAATTAACACAGAGCCGCCCATTTTTCTGAAGGCCTCGGTCACCTTTCCGACGCATTCATCCACCACCTCGCACGCCTTAATGGCAGCCTCCAGAACCCCTGTGTGGCCCACCATGTCTCCATTGGCGAAGTTTACCACTATGAGGTCGTAGATATCCTTTTTTATGTTCTCCACCAGTGTCTCGGCTATCTTTGGCGCACTCATCTCTGGCTTGAGATCGTAGGTTGGTACGTCCCTTGGGGAAGGAATGAGGATCCTGTCTTCGTTAGGGAAGGGCTCTTCCTCTCCGCCATTAAAAAAGTAGGTGACATGGGCGTATTTTTCCGTCTCTGCTATCCTTAGCTGTTTGAGGCCTTTCTTGCTTACGACCTCACCAAGGATGTTTTTTAGCCTAGCCGGGGGAAACGCCACTGGCAGGTCAAAATTCTTGTCATACATGGTCATGGTTGCATAGGCAAGGAGCCTGGGCCTGTCGCTTACGTCAAAGAAGGAAAAGTCCTTTTCCGTAAAGGCCCTTGTAAGTTCCCTTGCCCTGTCTGCCCTGAAATTGAAGTGAAAAATGGCATCCCCGTCCCTTACAGGGCCTTTTCCTTCTGAAAAGGGGCACCTTTCGTTTTCGATGAGTATGGGTTTTATGAACTCATCCGTCTCGCCGCGCCCGTAGGCGTTTTTTACGGCAGTAACAGGGTCCTTTTCAATGCGGCCTTTTCCGCGCACGAGCATTTCATATGCAGCCTCCACCCGTTCCCATCGGGTGTCCCTGTCCATGGCGTAGAAGCGGCCGCAGATAGAGGCGATGGTGCCTGCACCATGGCGCTCCATCTCCTTCTTAAGCCTTTCTATGTGCGTGACACCGCTTGTAGGCGGCGTGTCCCTTCCGTCCATAAAGGCATGGATGCAGAGCCTGTCCCCAATCTTGTACCTGGCAGCCATCTCTATCAGGGCAAAAAGGTGTTCCATCTGGCTATGGACACCACCATCTGACACAAGGCCCATGAGGTGAAGTCTTGCCCCTTCACTTTCCCTCACCTTTGTCATGATGTCTTTGAGCACAGGGTTTTCAAAGAAGGAGCCATCCTCTATTGCCATGTTGATGCGTGTAAGCTCCTGGTAGACGATCCTTCCGGCCCCAAGGTTTAGGTGGCCCACCTCGGAGTTCCCCATCTGCCCAGGTGGAAGGCCGACTGCCTCTCCGGACGCCTTAAGGAGGGTAAAGGGATATTTTTTATGATAGCCATCCAGGTTCGGGGTTCTGGCAAGGCGTGTAGCGTTTCCGTCGAGCTCTTCCCGCCAGCCCCATCCATCCATTATCACCAGCATCACGCGTTTTATCTGGTTTGGCTCACTCATTATCTTTTTCCTCCCTGGCAAGGCCAGTCTCAGTCATTACAAGCCGGGGCGCTTCCACCCAAAGTCCTTCAAGGTCATAAAAGGCCCTTACTGGCTCATAGAAGAGGTGTACCACCACGTCGTCATAGTCCATGAGAACCCACTTGCCCTCTTCCTCGCCCTCTATGCTTCTGCACTTGATCTTTTGCCTGCCAAGTTCCCTTTTCATCCGGCTTGCAATACCCTGCACGTGTCTTGTTGAGCGTCCGTGGGCAATGATGAAAAAGTCGGCAACAGGGGATGAACCCCTCATATCAAGGACGACGATCCTTTCTCCCTTGTTGTCAAGTATCTCGTTGTATATCTTTGAAGCTATCTCCATACTTCTTGTGGGGCTTGTACTGTCCTGTCCTTTTTGCAGTGTTTTCTCTTTTTTATAAACGTAAAGGTTGTTTTCTATAATGTAGTTTCTTACCCGTTCGGGGACAAGAAACCGAATGGATTTTCCTTGTTTGACCTTTTTTCTTATCCTGGTTGATGAGATTTCAATGCCGGTGGTTTCAATTGCCAAAATGACGTTGGCCCCGTCTTTGGGTATCTTTGGAGAAGGCCCAGTCACTATCTCCATGCCCGGATAGATCTCTGAAAATTTTTTCCTGACATCCTTAATGGTTACAGGAGGACGTTTTATTATGACTAGGTTAGTGAGTTTTGGAATCTGTTGCCAATCCTTCCAGGAATCAAGTTCCAACGCAGCATCTGTTCCAACTACAAAATAGAAGGTACAGCTTTTCCCATAAATCTGGTTGATCTGTCTCAGAAGGTCCACGGAAAAGGAAACGCCTTTTCTTTCCGCCTCAATGGTGCTTGCGCGAAAATGTTCCACCCCATTTATGGCAAGTTGCACCATGTTCAGCCTGTGTTCAAAGGGCGTGAGCTCCTTCTCAAGCTTGTGAGGAGGCAGGTAGGCTGGCACAAACCATATTTCATCCAGGGCAAGGGCTTCATGGACCTCTTCGGCAGCCCGCAGATGCCCTAGATGAACAGGATCCAGGGTTCCACCAAATATCCCTATTTTCTTCCTAACTTCTGACTTGTCCGTCTCCAAAGGCTATGAATTTAGTGGTAGTCAGTTCCTCCAGGCCCATTGGCCCGTAGGCGTGAAGCTTTGATGTGCTTATTCCTATTTCCGCACCCAGCCCAAGCTGGCCCCCGTCGTTGAACCTGGTGGATGCGTTAACCAGCACCAGGGAGGCATCCACCTCATTTAAAAACCTCCTGGCCCGGGCATAATCCCTGGTGATGATGGCCTCAGTGTGGTTTGAGCCGTAACGGTCAATGTAATCCATGGCCTCATCCATGGAAGAGACCACCTTTACCGCCAGGATGAGATCGAGAAATTCAGTGCCCCAGTCTTCTTCAGTGGCCGGGACGGCGTAGGACAAAAGCTCGCACGTGCGCTTACATCCCCGTATCTCAACTCCTGCTTCCTTGAACCTTTCTCCCATCTTGGGAAGAAAGGATGGAGCCACATCCTGGTGAACCAGCATCCCCTCCATGGCATTACATACTCCAGGGCGCTGAACCTTGGAGTTGAAGCAGATTTCAGTGGCCATGTCTTCGTCGCAGCCCCTATCCACATAGCAGTGGCAGACTCCCTTGTAGTGCTTGAGAACCGGAATCTTAGAGTTTTCCACAACAAACCTTATTAGGCCTTCCCCGCCCCTGGGAATAATAAGGTCAATCTCTTCCTCACGTGCTAGGAGTTCTGTTACCGCAGACCTGTCTGTTGTTGGGACAACCTGCACCGCCTCCTTTGGCACCTGGTTTTCATCCAGTGCCTCTTGAAGTATTTGTGCAAGGGCAAGATTTGAGTGTATGGCGTCGGAGCCGCCCTTTAAAATCACGGCATTTCCTGCCTTAAGGCAAAGGGCCGCAGCGTCAATGGTTACATTGGGCCTTGACTCGTAGATCATGCCTATGACACCAAGGGGGATTCTCACCCTTCCTACCAGGAGGTTGTTTGGCCTCTTCCACATCTTTGTGACTTCACCTACAGGGTCGGGCAGGGAAGCCACTTCCTTGAGTCCCTGGACCATGGAGTCTATAACCTTGTCAGAAAGCTCGAGTCTGTCCAAAAAGGCACTGCTAAGACCCTTGGCTTGGCCCTTTTCAAGGTCCTTTCTGTTTTCTTCCTGAAGCTTCGCTCTAGCGTCTGAGAGTTTTTCCGCAGTTGAAAGAAGCACCTTGTTCTTGACATCCGTAGACAAAACCGCGATTTTCCTGGCAGCCTTCCTGGCCTTTTCAGCCATGTCCTCAATTACAGCCTTTACGTCACTCATTTTTAGTCCTCTCGTTCACAAAAATAAAAAAGGGGAAACAAAAGTTTCCCCTGATTTTAATATGGTAGCCCGGCTTATGCCAGTCTAAAGAGCCCTCATTATTCCACTTTTACCTCGATCTTTTTGGGCTTTACCTCTTCACTCTTTGGCAGGAATATCTTCAGCACCCCTGCGTTCATAGTTGCCTCAATTTTTGAAACATCAACGTCCGGGCCCAGGGTAAAAGCCCTTTCGTAGGCCTTACCGTTGAATTCAACGTATAAAGGGGTTATGTCCTTTGGAACAACATCCCCTATTTCGCCCTTAATGGTGAGCACGTTTTTGTCAATCTGCACGTCCAGGTTCTCCTTTGGAACGCCTGGCATGTCTGCAAAGAGAACCACTCCGTCTTCAAGCTCGTATATGTCGACTGGCGGTGTGACCACAACAGGCCTGAGCCTCTGCTGCTCCTGAGGAGTCCTGTCTTCGGTCTTTACTGCCATTTCCTGTCCTTTAACGTCTGCCATCTTTCACACCTCCTGACTTCTAATTAATCTACCTTGACTTCGATCTTCTTGGTCTTTTCCTCTTCCTTCTTTTTGATGGATATGTTCAAGATTCCGTTCTTGTACTTGGCCTCAACACTTGCGGTATCAAGACCTTCAGGAAGGGCAATGACGCGCCTGAATTTTCCGCTGAATCTCTCTTTCCTGTAGTAACCGGTGACCTTGGCATCTTCGCCAAGCTCTTTTGCAGTATCCCTGCCTGCCGATATGGTCAGCATATTCTTTTCCACGGTGAGGTCTATGTCCTTTGGGTCAAGGCCTGGGGCAAAGAGGTATATCAACACCTGATCCGAGGTCTCACCAATGTTGACCGCCGGAATGGGAACGCGTTTTGAGGCAACACCTGCAGGGGAAAAGTAGTTTTCATTAAATATCTTCTCCATTTCCCTATTCAGCCTGTCAAAGTCCTGCCATATGGGATCACTTAGGGAAAACCATGGTCTAAGCATCTTCACATCCTCCTTGATTTTCGATTTCGTCAATATTTTTAAGGAAATACAACTTGATTCATCTTTACGGTAAACATGAAGATGAGCCAGTCAAGACTGCCATTTAAAAAAATCCAGGTTTTTTAAGGCATAAAAAAAGCCCTGCACAGTTGATGCAGGGCCATTTGAGTGGCAGGATGGGACAGTTTGATCCTACCTCTCCCTTGTGCCAGCTATGAACTCCTCGGTATTTTTGCAGGCAACATCATCAGTAAACTGCTGTGGAGGGTGTTTCATGAAGTAGGAGGATGGAGAAGTAAGAGGGCCGCCAATGCCCCTTTCAAGGGCAAGCTTACAACAGCGGATTGAATCGATGGCAACGCCTGCTGAATTGGGTGAATCTTCCACAGACAGCCTAAGCTCCAGGTGCATTGGAACGTCTCCAAAGAGTTTTCCTTCCATGCGTATGAAGGCGACCTTGTTGTCCTTTTGCCAGGGCACATAGTCACTAGGGCCTATGTGTATATTGTCTGCCGGAAGGGGCTCTGCAAGGACTGCCTGCACCGCCTCGGTCTTTGAGACCTTTTTGGAACGCAGTCTGTGGCGGTTCAGCATATTAAGAAAGTCTGTGTTTCCACCGGTATTTAGCTGGTAGGTACGCTCAAGCTTTACACCACGCCTTTTAAAGAGATTGGCAAGGGTTCTGTGGGTGATGGTGGCCCCAAGCTGGGATTTTATGTCGTCTCCTACAATGGGGATGTTCTTCTCATGGAAGCGCTGGGCCCACCTTGGGTCACTGGCTATGAAAACCGGCATGTTGTTGATGAAGCCAACACCTGCTTCCAGGGCACATTCTGCGTAAAAACGTACCGCTTCTTCGGAACCTACAGGGAGATAGTTAAGCAGTATTTCCGTACCAGAGTCTTTCAAGGTGTTCACTACCTCTTCCTTGGAAGGCTCTGGTTCGTCTGCAAGTACAAAGGTCTTGTCTTCAGGATAGTCCTTCATGTGTTCAGAAAACCCATCCAGGACCTTTCCCATCAGGACCTTTACTCCTGTAGGTGGAATATCCTTACAAAATACCGTGGTACAGTTGGGGGGTGCAAATATGGCCTCGGCCACATCCTTGCCCACCTTTCTTTTGTCTATATCAAAGGCCGCTACAACCTCTATGTCACTGGGCTTATAACCTCCAATTTCCCAGTGCATAAGACCGATGGCGTCTTCGGCCGATTTATCCGCGTAATAGTTTATGCCCTGCCATAGTGAAGAAAAACAGTTACCTACTCCAGCAACGGCAATTCTGATCTTAGACATCTGTTACTGCTCCTCCCTAAACCAAATAAGATCTGAGAAATTTTTGGTTACTCTTCCGTCTCCTCTATGTTTATTTCAGCTTCAAAAAAACTCGAGCCGCAATCGTAACATTTCACATCTATTATCTTGTTATCAATGATGGAAACGTATATTTCATCACTGCCACAACTGCATTTTTCCTGAACCGTCTCTCTTACGAGCTGTTCTATCTGCGGCTGCACGTCAATGGGAATGTCGGGATCAAAGGTGATTTTCACGTGTATCCTCCAAAGCCAAAAGGCTTTTTGTCTTGGACAACTTAAAAAATGCTAACTACACACTCTACCAATTTATTTTTTACTTTGCAAAGCATTTTGCCCTCTTTTTAAACAGGAAAAATTGATAACAGACCAGGATTGTTAGTAATTTATAAAGACATTTCGTGGCCGATCTGCTAAAAAACCAAAAAAGCGGCCCCCCAAAAAAGGGCCGCTCGCTTTTAGAGACAGACGGTATTTTTTCAGCTACTGATAGCTATTTAACCCCTTTATGGAGGGAATCCTTGGACTTGGTGCCAGAGTCGTCCAATAGGCCTTCATTTACCTTAACCGGGAATTTCTTCTTAAGCTTGGCAATCAGTTCGTCCCTGAGCTTCATCTGTTTCTGACGCAGAAGCTTCTGCCTTATCTGTTGCTCCACCTCTTTGAAGGAGCGTTGCCTTGCGGGTTTCTTGTCTTCCACTTTGATTATGTGGTATCCAAATGTTGTCTTCACCGGTTGGCTTATCTCACCTTTTTTTAGGGAGAAAGCAGCCTTTTCAAACTCGGGAACCATCCTGCCCTTGCCGAAGTAACCAAGGTCCCCACCCCGGGCCTTTGAGCCAGGATCATCGGAATATTTCTCGGCAAGCTTGGAAAAACTTTCTCCCTTGAGCAGTTTTGCCCTTATTTCAAGGGTCTTTTTCCTCGCCTCTTCCCACTTTTTCTTATCTGCACCTGCCGGAACCTTGATCAGGATGTGCCTTGCCCTTACCTGCTCTGGCTGCGTGAATTCGGATTTGTGTTTTTCATAATAATCCTTTAGTTCCTGGTCCGTGACCTTTGCCTTTTCAGAGATGTTTTCCATCATGTATTCCTGGGCAAGAAGGGCATTGGTCATCTCCTCAATTCTTTTCTTAACATTTGGTTTTGCCTGGAGGTTTTCTTTTCTTGCTTCAAGGGCCATGAGAGTAAGCTGGACCCACCTGTCCAGGAGCTGTTTTTTTAGCTGTGGATTTCTTTGCACTGCCATTTGGAGCTGAGGGGGGAGAGATTTTATCTGATCGTTAAATTCCTTTAACGTAAGCTTGTACTTCCCCACCTGTGCAAGGACCTTTCCGTTCCCTCCGTCCTTTGCCAGACAGGTTGAAACACCAAAGAAAAGAGTAAATACAACAAACAAAACAACAATTTTTTTCTGCATTAACCAGTCTCCTTTTTGATTTTTAACGAATAATGGTTTTGGCCCGGTAATAACCGGGTTTCACCGTTGAATTTGGTGCAACCATAGAGTGAGGACCCATGAAAACACCTGGATTCGTCACGCTGTTGCAGCCGGTTTGAACAAGGTCGCCCAGTATGGCCCCTATCTTTCGCCTCCCGGTATCCATCTTTCCACCTTCTGGACCGGCGATTTTTACACTGCCTGGGGCGAATTTCAAATTCGCAAGTTTTGTGCCAGCACCAAGATTTACACTATTTCCAAGTATGCTGTCTCCAATGTAGGCAAAATGTCCTGCCTTGGCGTCCTCAAGGAAGATGGAATGTTTCACCTCTGTGGCATGGCCCACAACGGCCTTGGGCCCAATGAGGCTATCTTCTCTGATGTATGCTGCTTGGCGCACCTGGGTCTCATCAAGGATGATGGCAGGGCCTTTAATCATTGCACCTGGTTCAACCAGGACGCCCCTGCCAAACTCCACTCTGTAGTCTGTGAAGGTTACTCCTGCACATATGAGAGTGGCATCAGGAACAGGTTCTCCCTCTATCCAGACCTGGAGCTTTCCCTTTGTCTCGTCATTGCAAACCGTTTCAAATCCTTCAGTCATCCAGCCTCCAGGAAGAAGAACAATGGGTTCTGGAAGAGGTACCCCAGGATTTATTACATCTGGCAAATTGGGTTGAATTTTCCTTCGTATGAAACCCTTCAAGGAATTGAGAACCTGCCAGGGAGGGATGTCCTGGAGGAAAAGACCTTTAAATTCCTCTGGAACAGACCTAAAGAATTCCTGCCATGAAAATCCATTCATTGTCATTCCTATGATTCTGTTTCTCTGAATTCATCCTTTAAGAGCCTGATTGCTATCTCGATATCGTAAAGATGGATGGGAGGTGCTCCCTTTCGGCCTTCCTTCTTGTATAGCTCGGCAGCCTGTTGAATTGCCGTCCACGGTACCCAGCCGTGCTCCTCCCAGAGACTCTTGTCATTACTGTCCCACATGCGAAACTCAACGTCGTCACTGCCAAGACGAACGTACATGCGCAGGTTCTTGTTTTCTAAAACCGGATAGTAGTAGATACCTAGTTTATCCTTCACCTTTTGTACCCTGATATTTACACAACCAAATTGATGGGCATAGGCTAATCCCACCAAAAGGAGTGGTCAATACACAAAGGATTTTTGGACTGGTGGATTTTTAGAATGAAGGAAAATTTTTTAGTGAATAGTCATTCAGTTTGTGTTATTATTCCCAAACCGTTTTTTTTAGGTAACTTGGGAAGTGGCGGGATTTTTTAATAGTTTCAAATCAAGGGGTTGCGTTTTTTTTGTGTTTGCGTTTAAAATCACTCGAAGCATGTTAAAAAATACACTCCCTAAGGAGGACAATAAAAGTGAAAGGAAATAGGTCCGATAAACCAAATTATGTGACAGATGAGGAAAGAAGGGAATTTTTGAAGTTGGGCCTCAAAATAACTGGAGTGTTGGCTGGAGGTTCCATCCTGTCCCTGGTCCCCCTCCCTGAAGACGAGGCCAAGGCCCTTGTGGAACTGGAAGGTTATGAAAAGACTTCTTACAAGCCCCACTATGTCATGGTCATAAGGCAGAACCACTGCGTTGACTGTGAAAAGTGCAAAGAGGCCTGCGTTAAAACCAACCATGTGCCCGACTACGGATACAGGACAACCATTCTGGAAAAGCTAGCCGAGGATGATGAGGGAAAAAAGTTTCCTATTTTCATGCCTGTTCTTTGCAACCATTGTCTAAATCCTCCTTGTGTGAGGGTCTGTCCCACTAAGGCCACAACAAAGGATCCAAAGACTGGTATAGTGGTAATGCACTATCACAAGTGCATTGGATGCAAGACCTGTATGGCTGCCTGTCCATACAATGCCAGGTATTTTAACGAAGAAAAACGGGCCATTGATAAATGTAACTTCTGCTTGGATACAAGGCTTTCAAAGGGAGAGAAGCTTACAGCATGTGCAGCTGCATGCCCGGCCCACGTCAGGGTCTTTGGTGATTTTTCCGATCACGAAAGCGAAGTGTGGAAACTGGTTCATCAACCGGATAAGGCAGTCTGGGTTCTTAGGCCTGAGACAGGTGCCAAACCGTGCATCTTTTACATGAATGACTAAGCATACAGGGGGCAAAAATCATGGAAAAAGGTATTAAGATATTTCTTTGTATTGTGTTCTTTTTTTGCTTCGTAGCAGCAGGGGCAGCATTCGCAGAAGATGAGGAGGCTGAATACCCCACAGAGCCTATCATATTTACGAAGCCAGTTAAGGCAGTGATTTTTGATCACAAGCTCCACGTTGAAGACAGTGGTCTTGACTGTGATTCCTGTCATGACGATATCTTTGAGATGGAGGCAGGTACGGCTGAACAAAACAAGGATTTCACTATGAAGGCCCTTTATGAGGGTAAATATTGCGGCCAGTGCCACGATGGTGATACGGCCTTTGCATCAAACACCAGATGCACTCTTTGTCATATTGGGGTCAAGGGGTACAATAGAATGACTGGGGTAAAGCCAAAGGGCCACGGAGGCCACGAATAGTAGTATGATTTAAAGGGCTTGAGGGCAGGGTGACTTTGCCCTTAAGCCCTTTCTAAAAGGAAAATCTTGATATATGGATAATCTTCTTTCTCTTTTTCTTATTCTCATAATATGGATCTGTATTAACAGGTGGTTGCTTCCAAAGCTGGGGTTGCCTTCCTGAGGTGCTCCTGTTGATGCCGGTCGGCAGACAAAAACTCAAAAAAAACCAAAAAGACCCATCCCCACCTGAGATGGTCCAAGCTGTTCGATTGGGGACCAATCGAAAAAATAGTCTATTTTTCCTTTTGAAAAACTAAGGTGCTAGCCTTAGTAAATCATTATTGTCGGTAATGAGTATCAATGAGGCAACACCGTGCCAGGTGGCATCCAGGAAAGGAGCAGCGTCTGCCCTTCTTGAAAAACCTCCCTTTTTTGTCTGGCAGCCAATTACAAACCTTGTGATATTTTCCCTATCATGAGGCCTTTCATTCAAAAATTCCAACGCATGTAAGGCAAAATGGGTATTTTCAAGGTAAGATGTGGAGCCAGGAAGAAATCCATAGCCTCCGTCATAATTTTGGCATTTGCTAATCCAGATTGCTGCCTTATTTTGATCTATTAGGCGTCCTCCAGTCATTTTATCAATAAAGATTGCCATCCATCTTCTGAAGAGGATTCCCTTGAAGGTAACGATTTTTGATAATTCTTCCCTGGAGTATCTAAATGGCGGTGTTAGATCAAGAAGTTTTGAGATGTTAAGGGCATAGTACAGCCCTACGGTACTTTGAGGCCTTAAGGAGAGATAGTGTTTCTTTGCAAATTTTTGGGCTTTTGCTGAAAGCGAGCACCTTTTCATGCACCAGATGAGCTGAAAGGCACTCTTCATACCCAGGTTGGGCCTCTTTTCAATGAAACGCAGTAGAAAATCGGAGTGGAGATTTTTATCAAACTTCACATCTTTTGAGAGGCCGCAATACCTTTCAACTGCCTCCAATATCCTCAGAGCGTGGAAGGTGTCTTCAAGAGTGGCGGGAAGTTTGGGTGTTGCCCCAAATCCACCATCTATTTTTTTTCTCTCCAGGGTAAAACAGACCGCCTTCGAAAGGTTGTATGCAAATTTCTTTTCCACTTTCAGGGCTCTCTCTTCATGATAATGGTTGAGTGAGCTTCTTGGATCACGCGAAATCCGTTCTTTTTCCAAAAGTTCAGCCCTCTTACGTTATCTTTTTTTACTTCCACCAGTACATGTATGCAAATGTCGGCGGCCCTTAAATGGCGGGTCAATGCCTTGAGGACGCAAGAGCCAAGGCCCTTGTTTCTGAATTTCTTCTTGAAGACTGCCAGGGTAATAAAAAGTTGGACCCCTGGCTGCCAGTGGTAAATGCCTAACATCCCAATGGGCTTATCCTCGTATCTTATTATGTAGGCCCATGAGAAGAGGTGGATTGATAAGAGAACTATTTTGAGAGGGGATGCATTGCCCGGGAATCCAAGGTTCTTTATTACTGCAACGTCGGCCTCCTTCAATAACTTATAGAGTAAAGGCCAGCTTCTTACGGTTAAAAGTTTAAGCTCCAGGTCGTCGCCGGCCCTAATCCTTTTGGGAATCTTCAATGCCCTGAACACGGGCATAAAATTTTGCCTCCGAATAAAGTGCACCAGCAAGCTCCCCGGTTATAAACCTTTCAGCCAGCCGCCATCTCCAGTTTCCTTTGCTTGTAGAGGGCGTGTTCATGCGGCAGTCGCTTCCAAAGCCTAGGGCGTCCTGCATGGGAAGTATGGCCGTCCTGGCAACTGAAGAGTAGGCAAGGCGCAAGAAATCCCAGTGGACACGGCTTCCGTCACTGTTTGCATATCTTCTGACCCTTTCCTTGGCAAACTCGGGTACACTTGGGTCGAGATACCACCCCACCACTGTATTGTTGTCATGGGTGCCGGAATAGACATAAAAGTTGGTGTGTTCAAAGTTGTGGGGCAGGTAGAGGTTCTTTTCATCAGAGCCAAATGCAAAGATTAGAACCTTCATTCCCGCAAGGCCAAGCTCCTCCCTTAGCCTTATAACCGGTCTTGTTATTGTTCCAAGGTCTTCAGCCACGATTTCAAGGCCATTTACTGCGTTCCTCATGCGTTCAAAAAAGTATCGTCCAGGCCCCCTGACCCACTTGCCCTTGATTGCCGTAGGTTCTGAGGCAGGCACCTGCCAGTAGGCCTGAAAGCCCCTGAAGTGATCTATTCTGAGGATGTGTAGAAGGGAGGCCATTCGCGAAAGCCTCATGTGCCACCACTGGTAAAGAGGCTCGTTTGGCCTTCCATTCACCTTCCACTTGTAAATGGGGTTGCCCCACCTTTGCCCTGTCTTGCTGAAGTAATCCGGAGGCACGCCTGCCACCACCGTTGGCACCAGGGTTTCTGGATCGAGCTCGAAACATTCCTGGTTTGCCCACACATCGGCGCTGTCAGGTGCGACATAGATGGGGATGTCCCCAAATAGTCTGACCCCTGCCTTTTCTGCCCGCCTTTTGAGCTCTGACCACTGGAGGGAAAATATCCACTGTGCGAACTTATGAAATTCGACTCTGCCTGAAAGTGCATTTCTGGCCTCCTCCAGGGAGTCCTTCTGTCTCCTGGCAATGGGGGTTGGCCATTTGTTCCACGGCCTTTGATTAAATTTTTCTTTGAGAGCCATGAAAAGGGCATAGTCATCGAGCCATGAACGGTTTTCTCTGCAGAAGGCTTCTAAGTCTTCATATTGGCCGGCTGTGGTAAAGTTTTGGTAAGCCCTTTCAAGAAGATTCCAAAGATATGGCTCAACCCTTTGAAAATCTACCAGATATTCTGAAAATGCAGGTCTTTTTTCAAGGTCAGACTGTTCTATGAGCCCCATTTCCTTGAGTTTGAGTGGGCATATAAAGAGTGGATTTCCCGCAAAGGCAGAGCTTGCCATGTAGGGAGAGTGGTCAAGCCCGGACTTTGTGGGGCCAAGAGGCAGGAACTGCCAGACGCTCTGGCCAGCGCTTTGTAAGAAATCAATAAATTCGTAGGCCTTTTCCCCCAGTTGGCCAATCCCAAATGGCCCTGGCAGGGAAGATATGTGGAGAAGTATGCCGCAACGCCTTTTACGCTCAAACGGGAAAACTACATTGTGGTTGCCCTTGCAATCCATATTCTGCTTCCTTGATAAACAAAAAAGGCCGAAGCGCCTTTAAAGCGTCCGGCCTTTTTCAGGTGAGCTTTTCACCCTGTTTTTTATTTTACTTCCTCAAAGTCGGCATCTACCACATCGTCTTCGCCGCCGCTCTTTCCTTCGCCTGTGGCCTGGCCACCACCTGCTCCGCCTGCTGCTCCAGCCGCTCCGGTGGCTCCAGCGCCAGCCTGTGTCTGCTGATAGAGCATCTCTGCTATCTTGTGGGATGCCTGCATGAGCTCTTCCTGCGCCCTCTTTATGGCATCTACGTCCTCGCCTTCCATGGCTTTCTTGAGGGCCTCGATCTTCTGGTTGATCTCATCCCTTGTGGCGCTGTCAACCTTGTCTCCAAGCTCCTTGAGACTCTTTTCAGTGGTGTAGATGAGGCTGTCTGCCTGGTTCCTGGCCTCAACCAGCTCGCGTTTCTTCCTGTCTTCCTCGGCATGGAGCTTTGCCTCTTCCTCCATCCTCTTGATCTCCTCTTCGCTCAGGCCGCTTGAGGCCTGTATGCGGATGGACTGCTCCTTGCCTGTAGCAAGGTCCTTTGCCGACACGTTCAAGATACCGTTTGCATCAATGTCAAAGGTGACCTCAATCTGGGGTACACCCCTTGGTGCAGGCGGGATCCCCACCAGTTCAAAACGTCCAATGCTCTTGTTGTCTGCGGCCATCTCCCGCTCACCCTGGAGCACGTGTATGGTGACCGCGTTCTGGTTGTCCGCAGCGGTTGTGAATATCTGGCTCTTTCTCGCAGGAATAGTAGTGTTCTTCTCTATGAGTTTGGTCATAACCCCGCCCATGGTTTCTATTCCAAGGGAAAGCGGGGTGACATCCAAGAGAAGAACATCCTTAACCTCACCCTTTAGGACGGCACCTTGAATGGCTGCACCAATGGCCACAACCTCGTCAGGGTTGACGCCCTTGTGAGGCTCCTTACCAAATATTTCCTTTACCTTTTCCTGGACCTTGGGCATGCGGGTCATGCCACCAACGAGGATGACCTCGTCTATGTCCGCCTTGGTAAGCCCTGCATCCTTCAGCGCTGTCTCGCATGGAGGCACAAGACGGTCTATGAGATCAGCAACGAGGGCCTCGAGCTTGGCCCGGGTCAGCTTTTTCACCAGGTGCTTTGGCCCTGATGCATCGGCAGTGATGAAGGGCAGGTTGATCTCCGTCTCCTGGGTGGTTGAAAGCTCGCACTTGGCCTTTTCTGCTGCCTCCTTGAGGCGTTGAAGGGCCATCCTGTCCTGCTTGAGATCTATCCCTGTCTCCTTCTTGAATTCTTCTGCGAGCCAGTCCACTATCCTGAGGTCAAAGTCCTCGCCACCAAGAAAGGTATCACCGTTGGTGGACTTGACCTCGAAAACCCCTTCGCCGATCTCCAGGATGGAGATATCAAAGGTACCGCCGCCAAGGTCAAAAACTGCGACCTTTTCTTCCTTCTTTTTGTCAAGGCCGTAGGCAAGGGCAGCGGCAGTGGGCTCGTTTATTATCCTCAGGACGTCAAGCCCTGCAATCCTGCCGGCATCCTTGGTTGCCTGCCTCTGGCTGTCGTTGAAGTAGGCGGGAACGGTGATTACTGCTTCCTTCACCTCTTCGCCAAGGTAGTCCTCGGCTGTCTGTTTCATTTTGGTAAGAATCATGGCAGATATCTCTGCCGGACTATATTTCTTGCCCTGGACCTCTACGTATGCGTCGCCGTTTGGGCCTTCAACTATCTTATAGGGCATGATCTCCCGGGATTTTTGCACTTCGGGATCGTTGAATTTTCTTCCTATGAGCCTTTTTACTGCAAAGATGGTGTTTTCCGGGTTGGTAACAGCCTGCCTCTTTGCAAGCATACCAACCAGGCGTTCACCCTTGTCAGTAAAGGCCACAACAGAAGGGGTGGTCCTTCCTCCTTCTGCATTGGTCAAAACCTTTGGCTCTCCGCCCTCCATAATGGCAACGCAGGAGTTGGTGGTTCCAAGGTCTATTCCTATTACCTTTCCCATTTTTTAAATATCCTCCTTAAATTTCGGTATATCGCTTCGGCTTTTTTGGTGTAAAACTTTTTAGAAAAAACTAAGCATTACTTTTTTCTTGTCCACCTTCTTTTTGTTCAACAGATTGATTTTTTTTGGAAACCACGACCAGTGCCGGCCTTATGACCCTGTCATGAAGAGTGTAGCCACGTAACAGCTCCTTGAGCACCGTGTTTTCTTCCACGTCCGTGCTTTCTTCCACACTTAAGGCCTCGTGATAGTTGGGATCAAAACGTTGCCCTTCTGCCACAAAGGTCTTCAGTCCAAAACGTTCGAGGGTCTTGAAATACCCGGAAAGGGTAAGCTCAATGCCCTCGATCATCTTTTCCATGTCCTTGGTTTCCTTGGCTACTGCAATGGCGCGTTCAAGGTTGTCAAGAAAGGGGAGGAGCTCCTTTGCAAACTCCTCCAAGGCAAATTTCATGTGCTCCAGCTTTTCCCTCTCGACCCTTTTTTTAAAGTTTTCGAGCTCGGCAGCAAGCCTCAGCATCTTGTCCTTGCATTCGGCAAGCTCCTTTTCCGTCTCTTCCAACCTCTTCTCTAAGGAGGCTACAGTTGCCTCCTTCTCTTCCTTGTTTTTCATCTCTTTGTTATCTTCCTTTTCTTTGGATATTTTGTTGTTTCCGTTCTTAATATCTTTTTCCTTTTCCATGGCATTATATCTCCTTGGCCCTGGAACTGATTATTGTTGCAATGTATTCCACAACAGAGACCACCCTGGGGTAATTCATTCTCATGGGTCCTAGAACACCCAGGGTACCCACTGGGTGATCCTCCTTCTCGTATGGCGCAACCACCATGCCACATTCCCTGACACCTGAATCCACCTCCCTGCCAATGAATATCTGGAGTTCCTGGCCAGCCAGGCACCTGTCCAGAAGCCTGAGAAGCAGGTGTTTCTCTTCCAACGCCTCAAGAAGGCTTTTTATCTTGGGAATGTGTGAGAACTCAGGTTCATCAAGCAGGTTTAGTTTCCCGTCAATATAGAGCCTTCCAGTGTGCGGCGTGCTGCTGTCAGTGGGGACGAGTTGTACTAGGAGGCTTTCACAAAGCCTCTTGTCTTCCTCCATGTCCTGGATGAGTTTTTCCCGAATCTGGCCCAGGGTGAACTGTTTGAGAAGCCTGTTCATTTTTCTGGAAAATCTTTCCAGGGTGGACTGGCCGATATCCCGTCTCGTTCTGATGAGCTGATTTCTGACGGTTCCGCTGGCAGTTACCATCACCACCAGGATTACACCCTGCTTTATTGTGGTAAACTCAATGAACTCCAGCCGTTCATCAAGTTCTGACGGGGCGCTGACAACAGCCGTATAACCTGTAAGGGATGCCAGCAGCTGTGCCGCCTTCTTTAATATTTCAGAAAAATCTTCGGCTTCCTGAAGGATTTCCTTCTCAATGGCAACCTGTTCGCCCCAACTGAGGGGAACCTTGTCCATGAGGTTCTTTACAAAGAACTTGAGGCCCTCCTCTGTTGGAAGCCGACCGGCTGAGGTGTGGGGCTGAAAAAGAAGACCTGCATCCTCCAGGTCGGCCATGCAGTTTCTGATGGTTGCAGAACTGAGTCCAAGAGACGATCTCTTGGCGATTATACGTGAGCCAACAGGCTCTGCAGTCTCTATGTACGAGTTGACTACCTGCTTTAATATCTCCTTTTTCCTTTCGGATATGGAGAGTTTCTCTGTCATATTTCCCGATTCCACTTACTTCCTTGGATTAACTGCCATTTTACTGGTGACAGATTAGCACCCTTTGGTGCAAGGTGCTAAAAAAATAATTACGCCCCTGGCCACTGTCAATCATACCCCAGGTGACACTCTAAAAATCAGGAATTTTTGCCTTAATTTAGGCAAAAACCGTATTGAATGACCATTCATATTAGTGTAAAAGAGTAAAATTCACATGAGGGAAGGGAGAACAGTCATGGTAAGAAAAGCAGTACTTTTTTGGGTTTTTGTCACTTTCTTGTTTTGTTTTTGCACATCGGACTCACGGGCAGGTGGCGGTCACGCCTATCCAAACGGTGCAGAAGGTTTCATGGTAGCCATGATGCCACCTCCTGGTCTTACCCTCATAAACTACGCCTATTACGGCCATGCGGGGAAGCTCAAGGACGACAACGGGGATGACACCCACCTTCTGGATGACGCAGACATTGGCGGAGACATCATCAGGCTCATCTGGATATCCAAATACAGGCTTTTGGGTGCAAGTTATGGCCAGCACTTCTTCTTTGGCGCAATTAACAAGGATATGGATTTTAATGCCCCTGTTGGATCGGGGTTGAAGAAACACTATTCCGATTTCAATGCGCTCTATGTGATCTACTCGCCCCTTCTTCTTGGCTGGCATCTTGACCAGGGGCGGCTTCACGTGGCAATTTCCGCAGCAGATATATATTTTCCATTGTATAACGAGGACAAGGGCAATATGGCCTCGGTTGGGCGAAACTTCTGGACCTTTGAGCCGGTTTTGGCAGTTACTTACTTTCCGCTTCCCCAGCTTGAGACATCCATAAAGTTTATGTACGATTTCAACACCCATCAGGACAATTACGAACCAGGCCCACCGGTGCGTGTTGACAGGACCCCAGGCCAGGAATTTCACTTCGATTTCAATGTCTCCTGGGGACTTACCGATTATTTTCGTTTTGGCATAAACGGGTACTTTTACCAGCAGACAACCTCGGACGATTTTGACGATCTGGGAGGCCTTCCTTCCCCCCTCAAAAAGGCCCTTAAAGACATAGAGGATGACAAATCAAGGGCTGTTGCCCTGGGGCCAGGCTTTATGTATCAGCACAAGAATTTCATGGCCACGCTCAGGTACCAGCACGAATTTGCAGTGAAAAACGGCCCTGAAAAACAAAACGTCTGGTTCAAGCTGATTTATATCTTTTAGGCTGGTTGCAAAAATAAGAAAGAACAGGAGAAATTTTAAAATGTCAGACAGTTACAAGATCTTGCTTGATGAAAAGGAGCTGCCGCAGGCATGGTACAATGTGCTTCCTGACCTGCCAGAACCCCTGGCCCCCCCGCTTAATCCACAGACGGGAGAGCCTGTAACCCCGGACGATCTGAAACCCATTTTTCCTGACGAACTCATAATGCAGGAGGTGAGTCAGGAGAGGTGGATTGAGATACCTAGTGAGGTTCGAGAGATTTACAAGCTCTGGAGGCCCACCCCCTTGATAAGGGCCAGGAGGCTTGAAAAGGCCCTGGGGACTCCTGCAAGGCTTTATTACAAGTACGAAGGTGCAAGCCCTCCAGGCAGCCACAAGCCCAATACGGCCGTTGCCCAGGCCTATTACAACAAAAAGGCTGGTGTCAACAAGCTCACCACTGAAACAGGGGCAGGGCAGTGGGGAAGCGCCCTATCCTTTGCATGCGGCCTCTTCGACATGCACTGCACCGTTTACATGGTAAAGGTAAGCTACAACCAGAAACCCTACCGGCGCATCCTTATGCACATCTGGGGCGGGGAAGTGTACCCTTCACCTACGGATCGTACTAACGCAGGAAGGGCCATCCTTGAGAAAAATCCCGATTCCATGGGAAGCCTTGGCATTGCAATATCCGAGGCGGTTGAAGATGCCGCCACTCATGAGGACACCAACTATGCCCTGGGAAGCGTTTTGAACCATGTGCTTCTTCACCAGACGGTGATAGGCCTTGAAACCAAGAAGCAGTTGGAACTTGCCGGAGACAGGGCGGATGTAATAGTGGGTTGTGTTGGCGGTGGTTCAAACTTTGGAGGCATGATACTTCCCTTCGTTAAGGACAAGATAGATGGAAAACAGGACATAGAGATCGTAGCCGTTGAACCAAAATCGTGCCCAACCCTTACAAAGGGCCTCTATCAGTATGACTACGGTGATACCGTAGGTATGACACCCCTCATGCTCATGTACACCCTTGGACATACCTTCGAGCCTCCTGGGATCCATGCAGGTGGCCTGAGATACCACGGGGATGCCCCAATACTTTGTAACCTGGTGAAAAACGGCGTGGTAGTTCCAAGGGCCTATACTCAGAATCCGGTCTTTGATGCTGCAGTGCAGTTTGCAAGGACAGAGGGTACCATACCCGCTCCTGAAACATCCCATGCGCTTAGGGGATGGATCGATGAAGCCCTCAAATGCAAGGAGACAGGAGAAGAAAAGGCAATAGTCTGCTGCTTTAGCGGTCATGGCCATTTCGACCTTGCAGCATACGACGATTATCTCGAAGGAAAGCTTGAGGATTACGAATATCCGGAAGACAAGATAGCAGAGGCACTAAAGGACCTTCCTAAGTTCCCTACAGGTCTTTGATTGTCCCTCTAATATAACCGAATACAATGGCCCCTTTGTCTTTTTGGGCAAAGGGGCTATTTTTTTATTCATGCCGGTTTTCCTGCTGGATGAATTGAGTTATGAATTTCCTCCTGTTGAGCTATCAAGGCCGGATGGTCTTCTGGCTGTGGGCGGAGATCTGTCTGTAAAACGGCTTTTGAATGCGTACAGGTCGGGAATCTTTCCCTGGTACAATCAGGGTGAGCCAATACTTTGGTGGTCTCCTGACCCCCGTCTTGTGCTTTTTCCTGAAGAACTGCATGTACCCAGGCGCCTCAAGAGAGAGATGAGAAAGGGACGCTTTCGTATCACGTGCAACCGTGCTTTCAGGCAGGTTATGGAGCAGTGTGGGCAGACAAGGCTAGGGCAGAATCAGGGCACCTGGATAAACAGGGAGATGATCAATGCCTATTGCGGGCTTCATGAGCTTGGTTACGCCTTGAGTTTTGAGGCGTGGAGAGATGAAAAACTGGTGGGCGGTCTCTATGGGGTGATCTTGGGAAGCGTCTTTTTTGGTGAAAGCATGTTCCACAGGGAGAGGGACGCCTCAAAGGTGGCCTTTGTCCATTTTGTGAATGACTTTAAGCAAAGGGGCCTCGGGCTCATAGACTGTCAGGTGGAGACTGAGCATCTCAAGCGTTTCGGTGCAAGGCTCATACCTAGGCCTCGGTTTCTTGAACTTCTTGTCAGGTGGCAGAAGGTGCCTCTTAAGAAAGGCCAGCCAGGGCCTCCTCCAGCCTGTTAAGCCCCTCTTCTATCTGTTCCTTGCTGGTGGCGTAGGAAAACCTTATGAATCTGTCGTCCCCAAAGGCAATTCCTGGAACACATGCAACCTTTGCCTTCTCAAGGAGGTAATCGGCAAGCTCAAGGGAGCCCTTTATCTCGAAATCCCCCGCTGACCTTCCAAAGAAGGAGGATACGTCCGGAAAGACGTAAAAGGCCCCCTGGGGCGTGTTACATTTTATTCCGGAAATCTTGTTGAGCCGCTCCACAATGAAGTCCCTTCTTTCCTTAAATGCCCTTACCATCTCCTTTACGCAGTCCTGGGGCCCTGAAAGGGCGGCATGGGCCGCTTTCTGGGCAATGGAGTTGGGGTTTGACGTGCTCTGGCTCTGTATCTTGGTTGCTGCCTTTATGACTGGCTGCGGGCCTGCCAGATATCCAATCCTCCAGCCTGTCATTGCATAGGTCTTTGACACGCCGTTTGCAATAATCACGTGTTCCCTGGCATCTGGAAAAACAGAGACCGGATTTTCAGGGCCCTGTCCGTCAAATCTTATCTCATCGTAGATGTCATCCGTTATAATGTAGAAGCCCTTTTCCACGGCCATTTTTGCTAGGGCCTCTAGGGTCTGTCTGCTGTAGACGCTGCCTGTTGGGTTTGAGGGGCTGTTTATTATGAGCGCCCTCGTTTTGTCTGTAACAAGGCTGGAGAGTCTATCAAGGTCGATGTCGAAATTGGTCTCTGCCTCGCACTGGAGAAAGATCGGGCGGCCACCTGCAAGCTCTACCATGGCAGGGTAAGAGACCCAGTATGGCACTGGAATGATAACCTCATGGCCAGGGTCCAGTATGGCCTGAAAACAGTTGTACAGCCCCTGTTTGCCCCCGGTTGATACAACCACTTCATCCAGTCCGTATTCAGTGGAGTAATCCCTCTTGAGCTTGTCAATTATTGCCTGCCTTAGCTCCACGATTCCGGCAACAGGAGTATATTTGGTGAAACCCTCTTTTATGGCAACTATGGCCGCATCCTTTATGTGACCAGGGGTGTCAAAGTCGGGCTCTCCTGCTGACAGGTTAATGATGTCTGCTCCCTGGGCCTTAAGGGCTTTTGCCTTTGCATCAACGGCAAGGGTAGGGGAAGGCTTAAGGTTTATGACTCTTTCTGCAAGCGGTGTGCTCCAGCTCATTGGCTCCTCCTGAGGTTTGGTGACGATATATTGACCTTTTACTAAAGAGGGGCGGTTTGCACAACCTCTTTTGGCTAGGATTTAAACGGATTCAATGCGTTTTTTGCGTTCCCGTATGTGAAGGCATGCGAAGGAACCTTACGTCAAATCAGTAATAGACCTTGACGAGATAGAGGCCCCAAGGAGGGGCGGTCGGGGGCGAGACGGCCCTGTCCCGTGCCTTGACAATGGCAGTAGCATCCCTGGAAGAAAGGCGTCCACAGCCCACCTCTTTTAAAAGGGCGCTTATGTTGCGAACCATGTATCTGAGGAAACCGTTGGCATTTATCTCGATCTGAAACTCCGTGAATTCCAAGGGCAGGTACTCGGGGCACAGGGTCTGCCTTATCTCTATGGTGTTGATTGTGCGTATAGTTGAAGAAATATTTGAACCGGCAGCCATGAAAGAAGAAAAGTCGTGTGTTCCAATAAGAAATCTGGCCGCCTCCTGCATAGGGGCGAGCCTGAGACTCTCACTGGTAATCCATGCCCTCCTGTGGACCAGGGCGAGCCTCTTATCACTTTCTACTATCCGGTATCGGTAGGTCTTTGACTTGGCGCTTTTTCTTGCGTGAAATTGCAACGGGACCTCTTTTGCGGAAATTATGGCAACATCCTCTGGAAGGAGGCTGTTTAGGCCCTTTTCAAACCCATCTATAGGAATTTTTGAGCTTGTAAGGAAGTTTGCCACCTGGCAGATGGCGTGAACCCCTGCATCGGTGCGGCCTGAGCCGAGAAGGTTGATCTTTTCCCTGGTCATTTTTGATACGGCGTTTTCAAGGACCTCCTGAATAGTCACCTGCCCCTTTTGCCGTTGCCAGCCATGGTAATTTGATCCGTCATAGCTGATATCTATTCTTATGTTTCTTGTGGTTTTTTTTCGCCCTATCATTTCAAGCCAGGAAAATGCTTTTTTTAAAATCTCAATGGTTTTTTAATCAGATTTTGAGATTTTTGCAATAAGATTTTCTTTTTATTTCAATGTGTTACAAAAAGTTAAAATATTTACAAGAAAAAAACTTGACAATTTAAATTGTCAAGTTTATTAACACGATATCGTTCAGGTCTTAACCGAAACTTCACAAAGGAGGGAATGGAAAAAATGAATGAACCAACCGTCAGCTCGCTAACTGCAGGCAAGGCCCTACCAGTAGTAAGTTCCAGGGCCTATAATGCAAGCATTGCTTTTTTTGCCTTTATGGCAGCAGCGGGGGTAGCCTTCGGGCTACATGCCATGTATATTGGGCATGAAGCTGCCTACAACTGTACAAGGGAAATTCCCTGGGGCCTTTTGATTGCCACTTATGTATTTTTTGTGGTTACCTCCACAGGGTTATGCATTGTGTCTTCTCTTGGCCATGTTTTCGGCTTTGATAGCTTTGTCCCAGTAGCCAAGAGGGCGGTTTTTCTTTCCATTGTCACCATCGTCAGCGGCTTTATGGTTATTGCCTTCGAGATAGAAAATCCCTGGCGCATGGCCATTTACAACATGATTTCCCCAAACCTCACCTCAAACATTTGGTGGATGGGAACATTGTACGGGGTTTATCTCTTTTTCATGGCCGTTGAGTTTGCCTTTCTCCAGCTGAACAAGCACAAACAGGCCGCCATGTTCGGTTTGCTCGGGGTTCTGTCCGGTATTGCCGCCCACAGTAACCTGGGTGCGGTCTTTGGCCTCCTCGGCTCCCGTGAATTCTGGCATGGTCCTTACATGCCCATTTACTTCATCACCTCTGCCGCAATGTCAGGTTGTGCAGCTGTCCTGCTCTTCACTTACATTGCCTATAAGACAAACGGCTGGAAAATGAGTGATAAGCTCAAAAATTCCCTCAAGGCCGTTGCCTACACTGGCGCTTTCCTCATGGCTACCCTCATCTTCTTTGACATCTGGAAGGTTATCTCAGGGATTGCAGGTCATCCTCCAGGAAAGTACGAGGCCACCATGGCGCTCATCAAGGGACCGTATGCATTCAATTTCTGGGTAGGTGAGGTTTTAATGGGCATGGTCCTTCCCTTCATAATAATACTTGGCACAAAGGGTAGAAGCGTACCGGCCCTCTTTGCAGCAGGCGCACTCTGTATGATTGGAATCTTCTTCATGCGTTACGATCTCGTTCTTGTAGGCGAAATAGTAAACCCCTTCCACGAATACGGAGTTATAGATTTTCCCCTTTATCTAAGCTACGTGCCAAGTTTTCATGAGATAATGATAACCATTGGCGGTTTAAGCTTCTGCGCCATGGCCTTTCTCATGGGAGAGAAGATGTTCAAGGGACATCTGGCAGAAGATCATTAACAATTAATTGGCAATTCAAATAAGACAGACATAGGGACACAGACACAAAAGGGCCTGCCCCAGCCCAGTAAGTAAGGGCAGGCCCCAACCCACCATGCTGAGGCTCATGAGTCAAAAGAAGAAAAGGCGTAAAAGAGGGGCACTTCCAGACAGGTTGTTACCTGTTTATCCCATAGGTGTCGCTGCAAAGCTCCTGGATGTGCACCCTAGAACATTGAGGCTATATGAGGCCGAAGGGTTACTTTCACCCCATTACAAAGGGGGGCGCCGTATCTTCTCCCAAAGTGACATTCAGTGGGTTTCTTGTCTCCGATCCATTATCCACGACGAGGGTATCAGCATACCAGGCATCAAGCGGCTTCTTAAATACGAGCCTTGCTGGAAGATCCTCAATTGCCCCAAAGAAGTTCACGAGACGTGCGAGGCAAAGGTTGATCGCACGGAACAGTCTTCAAATCCCTTAATTTGCAGTAGCTGTGGCGAAAAGCTGCTTGAGAAATAAGATCAACCCTGGCTAGCCTTTTCAGGCAGGTATTTCTTCCTCTTTTATCTTATATTGGGCTATTTTCCTTCTTAAAGTATCCTTTGAAATCCCAAGCTCCCTGCAGGTGGCCATCTTCTTGCCATGGTTTTTCTTGAGGGCGTTAACGATGGCAATCCTTTCGATTTCCTTTAAGGACATCGGTCTGTTAAAGGGTAGTATTTCAGGAGAGGAAAGGTTTTCTTCATCCTTGGAAAATTGTTCTGGAAGGTGCTCTGGCATTATTAAACCACCATGACAAAGGATAAAGGCATATTCTATTATGTTTTCCAGCTCCCTGATGTTTCCTGGATAGTCGTATTTCATTAGAAGATCAAGGGCTTCATCAGAGATGCCTGAAACGTCCTTCCCCTTTTCCACGTTGAATTTCTGTATGAAGTGTTCCACCAAAAGGGGTATGTCAACAAGGCGTTCCCTTAGGGGCGGCAGGACTATTTTTACCACATTGAGCCTGTAGTAAAGGTCCTCCCTAAACTTTTCTTCCCTTACCAGTGCCTGCAGGTCCTTGTTTGTTGCAGCAATTATTCTCACGTCCGCCTTGACCGGTCGGTTGGAGCCCAGGGGTTCATACATCTTGCTTTGAATCACCCTTAGGAGCTTAACCTGAAGAGCAGGCGAAATATCCCCTATCTCATCAAGGAAAAGGGTCCCTTTTTCTGCTGCTGCGAAACGTCCTTCTTTGTCCTGCTTTGCATCGGTAAAGGCCCCCTTCTTGTAACCAAAAAGCTCTGACTCCAGAAGGGTGTCAGGCAGGGCGCCACAGTTTACTGCCACGAAGGGCCCGCGTTTTCTTTTACTGAAGTTGTGAAGCGCCCTTGCAATTAGTTCCTTGCCTGTTCCACTCTCTCCCAGTACAAGAACATTGCTGTCGCTCATTGCAATTTCAGGCAGAATGTCAAATATCTTCTGCATTTGCGGGCTCTTACTGATGATATCGCCTAGGGTATAACGACCAGTAAGGCGTTTTCTTAGTTGGTCGATCTCACGAAGGTCTCTGAAGGTCTCAACGCCGCCGATGATGTTGCCATCGTAATCAAGAAGTGGGGCCGTGCTTATGCTTATGGGCACGGATTCGCCATTTACCCGTTTTATGGTAACGCGTTTATTTGCAACCCGTTTCCCCATCCTTATGCTCATGGCCATGGCGCAGGCCTCGCCGCAAAGACTTGACTGGAATACCTCCCTACATGGCTTCCCCAGGGCGTCTGCCACGGAAAGTCCCGTAATCTCCTCAGCCGCCCTGTTGAAGGAGGTTATCCTCCAGTGTCTATCAACCGTGAAGACACCGTCGCCAATAGAGTCCAGGATGGTTTCGTGTTCCACCTGATCGGTGATGTCCCTAAAAACCTCAATACCGCCTTTGACTTCACCGGTGATATCTATAAAAGGTGACGCACTTATGGAGATGGGGATGGTGTGGCCTGATTTAGTCTTTACAAACACCCTTTGTCCTGTAAACGGACGTTTTTCCCGGATTGCCCTGGCAAGTATGCAGTCTGTGGAGCAGATTGCACTCTTGAATATGTCGCTGCACGCCTTGCCTATAACCTCCTTCTTGCGCCAGCCGGTGATGCGTTCTGCTGCCTTGTTGAATTCAATTATTTTCCAGTCCCTGTTTACAATGAAAAGACCATCGCCAATGTTGTCCAAAATTGGGGCACCGACGTAGTCTTCACCTTCAAACCGAACTGAAATGGCAATCCAGTCCTTCTCGCCCTTTTCGTTATTGCTCAAAAGGGCGGTTACAATAGCAGTCTGGAATTGTCCGTTATTGAGAAGAAAGCGGTAATTGAAAAGACTTTGCCCCTTTTCAAGAAGAGGGATAAGCTCCACCAAGGGAGAAAGTATTGTGTCCTGGAGCAATTTTTTAAAGCCTTGGCCTACTACCTGGTCCGGATTTATTGAAAGGATCTCGTGCAGGGGTCCGCTGACCTTTTGTATGCGCCATTCACCATCAAGAAGAAGGGTGAATTGTTTTATGTTCGTAGTTTGAATGGGCGTAATTATCTGCGTTCCAGGCATAACTTTTTAACATTCAAATTTACAAGTTTTCTTAAATATAATTGTCAGATGGTGAAATGCCAATAGAGGAAAATTGTAGAAGTGATTCCAAAATGTGGGAGAGGATGTGCTGATCCGGACAAATGGCCCTCATTTTGACCTGGTCAAACAGAACTGACTTGATGCCGATTTGTAGGGTTTTTATTCCTTGACCGTAATTAAAATCTACCCTTACGAAATAGGTCTTTACTCCTGGAAGGAGGCTTGGTTCGTCAATCCAGAAGTTTGAACAAAACCCTGAAAGGCTGTCCATGGTCTGGGCAAGGATCTCGTCCTTGTCACCAAGAAGATCCATTTCATTTTCCAGACCTTCAAACCTTTTTTCAGCCTCCTGCTCTAGTTGACTTCCATAGATTAATCTCCTGTCATAGTTCCAGTTTATCCATTCGTGGAGCCTCAGAAGCAAGACTGCTGCCGTGAAGGCTGGGTCCTCCACCCTCTGGCCGGATTGGCCTTCAGACAGAATCTCTGAAAGAACCGTGAGCCAATTTGCAACCGTATCTGGCAATCTGTCCTTAAGGGCTTCTTCATGATCTTGAGAGCTCAGGTTTTCGATACCTTCTTCCCTGCACAGCCTGGCAAAAGATTTCACAAAAAGGGATTTAAGCCGGTCCATGGTAGGCTGGGTGCCAGGAAGCGATTGGCTCAGGACATCTGTTAGTGCCTCTTTAAGGTTGCTGTCCTCTGGTCTATTTAGAAGATCGATCTTTTTCTTGAAAACGGTTATTTCCATGGATTTTCAAAAAAAAAGGCCTGCCGCAAATGGCAGACCTTGAATAATCATATTTACAAGACCTTATTTCTTGTGGCAGCCGCTGCACTTGGTTGGGGCACCCTCTGCCTTGTGTCCCTTGTGGCAGTCTTTGCAATTCTTGTGCATGGCCTTCATAACACTGTTGAGCTTCTTGTTGGCAAAATCCTTATTATGGCACTTGTCACAGGTCTCAATCTTCATGCCAGCCTTGTATTCAGAATGGTTGGGGCCATGGTGGCACTCACCGCACTTGATTTTTGCCTGGTGCTTGTGGTGATTAAAGGTAACATCCCCCTTTTTGGCCTTCAGGGTTATTACCTCTGGTCCTTCCCCTGCCACTGCGATACCGGCAACAGCTATACCGAATAGCAGCGCAAACAGTACTGACAACATCTTTGTAGCACGCATTTCTTGCTCCTCCTTTCTTTATTTTGTGAATAATGATTCATTTCCAGATTCTGTTTTTTAACGGAGCAGTTTGGATTTGTCAATAAATTATTCACAAGGTAAGCACAGGCGAGTCAGGGTGCCTGAGAGGCAGGCCCAGGGACTGTCTATTTTTATGTTGTATGCGCTTCATTGATATGACAGGCTTGTGACACCAGGACTGCTTTGGATAGTCAGTAAACAAAAGGCGTTATGAAAAACGTGCCTCTTGGATTTTATCTAAAATTTTGGATGTAAAGGAGTTTCGTACTGCCGGCGGCAGTTCTATGGGGCGGAAACTGATTCGTAACCGGTGATTCCGCCCCATGGCCTTATAACAAGATGTATCAGGGGCCGAATAGAATATTGACATGGCCCCTGGGGGTGGTTTGTGCCTTCCGGATCAATGCTGCATCTCTTTGCCGGGCGGCTCGGGTTGGGGATTGATCATCCCATGTTTGCCAGGTGGTTCTGGCTGAGGATTGATCATCCTGGATGAGCCTGGAACAGGGCCGCTGCCTCCTTTTTGAAGGCCAGTGTTTCTCTTTCCCACAGAGTTAAGCCGGGCCTTTCCGCATGTTGGTCTTAGCATTTTTGTCCACGTCTTTTTGTCCCCGTTAAATAGGGTAAGGCTTACCTTCATATCAGTCTCTTTGGCAATGGGCCTTGCCTCGATGTAGGTTGCAGTTCCGTTTTTGGCGCACAGCCGCCTTCCAGGATCTATAATGGAAAGGCTTACTGGCGTGTCCTGGCCCACCTGGAGGGTGCTGTTGCGGTGCTGCTCTTTTGTCAGAACGCTTCCCTTGTTCTGCAGTTCAAGCCTTAACTGGCAGTTTCCGGTCAAATCAAATCTTACAACCTCTATGTCAAACGTCTTCTTCTCAACCGCCACTGCGTGATGTAGATTGATTACTCTGCGGCTGGCAGCGCCTGCCGGCGCATTTGCTTGGCCTGCATGGGACGTAGCGGCACATATCAGAAAAAACATGACACCAATGACCGCTGTTTCAAGTGTTCTTTGTCTGCTCTTCATTTATCCTCCTCTCGTTTGTTTTTTCCGCCATGGCGGAAATGTAATATGGAAATAGCCCTTTGGGCGAGTGGTTTCGCCCGGGATGATCCTGATTACTTAGGACTGACCTCTGAGGCGGCCGGTTTTGTGCCGACCTTTTTCTTTAGTATTTCAGGGTGAGCAGTAAAGTCAGGAAAATAGGCAACCGCCGTGTTGTTTCTCTTGTTTTTCTCCCTTCCGCTGTAAATCGCAGTGATACGAAAGGCGACTTTGTCTTTCTTGTCAGCACACCAGGCATTTTCATAAATAGGAGAGGGAGACTGCCTGTAGCTTTTGCCAGGAGCCAGTGTGTGATGGCTGCTTCCGCCCATATACTCCCAGGGCCTGCCCTGTGTTTTCCAGTATTCCTTGATCTCAAAATTCCTGGCTGTTGCCTGGCCTTTGTTGGTTATGGTGTATTCCGGCCTTACACTAAAGCAGTGGACCCCTTTGCCGCTTACGAATTTCTTGGTCACAAGCTTCAGCTTCACGGCAAGATCTGGCAACAGAAGCGTTGCTGTGGGACGCGGCTGCCCGGCCAGTAAGGGCTGCACGCAAAGGAAACAGGCGCACATTATGAAAAGTGCTAGTAACTGGGATTTTTTTGATTTTTTCATGACTTCTCCTTTATTTCTTGTTTTTGCCATTTGGATTTCGAATACGTCTTTGCCAATTTATTAGTGTATGATTGGGCCGTGGTACCAATGGATGTCGATCCGTTTGCGGTCTAAGTTGTTGTGTTCATTCGATTCTTTCAGGCTGTCCCGGCTGTCAGCAAGCACCTGGATTCCAACCATCTTGTTTTCCTTTTGGAACCTGTTCACGCAGCAGTGGATCTTCCACTGCTGATCCGGCCCCCACTGCTTTGTTGAACCGGGATTGAGCGTTACCAGGGGTGATTCCCACGTAATCTCTTCTTCTCCTGGTCGAAAAACTCTACCTGTCAGTTTCACACGGAAATTGTCCGCAGGGACCACGCCTTTATTTAGCACTGAAAAAGAGGGCTGGATTGTGTAGCAGGTGTTCCCCTGGCCATCAGTGCCTGTCTTAGAGACCGTTACATCGAGATGAGGCGTCAAGTCAGGCAGAAACGGTATCGTAATATGCTTCTGTACATGCTTTTTGGGTTCCTTGGCAGCTTGGTGACTCCCTGGTAGCGGCTGGCCTGCCCATGCGGACGCAGTCAACAGGGAAAAAATAATGGCTGTAAGCAAAAGATTCATTCTAGGCTTCATTTCGTTTCCTCCTTTCCATCTGGCTGTACATTGTCTGGGCCAGAAGGGTCATTTTTATAGTGTTATAAGGCCGGGAGAATATTGCTAAAAAACAGCGCCTCGGGCCCTGTCATACTATGGCAGACCGTAAAACTGTTCTGCCATATTGTTGTGTTCGTTGGTTTCGCTCACCTCATTGTCACCATCCACCACCACCCGGAAACCGACCTTACCCGGTCTGTCCGGGCACCATACGTTTCTGGCTGCCCAGACACGGGAACAGGTCTCCCCTGGTTTGAGAGAGCACGTATCAAACCCCATGAACCTCCACACTGTTTCTCCCTGTTTCCTCATGTAGACCTTGTTCTTGAAGGTCTTTGCCCGGGAACGCCCCTTGTTCGTCACGTTGTACACAGGGCCGGTCTTGTAACACCTGGTGCCGTCCTCTCTAAAAAAGCCCACGTGCTGAATTATCAGGTGGACACGCAGGTCAGGCCGCATGTCAATCATGGGCAGACGACGGTGGTCAGGTGGTGCGCTCAAGGCCGCTGACAACAGTGAAAAAAAAAGGCAAGGGCGGCAGGGGCTGCTATGCCCAGATAACGTCTTGTAATTTTCATTGTTTTCCTCCTTCTTCCTTTATTTACCCCCTTTTTATTTGGTGGACCGTTTGCCCCAAAAGGTTCAATTTTTCTGGAATTATTTAGGCCTCAAGTTTATGGCCTTTGGCCTTGGCCTCTTGCCCTGGGGCACTGACAGGTTCTTCACCGTACCTGGAAAGGTCTTTTTCTGTATTTTGAACCAGGGGCTTTTGGGACTTTTTATCTTTCCGTCAAGAGTCTCCAAGTAAATCCTGTACGAGGATTCCGGCTTGAGGCTGTTTCCCGTTCTCCACAAAAAGCGCCCGGTCTTTACGTCCGTGCCCAGGGGGCCGTTTATTGTCTGGCGCCTGCCGGATCTGCTTTCAAGTATGACCCTGATCCGGTCTTGAATCCCAGAGGCCTGCCACGAGATGGTGTACGTCCTGCCAATGTACAGGGTTGTATTCAGGGCTGTTCCAAGCCTCAGGAATTTGACCTTTTTAGCCGCGGATAGCCCGGTTATACGCCGCCTCTGCTCATTTCGGGAAGACGAGGGTTTGACCGTGGTGGGCGGCTTTGTTGCTCGGAAAGACCTTGAGACAGCCCTTGACGGAGTTTCCGCTCGTTTTTCAGGCCTGATCATGGTGGGTTTCGGGTGACCCAGGTATTTGATTTTTTTAGTGCCTGCGATTGTCAAGGGAACTGTGCCCAGAGTGTTGCCCTTCATGTCCTTGATCATGAGATAGTACCTGCCTGGCCCAACATGGGAAGGAATTCTCCAAGGGTAGCGTCCCGTGTTGACCACTCCGTTGGGCGGAGTGACATGCACATCCGGAAGGTTCATCCGGTGAAGTAAAAGACGTATGCGTTCCGGTTTCTTCACGGGATTCTTCCAGCTTATATCTATATGTTTGCCAGGAGAGCAGGACAGGCCTCCCGAAGGAGTGATGAAATGGATGGTGGTTCCAAGAGAGTGCCGCTTCCCGTGCTCGATATAGGGAAAGGTACCGGGTTTCAGGCCGCCGATGACCCTGACCAAATATTTGCTGTAAGCTGAGTATTTCGGGACATCCGCCATTTCAAGGTAAATCCTGTAGTTCCCGGAGGGCATTGTTTCAGGCACAAGGACAACATGGCCGCCCTGGTCAAATGGGAAACCTCCTGACGGAGAAAGCTCCGCTTCCTTTTCAGGCCCACCGGAGGAGATGGGCCTCAGAAACACCCGCACCCGCCGGTTGCCACGTACCAAACCCCGCCAATGGACCATGTACTGCCTTCCCCGCTTCCACTCTGTGTTCTGGGGCATGATTACCCATATCTTCCCCTCTAACAGGGAACGCCGCCCCTTAAGAGTGAAGTGCTTTGTCAAAGAGTTGTTGGACTCGTCGCCTTCCGTGATCTTGTTACTGGGGTCAACCTTTATATCGAATCTGAAGGTTGTGTCTGAGTAGACGGTAACGGGCTTGTTGTCGTTGCCGGGCGTAAAAAAGATACAGCTTTCGCCCCCACTTGGCACATAAACGATCTCCGTGCGGCTTAGGCCTGGGTAGGGCTTGCCGTTTCGCTGGCATTTGATGTCGAGTTCGGCAGTGTACGAGATACGTTTTAAGCCGATCCTTTTTAACGGGGATATGCTTTGGTCCTTTACACAGATATTGAGCAGAAGCTCGTCTTTGTGGGTTAATGCGTTAGACAGCTTTGAGATCACTAGGTCTGGAAGCCGCAGGTTCTTTCCTACCCAGAAGTAGCGCCACTCCTCTGGACCATGGAAGGTGATATAATTTTTACCGTTCCAGAGATGCGCTTCTACCTTTAATCGGAATAGTTGCCCCTCGCCGTCATAGGGGAGGTCAAAGGCCCTGTTTACAGAAGTTTCAAACCCGCCAAGAGACATGTTGGGTGTCATGGGGATGGTGTTGTCCTTGACAAGCGGAACGGCTACTGGTTCCCATAGTTCCAGTTTTGGACGTTTTGAATGCTTACCGTTTTTGTTAATAGTGATCGTTGCTTGCTTGTCATAGCAACCTGTCACGCAGCGCTCAAGGGTTACCACAAAGGCGTGTTTGTCGTTACCTTGGCTGAACTCGCAGGGGATGCGGAAATGAAAAGTCACATGTCCGTTTTTAAAGCTCTGATGACCAACGGCCGGGCTGATGATCTCAGGAGTAAGCCAAGGGATGCAGACTCCGTACGCGTGTGTCAGGCAATAATCGCATTTTTCCTTCGGCCCCGAATCCATTGCCTCTACCTGGAGCCTGCCCTGGAGGTGATTGTTGAACAGTGCAGGCAAGGACCTTGGAAAGGGGCCTCTTGGGGGGCCAGCTGGCCAGTTCTGTGTATAGGAATGGTGGGTTGTGGTAGTGCACTGGGGCCGGGGTCTGCTTGGATAATAATAAAGCCAGGGGTCGCCATCCGGCCCTCCTTCCGTGTTTCCGCTAGTCCTGTACTGCCATTTGATCTTGTCGCCATTTGGTCTATTCGAGGGATAATACGAAGAGGTTTCGCCACTAGAAAGGCTTTTTGAGACGCATTTTATGGGCCAGATTGTCAGAGTCTCTACAAATCGGCCAGTCTTTCGATAATAAAAACAATTGGCTTCAAGGGAGTAGACAACATAATAATGATAATTATACCCCTTCCAATCAGAGGTGTGAGTGCCTGTAAACTTGTAGTGGTTCTCATCCAGGCTAAAATCATAATTTTTCAAGTGCCATGTCAGCTCGGTGGCGGAAAATACTGGTGTTGAGATCAAGGTGACACAGGTACATGTCAGTATGAAGAAAAACACGCGCATGACACATATTCTTGATCTGATCATGGCCGCCTCCTTGTTTATCAACCCGTTACATTCCCCGGTTTTTTTCCTTGCAGACAGTCGTCCTGACGAATCATTAAAAAAATTCCTACGACAGCATTTTCTTGATCATAATTTCCGTATTGAAAAAATTGTTTCTTAATCAAATTATATAAAATTTTTGTACATATATAAAATAGTGGCTGAAATTAACCGGATGGTTCATCTGAATTTCAAGAAACTGATATTTTCCTGAAAGTTTCTACCGTAAGGCAGATACTGAGAGGTACATTGGTAGGCCACCTGTCACCTTCATCCGGCCCTGACGTCCTTGCCTGGATTCCCCTGGCTGGTATCATTGGGTATCAATTTATTGTCTTGGATAGCGGCTTGTTGTAAGTCTTTGATGCATGAAGGAGGACAACGTGAGCAGCTTTCGCTTCGGCTGGTGGACAACAGGCAGGGACGAGGCGGCGGTAAACCTTTTTAACACGGTTTATGAGGCCGTAAGAGAAGGGGAGATCAGGGGAGATTTTTGCTACCTTTTTCTTTCGAGAAGTGAAGGTGAAGGCCCCTTTAGCGACGAGATAGCAAGTCTTGCAGAAAAAAGGGGTATTCCCCTGGTGAGGTTTTCCGCCCTTGAATTTGAGCCAGAATTAAGGAAACGTGACAGGGCAAGATGGCGCACCCTTTACCATGAGGAGTTATACAAAAAGATTGAGCCCTTTGGGTGCCCCCTTGCGATACTTGCCGGCTACATGTGGGTCTTAAGCCCTGAGATATGCAAAAAGATTTCGGCAATTAACCTTCATCCTGCCCTTCCCGGGGGGCCTGCCGGTACGTGGCAGGAGGTGATCTGGCAGCTTCTTGAGCAGGGTGCGGAACGGACAGGGGCCATGATGCACCTTGTCACTCCAGAGCTGGACAAAGGGCCTGCTGTCACCTTTTTTTCCTTTAAAATAAAGGGAGAGGGCTGGGAGGAGCCTTGGGCGGAGTTTGAAAGACTCAGGGCCAGACATTCAATGGAATACATAAAGAGGGAAATTGGAGAGGATCTTGCCCTTTTCAGGAGAATAAGAAAGGAAGGAGAGATCAGGGAGCTTCCCCTCATCGTTGAGACCCTCAAGGCATTTTCAGACGGAATGATAGTCCTTAGGGACGGAAGGTTTTATGACCAAAGCGGCAGACCAATGACTGCCCCCCTTGATCTTTCAGACTTCGTGGATGAAAAGATAAAAGGCATTAAGGCTGAGGGATAAGTGGAGATCAGGGAAAAGCTCCTGGAAGAGGGAAGCCTTGTAATCAACGAGGACTTTCTCGGCATTCTTGAAGAAAACGGCCTTTTAAGCCCCTTTTCCTTTTGGGACATAGAGGATGAGCCGGTAAAGGCGGAAGTTCCTGAAAGAAGGACAGGCAGGTTTTTCCTTAAAAGGGGGCAGGGGGAAAGGGTTGAGTTTTTCATAAAAAAATACAGGCCACTTTCCTTATCTTCGAGGCTCAAGGGGCTTTTTTCCCTTAAATGGGAGCATTATGACGGCCTCCACGAATGGAGGGCCCTGGTCCTTTTTCACAAGAATATGCTTCCAACCCTGATCCCTGTGGCAGCGGGAAGGGCGGGCAGAAACACCTTTTGCGTTACCCTGGGGCTTAAAAACTATGAAAGGGCCTCAAGGCTTCTGGATGAGGGCTCAAGGCTTTCTGCCAGCGAGCGGCTTAGTCTTATAGAAAAGATAGGCACCTACGCCGCCAGGATGCACAAAAAGGGATTCGCCCACCAGGACCTCTACCTGCTACATTTTTTCGTGAAGCTTCCGGACATGGTGCCATTTCTCATTGATCTTCAAAGGGTTGTCATCCAGAAAAACCTGAGAAGGCGCTGGGCCATAAAGGACATTGCCCAGCTTCTTTTTTCGTCTAGGCTGGTCCTTTCTGAAAAGGAGATAGGGCTCCTTTTGGACAGCTACTGCAGTGAAATCGGCTTTGACATTAGAAAGGACAGAAGGCTCTTCAGGGATATAGAGAAAAAGGCCGCCTGGATGATGAAAAGGCATCTTAGGAGGAATAAAGAAGGTGCCTAATGCTGACAATCCTGGGCAGGCTCAAAGGGCATACTGGCAGGACAGACTAGCTGGCCTTTTTGACCACGAGATTCTTCAGCCCGTTTTTCTCAAATTCATCTGAATACTTTTCGGAAAGTTTAAGAAGCCTTTCAAACCGTGTATACGGATCCATCTCCTTTATTTCCTCTTCTGAAAAGGACTTAAGAAAATCTCGCCTAGCAAGTCTATCGATAAGCTCTTCCCAGAAACAGTCGTTTTCAAATTCGTCAATGAACTCCTGTGCCCGTCTGGTCTCCTCGAAAAACCTGGAATGGAAATACATGTCGTACTCAGGGTCGAAGTCCACGTATTTCTCCACGCCCATCTTTTTTCCATAGGACAAGAGCTTTTGTTCGAGTTTTTCATACTCCCTGGTATCTTCTTTTTAGTCAGCCTCCTTATGGGCATTTAGAACCCAGTCCGCCATGTAGAGGACATCAAGGAGAAGCAGGTATTCCTTCTTGGTGAAGTTTATCTTCATAAAAGAATCCTTTCCTTTGGTTTCTATTAATAAGGCCTGGCATGTAACAGAAACAATGGTACCAGGCAGGCTGAAGTTTTTCACCATGATTACCAAGTGCCTTCACAAAAAAAGAGTCCAGGCTGTTTCCAAATGCCATTATGTAAGGACGTGAGGCGTTTCGTTTTTTTCGAAAAATTCCATTGCCCGTGATCTTGCCTCCTCCATGGTCCTGGAGCGCTGAACCGCCATGGCAAGCCTGTTTCCAAAGGCGTAGTTTTGTGAAAAGTAGTGGGTAAACTCCTTTAGTCTTCCAAGACGTCTTTCCGGCAGAAAAAGTCCCTCGAGATAGTCAAAAAACCTTAGCCATACCTCCGGCAGGTTCACTTTTGAGGCATCAAAATCACCCTTTCCATTAATTAGGGTTTCTTTTATCTGCCTGAATATCCAGGGCCTGATGGCCGCGCCCCTTCCTATCATGATCCCGTCTGCGCCGGTAATCTCAAGACACCTTTTTGCGTCCTCTACGGAAAAGATGCCACCGTTAATGATGACAGGGATGGAAAGCGCCCTTTTGGCGCTTGCCACAATCTCCCACCTTGGCGGCCTTGCAAAGGGTTCCTTGTCAAATCGTGCATGGACGTACAGTGCGTGAATACCTAAGTCTTCAAGGAAGCGGCACCTGTCTTCAAAGGCCTTAACATCCGTTCTTGGCCCAAGCCTTATCTTTACTGTAACAGGAAGAGCAGTGGTTTCTTTTACTTTCGAGACTATCTCACGAAGTCTTTTTATGTCTCTTGACAGGGCGACTCCACCTCCCTTCTTAACCACCTTTGGGGCGCCACAGCCAAGGTTTATGTCCACGGCGTCTGCGCCAAGTTCCTCTATTTTCTCCACTGCCTTTTCCACGTGTCTTGCACTGTAGACAAGGAGCTGATAGCTCATGGGGCGCTCCCTCTCCGTCCTGACAAGATATGGGGATATGGAGGGGTTTTCCTGGGGAAGGCTTGAGGCGGAAAGCATCTCGGTTGAAAGGAGGCCAACACCTCCAAAATCCAGAATGAGCTGTCTCAAGGCGCTGTGGGTGAGGCCTGCCATTGGCGCAAGGAAAAGGGGAGGGGATACCTCAAGTTTTCCTATTTTTACCCTATGACTGAACATCTGTTTTTACACCCTTTGCCTCTTTCATGACAGACTCCAGGACCCGTCTTTGCGCCATCCTTTCCCCCCTCTTTCTGGCCACAAAGATGGGCCTTTTGTGGTACCTGTCAAGGCCTGTAACATACATGGCAGTTGATATGGTGCCTGGGGTGGGGGTAAAGTCCTGAAACTGCCTGACTGGGAGCCTCAGCCTTTTGAGTTTTCTCTTCATGGCCTCCATGTGGGAAAGTGTGCAGCCCGGGTGAGATGTCATGAAATAGGCGGTGATTTCCCTTTGTTTCCCAAGCCTTTTCAGCACATGCCTTGCCCTTTCAAGAAACTCTTCAAGCACAAGTGCCCCTGGTTTGTGCATGAGCATGAGTACCTCTTCCTCGGTATGCTCAGGCGCTATCTTAAGTGCACCGGGGGTATGGTTTTTGAGAATGTCTTCAAGGAGCCTCGGGGTCCTAATAAGAAGCTCCATTCTTAGACCGGATGAGATGAAGACCCTTTTTACGGCCCGATGCCCTGCAACTGCCTTCAGAAGGGTCCTCATCCTCTCTTGGTTTGTCTCAAGGTTTTTGCACACCTTTGGAAAGAGGCAGTCCCTTTTGCGGCAGTCTTTCTTTAATTTGCACGAAACACCATAGAGGTTTGCAGTGGGGCCGCCAAGGTCTGTTATGGTGCCGGAAAAGGAGTGGTCTTTTGAAATTCTTTTCACCTCTCTGAGCACGGACTTTTTGCTCCTTGAGGTCACAACAGGCCCCTGGTGCCTGGCAATGGCGCAAAAGGAGCAGTTTCCAAAGCAGCCTCTTACAACCGTTATGGAGTCCTTTATCATCTCCCAGGCAGGCACCTTTTTAAAGGAGGGATGCGCGCGGCGGGTAAAGGGAAGCTCGTACAGAAAATCCATCTCCTCACCCGTAAGGGGCCTTGCTGGCGGGTTTTGCAAAACCAACATGCCTCCCTTCTGGGCCTGGACAAGGGGAGTTGCCGCGCCACTCCTTGCGCTTTTGTCTATTTGAAGCTCTGCATCCAGAAAAAGTGCCCTGTTTTTGGTTATGTCGTCCCAGGAAGGAAGGGCAAGGCACCCTTCTGGAAGCTTCTCTTTTGGGCTTAGCCTTGTGCATGTGCCAGCAATCCCGGAAAGTTCCTGCCCCCTTTCAAGGCGTCTTGCTATCTCAAGGCAGGCGCGCTCACCCATTCCATAGACCAGGATGTCTGCCTTTGAATCCGTAAGGACCGAGCTTCTGAGCCTTTCCTGCTGGTAATCGTAGTGGATGAATCTTCTGAGGGATGCCTCAATGCCTCCAAGCACTATGGGAACCCCTGGATATGCCCTTCTTGCAAGGTTTGCATAGACCATGACGGCCCTGTCTGGCCGCCTTCTGTTGCCCTTGGTTCTTGGGCCTGGAAAATATGGGTCCCCGTAGGGGCTGTAGGCGTCCCTTTTCCTCACCCTGGCGTTTCCCGTGTAGTTTGAAACTATGGAGTCGAGATTTCCGGAGGTGATGCCAAAAAAGAGCCTTGGCCTTCCAAAGCGTTTGAAATCTGTCTCATCCTGGTACCTTGGCTGTGAGAGGATGGCCACACGGTAGCCAAAGGCCTCGAGCCACCTTCCTATGAGGGCTACACCAAAGGAGGGGTGGTCAACATAAGAATCTCCTGTAACGAGCACCACGTCGGGCCTTTCCCATCCCCTCTGTTCCATTTCCTTCCTTGTCGCAGGAAGAAACGGGCTTGATACTTGTTTTCTTTTTGCAGTTGGATTTTTCATTAGAAGGACAACTTTAGCCTAACTGGCAACAGATTCAAAACCGGGAAGCTACTTCTCCCCCTGGCCGAACCTGACCCTGTGTACCAGGCAGTAGAGGGTGGGAACAAGGAAGAGATTGCCAATGGTTGCAGCAAGAAGGCCGTAGCCAAAGGATATGGCCATGGGGGAGAGTATCATTGCCTGGCCTGTTGCAAAGAAGATGAGTGGGGTAAGGCTCAGGATGGTGGTTACAGATGTAAGGATTATTGGCCTTAGCCTGATGGCCGCGGCCTTTAAGAAAAAGTTCCTGGCCGGGTTCTCCTTGAGATGTCTTTTTAGGAAGTCCACCATGATGATGGCGTCGTTTACGGCAACACCTGAAAGGCCAACGAAGCCGAGAAGGGAGGTGATGGATATGTGCTTTCCCATTATGATATGTCCGGCAATTACTCCAACAAAGGCAAAGGGCACGGAGACAAGCACTATGAAGGAGTCGCCAAAGGAGTTGAACTGGAGAAGAAGCACAATGAGGATGCCAAGGATTGCCACTGTGCCTGCAAGGGCAAGATCCCTGAGGGTGCGGTCTGCCACCTTCTCTTCCCCCTTTATCTCTGTTATGACCCCGAGTTTCTTTATTTTCATAAAGGTTGGCCTTAGAAGGTCCATGACCTGGCGGCTTGTGGTGATCTTCTTGTCAATGGATGCAGTGACCGTTATCTGGCGCACGCCGTTTTCCTTCCATATCCTTGAAAGTCCCCTCTTTGGCACTATCTTGCAGATGTCTGTTATGTAAACCAGGCGGTTCGTTCCAGGCACCTCGAGCCTTAACTTCAAAAACCTTGAAAGGTCCTTTCTGTCCTGAAGGTAGGTCCTTACCACAACGTCCCGGCTGACATCCTTCATGATGCGGGCAGTCTTTATGTTGAGATAATAGGGAATGAGGGCAGATGCCAAGGATGCCTCAGAAAATCCAAGCTCCCTTCCCCTCCTGTTAAGATGAAGTTCAAGCTCGATCTTTCCAGGATCGTAGTTGTCCGCAATGTTTTCAACCCCATTTATCCGTGAGAGCGCCTCTTCCAAAAGCTTCGCCGCATCTACCATCTTCTTTAAGGCAATATCCTTGTCCTTTCCCGGATAGGAAAATGATACCTCTATGTCTGCCCGGACAATTCCCGCCTTTGGCTTTGTGACAGTAAGACGCTGTATTTTTATGTCTTTCAGGTGGTCCTCGATTACCTTCACAAGCTCCATTGCCGTATGTTTCCTTGTGCCAAAGGTGTAGGTGCCAAACATTATTACAGGGTAGACAAAGCGCTCAAGAAAGTTCTGCGGGGCAGGCTTTTCAAGGTTTACAAATATCTGGAAGAGGTCCTCTCCCACGTCAAATTCCATCTTGTCGTTAAAGGATGTGCCGATGTGTGTGGCAATGGAGTCGAGGTCTTTTGGCGGCAAACACTCCTTCACCCTCTTTTCTATGACAGAGACCACCTTTTCCGTATCCTCAATGCCGTAGCGTGAGGCAAGCTTGCCCCTTATGTATATCTGGTCCGCGTCAAATTGAGGAAGAAGGGTAAAGGTGAGGAAGAACTTCATTGCAAAGATAGCGACAACAAATACAAGGAGCGCCCCTGAAATGGCGGCACGTTTGTGGTCAATCAGCCTTCCAAGAAGGGCCGAATACGCACTTCTAAGTGGCTCCCAGTTTGAAAAAGGGCTTCTGCCCACCCCTGTCCTGTAAAGCTCTACTGCGTGAACCGGCAGGATGAAGAGCGATTCTATAAGGGAGGCGAGAAGTGCTGTGCTTACGAATATGGGAATTATTTTCAGGAATTTTCCAATATCTCCCCCCACCATGAGCAGGGGAAGAAAGGCGGCAACAGTGGTAAAGGTTGCTGCGCACACTGGCCAGAACACCTCTGCGGTCCCCTCTATCGCGGCCTCCTTGTGGGAAAGGCCCGCTTCCATCTTTCTGTAGATGTTTTCTCCAATGACTATGGCGTCATCCACCACCATTCCAAGGGCCATGAGAAAGGAGAAAAGGGAGAGCATGTTTATGGTCTCACCCCTGTGGTAGAGGTATACAAAGGATATGAGAAAGGCAGTGGGGATTCCAAGGAGCACCGTTATGGACACCCTCAGGTTCAGGAAGAGATAAAGGGAGATGGTTACCAGGATAAGCCCTACAACGGCAGAGGATTTGACCGTGTTGAGTCTGTTTCGGATGTAAATGGAAAGATCGCTATAGACCGAAAAGTCAAGCCCTTTGTAGCGTTTCTTCCACGCCTTTACCATCTTTCTGATTTTGTTTGACAGGTAAATTGAAGAGCCCTTGGCTGTCTTAAAGATAGTAAGGGAAATGTTCCTTTTTCCGTTGAAATGGGAAAGGCTCTTTACCTCGGAAAGCTCAAGGCGCACCTCTGCAATCCTTGACAGGAACAGTTTTTTTCCTCCTGTGTGGAGGATCAAGGAATTCCAGAAGGAAAGCGATGGCCTTCCCCCCGGTGTTGTTATGAATATGTGGTTTCCCCTCTCCTTTATCTCTCCAAGGGGGCTGTTGTTTACCCAGGAACGGATGAGCTCCTTGACCTGAAAGGGGGATATGCCAAGGGCCTCAAGCACGTCGTTTTTAAGGTATATGTGCACCTCTTTCTTGGCCTTTCCGTTGATGGTGGCCTTAGAGATGTCCGGAATCCTCTCCACTTCCTTTCTGATATCGTCTGCTATGTCCTGGAGTTCTTCTTCAGGGGCACCGCTAATTGACAGGGTGAGAAGGGGGTACTTTTCTATCTTCCTGACCACCGTTGGGTCGTCCATGTCTTCAGGAAAATCTGGCTTCACCCTGTCTATGGCGTCTCTGACCTTAAACAGCGTGTCTTCTACTGGAGTTGAGTCATCAAGGGTGATGGTTATCAGGCAGGAGCCGTCCCTGGTCACCGATTCAACCAGTTTCACCCCCTCTATGTTTTGTACCTCGTCCTCGATCCTGCTTGTGATGATGTCGTCAAAGGTGGTGGCGGAGGTGCCCTGGTAAAAGGCCGTCACCTCTATCTTGTTGGTTGGAATGGGGGGAAAGAGCTCTTGTGGCAGCTGAAAGTAGGAGATTATTCCAGTAATTATAAAGAGCAGGGCAAGGGTGTGGGCAAGGGGACGCCTTTCAACGAAAAAGCCCACTAGAAATGCAGGGATGCTCTTTTTCCCGTTGTGTTTGCCCATTTAGATGTGATTACAGCCCGATTCTGATGCGTACTACCTGGCCCCACAAAAGCCCTTTTATGGGGGCAAAGACAAGGTCAAAGCCGTAGCTGTAGAGGTAGCTGTTGTCAGGGTCAACCTTCAGTTTTTCCACCTGCCCTCTGGCCCTTATCTCTTTTCCATCAGGAAGGACCAGGGAAAAGTTCAGGGTTCTTCCCTCCTTGAGGGCCTCCTTCAGTCTCTTGAAACAGGGAAGGGAAAGCACAAGGTGTATCTTTGCCTTTGAGATGTCAAGGAGCCTTGAAAGCTTCTCCCCCGGGACAACCGTCTCGTACACCTCCTTGAAGTTCTGGGAAACGTAAAGGGGCCTGTCAAAGCATGGCCTTGATTTTTTTATCTGGTCTTCAAGCTGGGCAATGGCGCGCCTTGTTTCCGCCTGATGGCGCCTGTTTTCGATTAATGTCATCCGGGAGGAGTTTACCTGGGTCTCCATGTCTTCAACCAGCTGCTGCTCAATGTGTCCCTCTTTCTTAAGTTTTAAGTACCTTTGAAATTTTTTCCTTGAAAGCTGAAGATTCCTTTCAAGAACGCCCTTTTCAAGTTTAAGGGCCTTTAAAACCTCCTTTAGGCTCATGAGCTGTTTTTCAAGGGCAGCGCAGTCTATCTCCATTATGGGGGTATTTTTTTTAAGTATCTGTCCCTCCCTGGCGTTTATCCTTTTAATGTGTCCTGCCACCTCTGCCTTGATAATATGAACGGAATAGGGGGAATAGGCCCCTGAAAGGACTATTTCCTTTGCATTTTCACATCTTTCAGGCTGCTTAAGCCCCTTTTCCGCAAGCTCTACCTGGGAACGGGCAGACCCCAGGGAGGAGAGGAAGAGCAGGAAGAAAAGGGACAAAAATATATTTAAAAATAGCGTCTTTTTAAATCTCATAGCCCCTCGGCGTAATGATTTTTCCGTCCCAGACAAAGCTCTGGGAGTTTCCTATGATGACGAGGGATTGCATCCCAATGTTCCATGCATCAGGGCCCTTGGAGCAAAGCATGGACAGGGTGGTGATGGAGACCTCCTGACCGGGCCTCATGGCGCTGGTCACGATTCCAACAGGGGTATCCTCCTTCCTGTGGCCCGAGACGATTTCAAGGGCTCTCGGAAGCTGGTCCTTCCGCCTTTTGCTCCTGGGGTTGTAAAAGACCAGGACGAAATCCGCAGCAGCCGAGGCCTCTATCCTCTTTTCTATTAGGGGCCAAGGGGTCAGAAGATCACTCAGGCTGATCACGGAAAAGTCGTGTACCAGGGGTGCTCCTAAAAGGCTTGAGCAGGCAGAAAGGGCGGGAATTCCAGGTATTACATCCACCTTGAGTCTTTCGCTGCTAATGTCCATGGTCCTAAGTATTTCAAAAACAAGGCCTGAGAGGGCGTAGATTCCCGGGTCTCCGCTACAGACAAGGGCCACACGCCTTCCTGAAAGGGCCTCTTCTATGGCCCTCTTACACCTGTCTTTTTCCCTGGTCATGCCCGTTTGGACAATCTCCTGCTCTGGAATAAGTATATGCCTTATAAGGTCCACGTAGGTCTTGTAACCACATATCACATGGGCGTTTCTTATTGCCTCAACAGCCGGGCTGCACATCCACCTTGTGTCCCCGGGGCCAAGGCCCACAACAGAAAGATGCCCTTTCTTTTTCTGTTCATTGAGGGAGGTTTTCCTTGTCATTTCATCTCTTTCCGTAACCTTCGTGAAAGGGGATAAAGGGCCCTTTCAACCTCATCTGAGACAGGATCATGGCCAAAGGGCAACGGACCGTAAACCCTTGCTCCTGACAGATCCGAGATAATGGAGATGTTGTCATGCACGATCCTCTCATCCGTATCGTCTTTTTTCCCTCCGTAACCTGCGCGGTTAAAGACAATGCCGTAAAGTGCGATTCCCCTTTGCCTCATTACTTCCACCGAAAGGAGGGTGTGGTTTATTGTGCCAAGGCCGCTTCTTGATACAAGAACCACTGGGCACCCGCAATCCCTTACAATATCCACAAGGAGCAGTCCTTTTGTAAGGGGTACCATGAGCCCTCCCACCCCTTCAATGAGAACTATGTCGCATCGTTTCTCAAGCCTCTCTGTCTCGTCCAGGATGTGGCCGGGATCTATCGTTTTCCCTTCAAGAGCCGCTGACAGGTGCGGGGAGGCAGGAAAGGAAAAGCTGTACGGGCATGCCACAGAAAGTCTTGAACCTGGGGCAAGGCAGGCAGAGCCTGCCTTTTCCATTATGTATTCTATGTCTGGCCCAAAGTTTTTGCCTCCTGTGCCTGCCCACTTTATCACGCCCACGTGGAGTCCTTCCTTTAAAAGCAGGGAGGTGAGACCTGCAGTGACAAAGGTCTTTCCAACGTCTGTGTCTGTGCCGGCTATGAATATTTTCATGGCGTTCTTTACAACACCTTCAGCCCGGCTTCGCTCAGCGCCTTTTTTACAGAAGGCAGGTTCATGGTCTGCACCCTCATGTGTATGACTGGATGGACCCTGTCGTCATCAAGGGGATGAAGCGCCCTTATCACCCTTGTAAATGGGATGCTGGCTGCTTCAAGCACCTTTATTGCCCTGTTCATGGCGCTCTGTCCCTCTTCTATTATGCTTATGAGGCAGCTTCCCTTTTCATAAAGCCCGAAGAGTTCACCATAGGCCCTCATGAGGTCCCTTACGGAAAATATGCCAATTACTACGTGGTCATCATCCACCACCGGAAGGGCGCCAACATTTTGTTTTTCAAGCAGTATTAGTGCATCATCAAGGGTAGAGTTCAGGTTAAGGCTCGAGAGGTCTGTGCTCATAATGGAATTTACGGGTGAGCGGGATACCTTTTCCAGTATCCTTATCCTTTCTTTTTCATCAAGGACCGAGGAAGGATATGCCGACCTTATGTCCCTGTCCGTGACCATGCCCAGAAGCTTTCCCTCAGAGCTGGTTACAGGCAGGTGCCTGAAGCCCTTTTCTTTGAGTATCTGCCGCGCCTTTTGGATAAGCGTTTCCGGAGAGACAGTGACTGGCCTTTTTGTCATGTAGCCTGTGACGAACATGGTTTCTTACCTCTGTCTGTTAGATTTTTAATGCAAGGGCGCCAAGGTACATTTCCACCGAAGGGGCGAGAAAATCAAGACTGTATCCACCCTCCAGCACGCTTACCAGTCTGCCCTGACACATTTTCTCGGCCCACATCGCAAGAAAAGACCCAATGTGTCCAAAGACAGGGGTGGTGTAAGCAAGCCCCGACATGTCATCTGCTTCATGAGCGTCAAAGCCTGCGGCCGAAACGATGCAGTCCGGCCGAAACTGTTCAAGGGCAGGCTCTACGCGTTCCTTGAGGGCCTTAAGGACGTGTGAATCCGTGGCCCCTGGAGGAAGGGCAATATTCAGGGTAAATCCCTCTCCTGGCCCGGTTCCTGTATCCTCCTCGTAGCCAGTGCCAGGAAAGCTGAAGGTTGGATGTTCATGGATGCTTGCATAAAAGACGTCCGGGTCGCTGTCAAAGAGTTCCTGGATGCCGTTTCCGTGGTGGGCATCAAAATCAAGAATGAAGATCCGCCTTCTGCCATATTTTTTCTGCCAGTATCTTGCTGCAATGGCCACATTGTTCAAAAAACAAAATCCCAAGGGCAGGGAGGTTTCTGCATGGTGTCCCGGGGGTCTTACAAGTGCAAAAATCACCTCATCAACGGCCTTCTCAGAAAGATCCACGGCATTCATGCAGGCCCCGGCTGCAAGAAGGGCCACGTCATAGGTGTCGTAGCATATCCTGTTGTCCGGATGTCCAAAGTCCTGCCTTCCAGAAAGACATGCCTCTTCAAAACGAAGGAGATAGTCGCTTGAGTGAACGTCAAAGACGCTTTCGTTTGAGGCCATGGAGGGCTCAGTCAGTTTCAAGGAGTCTCCAAGAGGCCCGTGGTTCAGGTTCTTTAGAATGCGCGTAAGCCTTTCAGGGGATTCGGGATGATCGGAACCTCCGGTGTCATGATCCAGGAAACGGTCTGAATAGACCACGTTTACCTGCTTGAATTTTGCCATTCAGGTACCTCTAAAATGTATCGCACTATATCAGGGTCTTCAGAAGGCCCGCTTTTAAAGCCGAATTTTTCAGCAAGTCTGTTCATGGGTTTGTTTTCCTTCAGCACTTCCATCCATACCCTTTTTAGGCCCCTTTCCCTGGCCACTTTCAGGGTCTTCTCCATGAGTACCTTTCCTATGCCAAGACCCTGCCAGGGATCCCCAACCACGACTGCAAGCTCTGCGTTTTCTCCGTCTGGCATAATGGTAAGCCTGCAAACGCCAACTATTCTCTCCTGTCCTTTTGTTTCTATAACCGCCACCAGGGCAATTTCCCTATCATAATCCACCTGACAGTATCTGGCCAATTCATCATGGGTGAGGCTTTTCTTTAGCTGGAAGAACCTGTTAATGATTGTTTGCTCGGAAAAGGTGGAAAAAAGCTCTGCCATTAGGGGCTCGTCCTCTGGTTTTATGGGACGGATTATGCAGGAGGTCCCGTCTTTAAGGGTAACCCTTTCTATGTACTTGCATGGGTACGGGCATATGACCAGGTGGTCGGGGCAGGTATTTTCGTCCGTATCCTTGATGCCTTGGAGGACCTCCTCTTCCATGACGATCCTGCCATCCAGGCTCACTGCCCTTTCCTTGTCAAGGAAGAAGGAGTTGACTTCTATCTCTTTGATAAATGGAAAGTCTGCAACAAGTATTGAAAAGCGCACAAGGGTCTTTTCGAGATTTTCCATCATTTGCAGGTTGTCTGGGTCCTCAAAAAGGTATCTGCATATCCTTGTCTCCTTCATGAGCCGCCTTGCAACTGCCTGATTGAGTGGGGGAAGCCCCACTGCATAATCCTTCTCTGCCTCAAGAAGCTGGCCGCCAAGGCCAAAGACCATGACAGCGCCAAAGGTCGGGTCCTTGTGTCCACTAATGGCGAACTCAAAGCCCATTCCAAGGATCATGGGTTCAACGGTGCAGCCGTGAAAGGTGGCCCCGGGCCTATAATTTTTAAGGCCCTCTTTCAGCTCCTGAAACGCGCTCTCCACTTGGTCTTCAAGCACGTGCAGTCTCACCCCGCCCGCCTTGCTCTTGTTGGGTATGTCCGGGGATTCTATCTTCAGTGCCACAGGAAACCCAATCCTCTTTGCTACCTTCAGGGCCTCCTTGGGGGTCCTTGCAAGGACTATGGGTGTCGTCTCAATGCCGTATGCCTCCAGCACCTGCTTGGTCTCCCTTTCAAGGAGAAAGAGTCTCCCCTCCTCGGCCGCAGAGCGGAAAATGGCCAGGGCCTTTTCCTTGTCCGGATGAAAATCCACCAGGATGTTTGAAGGGGTATGAGAGAGAAGCTGCCTGTTGGCCTCGTATTCGTACATGTAAAGAAAGCTCTTTACCGCCTGCTCCGGGGCAACGAATGTGGGTATGTTGTTTTCGTTGAGGAGCCTTCTTGCCTCATCCATCTGTCCGCTTCCCATCCAGCAGGCAAGAATGGTCTTGTAGGGGTGTTTTTTTGACAGCGCTGAGAGCTCCCGTGCCGTTTCCATCGGCTCCGTAAGGGGCTGGGGAGTTAATATTACGAGTACACCGTCAGCAGTATCATCCTGGAGGAGGGCCTTGATCACCCTTGAAAATCTTTGTGCAGATGCGTCTGACAGGCAGTCAACCGGGTTGGAAATAGGGACAGAGGCAGGCACTGCCGCCTTGATCTCTTGGATGGTCTCCGGTTCAAGGCCGGCAAGGTGACCCCCCTTTTTTATAAGTAAGTCTATTGCAAGGATTGCTGGCCCTCCGGCATTTGTGGCGATTGCCAGGTGATTGCCCCTGGGGGTCGGCTGTTTCGAAAGGGCCTCGGAGGTGTTGAAAAGCTCAAGAACGTCCTCCACTCTTACCATGCCTGCCCTTTTGAAGACCGCATCGTAAACCGTGTCTTCACCGGCAAGGGCGCCCATTCTGCTGAAAGAGACCAGTCTTGACTGTTCAAACCTTCCGCCCTTTATTGCCACTATTGGTTTTGTTCTTGTAAATGACCGGCACGCACTCATAAACCTGCGGCCGTTTTTTATGGATTCCAGGTAGACAATAATTCCCCTTGTTTCTGTATCCAGGGCCAGAAAGTCTATAATGTCTGAAAAATCCACATCTACCTGTCCGCCAAGTGAGACAAAGGTGCTAAGCCCCACGTTTTTTGATGCTGCATAGTCCAGGATAGAGGCCGCCAGGGTAGAACTCTGGGACAGAAATGCGATCCTGCCCCTTGGAGGCGCCTTAAGGCTGATGCTCAGGTTCAGATTTTTGCCTGGCCTGATGATTCCCAGGGAGTTTGGGCCTACGCACCTTATGTGGTATTTGAAACAGATCCTCTGAATGGCCGATATGAGCCCTTGACTGTTCTTGGCCCTGTGTCTGAAATCCATGGAAAATACCACAGCAGCAGGAATTCCAGCCCTTCCGCACCTTTCAAGGATATTGGGAACCGTTTCTGGAGGACCTGCAATAAGTGCCAGGTCCGGCCTTTTCTTAATGGCCTTAAGGCTTCTGTGGGCAGGAATGCCGCATACTGCCTCCCTTTCCCCGTCTATTGGGTAGATTGGGCCGCTAAATCCATGGGAAATGATGTTTTGAAAGAGCCTGGCTTCAAATCGCTGGTTAATCTTAGAATTTGAAAATACTGCGATCCTTTCAGGTGCAAGGAGGCAGGACAGACCCGTTATACCCATTTAGGTTCCCTCCTTTATCTTTGGGCTTATGCCCAGCTTATCATGCAGAAACTGGTCTATAAAGGAAATGGCAAGTGGTTGAGCAAGTCAAAATCTGTCTTATTTTATTCTTTCTATGAAAAGGCTGTTAATAAGAGGGGCAAGTCAAAACAACCTGAAAGATATCGACCTTGAGATAGAGGAGGGGACAATCTGCGCAGTCTGTGGCCCTTCAGGGTCTGGAAAGTCCTCCCTCGTCTTTGATACCATCTATTCAGAGTCGCAAAGACGCTTCATAGAGACCTTTTCTCCCTATGCAAGGCAGTTTCTCGAAAGGCTTTCAGGCGCAAGGGCAAAGGCCATCAAGAACCTTCCTGCATCCATTGGCATAGGCAGGTCAAATCCTGTAAAAAATTCCCGCTCAACCGTTGCCACCCTTTCTGAAATAAGCTTTTCGGCAAGGATGCTCTTTTTCAAAAAGGCTGATCCCTACTGCACAAGATGCCAGGTGCCTCTTAGAGCAAGTAGCTGGCAGGATGTCTATTCGTTTTTGAAAAAAGGGGCAGAATCTGGCCTAAGGCGCGGATATATCTGCATAAGGAGCGATGCAGGCAGGCTTTTTGATCTTCAAAAGGAGGGCTACAGGCGAATTCTTTTAAAAGGCAGGGTCATAGACCTTTCAGAAGACGAAGTGTCTTCCATGCCTGAATACCAAGGCAGCAGCGGTTTTCATATCATTGTTGAAAGGCTTGCCCTCAATTCCTTTTCTGAAGGACGGATCAAGGAGGCAGTGGAGACCGCCTTTGGCCTTGAAGACACCATCTATGTATTTCTTGAAGAAAAAGGTGAAGGGGAGAAGACCTGCGAATTTCATAAAAGGCCTCTCTGCTCAAAGTGCACAAGGGAAAAGGCACCACCAAGCATGCTTCTTTTTTCCTTCAACTCACCCGAAGGGGCCTGCCCAGAGTGTAGCGGATTTGGAAGGGTAATGGACATAGACTGGGACCTTGTCATACCAGATAAAACCAAATCCCTTTCCGAAGGGGCCATAAGGCCCCTTGAAAACTGGGTTGATGAAAAAGAATTTCTGTTTTCATGCTGCAAGGAGTGGGGAGTAGATGTAAAAAGGCCGTGGAAAGAGCTTTCAAGTCAGGAAAGGGATGCCATTCTCTTCGGAAAAGACGACTGGTACGGCATAAAAGAGATTTTCAACTACCTCGAATCAAAACGGTATAAGGCCCATATCAGGATACTTCTTTCAAGGTACAGGGCCTACAACCAGTGCCCATCCTGCAAGGGCACCCGTTTTAACAATGAGGCCCTTTCCTACAGGCTTGGCGGGCTTGATATCGGAGGCCTTTACAGGCTCAGCGTTGAAAGGGCACTTGATTGGTGTAAGGGGTTTGGGGAAGGTCTTAGCCTGGATCGGGCTTCATCAAGCCTCCTTGAGGACCTTACAAGGAGGCTCCTTCTCATAAAAGAGGCGGGTCTTGGCTACCTTACCCTGGACAGACAGTCACGCACCCTTTCTGGTGGTGAGCTGTCCCGGCTTTGTCTTGCAAAGGGCGTCTCCGTCAGCCTTTCAGAGACCCTTTACTGCCTTGATGAACCCTCATCTGGACTTCATCCCCAGGACGTTCATGGCGTGGCAAAGGTCTTAAAGGGCCTTAAGGAGGCGGGAAACACCGTTCTTATGACGGAAAACGACCCAGTTATGGCATCATCTGCAGATAGGGTCATTCGCATGGGGCCTGGTTCCGGAAAGGATGGAGGAAGGATTGTCGGCGAGGACCTTCCATTAGATCCTAGTCTTGAAACTGTCCTGGAAGATCAAAAGGGCAGGCAGGAGAAGGAGCCGGCCCGCAGCCTTCGTTTCCTTGAGACAAGGCGTGCAAGCCAGAATAATCTAAGGTCCATAACGTGTCGTATTCCCATTGGTATGCTTACCTGCGTCTGCGGGGTGTCTGGTTCTGGAAAATCAACCCTTGTGGAGGAGTGCCTTTACAGGGGCCTTTTGAGAAAGGCGGGAAAGGCAGCCCCCACTCCAGGAAAATTTGAAGACATTAGTCTTCCCGAGCCCTTCGATCAGGTGGTCTTTGTGGACCAGGAACCCCCTTCAAGGACCCCAAGGGGATGCCCTGGAACCTATCTCAAGATACTTGATCCCATAAGAAAGCTCTTTGCAAAGACTAAGGAGGCGGAAGCCCTTGGGCTTGGCTCTGGCTTCTTCTCATTAAATGTTGACGGAGGCAGGTGCCCCCACTGCAAGGGACAGGGCCATGAGATGCTGGACATGCAGTTTCTTCCAGATGTAATGGTTAAGTGTCCAGAGTGTGGAGGAAAGAGGTTTTCCAAAAGGGCCCTGGAGATAGAATTTAAGGGTAGAAACATAAGCGACCTGCTCCAGATGACCCTTTTTGAGGTGGCAGATTTCTTTAAAGGGCAAAAGGCAGTTCTAAAAGGTATTATGCCAGCCCTTGATCTTGGCCTTGGCCACCTTCTCCTGGGCCAGCCCCTTAATACACTTTCTGCAGGGGATTCCCAGAGGCTAAAGATTGCAAGGTATCTTGGCACCCCAAAGGGCAGGAACCTTTTCATACTCGATGAGCCAACCAGGGGGCTTTACCATACGGAGGTCAAAGGCCTCATCCGAGAGCTCAAGAGGCTTTGCCAGCAAGGAAATACGGTCATTGTGGTGGAGCATGACCTTTCAACCATCCTTTTGAGCGACTGGGTGATAGAGCTTGGACCTGGAGGCGGTGAAAGAGGCGGAAGGCTCCTTTATGAAGGAAGGCCAGAAGGTATCCTTGAAAAGGATACGTCCACAGCCAGGGCCGTTAGGGCCATCAAGAAGAAAGGGGGCAATTTAGGAGGGCAAAAGCACTTTAAAAGGGAAAAGGGGGAGGAAGGTCCAGAAAACGTTATTGAAATAAGTGGGGCAAGGCACCACAATCTCAAGGACCTAAGTGTCAAAATTCCAAGAAACAGGCTCGTTGTGGTAACCGGCGTTTCAGGCTCTGGTAAGTCCTCCCTGGCCTTTGACCTTATCTATAAAGAGGCCCAGAGGCGCTATCTTGAAAGCCTTCCATCCTACATGAAGCAGTTTGTAAGGCTCTATGAAAGGCCAGACGTGGATGCCATAAGGGGCCTTAGCCCCTCGGTTGCCATTGAGCAGCGCGCATGCAAGGGCGGAGCCATGTCCACTGTTGCAACCCTTTCTGAAACTGCCCACTACATGAGGCTTCTATATGCACACTGTTCACGCCCTGTTTGTCCTGAGTGTAAAGGAAAGATGGTCCAGGTGAGTATCCAAGAAGTTGAAAGGGCCGTTTCCAGGCTCCTAGAAAAGACACACATTTACGTTGGCGCACCTCGTATTCGTCACAGAAAGGGTTGGCACCAGCAGGAGATTGAGCGCGGTTTCGTGAAAGGTGCAGATCTGGTGCTGGTGGACGAAAGGATAGTGGAAAGGGGGGAGACAGTCAGGCTTTCACGCTACAAGGAACACAGCATATCCTGGCTGTGGGGGCCCTTTAAAAAGGAACAAGAAGGTCTAAAGGGCCTTTCCTCTATTCTTGAGACGGCCCTAAAGGCGGGAGGCGGCACCATTTTCTGCCTGCTTCCGGATAAAGGCCGCAAGTGGTTCAGCACAAGCCATTTTTGCCCAAGGTGCAAGATCTCTGTTGAAGAGCCTGATCCCCTTCTTTTTTCCTTCCATACCGAGACTGGAAGGTGCCCTGAATGCCTCGGAAAGGGAGAAAGGGAAAACGGCGCTACCTGTGCGTTGTGCAAGGGCACAAGGCTTTCTAAAAGGGCCCTTTACTGGCAGATAGACGGAGTTGATATTGCCTCCTTTTTTAGATTCGAGATAGATGAGGCCATCTCTCTTATAAAAAGCTGGCAGAAGAAAAGGGGGCTTTTCGGAAAAAGGAGCAAGCTTTTTAAGATGCTTACGGGACATGTGCTAAAAAGGCTTGAGCTTATGTCTGAACTTGGCCTTGGCTACCTTGGCCTTGATAGATCAGGGGCAAGCCTTTCAGGAGGAGAGGCCCAGAGGATCGCCCTTTCTTCCCAGAGTGCATCGAATCTTACCGGCATAACAATTGTCCTTGATGAGCCCACCATTGGCCTTCATCCCTCTGACAACAGCAGGCTTGTTGCGGCCCTTAGGGATATTGCCAGAAAGGGTAACAGCGTCATCGTTGTTGAACATGACGAGGAGACAATCCTTGCAGCTGATTTTGTGGTGGATCTTGGCCCTGGAGGCGGAAGAGAAGGGGGTGAGGTGGTCTACTGTGGAGGTGTTAGGGGCCTTCTGAAACATCCGTCTTCGCGTACTGCAAAGGGTCTAAGAAACAGAAAGATAACTGTAGAAAAGAGCAAAAGGCTTATGCCTGAGACCCGATTTCTGAGGCTTTCAGGGGCAAAAAGACATAATCTTTTGTCTGTGAATGTACGGATTCCCATTGGTGCCGTAACTGTGGTTACAGGGGTTTCCGGCTCAGGAAAGACCAGCCTTGAAGAGGCCCTCTACCTGGCGCTTACCGGAGATACTTCGTGCGCTCAAAGCCTTGAGGGAAGTGAAGAATTAAAGGGGGTCCACCGCATAGACCACAGCCCCATAGGCAGGACCCCGAGATCGTGTCCTGCAACCTTCATTGGTATATTTTCCCAGATCCGTCACCTTTTTTCCCGCACCCCTGCGGCACGGATACGTGGCTTTGGACCCTCGCACTTTTCCTTTAACACAAGGGAAGGCGCATGTCCTCACTGCGGTGGTCAGGGCCAGTTGAGGCAAAGGCTTGGCATACTTCCTGACGTTTATATCACCTGCCCAAGCTGTCAGGGCAAGAGATTTAAAAGCGATGTCCTTTCAGTAACCTGGAAGTCTCGGGACATTAGCCAAGTGCTGGATATGACAGTCTCAGAGGCGCTTGAGTTTTTCAGGGCCATTCCCCAGATAAGAAAGGGCCTCAAGGTTCTGGACGACCTTGGACTCGGATACCTGCGCCTTGGTCAGCCAAGCCCAACCTTTTCAGGGGGAGAGGCCCAGAGACTAAAGATTGCAAAGGAGCTTTCAAGGGTACAGAATCAGGCCAGGCTTTATCTTCTTGACGAGCCCAGTGTGGGGCTTCACATGGATGATGTAAGGCGGCTTTCAGATTGCCTTTCAAGGCTTTCTGACCTTGGAAACACCGTGCTCATGGTGGAGCACAACCAGGCCCTTATTGCAGGATCAGACTGGATAATCGACCTTGGGCCAGGTGGTGGAAAATATGGAGGAAAGGTGATTTTTGAAGGACCTTTATACGCCTTTTTGAGGTCTGACACCCCCTCAAAGACGCTTAAGTGGCTGAAGCCGGTTGTTGATGTGGCGTAACCATATTTCTATGGCAGTTTTTGACACCATATAGGGGAGTGCTTAGGGTATTTTTACCAAGTCCACGGGAGGTGCTAGAGATGGCTGAGAAAAAATCACGGATCCTTAAAAAGGAATGGAAGAGTTTTCTTAAGGATTTCAACAGAATGAACCAGTACAGGACCGCCGTGGTCCAGATTGGAGAGGACTACATAGTTGGAGAACCCGGCATGCCCCTTCTTGGCATTGACTACGATGAAAGGGGGAGAAGGGTAGAGATATTTTTGGGAACAACCGATCCAGACAATCTTGTTCACCTGGCCCATGCAGTGGAAGTGCCAAGGGCCATCTACCTCATAAGGGACGAAGAGGCGGTAAATCCCGTGGTTGGCCTTCAGATACAGGGCGCCCCAGGAACTGGTATGACGAGGATTCGCTTTATAGATGCTGCCTGTGAGGAAGGCCGCCAGAAATGGGTTGCAGCAGTGGCACATACGTTGTATGAACGCAGGGGCATGGAGCCTGGAGCAGACCAGGAGGACTGGTTCAAGGCCGAAGAGATTATAGAGGCGGTGTGCGAAAACTACAGGAAATAGCCCTGATTTTTTGCCTGATACTTTTTTGAGATTATATGAGGTTAGGCGATTCTTTCAAAGAATCGGGTCTTTCCTTTGATAAGGTGAGGACCCCGGAGGAGACCCTTGAGTGGGCTATGGAAAGGTTTTCATCCCTTGGAAGGCCTGTACTCGAGGAAGTAAAGCGCGTAGACAAGGGAAGGCTTGGTATCCCGGTCTTTGTTAGCAAATACCACCCTGAGGCAAGTGTCGTAACTGGCACAAAAAAGCAGATGGGCAAGGGGGTTACCGAGGCCCAGGCCAAGGCAAGCGCTGTCATGGAGATTGCCGAAAGGTACAGTCTCTTCAGGTTTGTTGAGGACAGTGACTTTTATATTGCCCCTTTCTCTGGGGTGGATGGCAACAGGTTTTCGTTTGAACACCTTCTTAAGGCGGTCCATTTCAAGGGGGACCTTACCCAAGAAGAAAAGGGTTTTCTCAAAGGCTTTCCCCAGGGCTGGATAAGGGGGCTTCGTCTTCCAGAGGATTCAGAGTGTTTTGTACCCTTTTCATGGATGTGGCCCATCTTCGAATACAACGGGTCTGCTGCGGGAAACAGCCTTGAGGAGGCGTCAGTCCAGGCAATCTGCGAGGTGGTTGAGCGCCACGTCTGCTCGGTTATAAGCTACAATTTCATAAAGACTCCTACCATTGATCTTGATTCCGTAGAGGACGATCAGCTCAAGAAACTGATTGAGAGATTCAGATCAAGGGGCATCAACCTGGTTCTAAAGGATTTTTCCCTTGGCCTTGGCATTCCAACGGTGGGGGCCCTGGCCTGGGATCCGTCCACATATCCGGAAAGAAGCGAGATAGTCTACACTGCCGGAACATCCACAAGCCCGGAAAGGGCAGCGGTCAGGGCCATTACCGAGGTTGCGCAGCTGGCTGGGGATTTTGATACAGAGGGAAGATATCTTGAAAGTGGCCTTCCAAAGTTTGCCACCCTTGAAGAGGCAGGCTATGTGCTCAATTCGGATGAGGTGAGAAGGCTAAGTGAACTTCCCGACTGCTCGTCGCGCAACTTCAGGCAGGAAGTGGAGCTTCTGGTCAGGGCCCTAGAAAGTGCAGGGCTTCCTGTCTATCTGGCAGACGTTACGGAAAGGGAACTTGGAATCCCTGTGGTTTATGCCATGATTCCAGGCAGTCACTTCCGTGACCGCACCCTCAACCTTGATCTTGCCTTTCACATGGCTCGCATTGCTGCAACAGGAGGCATCCTGGATCTCTTTGAGGCAATAGATGTTTTGGAAGGGCTTGGAAACGTATACCCTGACAGATTTGATATTTCCTTTTACATGGGCCACCTGCTTGAATCCACAGGGGATTTAGAGGGGGCAGTAGAAAGATACCAGCAGGCACTTTCCCTTTCGCCGCCTGAAACAGAACTTCCAAGCCTCTACTGTAACCTTGGCAACTGTTTTCGCCAGCTTGGAAGGCTCGATGATGCTGTGGAACAGCTTGAGAAGGCAAAAAAACTCAATCCGGGCCTTAAGGAGATACACAACATTCTTGGTACCTGCCTTTATCAGATGGGAAGGTATGCAGAGGCCATCGAGTGCTTCGAACAGGCAATCTCCATTGATCCAGGTTCTGCCATAGATTATGCCAACATAGGGAGTAACCTCAGAAGGCTTGGGATAATCCCTGCTGCCATTAAGTGGTACAGGATGGCACTTGAACTCGATCCAACAATTGACTGGGCAAGGCAGCACCTTTTTGAGCTTGAATCCCACTTACAAGGCGTGGATGAATCTATTGTGAAAAAATGAATAGCTATTCAAAAAAGCGTTGCTGCCCATTTCACATGCCTGTTAAGCTATTATAAATATTAATTTTTTCTCTTTTTCTCAATCTTGAAAAAATTTTAACGAGCCTTGACAAAGATATTTGGTTATAGTAATAAACGGTCTCGATATGCCATAATGGACATAAGAGAATAATCCAAAAGGAGGGCAATATGGCAACTGTAGAGTACAAAGGCAAGACTTATGAAGTCGACGAAGACGGTTTCCTTACAAAGGGAATGGAAGAATGGGATGAAAACTGGGTAGAATACGTCATGGAGCAGGAAGGCATCAGCGAGCTCACCGAAGACCACAAGAAGGTCATTGAGGTGCTTCAGGACTACTTCAAGAAGAACGGTATCGCTCCCATGGTCAGGATTCTTTCCAAGACAACAGGATATCCCCTCAAGAAAATCTACGAGCTCTTCCCATCAGGACCTGGTAAGGGAGCCTGTAAGATGGCTGGACTGCCAAAGCCAACAGGCTGCGTCTAGTAGCCCCTAAAATTTGTTATTATCAAGGCCCTGTATCTTTGATGTTCAGGGCCTTTTTTATTTTCTTTTTGTTACTTCCTGTTATATTAGCACCAAAATTCTTTCAGCAATCCATTATGACTATTTGTTCTGGACCTGTAAAGGGCCTTGCATCTGAGATACCTGGATTTGCAATTGTTAGTTTATTCAAAAAATGGAGGCAATGAATTGCGCACCGCATTATCCGGTCACGCCCTGAGTATATTTTTCATTGTTCTGATAGTGGTGGCGTGTCCGGGAAATCTCCCAGCCAGTCAACAACAAATTGAAGGGCTTGTAGAGGATTACAGGCCCGTTTTGGCCACTGCAAAGCAGGAAAACAAGGGTCAGTTCCTGCTGGATAAGGGTGCGCAATCTGGCATAAAGCCGGGAGACCTGTTTTCTTTAGTAGGCAAGGGAAGGCCAATTTACCTTCCTGGAACAAAAAGGATGCTTGGCTATGAAGACAAGGTGGTGGGCAAGTGCAGGATTGTAAGAGTCCAGAAGGATTCATCCTTATGTGAAGTGTATTCTGTTTTTGGAAATCTTTCGCCAAATTTGAAGGCCCTCAGGTTTAGCAATATGAGGGCGGCCTTTTTCCTGGACGGGCGGCTGGTGTCCCCGGTCTTTTCCACCTATTCGCTTGAGAAGCTCCTGCCCAATCTAGAATGGATAAAACCTGCAAGAGGCCCCCTTCCTGTTCCAACTAAGAGCTCCATGGAGGCCTTTGGCATAGACCTGGTGTTTGAGCTTAAGGACGATACCCTCCATGTGTATGGGCCTGACATGAAAGAAATTTCCTCGTACGAGATGGTTCCTGTATCTGGGCCGCCCCTGCACGAGTCGAAAGAGACCGGGCATGCCATCACTGTACCAGGATTGGAACAGGCGCCCAAAACATTTGATTTTAAAGAGGCCGTCCCTGTTGGAACACTTTCCGAGAAGGTTCTCCAGGTTGCAGTAACGGATCTTGACGGAGACGGAAAACAGGAAATCATCTACCTCCTGGCAAACGGGCTTGGAGTTGCACCATACAGGCGTGAAGGCCGGGCAATTTTCTATCGCTTCGGCGACTTTGAATGCCCATGCAGTTTTTCCTGTTCCAGAGGCTGGCTGGTTCTGAACCTGACCATAAAAGGAGCAGGTCTCACCTCCAAGTTATTCAGTTACAAAAAGGGGAGGCTTAATCTCGTGCAGGACGAGATTAACCTATGGCTTTCCTTTGTTCAGGCAGCATGCGGGCAGAAAACCCCTGTGCTTATGGGGCAGGAGTTTGAAAAGGAACGATTCAGGGGAGAGCGCATTTTCAGGCTGAATCCCACAGATCAGGGTTTGGAGTACGTTGAACAGGCAGATTTCCCCAGTGATTTTAACATTGACAGTGTAGCTTCTACAGAGGTCAATGGTACCTGTGTCATTTTGTATGTAAGCTTTGACGGGTTCTTTAAGGTCTTTGGAAATGGTTCCCATATATGGACCTCTCTGTTTCCTGTTGTTCCGGAAAGGCCTTGCTGTGGTCCTCAAAAAGCGGATTTTCTTAAGATTGGAAAGGGCCTTGTTTTTAATGGGGCTATTCCCGGAGAAAGGGGAAGGGGCGTAAGCGGTCTTTACTACCTGTCTTTATCAGATGGTTACCGTTTTTTCAGGGCGGATTCCCACCTCAAGGGCTCCATATGTGGCGTGTCAATGACGTCAAAGTCCGTTATAATAGGAGTCACTGAAGAAACCCAAAAAGGTTGGAGAACCTATCTCTACAAGTTTCCCATTCCTTGAGGACCTATCACCATGAAAAGTCTTGTTAGAGAAAAAGACGAAATATCAGAAAAGTCTGCGCCCAGAAGGCTCCATATTGTAACATTTGGGTGCCAGATGAACGAATACGACTCTCAGCGAATGGCCCAAATGCTTATGGGTCGCTATTGTCTGACCCCCTTTCCAGAAGAGGCAGACCTTATAATTGTAAACACTTGCTCAATCAGGGAGAAGGCAGAACACAAGCTCTACAGTCTTTTAGGAAGACTGAAAGGCCTTAAAAAGCGCAACCCGGCCCTAAAGATTGGAGTGGCAGGATGCGTTGCCCAGCAGCTTGGTGAAATGCTTTTTGTAAAGGCCCCCTATGTGGATTTTGTCATGGGGCCCCAGGGGCTCTACGATATCGTCAATATTGTGAAAGGGCTTGATGAAGGCGGAGAAAGGCTAGTAAGAGTTGACCTTGATAATGATTTTGATATCCCACATGTAGAGGCTCCCCTTCCCAAAAAGGGGGAGGTTCGGGCGTTTGTAACCATAATGCAGGGTTGCGACAATTTCTGCACATACTGCATTGTTCCCTTTGTAAGGGGCAGGGAGATAAGCAGGCCCTCAGAAGATATTTTGAGGGAAATAGGCTCATTGGTTGATCAGGGGGTGAGGGATATCACCCTGCTTGGTCAAAACGTTAACTCCTACGGGAAAAAATCTCCCAAAGGCGTTGATTTTCCTGGCCTTCTCAAGGAGATAGACAGTGCCTTTCCGGACATTAGGCTTCGTTTCACCACCAGTCATCCAAAGGATCTTTCAAACGAGCTTATAGAGTGCTTTGGAAGGCTTGAAACCCTCTGCGAGCACCTGCACCTTCCAGTCCAGTCCGGCTCTGATAAGATATTAAAACGCATGAACAGGCGTTACAGCAGGGCCCAGTATCTCCAGAAGGTGGAAAAACTCAGAAGTGTGTGCCCCGATATCACCATAACCACTGATCTCATTGTGGGCTTCCCGGGAGAAACCGAGGAGGATTTCCGCCAGACCATGTCCCTTTTGGAAGAGGTGCGTTTTGATCAGGCCTTTGCCTTCAAGTACTCTGAAAGGCCAGGCACTGCTGCAGCCAGGTTTCAGGAAAAGGTGCCAGAAGATGTGAAGTCCAGGCGTCTTACCGAGCTTCTCAAGATACAGAATCGGATAGGGCTTGAACAGTACCGCCGTTTTGAGAACAGGATCTGCGAGGTGCTGGTTGAGTCTTTTAGAGATTCAGGGATTACCGCAAGAACCCGGGGAAACCATGTCGTAAACATGGAAGGGGCAGGCGGCCTTGTTGGACAGCTCATAAATGTTTACATTGAAAGGGCATGTCACCATTCCTTAATTGGAAGAATTGTACACTAACGAGGTATTCGTGCCATGACTGCAATAAAGATGACGATTCATGCAATAACCCTTGATCCCCAGTCCAATTCCCCCATCCTTATCCTCAAGGAGGAGGGGGGTGAAAGGACTCTTCCCATATGGATAGGTCTGCTTGAGGCAACCGCCATTGCCACGGAGATGGAGAAACTGGAGTTTGCCCGGCCCATGACCCACGATCTGGCAGTGAATCTCTTAAAGGCGGCAGGGGTAAGGCTTGTGCGCATAGATGTCACGGAACTAAAGGACAACACCTACTATGCGGAGATAACCCTTGACACGGGAGATAAGCTGGTTCGTGTGGACTCAAGGCCCAGTGACGCAGTTGCCCTGGCCTTAAGGGCAGGGGCAGACATCTTTGTGAACGAGGAGGTGCTTAAATCAGCCACCAAGGTGGAACCACAGCCCACTGTGGTTACTGGGGATGCAAGCGAAAAAGACGAGGACAAGTGGAACAAGATACTTGAAGAGCTTGATCCCAGTGCCTTTAAGTACAAGATGTAACCGTTAAAGTGGCTGTCAGGGGGCATTTTTTACTGCCCTCAGGCACTCTGATACTGGCCTATAATTGAGAGGGGCAGACCAGCCAGCAATCTTGGCTCTACGTGCCGCCTGGTCGTTTGGCTTCATTGCCCTTAGGGCCTGTGATACCGCCTGGACTATTTCCGGATTTGTAAATTTGAGGCTGGCAAAGGGCCATTCTGGATAAAGAACCGTGGAATGGATGAAAGGAAATGAATCCTTGACCCGGTCTATTATCCTGAAGTCCTTCAATCTGATCTTTCCCTCTGCAGCCATACGTTCCAGGGTGTCCGATCTGACTGTGCCTGCCTCAACTATCCCGTCTCTTACTGCATAAACCACCGCGTCATGGGTGCCTCCTTCAAGTAGTTTCCTGAAGTCTTCAAATGGATTTATCCCCCTGTCAAGAAAGTGTTTGAAGGCCATTTGCGCCCCGCCGAAGGATGTCATCTTGACGCACATAAAGGAGGTTTCTCTAAGGTCCCTGCTTTTTTCGATACTGCTGTCATTCCTTGTGAAGATTACCCCCCCAAACCTGTTCAGGGGCATGCCCTGTCTGTAGTTCACCAGGCTGGCAATGGCCTTGACGCCAAATTTCTTGTGTAGGACCACGAAAAAGCCTGGGTTTGTAAGGATAAAATCGATTTTTCTGAGGGAGACAGACGAAAATATTTCGTCAAAGGCCAAGGGCACCAGGATGAAATCGTGTCCGGTCTTGGCAGAAAGATATTTCATGTGGGCAGACCACTTCTCCATGGCCTTTGGCTTGCCTCTTTTGGCCAGAACGCCCACCTTGAAGGTCTTTCCTGCCAAGGACAGAGAGGGAAAAGAACAAAGGATGAGACAAAAAATAGACAAAAGGAACATCAATTTCTTGTTGAATTTCAATGTGTCGCCTCCGTGCACCTTTTAAGAAAGATCATTGCAATAATTCCATGATATTGGAATCGGAATAAATCCCGTAGAAATACAATTTGGTACCTGAATTTTTCGGGCATGGGCCAATATCGACTCCTTGCAGTAGGCTCCTGGCACCCCTCTGGGTAGGCTTTGGGGATTTTTTAATACCAATATTTACCTTCATGCAAAATTTGGCCGATATAGATTTCCAGAAGGGAGACCATTAATGACAAAAAATAAAAGCATGAGTAGTTGGAGTGTCAGGACCAAGGTTTTGGTTACAATGTTGTTTTTTCTGGCCGCCTATGGAACGATCCAGGCGTACACCTACTTTTCCCAACAAAATACCCTTAAAAAGGATGGCCAAAAGACCGTTGTCACAGAGACCAGGGCGTTAGCCTCCTCTGTAAGGACATTTCTAAAAGATAGGGCAAATAACCTCAAAATACTTTCCAATATAGACATAGTGAAACTTGCCCTGGAAATAGGAGGCGGCCAGGCTGGTACGGATAAATTCCTTGACCATTTTGCAAGCCAGGACCCCTACTTCGACGTAATTGCCGTTACCAACAAAGGTGGCCGCGTACTTGCCGGCAGCAGCCCGGATCTCATTGGCAAGAATCTTAGCACCCAACCATGGTTCCAGATAGATGATGCGGAAGCCTGTACGTTGCACGCCCCCATCAGACGCCTTGACTATTCACGCCCAGGCGGGAAATGGGCAGCAGTATTCGTTACTCCTATATTGTCAGATGGCAGGCTTGCAGGGAGCCTGGTGGGTTTTGTCAACTGGGATGCCCTGTCAAGTGTATTTACCAGCGGCATATCAAATACCAGATTAATGAATGGAAACGCCTATATAGTAGACAGTAGTGGGCGCATAATATGGCACAGTCAGGGCACACATACCAACCAGACCATCACCCAAACGGGGCGACAGGTTATTAAGGAGTATGGACAGGGCATCGCTGAGATAAAGTCGGACAGGCGTTATCTGGCATGCACTCTGCCGGTTGGAAAGTTACCCGAACTTTCCTCGCTTAACTGGAAGGCAGTTGTGGAGATCCCTACTTCCACACTCTTTGCAGTCCTGAACAATATAATGAAGCAGCAACTGGTTACCATTTTCTTCGTTTTCCTGTTTCTCATGGTTTTTGCCTTTCTCATTGACAAAAACGTGGTCAGGCCCATTGTTGGAACCGCATCGGCCTTTAACAAGGCTGCCAGGGATATGGATCTCACCATTAGTCTGCCAGTAATGAGTGGTGACGAGGTTGGCACCATGGCCAGGGCCTTGAATGGCTTTCTCCGTGCCCTGAGAAATACCTTTGAAAGGATTGCCAGTGCTACGGGCGCCTTCAGGAAGGCAAGTAAGGAGGTGCACGATGTATCTCAAAAGATAGTTGACAGCGCTGGCGCGCAGGCAAACCGTGTCAAAAAGGTAATGCAGAGGACCATACAGATGGGAAAAACAGCCGAAGAGGTGGCAGATCATGCCGAATCCTCTGCGGAACTGGCCCTTGAGGGAGCGGCTATTGTGGAAGGATCTGCCAAGAACAGTGACGAGATCGTCTCTGTTTCCACCAAGAACATGGAGGGCGCCAGAAAAGCCATGGAGATAGTGGGCAAGATGGGTAAGACGGCCCTTGAGGTCCAGGGCAGCGCAAAGATACAGCTTGATTCCTCCGCAAGGACAGCCAAGGAGTTGAAAATAATGACCCAGAAGCTGCACGATATGGCGGATCAGGCAAATCATTCATTGAAACAGGCTCAACATGTTCTTGAGACTGCCAGGGCAGGAAGCATATCCATGGATGAGACGGTTAAGGGTATGATGGCAATAACAAAAAGCTCGGAAAGGATGAAGGAGATAGTTGAGCTGATTTCAGATATTGCAGAACAGACCAACCTCCTTGCCCTTAATGCATCCATTGAGTCTGCCAGAGCAGGTGAACATGGCAGGGGCTTTGCCGTTGTTGCAGAGGAGATCAGGAAACTGGCCGAGAAGACCCATGAGTCCACCATGGAAATTACGGCCCTCATCCAGGAGACGTCTGACAACATCTCCAATGGTATGGAGCTTACCCACAAGAGCGCGGACTCTCTGGAAAATATCATTGACAGTATTGAGAAAAGTAACGACGTGATTATAAAGATTGCCGATGTTTCGCAGGAACAGGCCAACGAAATCTCCCGTCTTATTGATTATACAGACGAGCTGACGCGTCACGCATCCAACATTGTGGAGATGACCACTAAGCAGGTAGAACGCAGGCAGATTGTGGAAGACGCCATCAGTGGCCTTCTCAAGTATAGCAAGGCCATTGTTGATATAGCAAACACCGGAAACCTCACTACCAAGCAGGCAGTCGAGATCATAAGGAAGATTGTTGTCAACTCTACAAAGATTACGGATAAGACGGCCCTGCAAAGGGAAAGGAGTGAGGCCTTGAGAACGCTTATGCAGGAGACAGCAGAGGTTGCGGTAGACAATGCCAAAGGTGCCAAGGCTGCTCTTGATGCCATGGATCAGCTTCTTGCTAAGGCAGAGGAGGCAGAAAGGGAGATCAAGCGCTTCAGGCTCCACTAGGGGGCAGCTCCCATGTCTATCTTAACATCTAGAAGACATATTTTGGGCAGCAGGAAAGGGACAAGGGTTATGGTTCCTTTCCTGGTCATTCTCCTTTACTTTTTCGTTGGGATCACTTTAGCCCAGAAGGATGATGTGTCCATTGGTATACTGGCAAAAAGGGGCGCAAAGCAGGCGTTCCAGCGCTGGCAACCCCTGGCCAATTATCTATCAAAGGACCTGGGGTTGTCCTTTAAGATTGTACCTTTGTCCTTTTCTCAATTAGAGAACTTTGTTGCCAATGGAAAGGTAGATCTGGTATTGGCCAATCAGGTATTTTTTATCAATTTGAAACGGCGGTTCGGTGCAAGCGCCCTTGCCACTGTGAAAAACAGGTACGGTGGTCCTTACATGGGCGGGGTTATTTTCGTAAGGAGCCAGTCTCGCATAAGGACCCTAGAACAGTTAAGGGGCAAGAAGATCGGAGTGGTGTCACTTAAATCTGCTGGCGGTTTTGTCATTCAGGCCTCGGAACTCATGAAACATGGCGTAAATGTCATGAAGGATTGTCAGTTAAAGGTATTTAACAACCAGGATTACGTGGTCTATTCGGTGCTTAACGGCATAATGGATGCAGGTTTTGTGCGCACGGACCAGCTTGAATCAATGGTAAGGGAGAAAAAGATACGTCTTGACCAGTTTACAGTATTAAACAAGAGGACTTATCCTAATTTCAAGCTGTTGTGCAGCACCGCCCTGTGGCCAGCCTGGCCCCTTGCGGCTTCAAAGGGACTAAGCATTCAGTTGAAAAGGAGGATAACCTCATCCCTTGTAAACATGCAACCAACCAGGTCCTTTAAAAGGGCCACCAGGATTTTGGGGTTCATACCGCCAGGAGACTACTCACCTGTAGAAGCGGCATTGCAAAGTCTGAACATGCTGTAAAAAAGTCAAAAAAGCCGCCTTTCACCTGTCAAGATTGTATTTTCAATGCTGAAAATGTCCGGATTATTGGCCCGATTCAGCTCCGAATACCATACCGCCTTGAACTCCCTTCATAAAATCCTATTGGTTGGAGGGGCAGGGGTTTTCTAGCTGCTTTCCCATAATTTTGAAGCACAATCGACTTTCCCCTCTTTTTTTTGTATCTTTTGGGTGCAGAGAGCTTGACGGGCCGGTAACTGCCAAATAAACAATCCGCAAGCTTTGATGTTCAAGGGGGAACTAGTCATGTCGATGTTTGACCTTCACTGTCACAGCCTTTTCAGCGATGGGGAACTACTGCCTTCAGAGCTCGTAAGAAGGCTCGAAGTCATGGGGTACGATGCGGTATGTATCACAGACCACGCAGACGAGTCCAATTTCGAATTCATAATAACCCAGCTTAAGAAGGTGGTAAGGCCAATCAATGCAAACAGCAGGACAAAGCTTCTCTGCGGCATTGAACTCACCCATGTTCATCCTGCCAGAATAGCAGGCCTTACCAGCATGGCCAGGGATTTGGGAGCGGAAATAGTGGTCTGCCATGGAGAGACCATTGTGGAGCCCGTAACTGCCGGCACCAACCGGGCGGCCATAGAGGCCGGCGTGGACATACTCGCCCACCCCGGTTTCATAGCCCATGAGGATGCGGCCCTTGCGAAGGAGAAGGGAGTGCGTCTAGAACTTTCTGGCAGAAAAGGCCACAGTCTCACCAACGGGCATGTTTTGAAGACAGCCCTTTCAGTTGGCGCCCCCTTGGTTATAAATTCCGATGGCCATTCACCTGGAGACTTTATGAGCAGGGAGCATGCGCGCTCTGTTGGAATGGGGGCCGGGATGAGCAAAGAGCAGGTGGAAGAGCTTTACCAGGAAAATTTCCAATGGCTTAAAACAAAAAGCAGGGAACTTTGACGTTCCCTGCCTGCCCAACCCTCCAGGTTTACCGGCCTCCAGGTACCTCCTGCCTTAAGAAACCGGCTTTCCTGTTGGAAAATTTATAACATGGCCCCTGCGCCAGCAGGTGCAATGTCCCTGTGCCATCTGGATACGGTTGCTTCCCCCACAAAGGAATCGGAGTACCTCCATGCAGACCTTGCGGCCATAAGGGCCTTTACTGCCTTGCAGTGAAGATCGTGGCCAGATTTTTCTGCAACCACCTTGGCCCTGATCGGCGCACCAAGGAGATAAAGATCTCCGATTATGTCCAGGACCTTGTGGCGTACGAACTCGTCTGAAAACCTCAGCCCCTCATGGTTAAGGACAGACTGATCGCCTATGACAACGGCGTTTTCAAGGGATGCTCCAAGGGCCAGGCCATTTTTGTGAAGCATCTCAACCTCCTTTAAAAAACCGAAGGTCCTGGCCTTGGCAATGCGTTTTTCAAAGGTCTTTCTAGTAATTTCTGCCTTAAAGCGCTGTGCCATAATGACTGGGTGGGGGAAATCTATGGAAAAATCAACAAGAAAAGAGTGGTGAGGCAAGAATGTGACTTTTTTGTCATTCTCTTCTATGCTAATGGGCCTTATAACCTCAATAAACCTCCTGGGGCTGCCCTGGATCTTGAGCCCTGCGTCCTTGAAAAGAAATACAAAAATGGCAGCGCTCCCATCCATTGCAGGAACCTCTGGACCGTCTATTTCAACGGTGGCGTTATCTATGCCAAGGCCTGCAAAGGCGGCCATAAGGTGTTCTATGGTGGAGACTCGAAAGTCTTCCGTACCAATTGTGGTGGCGTGTATGCAGTTAATTACATTATCTAGTGTGGCCCTTACCTCCGGCTTGCCAGCAAGGTCTGTCCTCCTGAATCGGATTCCAGAGTCTGGTTTTGCAGGGTTCACCTTCATGGAGACCTTTGCGCCACAGTGAAGGCCTATCCCCTGGACCTCTACCGGTTTTTTTAATGTCCGCTGAAGTTTCATATCTATATTCTCTCGCTCTCTAAAGCCGCATTTGAGTAGTCACTTTTTTGTGCAAAATCCATTAAGCATACATTATGCCATTTTGATGTTGCGCAAAAATACTGTAAAAACAGCCAGTTAACCTTGCAACTGCACAGCCATTAGGCTTGTGTGTCCTATTGGACACAGTTTATCTGGTGCCTTGGTGTGGCGCAAATGACACATCTTGAGTTTTAAAGAGATTGGTTTTGAAAAGGATTTAGCTTGTCAGGCCCAGGCGTCTTAGATGCTTTTCATCCTTGGACCAGTCTTTGAGGACCTTCACCCAAAGATCCAAAAAGACCTTCTTGCCCCACAGGTGTTCCAGGTCCATCCTTGCATAGGTTCCCACCTTCTTTATGAATCTTCCCTGTTTCCCTATGATAATTCCCTTTTGAGACGGCCTTTCAACATAGATGACCGCCCTTATCCTGACGATTTTGTCATCCTCTTCCATCTCCTCTACCTTCACTGCCGTTGAATATGGGACTTCCTGTTCGGCAAGGAGGAATATCTTTTCCCTGATAAGCTCCTCTACAAGGTGTTCCTTGGACTGGTCAGTAATGGTGGTTGCGTCATAATATTGCGGGCCTTCCGGAAGGAGCTTTAGTATCTCCTCAAGCAACCTGTCCACTCCATCCACGTACTTTGCAGAGATGGGTACTATGGCCTCAAAGGGGTAAATCTTACCCATTTCGTCAATAATGGGCAGGATGTTTTCCTTGGCCACCTTGTCTATCTTATTGAGTACAAGGATCACCGGCTTTTTCAGTCTCTTAATAAGCTCGACTATGGCAAACTCTTCCTTTCGGTTTCTGTTTGTGACATCCACAAGAAAGAGCAGAACGTCAACGTCCTCAACGGCCTTTTCCGCCGTCTCAACTAGCTTCTTGTTCAGCAGCTTTCTTGGGAGATGAATCCCAGGGGTGTCAACGAACACGATCTGGAAGTTTTCCCCGGTAAGTATGCCGCGGACTTGGGTCCTGGTGGTTTGTGGCTTTGGGGTGGTGATGGCGACTTTTTCGCCAAGGATTGCATTGAGAAGGGTAGACTTACCGACGTTTGGGGCGCCTATAATCCCTACGAAACCCGATTTAAAACCCTGGCCCTTTTCTCCCTTTTCTCCTGTGTTACCCGAATCCATTTTTTCCAAGGTTCTCCTCTATATTTTTTAGTGCAAGCCTTGCGGCCTGTTGCTCCGCCTCCTTTTTGCTTCTACCTGTGCCTTGAGAAATCTCCTGATTTTCAAAATAAAGGGCGACCCTGAAGCGTCTGTCATGGTCTGGCCCTTCTATTTCAAGAAGCCTGTAAGAGGGAAGGGCGTGCAGGTATTTTTGCGTAATTTCCTGAAGCCTGCTCTTATAATCGATCTTGAGGCCCTTTTCAGGGGCTGATTCAAGGAGCTTGCCAAACTGCTTGCGAACAAAGCCAAAGGCAGCCTCAAATCCACCATCCAGGTACATGGCACCAACCACGGCCTCAAAGGCATCTGCCAGTATTGAGGGCCTGGTCCTTCCGCCGCATTTTTCCTCTCCGTGTCCCATGAGGAGGTATTTCCCAAGTTGGAGTTCCTTTGCCAGCATGACCAGGCGTGTTTCGCTCACAAGATAGGCACGCATCTTTGTAAGGTCACCCTCTTTGTAGTGTTGACCAAATTTCCTGAAGAGAAGATCGCTTATTGCAAGCTCAAGTACGGCATCCCCAAGAAACTCCAGCCGCTCGTTGTCGTGGAAGGACTTTCCCGACTCAGGTGGAAAGGAACGATGGGTAAGGGCAGTAACAAGAAGTTTCTTGTCCTTGAATGAGTAACCAAGGTGTTTTTCAAGACTGCTTAAAGATGGCAGGGAATCCGCCTGCTCTCTATCCGTATAAGTTTCTGTCTGTTTCAAGATTTGATTCTGGTGCAAGGCCTTTCCCCTTGGATTTTCAGGCTACCGAATATGTTCAGCCATGATCCTTTAGATGCTGCCCTGTTCCGTGCCGGGCAGGGACGTGCCAACAAATTGATCAAGAAATTCCTCTTCAACCAGCTTTTTTAACCTGGAACACTCAACCGAGTCTATCTGGGCTCCCCTTGTGCCCCCAAAGAGGCTGATTTCAGAAAGGAAGACCTCTCCATTTTCCGTCATTAAAAGATCCATGTGAGCAAAGGGGAATTTGGCCCTGTCCATGGCCTTTTGGCAGATTTCCGCTTCCCTGTCTGAAAGTTCAAAGGGGCCGCTTTCACCGCCAAAGTGCAGGTTGTTCCTGAAGCCTGCCCTGTTTTTGCGCCAATAGGCCTCCCGGTGATGGCTTCCAACCCACACAACCCTTATGTCCGTTGCATCAGGAATAAATGGTTGAAGCACAAAGGGCCAGGGCGGGTTAGAGGAAAGGGAGACGTTATTGAAGAGATCCTCGCAGTCTCGCCATTTGTTTATGCCTAGTCCACAGTCGGCCCGGTCCTTCTTGGTTATGACAGGGCCTGTACCTTCCTGTAAGTAGTCATCCATGGCCCTTATGAGATCGGCCTTTCCATTTATGACCCTTGTGCCAGGGACCATCAGATCCCCCAAGAGATGCGCCTGGAAGCATTTGGACCTGCTAGCAATCTGGGAGATGGCCGAAGGAAAGAGTAACACTCCCCGATCCACCAGGTCCGTGAATATGAATTCCTCAAATGGCTTGAGGTTTAGCACACAAGAGACTACATCCCCCTTTTGGAGATTGGGATAGGCCTTTTTGAACTGGGAATTTGTCCTGATTATGGCAGGCGGTCGCACCTTGTCAGAAGATCATTTCAGCAAAACGCCTGTAATATTGGGAAAGGTCTGCGTAACATTCACCGCAATAAAGATTTACATCTCCCAGCACGGTGGACTCGTCGTTTTGAGGCGTAAAGCTCCCATCCGGATTCTGGATGTATTTGGTGGTGATGGTAACCTCCTGCGCCACTTCAAAAAAATCGTGGTCGTTACCGCATTCAGGGCACACAATCCTCTGGCCGGCCCGGGTAAGTTTCCTGGGAAAAGACACCAATACCTTGCGCCGTTTCTCTGTAGTTTTTTCACTTTTTTGATTCATGTCAAAGGGAGCAACTGAATTTTTGAGTTTGATATTATTTTTACACTCTTTTGAGGTGACTTGGCAATAGCAAAATTTTGTCAGCCCCCAAAAGGGCTTTATCATCTTTTCGTATTATCGGGCCTTAACCTCAAAAAGGGCCTGTAGAGTGGGTCTCCTACAAGCACCATCTGCCAGGAAAGCATGGGGCAGGAAAAAAGATAAGCCTCTGAAATGGAAAGGCCATTGTCCAGAAGGAGCCTGAAGAATAGGTTGGGCGGAGGAAAGGCCTGGACATAGGGTTCTGAGACAGGGCCTATGGTTACACTTGCCCCCTTTTTGAGAATCATCCTGCACCACTGCCTGGTGTTTCCGTGGAGGCTTACGCACTCGCCACTTGCAATATGGTAACCTATAGCCCCCCTTTTCCAGGTAAAGGCGTCTTTGTAATTGGAAAGGCTGTACCAGCCGCAGTATATGGCGCAGCCTTTACACGCATATTTTTCAAAAAGTCCTGGGCCCTGGTTGATTTTCGTTTCAAAGCCCCTTGACTTAAGAAACAGGGCAGCTTGGTATATCCACCTGTCAAAAAGATGGTAGGTATCCTTTCCCATTTTCCTCTGAGAGGCCGTGTACCTGCAGTCAAGGCATGCCCTTCCTGAAAGTCCATTTTCCTCAGAAAATATGGCATCATCGATTATCCTCTTTGCATTCCTCAGGTCGGGGCCGTCTATTCTTGAAACCATGACGATTTCTTTTGCGGGCAAAGAGGGCCTTTCCCCTGGCCTTTTACCTATATATAGCGGGTTTAAAAGCCAGCTTTTAAGATCGTATCTTCCATAAAGTCTTATGGCCATGACCTCAGAATCTACGGAAGAGACAGTTGTTAAAGGGCCCCTTTCATCCATCCTTTTTTTGCTGCCTTCTTCCTTGATATCCCTGCCAGCCCCTTTCCTTTTAGCTGAAGGGCCTTTTGTAGAAGTCCCTGATTCCTGTTTTTCCAATATCCTTAAGGGGATGCCGTAGGTAAGAAGAATGCATCTTATCCCTTTTAAAAGGCTGTCTCCTGCCAGTGCCTTCTTAAGCGGGAAGGCAATATCTCTTTCAAAGGCCCTTCTGGTGATCACCTCTTTGGTGGTGCAGCGGATGTGGAGGAGGTTTTTCCTGGGAATGTTTCTCTTTTTAATGTAATAACTGGAAAGGGCCAGGGATTCAGGGCTGCTGTCATTTGCCACAACCAGCACCTGCCCGGGTTCAAGTGCCAGGGCCTTTGACCAGGTCCCGTCAATCAGTATGAGGAGGAAAGGGATAGAAAGTGAGAGGCGGAGCCAAGCCCTCTTCATGTAAAGAGCTCATGAAGAGCGGTAAAGGCAGCCCCAGCATGCCCCAGGGCCTTTTCAACGTGAGATCTGCCTGTTTCATCCCCCAGGGCCAGTCTTCTTGCCTCAAATATGGCCTCTGTAATCCTGGAAGATGTCCCTGTATCATCTGTGAGGTCTTCTAGATTCCTGGCAAAGCGTTCTCTTTTCATCTTGAAGAAGTCCGCCTTGACCATGGGAAGGGCAGCAGCAACGGCCTTGATCAAGGCATCAGTACAAGAGATGACCTTTCTGGCGCACACTTCATAGTTACTTGCAGAAAGGGCGGCCTCTGCATCCTGGAGGTTAATTCTTGCATATTTGATAAAGGTTTTTGTGCGAATAAGTCCCATGAATCTGAAACCGGATATACTTTTGCTCTTTTTATAAATCGTTTAGGCTCTTTACAACCCCTTGTCAGTCACGTCCTTATTGCTGTTTTCGTCTCCTGTTTCAACAACATCGCTTCCTCCCAACATGTTTTTGTAGAGTTTCTTTGTAAGGATTTTGTCGGCAAGCTCGCAAAGCTCGAAGAGGGAGTCTAAAAGGTCCAGCATATCGTCCTGCCCATCCTTTGTCATGTAACCAAAGTCTTCCTCCCATCTTCCAGAGGCCAGATATTCCCTGAACTGCTTGATGTTTTTTGAGGTAATCATGAACGAGGGCCAAAGATGAGTACTATCTGGAACTGGTGCCCTGATGTATGAATTTGTAAAGAAGCTCGTTTCTCTTTACCCAGCCAAGCCTCTTTCTTACCATCTCTTCCTGGAATTTTCGATCCGTGCCAAAGGTCTTGATCTGGTTTTTGAGCCTGGTGTTCTCCTTTGAGGCATCAATGACCATGGCGTAAAAGGCCTTACGATGCTGCTTCATCTTGTGGAGTTTCCAGAATCCATATGGGCCGGCAATTGTCCAGAGGGCCAGAAGAATGATGGTAACCAAAAGAAACACGTTCACGTACTGGGACCTGTTATCGGCCCTTTTTCTGCTGATTCGCCTGTTTCTACCAGTATAGGAAGCCCTCAAAATCCCTCCACAAGGTGCAACAAAGAGTCTAACTTTTAGAATAGACAGTAATTTAGGGCAAAGTCAAGGGTTTTGGTCAAGGTTTTGTCCCTTCAAAGAGCCTTGGGCTGTCTTTTAGCCGCCTTATCACCCGTTCCTTGCCAATGGCAACCATGACATCGAATATTCCAGGGCCCTTGAGTTGACCTGTTATAACCGTTCTCATTCCGTTTATTATTATCCCGGGTTTAACCCCCGCCTCACTGGCAAAGGCCCGCACCGCATCCTCTGTGGTTTCAAGGTTCCAGGGCTCCACCTTCTCAAGGGCCTCTCCAAGCCTTGGAAGAAGCTCCTTGAGCTCAGGATGCTTGAGCATGTTCTTTTTGAGTGCCTTTTGTTCGATTTCAAAGTCGTCTGCAAAGTAGGCCCTTCCAAGCCTTGCAAAGTCCCTAAGCGTGTGAAACCTGCTCCTTATGAGATCCAGGGTGGAAAGGAACCACTCCCGTTTTTCGCCTTCATAGGCCTCGTCCCAGATGCCCTCCTTCTTGAAATCCTCCTTTATCATCTCTGCTATCTCTTCAATGGGCAGGTGTCTTAGCCACCAAGCATTTATGCTAATGGCCTTCGGGTCCGTGAAGAACTTCGGGTCCCCCTTCCTGTAGTTGAAAATGGAGTTGGCCTTGTTTATGCGCTCAAGGGAAAAGGCCTGGATGAGCTCTTCCTTTGTGAAGATTTCCTGGTCGGTTCCCGGGTTCCAGCCAAGGAGCACAAGGTAGTTCACAAGGGCCCAGGGGATGAATCCCATCTTCCTGTACCACTGCACAGATACCACCTCTCCGTGGGTGCGCTTGGATATCTTTCTTTTTTGGAGATCCAGGGTGAGGGGCATGTGGGCAAAGACAGGAGGTTTTGCCCCAAGTGCTTCGTAAAGGAGTATCTGTTTTATGGTGTTTGTCATGTGGTCCTGGCCCCTTATGATGTGGGTGATCCTGTCCCGGATGTCATCCACCACGTTGCAAAGTAGGTAAAGAGGCCTGCCGTTTGAGCGCACAATGACAAAGTCTTCTATCTCGCTGTAGTCCTTTTCAATCCTTCCAAGGACCTTGTCGTCATATCCTATCTTGCCCTCCCTTTCAGGGACCTTGAAGCGGATGACGTATGGTATTCCCTGTCGTTCCTTTTCCGCTATCTCCTCAGGAGAAAGGCGCCTGCATGTGCCGTCGTATTTGATGTCCCTTTTTTCCGAAAGGGCCTTTTTGCGCTTTGCCTCAAGCTCTTCCTTGGTGCAGAAGCATTTGTAGGCCTTTCCCTCCTTTAGAAGCCTTTCAGCAGCGGCCTTGTGCTCATGGGCAAACTCGCTCTGGAAATAGGGCCCCTCGTCCCAGTCTATACCAAGCCAGGTGAGTCCATCGATGATTCCTTCAATGGATTCCTTTGTTGAGCGCTCAACATCCGTATCCTCTATCCTCAAGATGAATTTTCCGCCGTGTTTCCTTGCAAACAGCCAGTTGAAGATGGCGGTCCTTGCACCTCCGATGTGCAGATAGCCCGTTGGGCTTGGAGGAAACCTGACTATTACCTGTTCCTTGTTTTTTTCTGACATGTCTTACCTTTTCTTTTGTCTCTGTTTTTCCTGCTGCTTGAATTTCTTCTCTATCTTTGCCCAGGTATCCCTTAAGGTGATGGTGCGGTTAAAAACCGGGCTTCCAGGCTTTGAATTTCGAGAGTCTGCGCAGAAGTAGCCAAGCCTTTCAAACTGGTACACCTTTCCAAGTTCTGCCTCCGTAAGGGATGGCTCCATGAGGCAGTCCCTTTTCACCTCCAGAGAGTTTGGGTTGAGGTAGTCCATGAAGGTCTTTCCTTCCTCCTTTGCCCTGTCGGGGTAGGGGTGGTCAAAGAGCCTGTCATAGAGCCTAACCTCTGCCTTAAAGGCGTGTGGCGCACTAACCCAGTGGATGGTGCCCCTGACCTTTCTTCCATCTGGCGCGTTCCCGCCCCTGGTTTCAGGGTCGTAGGTGCAGCGAAGTTCAAGGATCTCTCCCGTCTCAGGATCCTTAATAACCTCCTTGCAGGTGATGAAGTAGGCGTAACGAAGCCTTACCTCTCTTCCTGGTGCAAGTCGGTAGAATTTCTTTGGCGGCTCTTCCATAAAATCCGTGGCCTCAATGAATATCTCCCTTGAAAAGGGGACTTTTCTGGTTCCATATGAGGGGTCTTCCGGGTTGTTTATTGCATCAAGCTCCTCCTCCTGGCCCTCTGGGTAGTTTTCTATGACAACCTTTAAGGGATTCAGGACCGCCATTCGCCTTGGGGCCACCCGGTTAAGTTCATCCCTTATGCAGTGCTCAAGAAGGGCAACGTCCACAACGCTTTCCTTCTTTGCAACCCCTATCCGTTCGCAAAAGTCGCGAATGGCAGCAGGCGGAAAGCCCCTTCGCCTCATGCCGCTTATGGTGGGCATCCTCGGGTCGTCCCAGCCGTCAACCACGCCAGATTCCACAAGCTTTATGAGCTTTCTCTTGCTGAGGATGGTGTAGGTGAGGTTGAGCCTTGCAAACTCTATCTGCTGGGGGTGCCACTCCACCTGAAGGGTGTCCAGAAACCAGTCGTAAAGGGGGCGGTGATCCTCGAACTCCAGGGAACATAGGGAGTGGGTGATGTGCTCGATGGAGTCTGAAAGGCAGTGGGCAAAGTCATACATGGGGTATATGCACCACTTGTCTCCTGTCCTGTGGTGGGGAACATGCATGATGCGGTAGATGACAGGGTCGCGCATGTTAAGGTTTCCAGCCGCCATGTCTATCTTGGCCCTAAGCGTCCTCTCCCCATCCTTGAATTCCCCTGCCCGCATCCTGCGGAATAGGTCCAGGTTTTCCTCAATGCTCCTGTTCCTGTAAGGGCTTTCCTTGCCTGGCTCAGTGAGTGTGCCCCTGTATTTCTTTATCTCCTCAGGTGAAAGGTCGCAGACAAAGGCCTTTCCCATCTTAATGAGCTGTTCCGCATACTCGTAGAACTGATCGAAGTAGTCGGAAGCATAGTAAAGGTGTTCACCCCAGTCATAGCCTAGCCACCTGACATCCTCCATGATGGCGTCCACGTACTCCTGCTCTTCCTTTGTGGGGTTGGTGTCGTCAAAGCGGAGGTGGCACCTGCCGTTAAACTCAATTGCAAAGCCAAAGTTCATGACTATGCTCTTTGCATGCCCTATGTGCAGGTATCCATTTGGCTCAGGAGGAAAGCGCGTTATGACCTTGCCGCCATACTTGTTTGATTTTATGTCCTGAAGAATTATATTTCTGATAAAGTTTGAAGGCCTTTTCTTTTCTTCCTTCTTTTTCATGGTGTCTCCTGTAAGTGTCCTTTACGGCAGCATATAATAATGCCAGATTTCAAAAATAAAAGACACTTAGAAAGTTTATAGACAAAAAAGGCGTACAATTGCCAAAAGAGGTTTGTTTTTATACATGGATTCACCCTTCAGGCTTCATACCAGATTCAGGCCCCAGGGAGATCAGCCCAAGGTAATAGAGCAGCTTTCAAAGGGGCTTAAAGAGGGGAAAAGGTTCCAGACCATCCTTGGAGTGACAGGCTCTGGAAAGACCTTTACCATGGCCAACATCATTGCCCAGGTGGGAAGGCCCGCCTTGGTCATGGCCCCAAACAAGACCCTTGCTGCCCAGCTTTTTTCCGAGTTCAAGGCCTTTTTCCCTGAAAATGCCGTTGAGTATTTCGTAAGCTACTACGACTACTACCAGCCAGAGGCCTACATCCCCGCCTCTGACACCTACATTGAAAAGGACTCCTCGATAAACGACTTCATCGACAGGCTTCGCCATTCTGCCACCTATTCCCTTCTTACAAGAAAGGACGTGATAATAGTTGCAAGTGTCTCATGCATCTACGGCCTTGGCTCCCCAGAAGAGTACCAGGAGATGCACCTTTACCTTCGCCAGGGCATGGAAAAGTCCAGGGAGGAGATACTGGACCACCTGGTAACCATGCTCTATGAGCGAAACGATATGGACTTTAAGCGGGGCACCTTCAGGGTTCGGGGAGACATAGTGGAGGTTTTTCCCTCCTACGAGGAAGAGGTCGGAGTGCGCATAGAGCTTTTTGGCGACGAGGTGGAGAGGCTGAGCCTCTTTGACCCCCTTACTGGAAAACGGAAAAAGACCATAAGCCACACGGTCATCTACCCTTCAAGCCACTACGTGACATCCCTGGGAAGGCTGGAGCGGGCCATAAAGACCATTCGGGCAGAGCTCAGTGAAAGGCTTGCTTGGTTTGAGAAACAGGGAAAACTCCTAGAGGCCCAGCGGCTTGAGCAGAGAACAAGCCTTGATCTGGAGATGCTTGAGGAGCTTGGCTACTGCCACGGAATAGAAAATTACGCAAGACACCTTACGGGCAGGCCCCCGGGTGTACCTCCTCCAACCCTTCTCGACTACTTTCCAGACGACTTCATCACCTTTATTGATGAAAGCCACATAACCGTGCCACAGATAAGGGGAATGTACGCAGGGGATCGTTCAAGAAAGGAGACACTGGTGGAATTTGGCTTTCGTCTGCCTTCTGCCCTTGACAATCGCCCCCTGAGGTTTGACGAGTTCCTCGAAAGCGTAGGTCAGGTGGTGTTTGTATCGGCAACGCCTGGGCCCTTTGAGCTTGAGCACTCGAAGGACAACGTTTTCGAGCAGATAATAAGGCCAACGGGCCTCATGGACCCCATGATGGAGGTGCGTCCTGCTGAAAACCAGGTGGATGATCTGCTTCACGAGATAAGAAAGGTGGTCAAAAGGGGGGAGCGCGTTCTTGTCACCACCCTGACAAAGAAGATGGCAGAGGATCTGACCGAGTATTACAGGGCCGCAGGGGTCAAGGTGGAGTATCTGCACTCTGACATAAAAACCGTTGAAAGGAGCCAGATAATCCAGGGGCTAAGGAGGGGAGACTTTGACGTACTTGTGGGCATAAACCTTCTTAGAGAGGGCCTTGACATGCCGGAGGTGTCTTTGGTGGCGGTTCTTGATGCAGACAAGGAGGGGTTTTTGCGTTCAGAGCGCTCACTCATTCAGACTGCAGGAAGGGCTGCAAGAAACGAAAACGGACTTGTAATCCTGTATGCGGACAAGGTGACAGGCTCCATGAAAAGGGCAATCTCTGAAACCCTAAGAAGAAGAAAGCTCCAGGAAAAGTACAATCTTGAGCACAACATCGTGCCAAGGGGGATATCAAAGGCCCTTGAGGATGCCCTTACATCCATCTACGAGGAAGACATGCGGGATGAGGCTGCTTGTGTCCTTGAGGAAAAGGGTTCCTATGGAGCAATGGGCAGAAAGGAGCTTGAAAAACGAATTAGCGAGCTTGAAAAGGAGATGTACGCCCTTGCTAAAAGGCTTAAGTTTGAAGAGGCTGCAAAGAGGCGGGATGAGATAAAGCTTCTTAAGGAAAGGCTTCTTGCTTCAGCAGAATAGATTTTTTGGCTAATTCCTCTTGCTGCAAATGGACCCTTTTTAAGCTTCGTTTTCTTCAAGTACGCATGCCAAAAAGGCACAGTTTCCAAGGGGGTTTCTGGAGGCCTCAAAAAGCCCCTGTCTTTTTGTGACATCAAGGAGCAACCTTGCATTTTCATCATCCCAGAAGGGGGAAAGGGTCTTAAGTGCCCTAAAAAGAACCGATATGGGGGAGGGAAGGGCGCCATCTGGAGGGGCCGTAACCCTTAAGGGAAGGTCCTTTGCAGAGATGGGCGCATAAAGAAGCATGTTTAGGGACTCATCAAGAAATCTTTGGCGGATTTCTTTGACAAGGTTCCTACATGCATAAAGCACGTCATCGTTTTTGCCTTCCTCATATATCTTTGATGCGCCAAAAAGAAGGCATGCGTAATCTTCAAGGCATGCCCTGTACTTGGCCTCTGAGTCAATAAGACGCCTAAAAAGGCCCTCTTTCAAAAAAAGCCTTTTAAGGATAAGATCGAGGCACTTTTCTCCCGTTTCAAGAAGGGAGTTTTCGTTACAAACCCTAGAAAGCTCAACCAGGGCCCCTATCATAAGCCCATTCCAGGCAGTTATTATCTTTTCATCCCTTGCCGGCTTTGTCCGTCTCCTTCTTGATGAAAAAAGTTTTCCAAGGGCTTTCTGGATAAACTCTTCAAGTTCTGAAAGACTCTTTCCCGTCTCCTTGGAAAGGCTTTCCAGATCCTTTCTTAGGGCAATGACGTTTTTCCCGTTTTCAAAGTTTCCTTCTTCTTCTTCCACAAGAAAGAGCCTTTTAAAGAGTTCAAAATCATAATTCCCAAGAACCGTCTCAAGTTCCTTGGCGCTCCATACATAGTATTCCCCCTCCCTGCCTTCAGAATCCGCATCAAGGGCAGAGTAGAATCCCTTTTCCCTGGACATGAGCTCATCCATGCAGAAGCGGGCTGTTTCCCTTGCCGTTTCCAGAAAAAGCCTGTTTCCAGAAAGTTCATGGGCCTTTAGATAGGTGTGGATCAAATGGGCCTGGTCGTAGAGCATCTTTTCAAAGTGGGGAACTAGCCACCTTTCATCCACGCTGTATCTGTGAAAGCCTCCCCCGACGTGATCCCATATTCCCCCAAGTCTCATCTTTTCAAGGGTGAAACAGGCCATGTCCAGGGCATCCATGTTTTTCTGCCTTTCGTAAAGGCCAAGAAGGAGGTTCAAAAAGCCTGTGGTGGGAAATTTCGGCGCGTTTCCAAAGCCCCCATGCTCATGGTCAAAGGCAAGCTTTAGGTGCTCAAATACGGATACGGCAAGCCCTTTTGCTCCTGGGCCACCTGCTTGAGAGATGGGCTTAAGCTGCGACTCCATTTCCCTTAAAATGGCATCTGCTGCATCAAGAAGCCTTTTTCTTCCCGTTTTCCAAAGGCGCGAAATCTCCTCAAGGACGGCAATAAAGGCGGGCGTGTTTCCATAGGTCCTTTTGGGAAAGTAGGTGCCTGCAAAAAAAGGCCTTCCATCAGGGGTCATGAAAACGGAAAGGGGCCAGCCCCCAGAACCTGTAAGTTTGTGGCACACATCCATGTAGAAGTGGTCCACGTCTGGCTGCTCCTCCCTGTCCACCTTTATGGATACGAAGTTCTGGTTCAGAAAGTCCGCAGTTTCCTTATCTTCAAAGGATTCCCTTGCCATAACATGGCACCAGTGGCAGGCAGAGTAGCCAATGGAAAGGAATATGGGCCTGTCTTCCCTTTTGGCCTTTAAAAAGGCCTCCTGGCACCAGGGGTACCAGTCCACTGGATTATTGGCGTGCTGGTAAAGATAGGGGCTTTTTTCCAATTTTAGTTTGTTTGTCAAAGTGTTCTCCTAGGAGTCAAGGGGGCTAGAGAGGTGGGAGACGTCCCGGTCCATTACGTGGGTGTAGATTTCTGTGGTCTTAAGGTCACTGTGGCCAAGAAGCTCTTGCAAGACGCGTATGTTTACGCCCTGCTCCAGCATGTGCGTTGCAAAGCTGTGGCGAAGGGTGTGGCACGTTGCCCTCTTTTCAATTCCTGCACGTTTTGCAGCCCGTTTAACCGCCTTTTGTATGCCAGATTCCAGCACATGAAAACGCACGACCTTTCCGCTTCTTGGGTCCTTTGAGAGCTTTTTGGACGGAAACACGAACTGCCACTTTGTTTCCCTGGACGCATTTGGATACTTTCTGGAAAGGGCTTCGGGGATGTATGTGTGGCCATATCCCTGCTCAAGATCCTTGTGGTGAAGCTCCTTCACCCTTTCAATGTGACTTTTAAGGTCGTCCTCAATGCTCCTAGGAAGCACTGTGCAGCGGTCCTTTGCGCCCTTTCCCATTACCACGTGAATGCGTTTTCTTCCAAAGTCTATGTCCTTTATCCTCAGCCTTACGCACTCAATGAGCCTGAGGCCTGCTCCGTACATGAGCTTTGCCATGAGCTCGTGAGTGCCTGAAAGGTGTGAAAGAAGCGCCCTTACCTCTTCCTTGGTGAGCACCGTGGGAAGCCTTCGATGCCTCTTCGATCTTATTGGCGCAATCTGAGGCTCAAGAGACTTGAAAAGGACCTTGTGATACAAAAAGGCTAGGGCGTTCAGAGCCTGTCTCTGGGTGGAGGCTGAAACATTCCCGTTTACTGCAAGGTGCGAAAGAAACCTCTCCACATGGCGGCCATCCATGTCCTTGGGATGGGTCTTTCCACCCCAATACTTGATGTAGCGTACAATCCACTTGCAGTAGGTCTTCTCGGTCCTGTACGAGTAATGGTGATAGCGCAGGACCTCCCGAACCTGATCCATAAGCCTTAATTTGGGATTTGGACGAAATTTTACTTGATTATCCATAGCTCTTCTCATACTATTCCAATATATGGATTTTCCAAGGTAAAAATGGCATATATGCCTCGTTTTTCTATTTGGGGTGGGTTGATATCAGAATATGTGGAAATTTTGGACACCTATAAGGGAAAAATATCCAGAAACCGATACAGATATTAAGAATGTTAGCCCTGGTAAAATAAATGCCTCGATCAAAAAGAATTCTTAAAACGTTTACTAGAAGATTGCTTGATCTTGACGAACATCTTTTTTTATTACAACAAGCCATAAAGAGTTTAAATAAGGGCGAATCTGCATATTTAAAATCGCTATCAGCTGAATTGAGAGTATTGATTTGTTTTTCTAGCGGTACTGAAGGGTTGTTATGGCGATTGGCAGAAGAGTTGAAAGTTAAAGATTATGTGTATATTCATTTACCTCCAGCAGGAATTAAAAAAGAACACCCTCTTGCTAGAGGATTACAACTGGCATTCATTCCAATAGCTCGGGCAGGGATGGGCGATCCTAGGCTACCGCAAGTGCATATCTCTTTAAAGACTGTAATTAAAGAATGTATGGCCGTTTACGTTTCCGGAAGATGTATAACTCATGAGCAACTTATCAAAGCAGTAGCCCAACAGATGGGGTCTGCCCATGAAGACCAGGGAGTCGAACCGTACTTGGTAGAACTGTGTGACATAATCCTATCTAATACTCAACCAATTACAACCATATTAATTGCTGATGCATTACTTGTATTAGAAGTGGGAAGCAGAGTTCTTGAACAAGCTGAAAACGTAAATGGTTTCACAAGAAAACATAAAATTAATATTAATCTCAATAGGTTGCAAAATACATCTATACATAAGCACCTAAATCAGAATATAGGTGATTTCGAGAACAATTCTATTTGTAAACTTCCAGATGAAGGTACATTGTCTTTTTGTCTCGATCATCCTCATGATGATTGGATGAAAGATCAAAATAGTTATTCATTCGGCCGATTTAAAAAAGGACCTTTATGTGTGGTTCCAACAAAATATCCAGATGGCACTTTAGAAATTATTATTGACGGATTACTTGATGAACCCATTGTGGCTAGGCATCTCATACCAGAATCGAAATACCCAGGTGTCTCGGTAGCTGTAACATGGGAAAAGAGAGGAGTTACAATATACATCAACGGTAAGCTAATAAAAAAGATAACAATATGATACTGGGCTAACAAGTCGCTCCAGCTGACCGCCAATCCGCTGCGCTCCTTGGCGGCAGCTGAGCTTTGTCGTTGGGCGGATATGGGTGGAAAAATGATGTTTAGATTTAGAAAATTTGATATCATGAGTAGACGTCCAATAATCAAATTACCAAAAAAAATTACAGTAGAACTCGATAATGATATCAGTGATCAACAATTACAACAGGAGTTTGAATTTGAATTACTAAAAAATTTTCACGAGCAATTTGCAATTAATCAAAATCATCATCATTCTTTAGTTATAAAATTTTTGGCTGGAATAATTGCGTTATTAGTAACTTTTGTATATGCAACATTATACCAAAAAGATTATCTATTGAAAATTAGCCAGTCTAATTTGAAGGTTGATGAACTTATTCAAAAAGGCAAATTTATTATAGATGCAAGTTCATATTTTTATTTTTCTTTATTTATATGTCTTATACTTTCATTTTCTTTTATATATATAATTCAAACAGCATATATATTTAGGCGTGATCAGAAGATAGTAGCTAAAATAAGAGAACAATCTGGTGAATTGTGTTTAAATGTTTTTGGCCATTATGGTCAATTAAAGAATACAATTTGGTGGCCTCCAGATATATTTATGATGCTAATGGCATTAATTAGTATTTTTATTTTATGTATATCAATATATGTTTTATGTCTTTCAGTGATAGCGAACAATTTAGGATGCATGAATAAATTTTTATATTTTATTCCTTTTGTAATAATGATTGGTTCTTACTGCTATTATACAATAAAATATAAAAAATTGTGCCCAACAAAAGGGTGCACTTGACCGCTATTCCGCTGCGCTCCATAGCGGCAAGTGACCCTTGGCGTTAGCCGTATTATAAATATATTAAATAAACTCATATAAATATATCCTATAATATGTAATCGAGTTTGATAAAATTATGGTTTTAAATATAAAAGTAACAATATATGAATGCAATTGACCGGTGTTCTACTGATACTGCATAATGGAATTTATCACTAGTATATCATGGATATGGTGTTTGGAATGAGTTATCTAGATGAAGTAATTAAGAAACTAAAAGTACAATATCCGTATTTATCATCTGAGTTTGGTGTTAAAAGAATAGGCGTGTTTGGTTCGATCGCAAAGCAAGAAGAAAGGAAAGAAAGTGATATTGATATGGTTATTGAATTCGATCGGCCAATTGGTTTAAAATTTATAGCTTTAGCGGAAAATATGGAAAATCTATTTGGTAGAAAAGTTGATATCTTAACTAAAGATGGTATTCGGAATATTAGGGTTAAGAGCGTATCGACTGATATTGAAAAGGATATAATTTATGTCTAAGCGTTCAGATCTGGATTTATTGGAGGATATCTTGATATGTATGGATAAAATCCATAAATATATTGATGGGATAACATATGATGGGTTTGAAAATGATTCGAAGACGCAAGATGCAATTATTAGAAATATTGAAGTCATTGGTGAGGCTGCCAAGCAGTTATCTGATGATATCCGGCAGAAATATCATAATGTTCCATGGAAAGAAATAGCCGGTACAAGAGATCGTCTGATTCATGGCTATTTTGGCGTAAATATAGATATAATATGGGAAATTGTAACAATAGATATTCCTAAATTAAAGCCAGAAATTGAAAAAATTAAAAATGAACTTAACGGCTAACAAGCGGGTGCACTTGACCGCTGTTCCGCTGGCGCTTCACAGCGGCAAGTGACCCTGGACGTTATGTACCTGGAGAAAAGAATGGCCAAGAGAAAAAAACGTTCAAAGAAAAATAAAAAACAAACTTCCAATGCATTACCACCCGACCAAGTAGCAAACTCTTTGCTTGACAAAATGATTGAGGGTAGGGAGTTTGAGAGTATCTTAAAATACAAAGCTATCCAAATGGATTTGAGAGATGAAATTGGGAAGGCAATTAAACATATTCAAACTATACGGAGTAGACCTATAATATGTTATCTAGCAAATGTTGTCAATTCAAGAATTAATGCCCCAATTTCGATAGATAAAAGTGACGACTTACCTTTTGCGGAAATGGTGGAATCTATTCCCGCTGATGTAAAGGCAATTGATATTATACTTGTCACACCAGGAGGATCTGCTCAACAGGTAGCGAAATTTGTTGATAAACTCAGACCAAGATTTGATCATATTTCTTTTATCCTGCCTGATATTGCTATGAGTGCAGGAACTATATTTGTAATGTCTGGCGATGATATTATAATGGATTCTAGAGCATATATTGGACCGGTCGATCCTCAGATTCCCGATAAAAACGGGATGTATGTACCTGCTCAGGCAATCTTAACCTTAATCCGTGAGATACAAGAGCGAGGAGAAGAGTTTATAAAAAAGGGACAAAATCCCCCGTGGACAGATCTACAAATATTACGACAAATCGATGGAAAAGAAATCGGAAATGCCATTAGCGCAAGCGAATATTCAATTGAATTAGTTGAAACGTATCTCTATAAATACAAATTTAGGCATTGGACCCAACATTCTAATGGTACTCAAGTAACAGACGAAGAAAAGCAGAAAAGGGCACGGGAAATAGCTGAACTATTATGTGATCATTCTGAATGGAAGACGCATAGTCGAGGTATTAACAGAGAAATTGCATGGGAAGTTTGTAAGTTAAAAATAACGCATCCAGAGGATATAGAAGGGTTACAGTCAGCTATTAGAAAATTTTGGGCTTTGATTTATTGGGTTTTTGAAAATACCCCCATTTTTAAAATTTTTATGTCAGAGAATTATTCTATCTTTAGAAGTGATATATCATTAATAGGTAAGGGAGATAGACGATGAGTAAAAAAGATTTATTGAAAAAGCTTGGATTTTCTAAAACATATATTGATTTTTTGGAAAATTATGAACGGGGCCTCATTCATCCAATACAAGACATTGATATTGATGACCGAACAATTGATAATTTTATTATTCATGATTCACATGATTATGAAATAAATGTGTTTCAATGTCACAGCACTACAACAGCAAAAACAAATAGAAATACATAACAAACGGGTGCACTTGACCGCTATTCCGCTGCGGCCTTCGGCCTTGCTCCATAGCGGCAAGTGACCCTTGGACGTTAGGGTATGTAATCTATAAAGTTGGAGATGGATAACAAGTTAATGAAACGGAGGATTCACGAGGTAGAAGCACTTCTTGAGCTATTTTCATCAGATGGTTTCATTTTCAGACCATCGGAACTTTATGAAATTAACTTAGGATCATCGCTGAGGCAATATTTAGAACGTTACAATATTTATATTATATGTAGACGGCCAAGATTTAGCATTAATCCCAAAAGCCTAAAACTCAATAAAAAGAAGCAGACAATTACAGGGGAGTTTATAATTAGTCTGCCGGGAGAAAAGAAGAGTGTCGATTTTGAATTTAAAAATCCAATGGATGAATATATAGAAACATTAGGTGCGCTTGAATACCCATTTGATCAGTTAAGATTTATAACAAAGTCCGGCTTTCCTATTCAACTCCGCATAATTGATGTGATAAAATTTCTTGCTAATCCTTTCTCCTTATTACCATATTCGCAATTATTAGTGGAATATGTAGGTCAATCATTTGGTGCAGATGGGAAACGTGATGCATTAGACCGATTGATTGGCGAGACGGGAAAGCAGGGACATGGCTCTCTCCAAAAAGTATTGTCTGATTTAAATGCACATTATCCAGATGATGAGGTTTTTATTGTCTTGTACAGTTTTGAGTTTTATAAAAAGCATATAGTTGGAGGTGGATCTTATGAGCCTGAAATCTCTTTTGACAAGGCTCCAGATCGATTCGATAAGTTTATGAGAGTCACTCTTTCAAGACAAAATAGAATTGATCTTGTTGAAGCCGCATTGATTCGTTATTTTCAGCCAATTTATAATGAAAGATATAAGAAAACTTTTCCAAAAGAGAATCACAAAATTCTTAATGCACTGTATGATTTTGATATAACTGGATTAGCTATATCTCTGTCGACTGAAGAAAGCTTCACTCCTTTGTATTCACATGTGGTACCAGCAAGTTGTCAACACCTTATAACTTATCCAATTACCAAGGAAGAAGATAGGGCTACCTATTTTGATATTATATTTAACATTTAAAAATATACCCTAACAAATGGGTGCACTTGACCGCCAATCCGCGGCGGGTTTCACCCTTGCGGATTGTCGGCAAGTGACCCTTGGTCGTTAGATAGGAATAAGGAGGTGTTATGAAAGTATTTCTGAGTTGGTCTGGAGACTTAAGTCACAAGGTGGCCATAATCTTTAGAGATTGGTTACCCTCAGTTCTTCAGTTTGTAGAACCTTATGTTTCATCAGAAGATATTGACAAAGGAGCACGATGGAGCACAGATATTGCTAAAGAATTAGAAGAATCTTCTTTTGGTATTTTATTTATAACTAAAGATAATATCGAAGCGCCGTGGGTTAATTTTGACTCATCTTTAACAGTTGCTTTGTAAAGCAAAGGTTTTATAGGGCGATTTTGCTCAAAAAGGTGGTATTGGAGGGGGTATTTTGGGTGTTTTTTAACATTTCATTATGTTGTCCTCCCAAAA
>JALWNK010000059.1 GCA_026995935.1 Deltaproteobacteria bacterium
CTTGCTCCCTGACATTTTCATGTCAGCAGGATGCCTCCGGCGGGGCGGTTCCCTAAAAAAATTAGCACATGCCAAACCGGACAGTTTATTTGCTATAAAACCGGACAACTCTATTTGTTGACAACAGACCAACCCCCTGTTCTTTCAATGGGGCACGTTTTCATGTAAAATATGGGTGTCAAATAGCAAAAATGGACGTTTGGGCCAGTTGTCTAAGCCTTAAGGAAAGGAGTGAGGATCATGGAAAGCACCGGCATTACCGTAATGGAACATCTGCTTATTCATCAGAAGGAAAATCCACTTGCAACTGGAAACTTTACCCGGCTTTTGAGCGAGCTCATATTTTCCGCAAAGATCATTTCAAGGGAGGTAAAAAAGGCGGGGCTTGTAGACATCCTGGGCCTTACGGGAAAGGTGAACGTACAGGGCGAGGAGGTAAGAAAGCTCGATGACTACGCCAACAGGATACTCATTTACCGTATGCAGCATGCAGGCGTTCTTTGCGCCATGGCCTCTGAAGAAAATGCAGACATTATAGAGGTGCCGGACAACCTTCCAAAGGGCGATTATCTTCTCATCTTTGACCCACTTGACGGTTCTTCCAACATAGACGTCAATGTCAACATCGGGACCATATTTTCAATCAGGAAAAGGACCAGTGACCGCACCTACGTCACCCTGGAGGACTTTCTGCAAAAGGGCACAACCCAGGTGGCTGCAGGCTACTTTCTCTACGGGCCAAGCACCATGCTCATTTACACCACTGGAAACGGCGTTGATGGTTTTACCCTTGATCCTTCCGTGGGCGAGTTCCTCCTTTCCCATCCATCCATAAAAATGCCAGAGGTAGGTAAGGTCTATTCGGTAAATGAAAGTTACAGGGCCTACTGGGACGACAAGGTAAAAGCGGTGGTTGACTACTTCAAAAGCCCTGAAAACGAGCGGGGAAAGCCCTACACGTCCAGGTACATAGGAAGCCTTGTGGCTGATTTTCATCGGAATCTCCTTTACGGCGGAATTTTCATGTATCCGGCAGACAAAAAGGACCCTGCAAAGCCCCATGGCAAGCTCAGGCTCCTTTGCGAGGCTGCGCCCCTGGCATTTGTTGTGGAACAGGCAGGAGGGGCAGCAACAGACGGTTCAAAACCAATCATGGACATAAAGCCAGAGGCCCTTCACCAGAGGGTGCCCCTTTTTATAGGAAGCAAGAGGGATGTGGAAAAGGCCACTGAAATCATGTCAGGTTGATTTGGCCGCAAAAAGGCAGGCCTCACCTGGCCCGCTTTTGTTCATGGAAGTGGCGGTTGAAAAGGCCTGAGGCTTGAAATCCGGTGAGTGAGTGACCATATTTGGAACGGAAATTCCCTCTTTTAGAGGGCCATTAATCTTGGAAAAAGAGAGGTGTCAATATGAGTAACATGTTTAAGACCTTTATACTGCTTGCCGGTCTCACTGCCCTTTTCATGCTTGTTGGCAGGAGCCTTGGAGGCCAGCACGGTATGATGATAGCCCTTGTAATGGCTGGGATTATGAATTTTTTGGCATACTGGTTCAGCGACAAGATGGCCCTTGCCATGAGTGGGGCCCAGCCTGTGAGTGAGGCAGAGGCGCCAGAGCTTCATGCCATTGTGGCCTCCCTTGCCCAGCGTGCAGGGATTCCAAAGCCCAGGGTGTACATCATTCCCACCCAGACGCCAAATGCCTTTGCAACCGGGCGCAACCCAAAACATGCTGCCGTTGCAGTTACAAAGGGAATACTGGATATACTAAACAGGGACGAGCTTGAAGGGGTTCTCGCCCATGAGCTAGCCCATATAAAAAATCGTGACATACTTATAAGCTCCATTGCCGCAGTTATTGCAGGCGCCATCAGCTACATAGCCCAGATAGCCCAGTGGGGACTGATCTTTGGCGGAATTGGAGGTTCAAGCGATGACGACGATGGAGGCGGGCTTTTGGGTGCGCTTTTTATGATGATCGTTGCTCCCATTGCGGCCATGCTCATTCAGATGGCCATATCAAGGAGCAGGGAGTACCTTGCTGACGCCACTGGTGCAAAGATATGTCACTGTCCGCTCTCCCTGGCAGGGGCCTTAAAAAAGCTTGAGGAGTGGAACCACAGGCTTCCCATGAACGTAAATCCGGCCACGGCCCAGATGTATATTGTCAATCCCCTTACGGCCTCAAATCTTGCAAAGTTGTTTAGCACCCACCCGCCCATTGAAGACAGGGTAAGAAGGCTTGTAGAGATGGCCCAAAGGGGCGTCTAAAGGGCTAATACTGGAGGGGACAGGTGGATATAGCCCTTATCGCCCCTCCCTGGCCCCTTTTTAACAGGCCTTCCATTCAGCTTGGTGCGCTTAAGGCCTATCTTTCACGCAACCTTCCAAGGGATTTTCGTGTAAAGAATCTCCATCCCTACCTCCATGTGGCAAACGCCCTTGGATACAGGGATTATCACGTAATAAGCCAGTCGAGCTGGGCCTCTGAGGCGGTTTTTGCAAACATTCTTTACCCTGCCAGAACCGGCCCCGGGCTCCTTTTTGAAAAGGCCCTGAGATCAAGAGGCCAAAAGCCAGGTCTTGATTTTGAAGGCATCTGCAGGAAGGCGAGGGAAGGCCTTGAAAATTATCTGGACGCTTTTGACCTAACAAAGACCAGGCTTTTGGGCATAAGCGTCTGTCTCAACCAGCTGACGGCAGGCCTCTACGTGGCAAGATTTGCAAAGGAGCGATACCCGGGCCTAAAGGTCGTAATGGGGGGTGCAAGCGTAAGCGGAAGCATTGGCCGCGGAATTCTCCGTTCCTTTCCCTTTGTGGATTTCGTAATAGACGGAGAAGGGGAAAGACCCCTTCTGGAGCTTGCCCGGTATCTCTTGGGCATCTCTGAAGGTATCAATTCCAGGGCCGTTATCTCTGGAGATGGGCCCAAGGGGGACGCGGCCGAACCTGGCAGAAAGGAGCAGGTCCCAAGCCTGGATGATCTTCCTCCTCCAGACTATGACGATTTTTTCAGGGAGCTTTCAGATATCCCGGGGGCTGCGGGCATAGGCGTTGTGCTTCCTGTTGAGGCATCCCGCGGCTGCTGGTGGGGCCAGTGTACCTTTTGCAATCTCAATCTCCAGTGGAAGGGTTACCGGTCAAAGGGCCCTGAAAGGGTGGCAGCGGAGTTTGACCATCTTTGCAAACGATACTCCTGCCTGGATTTTGCCTTCATGGACAACTGCCTTCCACGAAGGGAGGCTGCCCCCATGTTTGGGAAACTCGCCCTCCACAAGCGGGATTATGGCGTGTTTGCAGAGATCCGGGCCGTTCACTCCAAAAAGGATCTTGCCCAGATGAAAGAAGGGGGGCTTGAAAGCCTCCAGGTGGGGATCGAGGCCTTGAGCACTGGCGTCCTTAACAGGCTCAAAAAGGGCTCAAAAACCATAGAGAACCTGGCCATAATGAAAAACTGCTCTGAGCTTGGCATAGACCTTCAGGCAAATATCATCACCTGTTTCCCAGGAACGACAGAGGATGAGGTGCAAGAGACGCTCAGGAACCTGGAATTTGTCTGGCCTTATCCGACGCTTAAGCCTGTGAGATTCTGGCTTGGCACAGAAAGCCCGGTGTTCAGCCATTTTCGCGCTTTCAATATTAGATATCTGAAGACTGAAAAGAGATACTCCATGCTCTTTCCAAGGGGGGTTCTTGAGAACTTTTCTCCGCTCATCTTCCAATACGTGGGAGACAGGAAGAGGCAGGAAAGGCAGTGGAAAGTGGTGGAAAAACGCCTTGCCTTCTTTCAAAAAAGGAGAAAGGAGCTTGGGATAAAGGGCTCTGCACTTACCTACAGAGACGGCGGTCACTTCCTTTTGATAAGGCAGCTAATGCCTGATGGAAGGGTCCTTACCCACAGGCTTTCAGGGCCCTCGCGCACCATCTATCTCCATGCAATGGAGCCTGCAAAGATGGAAGAGATATTTTCCCTTGTACCTGAAATTCCGAAAAGAAAAATCAAGGACTTTATAGTGCAGATGTCATCCAAGAGACTTATGTTTTCAGAAAATGGGAATGTGCTTTCCCTTGCCTGCAAGGCATAATTTTTTATCTGGGGCTGTAGATGGAACGGGAATGGCTAAAGGAAAGGCATGAGCTTTTCATAAAAAATATAGTTAAGGATTTTTTCGAGTGCCTTGCCTTTTTTAATGATCTTAAGGAGCATGCGGCAAACTACGGCATTCGCTACGATGGCCTTGACTTCTGGGTGGGTACTGAAGAGAAGAAGGGAAAGCTATGGATACTAAAGGATCTTTGCCACCTTATCTGGGGATGTGAGGAGGCAGACTGTCAGGACAGTGACGGCGTGATGCTGGACTGGATGATAGGGGCCATTTTCCACGAGGCCATGAAGCTTAAGGAAAACGCCTACATGATAGAGCGTTACAGGACAAGCTTTCCGGACAAGGCTGCTGCCATCTCTAACGGAAACGGAACCAGGGTGGTTAAGGAGTTCTTTGAGGAGATGACAAGCGAGGCAAAAAGATCCATCTCAAGGATAGATTGGCTCTTTGAGCACGCCCAGGGGCATCTCTTCCAGGTCATGAAAAGAGAGAGGTCAAATGCCCTGCTTGTTCGGTTTCTTCTGGAGGGTGAGTCCCCGGATCAACGCGCAACAGGCGGGCTTGGAGAGGGCCCCAAGAGGCTGCTCGATACGCTCTTTCCTGATGGCCTTGACAAGGCCTACTGCCTTGCAGGTGAGAGCTACTTGGAGGGCGGCTGGTTCATAGAGGCAAGGGAGGCCTTTGAAAGGGCCCTTGACATAAATCCACAGTGCCAGGAGGCCAGAAAGGGTCTTAGGTCCCTGGAAAGACGGGTGCGCGAGATGGCAGAGGTTGTTGGGCGAGGGTTCAAAGAAAACGGCGGTATACCTTCAAAGGCAGGGCCAATCCTTTAAAAGACGAATGTTTTCATTTGCTTTTGTCCCCCTTGCCGCCCTTTGGCCATGGCAATTTCACCCAACCTGCTTTGTTGCTCTTGTCTTTAACCAGACCAGCTCGCCTGAGCCTCACCTCTTATGCAAATTTTCCAATTTCAGGATTTTGATTCAAAGCCCACGGTTTTAAATAAAATATTGCAAAATTGTAACGTTCAAGTAAGTTCTGCCATCAAATGAAGGTGGCTGATAAGAAGAGAAAGGAAAGAGGAAGCCAGCCAATTGGCTATGAGCCCCCTGGGACAATCTCCCAGAGCAGGCAGATAGAGGAGCTTTCGTGTCTCTACGAGGTGGCCAAGACCCTTTCAAGCTCAAACAACCTGCGGGCCGCCCTTATGGACGTCCTGGAGATACTTGCCCAGAAGTTCGGTCTCATAAGGGGGACGGTTACGCTCTTAAACCCCGATTCCTCTGAGCTGCAGATAGAGGTTGCCCACGGGCTGAGCTTTGAGGCAAAAAAGCGGGGGCACTACAAGCTTGGCGAGGGGATTACTGGAAGGGTCGTGGCCACAGGCCAGCCCATTGTCATTCCGAACATCACCAAGGACCCGCGCTTCCTGAACAGGACAAGGAGCAGAAGGACATCCAAGTGTGAGCTTCCCATCTCCTTTATATGCGTCCCTATAAACCACGGCAACTTCACCATCGGGGCCTTGAGCGTTGACCGTTATTCCACCCCTGGGGTGTCCCTTGAAGACGACCTCAGGCTCCTTACCATCATAAGCAGCATAATTGCCCAGTCAGTAATAAGGCTCCACGAGGCGAACAAGGAGCGGCAGTCACTCCTTTCAGAAAACAGGAAGCTGAAGCTTGCCCTTGCGGAGAAGTACAAGGTGAAGAGCCTTGTTGGCAACTCAAGCCAGATGCAAGAGGTCTTTGACATGATTATGAGGGTTGCCGACAGTAACGCAACGGTACTTCTGCGCGGGGAAAGCGGCACTGGAAAGTCCATGATAGCAAAGGCCATCCATTACAACAGCAGGCATGCAAAGGGGCCTTTTGTGAGCGTAAACTGCTCTGCCCTTCCTGAATCCCTCATAGAAAGCGAGCTTTTTGGCCACGAAAAGGGTGCCTTTACAGGGGCTGTCCATAGAAAGAAGGGCAGGTTTGAGCTTGCCAACAAGGGCACCATATTCCTCGACGAGATAGGGGACCTGCCCTTGACTGTCCAGGTGAAACTCCTTGGGGTCATACAGGAAAAGGAGTTTCAGCGGGTGGGCGGAACAAGCTCCATAAAGGTGGATTGCAGGATTGTTGCAGCCACCCACAAGAACCTGGAAGAGGCCATGGAACGGGGTGAGTTCAGGGAGGACCTCTACTACAGGCTTAACGTGTTTCCCATATTCCTGCCGCCCTTAAGAGAAAGAAAGACAGACATCATCCTGCTGGCAGAGCACTTCCTGGAGAAGTTTGCCAAGGAGCACAAAAAGAAGATAAAGCGCTTCTCAAAGGCCGCCCTTGACTGCCTCATGCAGTACAACTGGCCAGGAAACGTAAGAGAGCTTCAAAATTACGTGGAGCGGGCCGTTCTCATCTGTGACGAGGACATTTTGCGCATACATCACCTTCCTCCAAATCTTCAGATAACAGGAGACGATCTTGCAGAATCGGGGGGGAGGCCGACATTTGAGGAGGCGGTGGCAAACTTTGAAAAGGAACTTATCATGGAGGCCCTTACGGAGACAAGGGGCAACCAGACAAGGGCTGCAAAGATACTTGGAACGAGCCTTCGAATCATTAACTACAAGGTAAAGAAGTATCAGATAGACACTTCCATTTTCAAGAAATCCGCCTAGATACCTCACAAGATGGCCCGCAGGAATTTTAAATATAAAAGACACAGAACCTCCAAAAAGGGCCGAAAATCACGCAACTTTCTTGTCCCTGCCCCAGCCATTGAGGATTCCCAGAAAAGCCTCTTTACCGACGTGGCCACAGGCCCCAACATCATTCCACGGCCCAAACACTGCATAAGCAGGAAAAATATGGAGCCCGAGGCCCTAAAGGTCCTCTACAGGCTGAAAGACCACGGCTATCTGGCCTATCTCGTGGGTGGAAGCGTTCGCGACCTCCTTCTTGGCAAAAGGCCAAAGGACTTTGATATAGGCACAGATGCCACCCCTGAAGAGGTGAGGAGGCTTTTTCGCTACAGTCGCATTATCGGCAAGCGCTTTAGACTGGTGCACGTCTATTTCAGGGGCGGAAAGATCATAGAGGTTTCCACCTTCAGGCGGCAGATCGAGCTGGATGACAGGGAGGCCATGCGGGAGGGCCTTGGCCCTGACAGCATCTTTGGCACACCCAGGGAAGACGCCTTCAGGAGGGACCTCACCATAAACGGTCTTTTCTACAACATTGCCGACTTCAGCGTCATTGACTACGTAGGCGGAATAGAAGACCTGCGTTCCGGCACCATCAGGACCATAGGGGACCCTGAAAGGCGCTTCATCAGGGACCCTGTCAGGATGCTCAGGGCCATAAGGCATGCGGCCCGCACTGGTTTCAGAATACACGAGACCACGTGGCAGGCCATAGTAAGGCACGGCTCAAAGATAAGGCTCTGCGCCATTCCCAGGGTGAGGGACGAGTGGCTTAAGGACATAAAGAGCGGTTTTGCTGCACCCTGGGCAGAGCTCATGTTCAAATCCGGCATGTTTGAGCACGTATTTCCTGGCCTTTCAAGCCTTCTGAGACAGGCAGAAAGCCCGGAGAAGGTGAGAAGACTTTTTGTCTCCATGATAAGGGAGCTGGACAGGCTTGTTGGCACAGACAGCCAGGGCCTTGGGGACGCCTTTTTTCTTGCTGCAATGCTTTATCCCCTGCTCTACCATTCACCCAAATGGAAGGCCCTTGAACCGGTGAAGGTCAGGTGGCCCACCCAGGAGGTGAGGGCACTTGTGGACTCTGTCTTTTTCCCTTACGATTTCAAGAGGGCAGACAGGGAGCACCTTGCCCAGCTCCTTTCCAGCCAGTGGCCCATAATCTTTTGCGTCTCAACGGGCAGGTGGCAAAAGCGGGTCTATAACAAGGCAATGTTTCCGCAGTCCCTTCTCCTCTACAACTGTCTGCAGAGGGCCCTTGGACGTCAGGTCCTTGAGCTTTCTGATATTCCATCAAAGGGGAAAAAAGGTGGTAGGGGGCGAGGCAGGCGCGGAAGACCAAGGAGTAAGTCAAGGCACTACAGAAACAAATCAGGGGGAAAACAGACATGAAACTTAGACAAAACGCCAAGGAGCTTGTTCTGCTGGAGCTTTCTGGCACGGGCCTTCTCCTGGGAGAGGTGCGGTACAACAAGCAGACAGAAACCGTCTACTTTGCCCTGGAAAAGTCCGCCTTTTTTGACTTCTATTTTCCCTGCTCTGTAAGCTTTGATCCCCAGCGCGGCCCTGTTGTGCACCCCCACGTAATCAACGCCATGACTACCTCCTCCATACGGATACAAAGAGACAGGGTGAACTTCTTTGTTCTCTCCCAGGACATCGCCCCTGCCCTGAAGGCCCAGTACATGGATATCCTGAACCAGGTGACTGGCTTTCAGAAAAAGGAGCCCCAGGGCCAGGAAAGGCACCTTAAGGACAGCAAGAGCGTATCCAGGGTGGTTGACATCATAAAACTTAAGGACAGGAAGAGCGATCAAAAGGACAAGAAATGATCCCCTATCCCCAGCTCGATCCCACCATTGTGAGGATTGGCCCCTTTGCCCTCAGGTGGTACGGGCTCATGTACCTGCTGGGGTTTCTGGCCTCCTTCTTTCTGGTAAAGAGGCAGATCAGGCAAGAGGCGGAAAGGGGGTTCCTCAAGGACAGGGAGCGTGAGGAAAGGCTCCTTGAGGGCATCCTGGTTGCCCTGGTTCTTGGGGTAATTGTTGGTGGCAGGCTCGGATACGTGCTTTTTTACAACCCGGGCTTTTTCCTTAAGCATCCCCTTGAAATCCTCGCCACCTGGCACGGGGGCATGTCCTTTCACGGCGGGGCAATAGGCGTTGCCCTTGCCGGCTGGATCTATTGCAGGAGGCATAACACGGATTTTTTTTTGTGGGCGGATCGTTTTGCCGTTACCGTGCCTGTTGGCCTGTTTTTTGGCCGTATCGGTAACTTCATAAACGGGGAGCTCTTTGGAAGGCCCACGGATGTTCCCTGGGCCATGATCTTTCCCCAGGGTGGCCTGGTTCCAAGGCATCCGTCCCAGCTTTACGAGGCCCTGTGCGAAGGGCCTGTGCTTTTTGCAATACTTTGGCCCCTTAGGGGGAAAAGGTGGCCAACCGGCAGAAAACTTGCGCTTTTTTTCGTCTGTTACGGGGTGATAAGATTTTTCCTGGAGTTTTTCAGGGAGCCTGACCCACAGCTTGGCTTCATCGCCTTTGGCTGGCTTACCATGGGCCAGCTTTTGAGCGTGCTCCTGGCACTCTTTGGGCTGGTGCTGTTTTTGCTAAGGAAAAATCCACGTCAGGAGGAAGAAGATGTTACTGGTTGATGCAAAGACCATGCAGGGCCTTGACAGAAGGACCATTGAGGAGATTGGGATCCCGGGGCTCATCCTCATGGAAAACGCAGGCCTGGGTTGCGCTCGCATAATACTTGAAGAGATGGGAGACGAGGTTGAAAAGGGGTGCCTCGTTGTGGCAGGCCCTGGCAACAACGGCGGAGACGGCTTTGTCATTGCACGTCACCTCTTTCAGAAGGGGAAAAAGGCAAAGGTCCTGTGTCTAAACCCTTTTGAAAGGTTCAAAGGGGATGCCCTTACGAACCTCAAGGCCTGCCAGGGGCTTGGAATCGAGATTATGGAGGCAGTTGATGAAAAGGCCCTGGACCTTCACGCCCACCTTTTTGACGAGGCAGGGCTCGTAGTTGACGCCATGTTCGGAACCGGCCTTAGCCGTCCCCTTGAAGGCAGGTTCGCCAGGGCAGTGGAGCTCATCAACTCTTCACCAGCCAGGGTATTTTCCGTGGATATTGCCTCAGGCCTTGGCAGCGACAGCGGCCAGGTCCTCGGTGCGGCCGTACGGGCAGATGTCACTGCCACCATGGCCATGGCAAAGGTTGGCCATGTGAACTGGCCAGGGGTTCTCTACACAGGGCGTCTTTTCGTCATAGACATAGGTATTCCCCGTTTTGTTCTGGACGAGGCCAGGGGGGCCTTTGAGTACTTTGAAGAGGCGGAGTTTTTGGCAACCTTCAGGCCAAGGCCGGCAGATGGCCACAAGGGGACCTTTGGACACGTTGTCATCTTTGGGGGTTCAAGGGGAAAGATCGGGGCCGCATGCCTTTCTGCCCACGGGGCGCTTAGGGCAGGGGCGGGGCTTGTAACCGTTGCATCGGTTAGAAGCTCCCAGTTTGTTATTTCCCAGAAGCTTACAGAGGCCATGACCGAGGGGCTTCCTGAAAATCCTGACGGACAGATTTCAAAGGATGCCTTTGAAACCGCTATGGGGCTTCTTGAGGGGAAAAAGGCCGCATGCATAGGGCCAGGCCTTGGCCTTACAAAGGATGCCATCATCTTCAGTCAGAAGATGGCTGTCCACTGCCCGCTTCCCCTTGTAATGGATGCAGATGCACTTAGCGCCCTTTCTAAGTGTACAGAGGTTTTGAAAGAGGCCGCTGCCCCACGCGTCCTTACCCCTCATCCAGGCGAGATGGCAAGGCTTACAGGAACTGGCGTAGCCGAGGTCCAGAGGGACAGGATCGGGGCAGCCGCATCCCTTGCAACAGACACTGGCTGCGTTGTTGTGCTAAAGGGGATGTCTACGGTCATTGCATCTCCTTCAGGCCAGGTGTGCATCAACTCATCTGGCAATTCCGGCATGGGCACAGGCGGCATGGGAGATATCCTTACCGGCATAATCGGTGCGCTTCTTGCCCAGGGTTATGCCCCCTGGGATGCGGCAAGGCTCGGGGTTTTCGTGCACGGAAAGGGTGCAGATCTCGTTGCCAGGATGAAGGGGCCCTTTGGCTACACTGCCAGAGAGGCAGCAGATCAGCTTCCAAGGCTTTGGCAGATGGCTTCTGAGAAGGCTTGCTAGAGGGGCCTTAAGTTGGCAAGCGTAAGGGAAAACACGCACTGTTTTAGAAAGGCCTGCCACTTAAAGCGCCGTAGTCGCCTTTACGGTCAAAAGGGCGGACAGGGAAAAGGCTAAAGGAAGCCTTTTTTTCCCATGAGTCCTCCTGGAAGGGAATCCAACAACGGACCTGAAAAACATGGGCAGAACAGGTGCCATCTTTCATACATGGCCCTTTTTAAAGACAGGCAGGTCTTCGGCTGGGCAATGTACGACTGGGCAAACTCGGCCTTTAGCACCATTGTGGTCTCAGCCCTTCTTGGCCCGTACCTTTCCTCCCTTGCAGGAGCTGGCCAAGACCCTTCTCTCTTTTCATTGAGGCTAAAGCCCGATTCCATCTACCCCTTTTTCGTATCCATCTCCGTGCTGATGCAGCTTTTTGTTCTTCCTGTCATTGGCGCAATGGGCGACATGTTAAGGAGAAAAAAGGCGCTCATGATGGGCTTTGCCGTCTCAGGAAGCATACTTACCTGTCTTCTTGGGGCGGGCGGGATTTTCCTTCAAGGTGCGCCTTCATCCTCAAAGATACTGTGCCTGGGTTTTCTTTTCGTGTTGGCAAATCTCTTTTTTGGCGCCTCCATCACCCTCTATAATTCATTCCTGCCTGATATTTCCTCACCTTCTTTAAGGGACAGGGTAAGCTCCCTAGGCTGGGCCCTTGGCTACGTGGGAGGAGGCATTGCCCTTGCCCTTTGCATGGCGCTCTTTTTCTTTCTTGGCAAAAAGGAGGCGGCTATCCAGGCAAGCTTTGTGGTGGCAGGGCTTTGGTGGCTTTTTTTCAGCATCTTTTTCACAGGGCGTATGCTTAAAGAGAAGGAAGGGGGGAAAAGGCCCCTTTTGGGAAGGGACCTTTTCCAGAAAGGGTTTAAAGAGCCCTTTTTGACACTTTTTGCCATGAGACGAAAAAGGCCGGATGCGTGGAGGTTTCTTGTTGCCTATTTCTTCTATAACGATGGGGTGCAGACAGTCATAGCAGTTGCCTCCATCTTTGCCGTCTCAGTGCTAAAGGTGGACGGCATGACACTTCTTGGGCTTATCCTTTTCATCCAGTTCGTTGCCGCCTTTGGAGCGGCCTTCTTTGGCTGGCTAGGAGAAAGCATGGGAACAAAGAAGGCAATTCTCCTGTCACTGCTTGTCTGGATGGCAATCACACTTCTTGCCTCTTTCTCCCTTTCAGACTTGATGGGCCTTTTCGCCCTGGCCTTTTTGATTGCAATGGTCCTTGGAGGAACCCAGGCCCTTAGCCGCTCCATGTTCTCCATGCTGGTGCCTTGTGCCAGGGAGGCAGAGTACTTTGGCTTCTATGAGGTGAGCGAGAAGGGCTCATCCTGGCTTGGCCCCCTTGTTTTCGGCCTTGTTGTGGAACTTACCGGGGATACAAGGGCGGCCATGCTGTCCATAGGGGTGTTTTTTCTGGTGGGGTTTTGGGTGCTCCTCCAACAAAAGTAGGGTGTTCTTTCTTTTGCTCGTCCAAAAGAAAGAACCAAAGAAAACGACGCCCCGATGCCGCTTATTCCCTGCGCGTGGAAGCGCCATGCCCTGGCGGACTGAAAGGGCCATCCTGGCCGTCAGCCCGTGGCGGCGTCCATGCCGCCACCCCTTCGGGGCCTGATCGGGCCTGTCACTTCCATGCTCGGCGCGGCATAAGGGGGTGAAAAAAACACTGTGCCTTTACGAGAATCAACCTGATATGAAAAGGTTTCTTTCTATTCACGGAGTTCAAAAGACAAGGTATTTTTCTCCACAAGTAAATAAAATTCATCGAGTTGTCGCTGGATTTTCATCGTATGACCCAAGGCTGTAATGATTCGGCAATATGTTCGTATCTCATCCAGGGTTAGCTGGCGTTCTTTCCGGTCCTTAAGCCACTTTTTGCACACCTGGTACCCTCCGATGGTGTATTCCCATATTTCTTTGGGTAAAGGGGCAAAATATTGGGTCTTATTTATATAGAGCCGCTCTCTGTCTGGGCTGTATCGAAAGCCTTCACGTTTGTTTTTGGCTATTTGGTTGTCTCCCTGACCTTCAAAGCGGGAAAGGGGTGTGTCGAGTTCGGGTGAACGGAGAAGATGTAACGCCACAATTCTTTCTCCAAGCTCTGCCATTTCTGCAAATAGCTCTTTTCTGCTCGGAAAAGGAATGCGGGGAAAATCAAGACTTAAAAAGTCGGTATAACGCTCGCGGTAAGAGGGCGAGTAAAGAACTGCATAGATGTAATGAAAGATTTCCTCTGGTGAAATCTCAATATCATAGGTTTTGGTCAATGCCTTTATCAACCAAGGTTTCAAGTTAGGTTGCCGTTCCTTTGGTTCTAGGGCACTGAACAAGGTTTTTTTAGTGGAATCCGGGTAAAGATAGAGCGGGAATACGTAGCCGCCTTCCCTTGTGCGGTTGGATACCATACAATATTCTGGCATTTTATTGCTAACAAGAACATGACACCAATCGAAATTGGAGTCTGCCAATTGCCTACATGTTATCAGCGCCACATTCTCTCGACTCAGCATATGTCGCATTATTTCCGGGCGGGGCATACATAAGAAGCCACGGGAATGACCTGTATAATAGGTATAGCGTATATCAAAGGGTCTATAGAGAATGGGAACAATAAAGTCCCGTGACGGACCGGAAGCGCGCCATGGAGACCTTCCAATCACGGGCGTCTTTTCCAAGGTGGTACGCCTCTCTTGCGATGTCAGGGTCAAGACGGGAAAAATTCAGGACCGTGGTCCAAACATCCTCTGGCTTGAAGTGAATAGTCAACCGGTCGCGGGCAGTTACAATGCCAACACTGTACTTCTCAAAAATGTCAGTTACACTAGGGAAATTGTTATAATGATCAAGTTCGGCTTCATTTCTTGGCACAAAGAGGTAGAATTCGGGCCTGGGATGTATCTCTGTCCAGGGAGTGGAACCCTGTTCATGAGTTTCCAACCACTTATATTTTTCTTTTCTAAGACCCCACAAGTCGGCATGAAATACCCTACTTTCTCCTTTTCCGTTCTGCCCTGTTTTTATGAAGAATGCCACTGCCACGCCCTGTCGGATGTCAAAGACATTTTCGTCTACGCCTCCATCCGGGCAACGTTCCCCTTTTAAAGAATTTCCATGCAAGTCCAAGATATAAATTTCATCGAAGCTTTCCATGAGGCTTCTGCGCATGCCGCGGAAGGTGGGGTTGTTGAGATAAGAATGATTGGTGATCATGCCTACCAGACCTTTTCCCGTCTGATCTATCTTCCATTGGGCAAAACGGAGGAATTTTACATAGTCATCCTGCAACCATTTAGGGTTCTTTTCTTTTAGTGGCTTGCCATCAACGTGTTTATACGTTTCGATTTGTTTTAATATCCATTTCCCTTTGTTGGCTGAATGTCCGGAATAGGGAGGATTGCCAAGAATGACTAAAATGTGTTCTTTTTGTTTTATGCGTCCTGCCAGATGAGATTCTTCAGCCAACGAGGAGAGGCCAGGCAATTTACTAGCTTCCAATTCGCTCATATCTAGGGTGTTAGTCAAGTAAAAGGGAATGCGTTCATCCTGCTGCAATCGATGTCCCAACTCTTCCAGGAAGAAACTCATTTTAAGGTGCCCAACAGTGTATGGGGCCATCATGAGTTCGAAGGCATAAAAATTTCTAAGGATGTGATTTGAGATTAGGGCTTCGCGTCCCCCCGATCCATACTTTTGGGTGAATTCCCGGACCGCCAGTTCTGAAGACCTGGCTACGAAGGTCATTGTGCCGGCTGCGGGATCAAGTAATGTAACCGTTTTGGAAGCCAATCCTTCTGAGTTTTTAAACTTCGATTTGAGCAGAGCATGAATGGAGCGAACTATGTAGGATACGACAGGGTCTGGAGTGTAATAAACGCCACGGCGTTCCCTTTCTTCAGGGTCATAATGGGCAAGAAACGTCTCATAAAAATGTACTACAGGGTCACTGCCCCGGCCTTCGTGATAATAGCGGTTCATCATTTCGCCTACATCGGCAACTGCGAGGACTTCAGCAATGTCATCCACTACCCAGGCCATCTCCTCAGGTAAATCTCCCAGGGAAATAAAACGAAACAGGTCCCGAAGTACACCAACAGTGGGAGGAATATGGTTAAAGGCACTTTGGCGCGTAAAGCCATTGGTGGCACGGGTTCGGGCAGCAAACAGACCGTAAGTGATGGTTTGAGCGTAGAGGTCAGCAAAGTCTTCTTCCTGCAAACCACCAATGAGAAACTTTTGGAAGGCCTCATAGAATCCCAAAAGCTGTCCTTCTCCCGATTTTATTTCTTCTCCCAGTTGCTGAAAGACAATATCTCTGAGGAAGCGCGTCCTTTTGGCCAGTTCAATGGCAAGGTTTTCAGCAGTCAGCGCCTTTGGAAGCGAAAAATCCAGGAATTGTTTAAGGAGGGTAAAAACTTCGTCAGGTTTTTCCAGTGGCGGAGTTTGTTGGAGTGCTGTCATGACAAAAGGGCGGCCAAGTTGTGCTGTGGCAACCCGTTTACCGTTACGGAAAAGGCGAAATTCCAAGAAGTTAGTAAGAATGAGGTTGGGAAAAGTGTTGCGATATCGTTTCAGCTGTTCTGAATTTTCAATTCTGTCAAGCCGTTCCTCTGTGGGTGGTTTGGCTTCGATATAGCCCACAATGCGGCTACTGCCATCCCATACTCGAAAATCTGGATTCCCGGCTTCGGTTGGACGGGGCAAGACTGTAATGTGGATATTGGAAAGCCCCGCCGCTTTGGCGAGATTTAAGATAAGGTCGGAAAGTGCTGAATAAAAACTCTCCTCTCGGGCGTCTCCTGTACGGAAAATGCGCGTAAGGCTCTTGAGATAGTTCTCGAAATAAGATTTTGCCAATGGTTTGTTCTATAATCCTTCTCTATTTGATGAACTAATCCGTAATAAAAATATTATCGGATGGCAATGTTTAAGGAGGCCTACTTTTTACACATCCAGTGCCTCTTATTTTCCCAAGTCGTATCTTAAGAGAAGAATTTGTTCTGATTTTTCTTCTTGGTAACGTCGACAGGGAGGTTTTCCCTCCCTTTTGCCGCGCCGAGCATGGAAGGCCAAAGGTCTTAACAGGCCCCCGAAGGGGGTGGCGGGATGGATACCGCCATCGCCCATTGGGCCCCATTGTGCCATGGATGGCCCCTTTGGGCGACCAAGACCGGAGGCCTTCCGGCGCAGGGATAAAGCGGCAACGGGGCGCCGTTTTCTTTGGTTCGTTTCTTTTGGGCGAGCAAAAGAAATGAACACAAAATTTTAGTGGTGGAGGCCCTCAATCTCTCCCCTCAGTCTGTATAGCAGGAAAAGCCCTGGAAGGGCGGTTAGAAATGTGACAAAGAAGAAACTGGCCCAGCCTATTTCTGCCACAAGGTAACCAGAGGGCGGGCCAACGAAGACCCTGCCTATGGCGGCAAGGGCAGAAAGAATGGCATACTGGGTTGCGCTGAAACGCACGTTGCAAAGGGCCATGAGCAGGGAGACAAAGGCCGCGGTACCCATGCCCCCGCATATGTTTTCAAGGCCCACTGCAAAGACCATCATCGCGTAGCTTTTCCCAACTAGAGCCAGGGCCATGAAGGCCAGGTTCGAGACGGCCTGGAGTATGCCAAAGGACATGAGGGATCTGAAAAGGCCCATTCTTGTCATCAGGGCCCCTCCTGTCATGGCCCCTAAAATAGTGGCAAGAAGCCCCAGGCCCTTGTTTATGGTTCCGACTGCCGTGGGGGTAAAGCCTGCTCCTCTAATGAGAAATGCCGTTGTAAGGGTGCCGGCAAAGGCGTCCCCAAGCTTGTAAAGGACAATGAGGAGCAGCATGGAAATGATGGCCCTTCTTGAAAAAAGGTCCTTTAAAGGGGCAACTACCGCCTGGGAAAAATCTTTTGGCCTTTTTACAGGAACCACGGGTTCTGGTGCAAAAAGTGTAAATATGGACACAGAGGCCATTAGTGCAGCCATTAGAAGATAGGTGTTTTTCCAGCCTATGTGGTCAGAAAGTATGAGGGCAAGGGCCCCTGAAACGAGCATGGCTATCCGGTAGCCTGTAACCGAAAGCCCAACCCCTAGGCCCCGTTCTCTTTCTTCCAGGATGTCCGTCCTGTATGCATCCACTACGATGTCCTGGGAGGCAGAGAAAAAGGCAAGGAGCAGGGCAAAGAGGGCAAGGGCAGCCGTTTTTGAAACCGGGTTGAGGAATGCCATGAAGGCGCAGATAAGGGCCAAGGCCACCTGGCACAGAAATATCCAGCCGCGCCTTCTTCCAAGCATGGGAATGGGTATGGCGTCCATGAGAGGAGACCACAGGAATTTGAAGGTGTAAGGCATGGCCACCATGGAAAAAAGCCCTATGGTCTTGATGTTAACGCCTGCGGTGGTAAGCCAGGCCTGGAGCGTTCCTCCTGAAAGGGCAAGTGGAAGGCCTGAGGCAAAGCCCATGGGAAACATCATCAAAAGGCCCCGGCTAAGCTTTACGTTTCCAATCTTCATAAATGTTTTATTATGATATGCCTATGTTAAGGTCATTGTTTTCATCGGGAAAAGGGTTGACATGGCCCAAGTAAAACGCATTTATATTTTCTGGGCCAGCCTTTTTGTTCTCTATCTCTTGACCCTCTTTCTGGGCCTCTGGTTCGGGCGCTTCCCCGTAACCCTGCACGATCTCCTTGAAGTCTTATCTGGAGGGCAGCCTTCCCAAGGCGACATTACAACAACCATAATCCTGAAGATACGCCTTTCAAGGCTCATGCTTGCCACTTTTGTGGGCATCTCCCTTTCAACATCAGGCGTCGTCTTCCAGGCCCTTTTGAGAAATCCCCTTGCCGACCCCTTCACCCTGGGTGTTTCTACAGGGGCAGCCTTTGGCGCAACGGTTGCCATGATATTCGGCCTGGGTGTGGGCTGGAGCCTCGGCGGCCTTGGCCTTCTTCCGGTTGTCTGCATGGCAGGGGCACTTCTTGCCCTTTTTGTGGTGATCCGCCTTTCAAGGACCGACGGCATGCTCATGCCAGCCCAGATGATACTTGCTGGCATAGTGGTAAGCACCTTTCTTTCTGCGCTCATAAGCCTTTTAAAGAGCCTTGACGAGGAGAGCCTTTCCGCCATTGTCTTCTGGATGCTCGGGAGCTTTTCAGGAAGGGGCTGGGTGCACGTTGCCTTTTCCGCACCCTACGTCCTCATTGGCTTTGTGGTTTTCATGCGCTTTTCCAGGGAGCTTGACATAATGACCCTGGGAGACAGCGAGGCCTTTCATCTCGGGGTTGACGTTTCCAGGACGAGGATGGCGCTTCTCGTGGTGGCGTGTCTTTCAACCGCTGCGGCAGTTGCGGTTAGCGGTGTGATTGGGTTCATTGGCCTTGTGGTTCCGCATCTTGTAAGGATGCTCCAGGGGCCAAATCACAGGCGACTTCTAGTGGGCTCTGCCATCCTTGGCGCCCTACTCATGGTCCTTTCAGACCTTGCCGCACAGAATCTCCTTCCTGGCGGAGAAGAGCTTCCCGTGGGCGTCATCACAACCCTCATTGGAGGGCCGTTTTTCTGCTACATACTCTCTATAAAAAAGAGGGAAATGATGTAAGAAGTACCGGATATTTTAGCGCCTTTTCCTGAAAAAATCCCTCAAAATATCTCCGCATTCCTTCTCCATTATTCCGCCTGTCACCTCTATCCGGTGGTTGAGACCAGGTACACCGTTTATGTCCAAAACAGAGCCAAAGGCCCCGGATTTTGGATCAGGCGCACCAAAGATCACCCGTTTGACCCTGGCCCAAACAAGGGCGCCTGCGCACATGATGCATGGCTCAAGGGTGACAATCATGGTGGTGCCGGTAAGACGGTAGTTCCCTGTCTTTTTCGCAGCCTTTCTCAAGACGTCTATTTCCGCATGGGCAGTTGGGTCCATGGCACTGATGGGGCAGTTGTGGGCCTTTGAGAGTAACTCCCAATCTTCCGAGACGAGCACTGCCCCAACCGGGACTTCTCCCTGCCCTTGCGCCTTTTTGGCCTCATTCAGGGCCATCTCCATGAAGGATATTAGTCTTTCAAAAGGGATTTCGTTCTCCGGCATGACTCAGGAAATTTCCCCCTTGAGCCTTTCAATGAGCCCGGACTCGGCAAAACTAAAGTAGTTTGACGGGCCGGCCACGATTATGTGATCAAGGAGCCTTAGGCCCAGCAGGGAGCAGGCCCTTATGAAGGAGCGCGTCAGCTCTTCATCGGCCCTTGACGGCTCTGTTGATCCAGAGGGGTGGTTGTGCACCAGGATCAGGCCGCTTGCGTTTCTTAAAAGGGCCTGTCTCAGCACCTCCCTTGGATAGACTGCTGAGGAGTCGGCAGTACCGCTAAAGAGCTTCTCGATGTCAATTACGCCGTTTTTTACGTCTAGATAGATTGCTGCAAAGTACTCCCTGTCCCTGAAAGAGAGCCAGTGACACAGGTAGTCCACAACATCCCTTGCGCAGCTTACCTTTTGCTTTTCCTTGAGCTGCTGCCTCAGGAAGCGGCGCGCTACCTGGTGGATGAACTTCAGGGCAAAGAGGTTGTTTGGGCCTATTCCCTTTATCTTTTTAAGTTCTTCAGGCTCAGCCTCAAGGACCCTGGCAAGGGAGCCAAACTGTTTGCACGCCTGTCTTGCAGGGAGCTTGCAGTCCCTTCTCGGTGTGCCAAGGGCAAGGAGGAGTTCCACGATCTCTTCATCGGTAAAGGAATCAAGGCCATATTTCAGAAACCTGTCCCTTAGCCTCTGCCTGTGACCTTCCGCCATGGTAATGTTTGTTTTATCTCGGGATTCCCACGCTTGCCATGTAGATGACGCTTTCTTCCTGACCGTCAAGACCTAGAAGGCCATTTACCTCGTCATCGAAAAAGGCGCCTATGGGGCAGGCACCAAGCCCGAGCGCTTCGGCTGCAAGAAGGACGTTCTGGCAGATGTGGGCCACGTCCATGAAGATGTACCTTATGCCCCTTGAGCCATACTTTGCCATGGTCCTTCTAGGTATTGCCGACCAGATGAAGACCACCTGGGCACGCCAGCACATGGGCTGGCCCATTGCCCGCTCCCCAAGCTCCCTTCCGTATTCGCCCTTTGAGAGGAGGGCGAGGTGCGAGAAGGGAACGTTGTAATGAAAAAGGCCCTGGGGAAGCCCTTTAACGTGGTTTACGCAGATGTAGGTCTCCACGGGATAGAGGGCTCCGGCACTTGGTGCGGTTCGAAGGAGATAGTTTCCAAGCCTTGCGGTGATTCCCTGGCCTGCCCACAGAAGGGCGGAGAGGTCCTTAAGGTCAAGGGCGCCTTCCTGGTACTTTCGAACCGAGCGTCTTTTTTCAAGGGCGCTCCAGAGGGAAAAGTCCTCAGGGGAAGGGGCAGGAAGCTCGAAGATTTCCACCCCCTGGTACTGCTTGAAGGGCTCGGCAGGGGCTATCTGTTCCCTTTTTCTTTCAAAAAGCTCCTGCCTGGTATGTTTTGAAAGCTGAAGGTATTCATAACCTGGGCTTTGCCTGTACTCTGGCATGCGGCCTCCTATGACAGAAGTTGCGTCCTCGTAAAGAGCGAAACCAGCCTGAAGCCGTGCTGGGAGAGGAGTTCGCTTCCCCCCTCCTCCCTGTCCACGAGGGCAAAGACCCCTCCCACCTTGTAGCCTTCGAGCTGGGTCCTCTCAATGGCCTTTATGAGAGTGCCACCGGTGGTCACCACGTCCTCCACCAGGGCAACGAAGCTTTCAGCAGGAATGTTGGATTTCCCCTCGATCCACGATCCTGTCCCGTGACCCTTTGGCTCCTTTCTTATTATGAAGGCGGGAATAGGGGCCCCTTCAAGGAAGCTTACCACGGAAACGGCGGTAACCAGCGGGTCTGCTCCGAGGGTCATGCCGCCCACTGCTCTCAGGTCCGGCTCCTTGCGAATGAGCCCGAAGAGGAGCTTTCCGCAAAGGTATGCCCCCTCTGCGGAAAGGGTGGTCTGCTTGCAGTCTATGTAGAAGTCGCTCTTTTTCCCAGAGGTGAGGGTAAAGGTCCCTTCCCTGTATGATTTTTCAAGGAGGATCTCCTTCAGCCTTTGCCTTTCGTCCATTTCTTCCCCCTACTCGCCAAAGACCCTGTGGAAGATGGTATCCACGTGCTTCAGATGGTAGTTTATGTCGAATATCTCCTCTATCTCCTCCCTGGAAAGGTATTTTGAAAGCTCCTTATCCTCCAAAAGCAGCTCCTTAAAGGTCCCCTTTCCTTCCCATACCTCCATGGCGCGTCTTTGAACGATCCTGTAGGCGTCCTCGCGGCTAACCCCCTTCTGGGTGAGCCTTAAAAGGACCTGCTGGGAGAATATGAGGCCCTTTAGCAGGTTGAGGTTTTTCTTCATGTTCTCAGGGTAGACAACGAGCTTTGAAAGCAGCCCGTTTAGCCTTGCAAGCATGAAGTCTGCGGTGATAAAGCCGTCCGGGCAGATGAACCTTTCCACAGAGGAGTGGCTGATGTCCCTTTCATGCCATAAGGGCATGTTTTCAAGGGCCGGAACGCAGTATGCCCGAACCATTCGTGCAAGCCCGCAGAGGTTTTCAGAAAGTATTGGGTTTCTCTTGTGGGGCATGGCGGAAGAGCCCTTTTGCCCCTTCCTGAAGTATTCCTCTGCCTCAAGGACCTCGGTGCGCTGAAGGTGGCGGATCTCCGTAGCGATCTTTTCCACAGTGCCAGCCAAAATGGCAAGTGCAGTAAACACCTCTGCGTACCTGTCCCTCTGGACTATCTGGTTCGAGACAGGGGCAGGCTTGAGCCCGAGTTTTTCGCACACGTACTCCTCCACCCTCGGATCTACGTGGGCAAAGGTGCCAACGGCCCCTGATATCTTGCCCGTTGAAATGGTCTCCCTCGCAGCCTTGAGTCTTTTGAGGTTTCGCTTCATCTCATCGTACCAGATGGCAAGTTTAAGGCCAAAGGTGATGGGCTCTGCATGGATGCCGTGGGAGCGGCCTATCATCACGGTGTTCTTGTGTTCAAGGGCACGCCTCTTGATGGTCTCAAGACACTCCTCCACGTCCTCGATGATGATATCCATGGCCTCTTTCATTCGAAGGGCCATGGCCGTATCCAGCATGTCGGAAGATGTGAGCCCCCAGTGAAGGTACCTTGCAGCAGGCCCCACATACTCGGCCACATTCGTGAGAAAGGCGATCACGTCGTGCCTTGTCTCCTTTTCAATCTCAAGGATGCGCTTTTCGTCAAAGTCGGCCTTTGCCCGTATCTCCTCTGCTGCCTCCTTGGGAATGACCCCGAGCTCCGCCCATGCCTCTGCTGCAAGGATCTCCACCTTGAGCCATGTCCTGTACTTGTTTTCCTCGCTCCAGATCTCTTTCATCCGATCCCTGGAATATCTTTCAAGCATCTGTCCTACTCCTTTGTCCTTTTTGTAATCTATCTGTCAAGGACCTTGAAAAGGGCCCTTGCAACCTCTTCCTGCTCCCTTTCCTCAATGAATGCGTGCATGGGAAGGCTGAGCACCTGACGGGCCGCCTCCTCGGCCACTGGAAACTCGCCCTTTTTGAAGCCATATCTTTTAAGGGGCTCAAGAAGGGGAAGGGGCCTTGGATAGTGTATGGCAGTTGGTATGCCAAGTTCTAAAAGGGCCCTTGCCACCTGGTCCCTGTCCTTTTCAAGTATCCTTATGGTAAACTGGGCAAATACTGACCTGCATCCCTTTTTTATGTGGGGAAGCCCTATCATTCCCTTTCTTTCCAAGGGGGAAAGAAGGTCCATGTACCTGTCTGCAGCCTCCTGGCGAAGCGCGATCTCCTTTTCAAAGTGGCGAAGCTTGGCCCTTAATACCGCGGCCTGAATGGCGTCAAGCCTTGCGTTCAGCCCAAGGTACCTGTGGTCATATCTTCCTGTGTCTCCATGTACCCTCATGGCCTTTATCCTTTCAAAAAGGCCTTCATCCTGGCTAAAGACCATGCCGCCGTCTCCAAAGCAGCCAAGGGGTTTTGACGGGAAAAAGGAGGTGACAGAAAGGAGGCTCAGGTTCCCGGACATCCTGCCCTTGTAGCTTGCCCCAAGGGACTGGCAGGCATCTTCAATGACGAAAAGGCCCCGCCTTTTTGAGATGCGGTTTATGGCGTCCATGTCTGCGCACTGGCCGTAAAGGCTAACGGCTATCACCCCTATGACCTTTTTCCCAAGGCCTTCTAGTTCGTCAATCCTGTCTTCAAGAAGGTGCGGGTCCAGATTGAAGCTCTCCCTTTCTATGTCGCAAAAGGCAGGCTCTGCCCCAAGAAGCATTATGGCCTCTGCGGTTGCAAAAAAGCTGAAGGGCGTAGTGATGATCACCGTGTCCTTTTCTGCGCCAAGGGCCATGAGGGAAAGAAGAAGGCCGTTTGTTCCGGAGCTTACTCCCACGGCAAAGGGTGCGCCTGTAAAGCTTGAAAGCTCCCTTTCAAGGTCCTCCACCTCCTGGCCAAGGATGAAGCGCGTGGAATCCATGACCCTCGAGACGGCCTGATCAATCTCCTTCCGGTAGGCCTGGTACTGTCTTTTTAAATCAATGAAATTCAACCTTGCCCACCCCTAACGAGCCTTTTTGCAGCCTGGACCATCTGGCCTGCCGCCTCTTTGATCTCTGTTTCCGTGGTAAATATCCCAAGGCTGAATCTTACCATGCCAAGGGCCGTTTCCCTTTCAACTCCCATGGCAGAAAGTACGTGTGAGACGGTCACACTCCGGTCGTGGCAGGCAGCACCTGTTGATGCCAGGATACTTGGAACCTCTTCAAGGAGCCTTGCGCCAGAGATACCCGGAAAGGAGACTGAAAGGGTGTTTGGAAGGCACATCTCACCTGGCACAAACCTTACAAGATCAGGAATATCCCCTTTTAATAGTTCAAAAAGAAGCTCCCTGAGCGCCCCCTGCCTTTTGACCTCTTCTTGAAGCCCTTCTTCAAGCATCTGACACGCCTTTCCAAGTGCGCACGCGCCTGGCACAGGCTCTGTCCCTGGTCTAAGGCCGAATTCTTGGCCTGCGCCAAAGAGGATGTTCTCAAGCTCAATCCCCTTCCTCACATAAAGGGCACCTATTCCTTTTGGGGCATAGAGCTTGTGGCCGGCAACGGTAAGAAGATCAACACCAAGGGCCTTTACGTCAACGGGAATCTTTCCAACTGCCTGTGCAGCATCCGTGTGGAAAATGATATTGTGCCGCTTGCAGATTCTGCCTATTTCCTGGACAGGCTGAATGGCCCCTGTCTCATTGTTTGCAAGCATCACCGAGCAGAAGATGGTGTCTGGCCTTATGAAGGTCTCAAGTTTTTTGGGCTCAACAATGCCGTCCCTGCCTAGACCTACAAAGTCCACCTCAAAGCCCTGTTCCATTAGGTGAACAAAGGGGTTCAAGACGGATGGATGCTCTATGCGGGTTGTTATGAGGTGTTTGCCCTTGCTGGAATGTCTGAGGGCTGCACCTGTTATGGCCATGTTGTTGGACTCTGTGCCTCCGCTTGTAAAGACGATCTCGCAAGGTTCACAGTTTATAAAACCAGCAATGCGTTTTCTTGCCTTTTCAAGCTCACTTTTTGCAGCCTGGCCCAAGGCGTGGCTGCTGCTCGGGTTTCCCCAGAAGTTTTTGAGTATTCTTTGGATCTCCTGGCGCACCTCTTTCAGCACAGGGGTTGTGGCGTTGTAGTCAAGATAGATATTTTCAGGCATGATGATTGCTTTTGGCTTTTGAAACCTGTAATTTTTCCCGAAAGGGTTCTTAGAAGAGTAATAACATATTCTGGAACTTGGAAGAAAGAACCTTGTGAGATGAAAAAGATTTCAGTAGGCAGCAGCTTGTGCCTTAAGAAAAAAGGGGAGATATACCCGGTCTCTGTCTCGGGTGCGCGGGCCTTTTTCTTGGTCCTTTTCCTGCTGTTTTTTATCCTTCAGCTTGGAGGATGCGGCCCCAAAAGGCCAGTTGTGCGGGGAAAATACGCCCGTGGTACCTACAAGCCATACAGGGTAAACGGAAAGACCTACTATCCCCTTCCTTCGTCCAGGGGCTTTGTGGAAACTGGTTATGCCTCATGGTACGGGCCCAATTTCCATGGAAGGCGCACGGCCAACGGCGAAAGATACAACATGTACAGCATGACAGCGGCCCACAAGATACTTCCCATGAACACCTATGTTCGGGTGGAGAACCTTGATAACCACAGGAGCGTGGTGGTAAGGATCAACGACCGAGGGCCATTTGTGAGAAACAGGGTCATTGACCTTAGCTATGCTGCAGCCAAAAAACTAGGGGTGGTGGGGCCTGGAACCGCAAGGGTAAGGCTTGTGGCCCTTGGGGAGGTGGGAAGCATCAAAGGCAATACTGTCACCTTCAAGAAGACGCCTGACTTCATGCACGGCGACTTTTACGTACAGGTGGGCGCCTTTGTATCAAAGGAGAACGCCTTCAGGCTGAGAAACAGGCTTAGCCGCATATACAGGGGCGTTAACGTTGTAAGGGGCCACACCAACGGCCAGGACTACTACAAGGTGCGTATAGATGCCCCAAATGACTACAGGCTTGCCAAGAACTTTGAGAAAAGGATTGAGGATGCAGGATTCCCTGAGGCCTTTTTGGTGGCCAGATAGCCTATCCTTCGGCCTTAAAAGGGAACGGGCTTTCGTCACCCTGTAACAAATCGATTGACAGTGTATCATGTTATGATACGCTAAAGCCATGATCAAAAGCTTCAAGCACAAGGGGTTAGCTGAATTGTTTGAAAAAGGTCGTTCAGCGAAAATCAGACCAGATTTGCAAAGGCGCATATTGCGAAGGCTTGAGGCTCTGGATCAGGCTGAGAGTCTTGCGGAGTTGAACATTCCGGGTTTCAATTTTCATGGCCTGAAGGGAATCCCCAAGCGTTACGCTATTCATGTCAACGGTCCCTGGTGCATTACCTTCGAATGGAAGAAGAACCATGCTCTAAGGGTCAATTTGGAGCAATATCACTAAGGTGTAATCATGGGAGAATATGTTGTAAAACGTCCTTTAAAAAGGGCACCGATCCATCCTGGAGAGATACTTCGAGAAGACGTGCTTCCAAGCCTGGGTATATCTGTAACTGAAGCAGCGAAAAGGCTTGGTATCTCTCGCCAACAGTTACACCGCATATTGGCCTGCACCCATCCGATTACTCCCAGGATGGCGTTAAGGATAGGAAAATTTGCTGGAAACGGCCCTGGCTTATGGCTTCGTATGCAACAGAACTATGATTTATGGCAGGCTGAACAGGAGATGAAAGAGGAGCTTTCCAGGATAGAACCAGTGTTAAAGTCAGGAAAGGAGACGAGGAATTGTTAATGGAGGTCCTATGGGCCTGTCCGCCGGACAACGGGCTTAAGCCGAGCGCAAACCGCCTGACGGACCCGGTAATGCTGTGCCTTACAAAAAGCCTGGAGGGATTTTCGCGCTTGGCCGCTCTGTTGTGTTGCCAACGGTTTAGCCCAGACGTTACTAATATCGTGAAGTTGATTCAAAAATGTGTTAAATTAACCTGTTGAAATAAAAAAACGTTTTTTGGAGGATTTGATTTGTCTCTCTTTACCAACTCAACCATGAAAAAGAAAAGAGAAAATTCAGAGTCGGGTTTTACCCTTATAGAGCTTCTCGTAGTGGTTATAATCATAGGCCTTCTGGCCTCTCTTGTTGCGCCAAAATTCTTTGGAAAGCTTGGCTCAAGCCGTCAGAAGACTGCAAAGGCCCAGATAGAGCTCCTTGGCCAGGCCCTTGATGAGTTTCGGCTGGATAATGGGCGCTATCCAACCACAGACGAGGGTCTTGAGGCCCTTAGAAAAAAACCAGAAGGGCTTCCCAACTGGGCAGGGCCCTATCTGCCAAAGCCTGTTCCAAAGGATCCTTGGGGCAGGGATTACGTTTACCGTTCACCTGGTGAACATGGTGATTACGACCTTTACAGCTACGGCCGTGACGGCCAGGAGGGCGGTGAAGGTGAAGATGCAGATATTGTAAGCTGGAAATAGCTCTATGCCACTTGAGCAGATAACAAGCAGGCTTTCTCACCTTTTTAAGGGGGTGGCTCCCGGAGCAAATGGCCCAGGGGCGGAAGATGCCTCTCAGGAAGATTCTTCTTCGCAGGAAAGCGTTGCCAGTCGTATCCTAGAGGCTACCACCAGGGTGGAGGCCAAGGATTTTCCTGAAAAACCACCCATGGTGAACGGGCTCAATGCCCAGCAGATGCAGCAGTGGAAGGTCCTTCCAATAGATGTGAAGGATGACGCGGTGGTTGTGGCCATGGCCGATCCCCTTGATGCCTATCTCATCGAGCTTTTGGAGGACATTTATCAGCGCAGGGTCGAGCCGGTTCTTGCAGATGAGGAGGACATCCTTTCAGCCATCTACCGCTGGTACGAGGCGGACTCCGACATGGAGGCGGAAGACGAAGACGAGGAGTCTTCCATTGCAGACGGCCTGTGGGATGACCCTGAGCAGCTCAGGGACCTTGCCTCAGAGGCCCCTGTGGTGCGACTGGTCAATCACGTAATAAACCAGGCCCTTGAGATAAAGGCCTCTGACATCCACTTTGAGCCATTCAGGGAGCAGCTCAAGATCCGCTACCGGATAGACGGCGTGCTTCACGACGTGGAAACGGTGTCAAAGAAGCTCCAGCCTGCCATTACCTCGCGCCTTAAGCTCATGGCAAAGATGAACATTGCAGAGATGAGGCTTCCCCAGGATGGGAGGATAAAGGTGAAGGATGGCAGGCGCGAGATCGACATCAGGGTCTCATCCCTTCCAACCATCTTTGGCGAAAGCATAGTGCTCAGGCTACTTAACCGCGACGAGGTGAAGCTTGAGCTCGAGTCCCTGGGGATAGCCCAGGACATTCTCACCAGGTTTGACAGGCTCATAAGAAAGCCCTATGGGATGATCCTGGTGACAGGCCCAACCGGAAGCGGAAAGACAACCACCCTATACAGCGTCATGAACAGGATAAACTCCCCGGACAAGAAGATAGTGACTGTGGAGGACCCTGTAGAATACCAGCTTGAGGGCATAAACCAGATTCAGGTGAAGTCCAGCATCGGCCTGACCTTCGCCTCGGCACTCAGGACAATCCTCAGGCAGGACCCGGATGTTATCCTCATTGGAGAGATAAGAGATGCAGAAACTGCAGAAATTGCAGTGCAATCTGCACTTACCGGCCACCTGGTTTTTTCCACCCTCCACACAAACGATGCAGCAAGCGCCATAACGAGGCTGCAGGAGATGGGCATAGAGCCCTATCTCATCTCCTCGTGCCTGCTTGCAATAATGGCACAGCGCCTTGTAAGAAAGATATGTCCCCACTGCAAGACAGAGTACCATATTCCCCAGGAGGCGGTTTCAGAAACGGCAAGCGCCCTTGGGGTTGGAACCGATGAAGTGCCTTTAAAAAGCTGGAAGGGTACCGGATGCCCATCGTGTGCAAACACGGGTTATTCCGGAAGGACAGGGATTTATGAGCTTCTTGAGGTAAAGGAGGGGATTCCTGCACTCATCCTGAACGGAGAAAATTCCAGCGCCATATCCAGGAAGGCCCAGGAGTACGGCATGAGAACCCTCAGGCAGGACGGTCTTGAGAAGGTGCACCGGGGCGAGACTACCTTGGAAGAGGTGCTGCGAGTCACCAACTAAATGGCTGAATTTGCATTTGAGGCCATAGATTCAAAGGGCAAGAGGGTTTCCGGAACCCAGGAGGCAGCGTCCCAGGAGGAGGTGGTCTCCGGGCTCATCTCAAAGGGCCTACAGCCCATCCAGGTAAAGCGCCTCCATACCTTTCAGGCAATACTCGAGTTTGGTAAGAAAAGGGTATCCCTGGATGATGTTCTCTACTTTACCGGGGAGCTTGCAGATCTTCTGGAGGCAGGCGTACCCCTTGAACGAAGTCTCCTTATACTTTCTGACGCCACGGAAAAGGAGGAGGTCAGGGGGCTTGTGAAGGAGATAAAGGACGCTATCCACGGTGGCAAGACCCTTTCAGAGGCCCTTTCCCAGCATAAGGACGTATTTGACAGCCTTTACATAAACATGGTCAAGGTTGGCGAGCTTGGAGGCGTGCTCCCCCAGGTCCTTAGAAGGCTTGGGGATTTTCTGGAAAGGTCCCGCCAGATAAGAAAGTTCATCATCTCCTCCTCCATCTACCCGACAATCCTCGCCTTTGTGGGCCTTGTTTCCGTATTCATCCTGGTGACCTTTGTTGTCCCGAAGTTTGGCCAGATATTCCAGGACATAAACCAGCCCATGCCCGCCATGACAAGCTTCATCCTGGGCGCAAGCCTCTTCCTTAGGACGTGGTGGTGGCTTCTTTTCCTGATTGTCGCAGGCCTTGCCCTCTCCTTTCGCATTTACATAAAACGGCCAGAGGGCAGGAGATGGTGGGACAATTTCAAGCTGAACATGCCCCTTGTGGGCCCCTTTGTAAGGCGGATAGAGCTTGGCAGGTTTGCTCGCACCCTTGGGACCCTTCTTGAAAGCGGGGTGCCCATACTCAAAGGCATAAGCCTTTCAGGCGAGGTGGTTGGAAATACCGTAATCAGGGATGCGGTCAGGGAGCTTTACGCAGGCATACGCCAGGGAAAGAGCCTCAGCCTGCTTATGAAGAAATCCAGGGTCTTTCCGCCCCTCATGATTCACCTTGTATCAGTTGGAGAGGAGACAGGCGGACTTTCAAGGATGCTTTTAAAGGTTGCAGACGACTTTGACGAACAGGTCCAGTCGGACACAAAGCTCTTTTTGTCCATGCTTGAGCCCATAACAATCGTGGTCATGGGTATCATCATTGGCGGCATCATATTCTCCATGCTCATGGCCATCTTTGGAATAAACGATGTCACCTTTTAAAAGCAGGGATTTTTCATCAGGCTTCACCCTTGTGGAGCTGATGATAGTCCTGATCCTCATTGGCCTTTTGAGTTCTGTTGTGGCAGTGTCTGTTTCAAGCGGCCTCTTTAAGTCCAGGGAAAGGAGATTCGTAGAGGACTTCAGGGCCGCAATGAAGCGGGCAAGAAATGTCGCAATAGGGACCGGCAGGGCCGTAAACTTTGTCATTGACGGCAAGGAGCGCAGGTTTGGCATCAAGGGCAGAAAAGGGCTTTCGGATATTCCAAAGGCCATAGAGGTTTCTGCAGAGGGTATATTGGAGCTCAAGGACGGCCTTTTTGGCATAACCTTCTATCCAGACGGCAGTTCAAGTGGTGGGAGTATCGATCTTACCTGGGACAGCGGCAGAAAAGATGCATTTGAGATAGGCATGATCTGGGCGAGCATCCAGCATGAAATCACCAACCAGTGAAAGGGCATCCAGGCTCGTAGGCGCAAACAGGGGGTTTACCCTCATGGAGGTGCTCGTGGCAACGGCCATAACCGGCATTGCCATAGGCGTTTGCATGGCCATATTCGCCCAGGGCCACTCGCAGGCCTTCAGGGGAAGCCAGGTCAAGACGGCCTACCAGATTGCCGTAAGGCTCCTTGACACCTGGAAATCCCTTAAGAAGTATCCATCATCGGAAAGCGGTCAGGTGGAGGCCAACCCTGGCTGGTCCTACGTTGTAGAATCCGCCCCTGTCTCTGCAAGGATTACCACACCGGAAGGGGAAACAAGGGAGGTGGAAAGTGACGAGCTCACTGCCATTATTCTTAAAATCATTCCGCCTGACAAGAAGAGGAGTTTCAGCCTCACCCTCTGGGTCCCTTCCAAGGAGGTGGAGGGGTCGTGAGGGGGGCAAGGGGTTTTACGCTGCTTGAGGTCCTTGTCTCAATTACCCTCATTGCCGTTTTGGTGGTGGTGCTCTCCATGGCCCTGCGCTCAGGCATTAATGCGTATACAAGGGCCAGGAACTTTAACGCCTCCTTTTTTCCCGAATCTGCCCTTGAGGGCCTTCTCTTCAGGCAGCTTGAGGCAGTGGTTGCTCCGGGAAGAGGTGGGCTTTCCGGCTTTTTCTTTTTTGAAGGAGAAGAAGATAAGATCAGCTTTGTCACCACCTACGGTCCCCAGGGCGTTGGAAAAGGGGGGATATGGAAGGTGGTTTACTGGTTGAACGAGTCTGAAGACAGGCTCTACTATGCCCAAAGGCCGCTCATGAAAAGGCAGGAGGCCAGAAAGGACCTGCCCGACAGGTTTTATGACCTTTCAAAGGAGGAGTTAAACAGGAAGGGGTGGCTGGTCGCCTCTTTAAAGGGGGTAAAGGGGCTCTATTTCTCATACAGGCACGTTTCATCCCGGGGGGAAGAGGAGCCAGGAAAATGGCCTGAGGAATTCAGGAAAAGACGGGCCCTTCCTGTGGATGTGGCAATAAGCGTGGATTTTGGTAAAAAGGGTCAAAGGGACGATTCGGCCAGACGGTGGACCATCCTCCCAGTGGGCGCCATATAATGAAGATTATGAAGGTTATGAAGGTTTTTCCCTGTAGTAAACAAGGGGATGAACAGAAGGGGGCAGTGCTCATCATGGTGCTTTGGATCGTTGCCCTTCTGTCCATGCTTGGCGGGTATTTCACCCTTGAGACCACACTTAGAAGGAATCTCAGCTTTACCAACTGGAACCTTTTAAGGGCAAGGCTTGCCATAGAGTCCTGTCTCAACCTGGTTGCCCCGCACATAAGGCCCCTCGGAGAGGAAAAGGAGGTGGATGAAAAGGAAAAATTCATTGTCCCTGACGGCTCAACGTACAAGATAGATATTGGCGGGGAGGAAATGTCCTTTTCCATTGAGGATGAACGGGGAAAGCTTGATATCAACAAGGCCCAAGAGGATGAAATTGTTGAGTTTTTTACCTCTTTTCTTGGAAAGACCAAGGGTCGCCAGATTGCCGATGCCATACTGGATTGGCGGGACAACGACGATGATGAAAGGATGGATGGGGCCGAAAAGGACTACTATCTTTCCCTTGAGCCGCCCTATGAACCGGCAAATGGTAAGTTCATCCTGCTGGAACAGCTCTTGCTTGTAAAAGGGGTGGAGCCTGAAATTTTCTGGGGGCCCCTTGAATATGGCTCCTCGGATAAAAAGGAGCAGGGGCATTCGTGGGAGGGTGGACTGCAAGACCTTCTTTCCGTGTATAACGGAAGCGACAAGATGGTGGAGGACGTAAGCCCTGAACCACTCGTTGACATAATGGAAAAAGAATATTTTAAAGATGGCCAGGGGCTTGGGACCCTGAGGTTCAAGACCTGTGCATATCAGTCCTGCTACCAGGTCTTTTTCAGAACGGGCGCAGGGGCCAAGGCGGGTTTCAGTCTTGTCCACTGGCAACAGGTACCGCGATTTCAGTAAGGGGAATACTATTGCTTGGCGAAACGGTAGGCATCTTCCTTGGTGAGCAGCAGTTAAGCTACGCCTTTTTGAAAAGGGAAATAAACAGGTGGGTGAGGCAGGAAGGGTCCATTTTCGGTGAAATCAGCGGCAGAAATTCCATAGAGAGGCTTGGCAGCCTCCTTGGCAGGCTTAAGCCCAAAAGGGGACGGCGCCTCTGCATAGCCCTTCCAAGAAGCAGATACTTTCTTCGCGACCTGAAATTCAAGGGCCTGAGCCTTGAAGAGGCAGAGGGTGCAGTGCGCCTTTCCATTGGAACATACACACACCTGCCCCCTGAGGACATCTACTTTGACTGTACTGCCTATGAAAGAGGCGGGAAGACCAGGGTTCTGATTGCCTATGCCAGGCGCAATTTCATTGACTCCATAGTGGAGCAGGTGGAAAGGACGGGCCACAGAAAGAGCCTTTTCTGCATAAGCCCTTGCAGCCTGGGTGCAGACCTGATTTTGCGGAAGGGGAGCTCTATCTCCTTTCCCTGCCTTAGTATTCACAAGGAAGACGGTGATAAGATACTCAATCTCCACGGAAGAGGGATTTGGCAGGGCTGTCACCCCATCAAAGGTAATGGTCCTGGCCTTGAGGATGTGGCAGCGCGCACCGGCCACGATTTACGAAACTCAGGCCCGCTTTGGCTCCTGGGGGAGGCAGAAGTAGAAGGCGTCACAGATGTATCCACCGGGGATCCATGTTCAGATGCTGGAATAAGACCACTTTGCCAGGGTGGTAACATCACCCCTGGGCTTTTGGCAGCGGCCCTTGGAACCTCTTCCTTTCCACAGGTCGCCTTTCAGGAAAAGCCGAGGAAGAAACCCCTTTATCTCAGGATCAACACATTGCAGCTTGCTCTTGTGGGGCTCTTTGTGCTCCTAGTGCTTTTTACCGGTAACAGGTTTTTTCACTTGATGGAGGTATCCAGGCAGTACAATAAGAATGTATCCACCATAAAGGCACTTGAAGAACGGTTTGCTCCCCTTAAGGCAAAGATGGAGAAGCTCCAGGGGCTTAAGTCCATTGAACAGGACATGCTGGACTTTCTTAATGAGCGTCCCCCCCTTCTGGACATACTCAAGGAGCTTGCCGAGAAGACCCCAATGGATGCGTGGATAAGGTACTTTACATTGAGGGGCAATGTATTGAAGGTTTCCGCAGAGGGGGGCTCTGCAGTAAAGACCATGGAGGCATGGAGAAGGAGCAGGCTCTTTTCCAGTGTCAAGCTGGCCTCCCCTGTCACAAAGGACAGGCAGGGCCGGGAGCGCTATACCGTGGAACTGAGGCTTAGGACCTTTATAAAGCAAGGGGCCGGGAGGAGATGATGAAGGGAAGCCTCATGGGAGGAAAGAACCAGTCGGCACTGGTGCGTTATGGCGTCATAGTCATAGCCTTGATACTATGGTACGCTCTTGTGCTCAGCCCCATTGATTCAAGGATAAGTTCCAGGCAGGAGTCTCTGGAGAGCCAGGAGCTCAGGATTCAGAGGCTTGAGAGAAGGATCAAGAAGCTCAGTAACATCGACAAGGAGTTTGCCAAAGAAAAGAGGAGGTTTGAAAACCTGAAAAAGAGGCTGATTCCCGGGGATTCCCTGCAGCTTGTGGCCACAAACATGCAGAACTCCTTTTTGCAGAAGGCCAAGAAGGCAGGTGTTGAGGTGCTGGTTTACAGAAGTGGAAGCCCGAGGCGATGGCGGGACTACAGGCTGGCGGTTTCCATTTTCAATCTGAAGAGCAATCTTTCCCAGTTTCTTGATCTACTTGAGGCGCTGGATGGTGAAAAGAGATTTCAGCGCATAAACAACGTAAATTTTTCAACAATCAGGGGCAAAAAGTCAGAGCTTAGGATAAACATGGAAATAGAAGGGCTTTTTCTGGGGGATAAGGCAAAGTTATGAGAAGGATATCCAAGACGTTATCACTGGGATTGAGTTTCCTTTTTATCTTTTTGGCTCTTACGGGCGTAACCCTTGCCCAGGATAAAAAGAAAAAAGAGATAAAAGAGCCCGTTCTGGAATACCGTTCGCCCTATGACGGGGCCAAGCCCGGGGAGAGAAGAAAGATTGAGATATCCCTGGACAACATGGACATCTATCCGGTGCTGGACCAGATCCTTGGGCAGATCCTAGGTCTGAATTTTGTTGTGGAACCAACCATCAGGGGTACCATCTCCGTACACATCAGGGGCAACTACACCAAGAAGGAACTCCTTGATCTGGTAAATTCCGTTCTTCAGATGCAGGGGCTGGCCCTGGTTCCCGGGGGGCACGGGTTGTATAAGGTGGTTAGAAAGGCAAACAGCCCCAAAATGGGAGTCGTTGTCACCACTAAGAAGAGATCAAAGAGGCCGGGAGACGTCATTCGGGTCATACAGCTTCAGTATCTTTCTGCATCCCATGCGGCCTCAAACCTTAGAAACCTTGTAAGTCCAGGTGCCGTGGTGATTCCTGTTCCAAGCAGCAACAGCATCATCCTGTCGGATACGGCTGAAAACGTGCTCAAGGTTTCAAAGATACTGTCCATCCTGGATGAAAACATATTCAAGAACGTTTACTGGCGGCTCTTTACCTTAGAAAATGCCGACATTGAGGACATTTCCAAGGACCTCCAGAACATTTTTTCAGCAAACGTGCTCTACAAGCGGCCTGGAATAGATACAAGCGGCCTTAAGATCATACCCCTCAAGACCCTCAATGCCCTCCTTGTGGTGACTAGATGGAAGAATGTGCTTGAACAGGTGGCCCACTGGGTAAAGGAACTGGACCAAGGGCAGCTCGACAGGGGAAGCAAGGTCTACGTCTACTTTGTGCAAAACGGCCAGGCCAAGCAGCTTGCAGACATCCTCAACGAGCTTTACGGAGAGAAGTCCTCTTCCAAGTCCAAGAAAAAGGTCATTGTGAAGAGGGCCAAGGAGACAAAGAAGACCAAGCTTGTTGGTGCAGCAGGTGAGCTTTCAGGCGAGGTGAAGATCATTGCGGACGAGACCAACAATTCCCTTATCTTTAAGGCCCGTCCAAAGGACTATGCCATAATACGCGAGGTGCTCACGAAGCTTGACATAATTCCGCGTCAGGTCCTTATAGAGGTGCTGATTGCAGAGGTTTCCCTCACAAATGATGTAAAATATGGGGTGGAGTGGTTCATTGAGAACAAGGGTATAAACATAGGCGGCTCCCCATACAACGCCAACATGATGCTGGATGCAGGAAAGGCCCTTGCTCAGGATACCGGTTTGGGAAAGGGTTTCCCCGGTTTCACCTACGCACTTTACGACGGAGATGGTAGTCTCAGGGCCCTTATTAACCTTCTTGCAGAAAATACGGATGTTGACATACTTTCCGCCCCGAACATACTTGCGGCAGACAACCAGGAGGCTAGGATCGAAATCGGCGAGGACGTGCCCACCCTTTCAGAGTCCACCATCTCATCAGGAGGTGTAAAGACCCAGGGCGTCCAGTACAGAAAGACAGGAATCATCCTTCAGGTAAAGCCCTATATCAACGACAGCGGCCTTGTTCGGATGGAGGTGACCCAGGAGGTGAGCAAGGTCAACGACCAAGCCACTGCCGGGATTACATCGCCCAGGATTACCAACAGAAAGGCAACCACCTACATAATAGCAAGAGACGGTCAGCACATACTCATGGGCGGTCTCATGAGCACTCAGTACACGGTTACACACTCTGGGATCCCCATACTCAAGGATATCCCCATACTTGGCTATGTATTTGGATCAAAGGGAACAAAGAAAGAGAAAAAGGAGCTCATATTTATTCTTACTCCCCATGTAATAAAGACCAGGGCAGAGGCAGACA